>JAILPK010000008.1 GCA_024699495.1 Bacteroidaceae bacterium | reverse complement strand
AGAGCTCCACTATGCTTCGGACTGCGGTGCAAAGGTACAAATACTGTTGCAAATGTCCAAGGAAGAATCGGGAATTGTCATCCTGCAATTTGAGCTATAGACTACTTACCACTCAAATTTATCCTGCAAATTGAGCCATACGCCTAAATCTGGCGCGGCCAGAATCAATTCTTGATTTTGTGGTCCCCAATCCTGGTGTGGCAAGTACTTCTTCATGCTTTTATGTTTTGCCGTTTTTCATGGAACCTGTCTTCTTGTGGATATAACGAAAACAGAGCGCGTTAATTCATCTTTTGACGCGCTCTGTTCTGGAATGAATCCTTATGGTAGGCTGGATATGGGTAGAAATCAGTCTTTTACAAATTCGAATTGTTCCTTGTCGCTGTTCACGAGAACCATCTTTTTGGGAGAGTGGGATAATATTACAGTTGACTTCCAACTATCGTCTTCATCACCCTCTTCTTTCAGCTCGTCAGCCCATTCGTCAAGTACTTCGGCTGTGATTTTATTTATGAACTGGGGGTCCTTGGATTTTTGTTTAAAAGCGTTGTTGAAATCAAAAGATTCAACTCTAAAGTTTGCAGTATTAAAGTTGAAGATGATGTTGAGTCCTTTCCCGTTTTGTTTGTATGTACCAGTCAGGTAATATGAGATGGTAGCTGTTCCCCAGTCCTGTTCATCGTCGGTAAATATTATGTGGGATTCGATTTTACCGTCTTTCTTGAAGTCGAATGTCATGGAATGAATCAATATATCATCATCATAGCCGGTGCCCGGTCTCCATGTCCATTTGCCGCTGACGTCCTGTGCGGACAGAGGCAAGGCGATTAGGAAACTAACCAGAAGGGTAAGCATCTGTTTCATAAGGAGTAAAATTAGGGATTAATAATAGCAATAGTTGCTAACACCCAGTAGAATGTTGACAACTATTGCATGTGAATATCAGATTAGTGTGTTACTTTTCGGCTTTTTTTGCAGCCGGCTTTTTGGGCGCAGCAGCCTTCTTCGGAGCGGCCGCTTTCTTGGGCTCGTCGCTCTTCGGCTCCAGTTTGTTCAGTCGAGTCTGCAGACGTGTGATTTCCTTGTCCTTGAGTTCGATTTCCTCACCTTGGTTGCGGATGGTGGTGAGCAGGGCATTCAGCTCGTCATTTTCAATCTCTGATGGATAGAGGGCGTTGACGCGGTTGATGAAATCACCCAGAATATTCATATAGTTGGTGAATGCATCATACGGACTGTCATAAATTCCACGGTAGAAGCCCACGCCCATAGGCTTGGTCGTCATGAAGCGGAAGTTGTTGGATGCCTGGATGCGGTCCCAGTCCTGAGTGATGCGGCGGTCCTTGCAGATGAGGACGCGGTCAGCCACGCTGTAGAGTTTCTGGAATGCTTCGCGCTGCATGATGTTACCGAGCCAGCATGAGGTGTCGCGCTCCTCGTCGTTCCATGACATCGGGTATGCGGCTTCGATTTCGCCCACACTCTTTGTCTTGGCGATAATCTCGCTCGGGGTGGCGAATACTATGCCGCGCTGTTTGGCCACGGCAGGGATTGCTTTGATGAACTCAAGGATGTTGCTGCTAAGGGGCTGGTAGATACCCAGAGCGCAGAGCTCCATGAAGATATTTACAATCTGGTCCTCCTCGGGCAGTTGTGCAATCCAGTCAACGTAAGTGTCTGCGAAGAGTGGATATTCATTCCATGAACTGTTGTTGAAGCGCAGGGATATGTCATCTGAGAACTTATAGTCGCGCAGTAGCAGTTTCAGGTTCGGGTTCAAGGCACAGTGGTAGAGGAAATGCGGGCTCTTCCATCCGAGGATATGCTTGGCACCCTCTGCAATCATGCCTTTGTAGCCCATGCTGGCTACGAGAGCGCCGATATCATCGCTATAGATGAGGCTGGAGTTGCGCAGAACGGTCGGTTTTTTGCCGAACAGCTCTTTCATCTTCTTGGCCTGACGTGCCACCTCATCGCGGAACACATCTTCGTTGGCCAGGGATGAGAGTCCGTGGCTATAGGGTTCGGCGAGGAATTCCACGCATCCGGTCTCGTTCAGTTCCTGGAGCAGTTCGATTACCTCGGGTGAGTAGTTTTCAAGCAGCTCTATGGCGCATCCGCTGATGGAGAAAGCCACCTTGAACTCCTTGCCGTAGGTTTTTGCCATCTCGATGAATGTCTTGATGGCTGGAATATACGAGCGTTCGGCGGTCTCAGTGATGGCGCGCTCGTTCTCGTAGTCATCGAAATAATAGTGATCCTTGCCAATCTCAAAGAAGCGGTAACGTTTGAGATGTATGTTCTGATGGATCTCGAAATATAAGCAAATTGTTTTCATAAATATAAGACCCGCCCCTAAGCCCCTCGCTGTCGTTGAGGGGGCGTTTGGTCGCTATTTTGGTTTAGGGGAATATCAGGGTCATTCTTTTAAGTTATTATTCTGTAATTATATTTATTCTCGCATGGTGCTTATTTTGCCAGGCATTGCTCATAGAGCTTGCGGATACGTTGGCCCACCTTCTCCCAAGTGATGCTGTCCACCTCTTTCTTGCCCTCGACCTGGAGATACTCATAGAGTCCCTCGTTGGTGCAGAGGCTATACATGGCGTCTGCCATCGCATCGATGTCCCAGTAGTCTGTCTTGATGCATTTGTCGAGGATTTCAGCACAGCCGCTCTGCTTGGAGATGATGCTGGGCACACCGCTCTGCATGGCTTCCAGCGGCGAAATGCCGAACGGCTCGGATACAGATGGCATCACATAGACGTCGGAGTCGCGGAAGATTTCGAACACCTGTTTCCCCTTCATGAATCCGGGGAAGTGGCAGCGGTCGGCGATGCCATAGGCTGCGGCCATCTCTATCATGGCATTCATCATATCTCCGGAACCGGCAAAGCAGAAGCGGACGTTACGGGTTCGATCAAGCACGCGCTTGGCGGCTTCGATGAAGTATTCCGGTCCTTTCTGCATGGTGATGCGTCCGAGGAAGGTGACGACCTTCTCCTTGCGGTCCTTGTAGGGGATTCGCTTATCCACGATTTCCTGTAGTTCGGGTTTCAGCGGATATACAGCGTTGTGCATGGCGAAGCATTTGGCAGGGTCTTGTCCGTAGTGGTTGATTACCGTCTGGCGTGTCAGTTCGCTGACGCACATGATGCAGTCGGCGTGGTCCATACCATTGCGCTCGATGCCATAAACTGTCGGGTTCACGTTGCCTCGTGAGCGGTCGAAATCGGTGGCATGCACATGGATTACCAGAGGTTTTCCGCTGACTTGCTTGGCATGGATGCCTGCGGGGTATGTGAGCCAGTCGTGTGCATGAATGATGTCAAACTGTTCAGCCCGCGCTACAACGCCGGCGATGATGGAGTAGTTGTTTATCTCCTCCTGCAAGTTGCCGGGATAGCCGCCTGCGAACTCCATGCATCCGAGGTCGTTGACATGCATATAGTTGAAATCGGCATAGATATGGTCGCGCATACGATAGTACTCATCTGGGTTCATTATGCTGCCTATGCGGCTGTTCACATAATCCCAGTTGACGTCGCGCCAGGCTATGGGCACGCAGTTCATACCTATGATATTGCAGCTGGTGCGTGGTTCATCTCCGAATGGGCGCGGCAGACAGAGAGTGATGTCCATGTCACCTTGTGCGTTGAGGCCTTCGGTGATTCCGAAATTAGCCGTTGCCAGTCCTCCGAACACGTGAGGAGGATACTCCCATCCAAACATTAATACTTTCATAGTTTGTCCTCCTTTCTTAATCGGTTAAATATTTGTCAAGCAGCTTCACAACACGCATTATCTCTGCCACATTCATCGCGAAGCTCATCGCGCCACGACCGTGGAACGGCGGGTTGCCGTCGAACACCTCCGGGATGGTCCCTATACAATGGTAGAAGAGTTCCTCCTCGTAGCCTACGAGCTGGCGCTCCACGAACCCCACCTTCGACCGTCCATAGACGCGCAGGCAGGCTTCCATATAGAAACCGGCCAGCCACGGCCATGCGGTGCCCTGATGGTAAGCGTAGTCGCGCTGTGACTGCGGTCCTACATACATCGGGTTGTAGCCGCCGCTCTTAGGTGAGAGGGTGCGCAGGCCCTTGGGTGTGAGCAGTTCCTTTGTGCACATGTCGAGAATGCCTTTCTTCTGTTTGGCATCCAGCGGGGAATAGTCGAGGGCGACGGCGAAAATCATATTCGGGCGTACGCTCCAGTCCATCATGGTCCCGTCAACATAGTCCAGCAGATAACCATATTCATTGAGGAATGTGCTTACGAATGCCTGCTTGGTCTTTTCTGCCATCTTCTCGAGCGGCTCGGCCGAGGCTTCGTCATTCAGGGCACGGAACACCTGAGCGGCAAAACAGATGGCGTTGTACCAAAGGGCGTTGAATTCCACGATATAGCCTGAGCGCGGCACTATGGGACGTCCGTTGGCGCTGGAGTTCATCCATGTGATGGCTTTCTCGCGGCCGTTGCTGTATATCAGTCCGTTCTCATGCAGATAGATATTCGGGTGTTTGCCTTCAAGCAGGTAATTGATGATGTCGCATACCAGCTTGCCGTATTTCTCGAGGCATTGGGGCATGGATACGAAACGTCCGTACTGTTGGATACACCATATAGCCCACAGCATCACATCTGGATGCTCCATCTCGTAAATATGCACGCTCAGTGGTTTCTCTTCGATGAATTCGCGAATTCCTTTCTCTGCTGTGCGCATCACCTCTTCGAAGTGGTCCAGTTCGCCATTGGTGAGAGTCAGACCTGGCAGACTGATGAAGAGGTCGCGTGCGCGGCATTTGAACCAGGGATAGCCGGCCAGAATATAGCTCTCGCCATCGCGGCGCATCAGGAACTGGTGCGCAGAGTTCACGAGACAATGATAGAAGTTGTCGCGCGGTGTGCGTACGCCGACCTCGAAGTCACATATTTTGGCCAGTTCGGAGGTCTTTATTTCCGAGAGGCCGGCAGAGAATATGACACTCTCGCCTTTCTTGATGTTGAATTCAAAATATCCGGGAACGTAGAGGTCCTCGTTGGATGAGTAGCCGCGCTCCTGCTCCTTAGGATATTCTACACCGCGATACCAATCTGGGCGGAATACCCACTCTGCTTTCTTCGACAACTGCATATACAGCTCCGGATATCCCGGATACATACATGTCTTGATGCCGTTCTTCACTTCCTGATAGTCGCGGCTGGCCCTCGAGTTCTCGTGGGTAAACTCCCTTACGCTGCGGAAGGCGAGCCACGGCTGCAGCCGCAGAGTGGTCTTGCTGTGAGCTTCGAGCAGAGTGTAGCGTATGAATACGCGGTCTTCGAAATGCTGGAACATCAGTTCGCGTTTCAGGATCACTCCGCCTACGCGGTAGGTTGTTGTAGGAACTTGTTGACAGTCATACTCGCGGATATACTTGTGACCGCGGGGGCTGTAATTGTCTCCCTGATACTTGTGCAATCCGAGGTTGAATTCAGCTCCGTGCTGGATTACTGTGCAGTCGAGGGACGACAGCAGAACGTGGTTCTCATCGTCCAGTTCCGGAACAGGCACAACGAGCAAGCCGTGATACTTGCGGGTGTTGCAATCCAGGATGGTGGAGCAGGAGTAAGCGCCGCTTCGATTAGAGCGCAGCACTTCCTTCTTCAGCGCCTCTTCAAGGTTAGTCATCAGAGTTTTGTCAAATTGTAAATAACTCATAAGATGATTGATTAGGTAGTGATTTTTCCAATTTTCTCTCCAAAATTAGGCTAAATTTCACTTATGGAAAAATATTTTGCATAAAAAAGACGTGAGAATGAACTATTTTCTCTATTTTTGTGCCGTAAAACATAAAAACTATACAGTTCTAACATTGGATTATGGCACGGAAAAGCACTTCTATAAAGGATATCATGCCAAAACTGGCATCTGTGGCAGACACATTGAGTGATGAGGAGAAAGAGTTGTTTGCTCAGAGCATCTCGATACGTATTCTGAAGAAGAACGAATGTGTGTTCAAGGAGGGGGAGGTGCCTGTTTATCTCTTCTGCCTGATAGGAGGAAAGGTCAAGGTGTTCAAGAATGGAGTAGGGGGGCGCACTCAGATCGTGAGAGTCGTCAAGCCGGTGGAGTATTTTGGTTATCGTGCGGCTTTTGCAAATCAGAAATATGTGACTTCAGCCTCAGCATTCGAGACATCTGTTGTTGCCCAGATTCCGATGGAGACAATGATACATTTGGTTCGGCGTAACGCAGAACTTGGCTGGTTCTTCATCCAAGAATTGTCTTTGGGGCTCGGACGGGCCGACGAACTGACGGTGAACCTCACCCAGAAACATCTCCAGGGGCGTTTGGCAGAGACCTTGCTCTTCCTGAAAAACAAATACGGGTTGGAGGAGGATGAAAGCACACTGAGCATCTATCTCAGTCGTGAGGACTTGGCTAACTTCTCTAACATGACCACAGCGAATGCCATACGTACGCTCTCCAGTTTTGCTGCAGAGAAAATTGTGGCAATCGACGGACGTAAGATTAAACTAATCGACACTGTCCGGCTGGAGAAAATATCAAGGCTCGGTTAAATTCATTCAGACAACAAACCCAGATTTTATTTTAGGCGAAGATAAATATTCAGCACAATTAATACTTTAACATATCTAAGATAAGACGCTGGTATAGTTGTGTTTATAAAAGCCATAATATATTACTGTTCACTAAAGATGAGCGCTATAAATCAATAGCCCGCACTGCCGGTAAGTTGGCATTGCGGGCTTGTCTTGTTCGCCCGACATGGGCATAATCTAACGGGTGCAAGTCCCGAGCGCGGCCTAATAGCGGCAAGCGCACAGCCAATGACAAGGTGCCAACGGTGACGTTGGGTCTGAAGGAAGTCAGCGGCAAATCACTGGCCTGACG
>JAILPK010000056.1 GCA_024699495.1 Bacteroidaceae bacterium | reverse complement strand
GGTCTCCCTGTTGTATTTCACCCAGTGGGCGTAGAAGCTCTGCACCACCTCGGCCCCATAGCGCTCGACATAAGGCTGAAGCTGCTCCCAAAACGCTCTGCGCTTCCGGTCGAGAATCTGCTCCAGCTCAGCGCCCTCTGTTGCAGTGCTCGCGCGCGCGCCCTGCTGCCTTTGCAGACCTTCGGCAGCGTAACCGCCGTCTGAATTCGCAGTGCTCGCGCGCGCGCAAGGCTGCTCTTCAGGGGTTTCGCTCTGACCTTCAACTATCGGATCATCAGATTCAGAGCCTCGCGCACGCGCATATTTTTCTCTCTCTATTTTTTCAGGCTTTTCTTTCTTTTTATCTTTTCTTTCTTCTAAAAGGGGAGTCTGAGGGGGAAACTCTTCTTCTTTTCTTTTTCTTTCTTTTCCTGTCACGTCTTCTGGCAGTCCTTCTGGCAGTCCTTCTGGCAGTCCTTCTGGCAGTCCTGCTGGCAGTTCTGCTGGCAGTTCTGCAGGTGCTTTGGTTGACGCACTAACAGAATTTAGCTCATCAAAGAAGAAAATTATTATTTCAAATATCCGAAAATTTTTGGTTCTTTTTTTCTCGAAATGTAACAATCCTTTCTCTTCCAGCAACTTCATAGCTTCATGGATTTGTTTTGTAGCTGAATCTACAAACACTGCTAATCCTTGCGTAGTGACCGTCAGCTTCACACCATTATCAACGGCCTCCCCGCCGCCGTCGGCGACGGTGGCGAGAAGGAAGGAATATAGGGTAAAAGCAATCGACTTAGACTTCGAGCCTAAACTGAACGTGAGGCGGAAGGCACGCTTCGACATCATCATTTGCGAGGACAAGGATAATATGACTGTAAAGAATTTATCAAGTTTGAATATGTCTGTTTCATTTGGATTCCATATTGAATATTTAGGTGGTCAGGTTACATATTCTTTTCAAAATCGGTTTGATCAACTGGCTGCTGAATGCCTCTAACTTCTTCATCGTTGGATAAGAGGCTGCCTTATAGCATAATTCTGAATACATTTGTAGCATAATGTTTTCTTTTTAAATTAATGAATAAAGAATATCACAAAGCGCTTAGATGTTCTCGGCTGCAAATTTACAGCATAAAAAAAGCCCCGGCAAATATTGTCGGAGCTCAGAGGAGTTTTTAGAACTTTAAGAAGCGTTTTTAGAAGTTTCAGAATTTTCAGAACCTTTCAGAATTTTCAGAACGTTTCAGAATTTTCAGAATTTTCAGAACTATTTTCAGAACTATTTTCAGAATTTTCAGAAGCCTTTCAGAAGCCTTTCAGAAGCCTTTCAGAACCTTCTTTATCAAGAAAATCAAGCAGGGTATTTGCTAAGTTTATCACCTGCTACTTAGCGATTATACTACTAAGCTAAAGTGCATTTAATCACTAATCTCTCATCACTCATCTAAGCGAATCCGCCAGCCAAAGACGGCATTACAGTCCGAATCGTTGCAGCTGGAGGTATTTTTCTTTCAGTTTTTGACGTGCTCTGTGGAGATAAACTTTTACCTGTTCATCAGAGAGAGAGAGTTGGGTCGCGATGTCGTGATAGCTGAGCCCTTCGATGTCACGGAGGCGTATCAGGTCGTCGAAGGGTGGGGGCAGTTGGTTGATCAGATTGTGTAGAATAGCGACAGACTCCTTGTCATCGTGTTGCGCAGCCTCAGCCTCGTGGCTTTCGTCGGTGAGCGGCTGCTGATATTTCTGGTGACGTCGTTTGTCGAGAGAGAGGTTTTTGCAAATCTGAGTCAGCCACGCCTGCATATTTCCGATAGACTCCCATTCAGCGCGTCGCTCCCATGCGCGAAGCATCGTGTCTTGAACAACATCCTCTGCCTCAGCGATATTCATGGTGATGTTGAGTGCCAGACGATATAATCGGTCGCGGTGTGGAAGAATGGAATTTCGGAAATCCATCATCAGATAATCAGAGTTCCACCATTCAGATTGCGTATGTTGGTTATGCGTACAGAGGCTACCCCGGCGCTAAGGGCAGCGAACGCATTTTCCAGTTTGGGTTTCATCCCGCCGCTGATGACACCTTCGGCCACCAGTCTTTTGAAATCTGACTCGTTTATCTGTGAGATAACGCTGTCCGGATTATCTGCGTCACGCATAACTCCCGGCAGCTCGAAGCAGAATGTCAGCGACACCTTGGCATTCAGGTCTGGAATGGAAGCGATGGCCACGGCAATGGTCTGCGCCATGGTGTCAGCATTTATATTGAGCAGATTTCCGGCTCCGTCGTGGGTGAGAGGGGCAATTACCGGGGTAACTCCGGCCTGCAGCAGCTGTTGGAGCCGCAGGCCGTCGGCCCCGTCAACATCACCTACGTAGCCGAAATCAATGCCTTCGGGGGTTATGGGTCTGCGGTGGGCATAGACTATATTCATGTCAACGCCAGTGAGTCCCAATGCGTTGTTCCTGCGTGCCTGGAGCTGCGCGACAATATTTTTGTTTACCAAACCGCCATAAACCATTGTTACTATGCGCAGCATGCTGCTGTCGGTGATGCGGCGGCCTCCTATCATGCGACTCTCTATGCCCAGCTGACCTGCCAGTTGTGTAGCTGTTCGGCCACCTCCATGAACAAGCACTTTGGGGCCTTGAACCTTTACAAACTCATCCAGAAGGATGGCGAGCTGTCCGGAATCTTCTACGACAGCTCCTCCGACTTTGATAATTGAATATTCCATGACAGAAATCTTGGCTACGATGGTTTATTATTTAGGGGCGGGAGAATAAAAATGGGATGCATGCTGGGCGGAGAGCAGAGTTATTCGAGGTAAGTGTATCCATATAATCCAGCTCTGTAATTGCTGATGAATTCCTTACCTTCGGTCTCAGTGATTTTCCCGTCTTTTATAGCTTTGCTAACCCATATTTCCAGACGTCTCACGAGCCGTTTGGGGTCGTATTGGACATATTCGAGGACGTCGGCAACAGTTTCTCCGTCAATTACCTGGTCGATCTCGTAGCTGTCACGATTTACCGAGATGTGCACAGCATTTGTGTCACCGAAGAGGTTATGCATATTGCCGAGGATTTCCTGGTATGCGCCCACGAGGAAAACTCCGATATAGTAATGCTCGCTGGCCTGAACCGGATGCAGAGGGATGTAGTTGGTCTGATGTCCCCCGTTGACATAAGTAGTTATTTTGCCGTCGGAGTCGCATGTGATATCCTGCAGAGTGGCGCTTCTGGTCGGCTGCTCATTGAGCCGGGCGATGGGCATTATGGGGAAGAGCTGGTCCAGCGCCCATGAGTCGGGCATGGATTGGAAGAGCGAGAAATTGCAGAAGTATTTGTCTGCCATCTGCTTGTCAAGAGCTCGCAGCTCGTCGGGCGCATGTTTCTGGTGGTGCGCAAGTTCGGCCACTTCGTGACTGATAGCCCAGTAGAGTGATTCTATCTGTGCGCGTGTCTTCAGGTCGATTATCCCGTGACGGAAGAGGTCCAGCGCCTCCTCGCGGATATCTTGGGCATCATGCCAATCCTCGAGCAGCGAACGGCTTGACAGCTTGTCCCAGATTTCTGTGAGGTCATGAACCAGCTTGTGGTCTGACTCGCCCGGCTCGAAGTCTTCGGGCATCTGAGGAGCTGTCACGCTCTCCATCACATCCACGATAAGGACGCTGTGGTGGGCCGTTAGCGAACGCCCCCCCTCGGTAATGATGTTCGGGTGCGGGATGCCGCTCTGGTTGGCTGCTTCGACAATTGTATAAACGCAGTCGTTGACATATTCTTGAATGGAGTAGTTCACAGAACTCTCGCTGTTGCTCGAGCGAGTGCCGTCATAATCCACTCCCAGGCCGCCTCCGCAGTCGATGAAATCGATGTTGAAGCCCATCATACGCAACTGGACATAGAATTGCGCGGCCTCGCGCAGCGCAGTGGATATGCGCCGAATCTTGGTTATCTGGCTGCCTATATGGAAGTGCAGCAGTTTCAGGCAGTCGCTAAGATCATATTCTTTCAGCAGTTCGAGGGCCATGAGCAGCTCTGACGAGTTGAGGCCGAATTTCGAGGCGTCGCCGCCGCTCTCGCTCCATTTTCCCGACCCGTTGGCGGCCAGTTTGATGCGTATGCCGAGATTCGGTTTCACCCCCATGCGCTTGGCAGTGTCTGCTATGATGCGCAGTTCGGGCAGTTTCTCAACCACAAGGAACACGCGCTTTCCCATCTTCTGTGCCAGCAGAGCCAGTTCGATGAAATTCTGGTCTTTATGTCCGTTGCAGATAATCAGGCTGTCGCTGTCCATATTCGTAGCGAGCACAGCGTGAAGTTCAGGCTTTGAGCCGGCTTCAAGTCCGAGATTATAGCGTTTTCCGTGGCTTATTATCTCTTCGACAACGGGCCTCATCTGGTTTACCTTTACGGGAAAGATGATGAAATGTTCGGCCTTATAGTCGTATTCTTTGGCCGCTTTGCGGAAACACTCATCGGTCTTTTCAATGCGGTTGTCCAAAATGTCCGGAAAACGAATCAGCATGGGGGCCGTGATATGGCGTGTGCCCAGTTCGTCGATGACCTCCTGCAGATCCACTTGCACTCCGTTTTTTTTCGGAGTCACATAGACATGACCCTTGTCGTTGATCCCAAAATAGTTGACTCCCCACCCTTTGATGTTATAGAGTTCTTCGGAGTCTTCTATGCGCCATTTTTTCATAAATTCAGTTTTTCTCTGATTAGAGCAACACATTCATCCACCTTCTCATAATTCTCCAGCAGGCCGATGTCAATGATGTGGCGTGCTTTCATATAAAAAGGTTCGCGCGTTACCAGCGATTCTTTGATATATTCGTAGCGTTCCTTGTCGTCTTTGCCTTGCAGCAGAGGGCGCGCACCCTTGGCCACCTTGAGGTGGGCATCGAGTATTTCGGGCGAGGCTTTCAGGTAAATTGTGTCAGCCAGCGAATTCATATACTCCATGTTGTCGAAGAAGCATGGGGTTCCACCTCCGCAGCTGAGTACTATATCCTCGAACTCGGCCACCTCATGGAGCATGCGGCGCTCGAGGTCCCGGAATCCTTCTTCTCCCCGCTCTTCGAATATCTCCGTCACTTTCTTTCGATAGCGCTCGGTGATATACCAGTCCAAGTCGTAAAAGGGGATATTCAGCGCTTTCGCCAGCCCTCTGCCGATTGTGGTTTTCCCGGCTCCCATGTAGCCGATGATGATAATTCTTATCATGGGCTATTTCTTTCTGTAGCGACGTGGAGTTTTGCTTTTCTCTTCATGATTTTTGATCAGTTGCATGCATTCTTTGTAGGTAATTTCCGCTACTTTGTCATGAAGATTTTTGGGGATGCGGTAGTTCTCGCCATCGTAAACTATATATGGGCCGAAGCGTCCGTTGAGGATTTCCAGTTTGGGGTCTTGCTCAAACGTTCTGAGATGCTTTTCGTGTTCTGCATTCCGCTTCTTCTGGATAAGCCCGATAGCGTCTTCCAAAGTGATGGTGAGCGGATCGGCAGAGCCGGGAATGCTTACAAACTTCTTCTTATGCAGAATGTAGTTTCCGTAGCGCCCTGTTCCAATGATGACATCGTCGTCCTCGAACTGGCCTAATGTGCGGGGCAGACGGAAAAGTTCCAGGGCATCCTCCAGAGTGAGCGACTCCATGCTCTGGCCTTTCTGCAGCTGTGCAAACCGCGGCTTCTCGATTTCGTCGGCCACGCCCATCTGCACCACCGGCCCGAAACGTCCAATCTTTACGGATATTACCTTGCCGGTCTTCGGGTCGTTGCCCAGGATGCGCTCGCCCACGCGCAGCTCAGTCTTTGTGTGAATAGTCTCATCCACCAACGGCTCTAAATCGCCCCAGAAATTCTGAATCATTTCCGTCCATTGCTCTTTGCCGTTGGCTATAGAGTCGAATTCCTTTTCCACTTCAGCGGTGAAATTGAAATCCATAATCTCAGGGAAGTATTGCATCAGGAAGTCGTTAACCACGATGCCTGTATCCGTGGGCAATAACCTGCCGCGCTCAGCATTGCTGACCACGGTGCGCATTTCCTCGCTCTTGCTGCCGTCCCCTCCGATGGAGAGAAGCAGACACTGGTGCTCTTCGCCCGGCTTTTCCCCCTTGATGACATACTCGCGCTGCTGAATTGTGCTTATGATCGGCGCATAGGTGGAAGGGCGCCCGATGCCAAGCTCTTCCAATTTCTTAACCAGACTGGCTTCGTTAAATCGTTGGGGAGCCTGGGTGAAGCGCTGTGCTGCAGTTATGCTCTTAAAGCTGAGCTTCTCTCCTGCAGACATTGGCGGCAGGATGTTGCTTCCGGCGGTGCTTTCGCTTTCATTCTCATCGTCGGTGGCAGTTTCGCGATAGACTTTCAGGAAGCCCTCGAACTTAACGACCTCACCTGTGGCTATGAATTTCTCATCACGTCCGCTGATGCCGATGGTCGCTACGGTCTTTTCCATCTCTGCGTCAGCCATTTGGCTGGCGATTGTCCGTTTCCATATCAGGTCGTAGAGCCGGCGTTCGGTGGGCATATTGTCGGGCAGCTCCAGCCGGTCCATATATGTCGGACGAATGGCCTCGTGCGCCTCCTGTGCCCCCTTGCTCGATGTGTGATATTGGCGGGTCTTCACATACTCGTCGCCCATCATCTCGCTGATCACTTTCTTGCTTGTTCCAAGTGCCAGTTGGGAGAGGTTGACGCTGTCTGTTCGCATATATGTGATAATACCATTCTCGTAAAGATGTTGTGCCACGAGCATTGTCTGTGCCACAGCGAAGCCAAGCTTATGAGCGGCCTCCTGCTGCAGAGTGCTGGTTGTAAACGGTGGCGCAGGCGAGCGGCGCAGCGGTTTTGTCTGGATGTCTTCAATGGTGAATGTGGCCTTGCCGGCATCCTTAAGGAACTCTTCGGCCTCGGCGCGTGAATTGAACCGGCGGTTGAGCTCAGCTCTCACCTCGCTGCCCGAAGGCAGTGTAAACAGAGCTACCACCCTATAGTATGACTCGCTCTTGAAGGCATGTACCTCGCGCTCGCGCTCTACAATCAGGCGCACAGCTACGCTTTGCACACGGCCAGCGCTCAGCCCGGGCTTCACCTTACGCCATAACACAGGCGAGAGCTTGAATCCGACGATTCTGTCTAATACGCGGCGGGCCTGCTGAGCGTTTACCAGAGCCATATCCACATTGCGGGGATTCTCAATTGCTTCCTGAATGGCTGTCTTTGTGATTTCATGGAACACTATGCGGCGAGTCTTTTCAGGTTTCAGACGCAGCACCTCTTCCAAATGCCACGAGATGGCTTCTCCTTCGCGGTCTTCATCGGATGCGAGCCAAACCATTTCTGCTTTTTTTGCGCTCTGTCTGAGTTGTGTTACGATGTGTTGTTTATCTGCGGGCACCTCGTATTCAGGTTGGAAGGTGTCCAGATTGATGCTGAAACTCTTCTTCTTAAGGTCACGGATATGACCATAAGAAGACATTACTTTGTATCCCTCTCCAAGGAATTTCTCAATCGTCTTGGCCTTGGCCGGGGATTCTACAATTACTAAATTTTGGGGCATAATCCTAAAAATGTCGAAATTTGGGCACAAATATAGCTAATTATTCTTTGAGGCGCCTTTTTAATTATGTATTTTTAATTTTCTAATGGAATAATTCGTTATCTTCGCGCCGAAAATCTATAATTATTGACATTTTATGGCACAATTGAATGCCCTGATGAAAGATACTGCTATTTATGGACTTAGCAGCATAGTGGGGCGATTTCTCAATTATCTTCTGGTTCCTTTATATACTCATTATATGCCACGAGAGTCTGGGGATTATGGCGTAAGCACAAATATTTACGCTTATACTGCCCTGATTCTCGTAATCCTCACTTTCGGCATGGAGACATCGCTTTTTCGCTTTGCCAACGAACCGGATTCCAAGGGTGACGACGCGGCTTCTGCCAATTGGCCGGACTCCGTTTTCTCCACTTCGTTTGCTGTTGTCGGAACGCTGACAGCTATATTTCTCTTGCTGCTCTTCGCTTTCATAGAGCCCATAAGCGGCTATCTGGGGTATGGCGGGCATCCCGATTATCTGCTTATGATGGGGGTGGTCGTGTCCATGGATGCGCTGCAGGCTTTGCCTTTCAGCTACCTCCGTTTTCAGAAGCGCCCAATCCGTTTTGCTTCTCTCAAACTGCTGTTCATAGTGCTCAACATAGGGCTGAATGTCTTTTATTTTGTATTCCTCGGAAAGACGTCGGTGTTCTATGTGTTTTTCATAAACCTGCTCTGCACCGCATTCATCTCCCTGCTCTTCATCCCCGGCCTCTTCCGCATTCACTGGAATTTCTCTGCTTCATTGCTGCGCCGGATGCTCTCGTATTCCTGGCCCATATTGGTGCTTGGCATTGCGGGTATTCTCAATCAGGTAGCCGACAAGATAATATTCCCCTTGGTCTGCCGCGATTCTGCAGATGCTAATGTGCAACTCGGCATCTATGGCAGTTGTGTAAAGATAGCAATGATTATGGCGATGATTACCCAGGCATTCCGCTATGCTTATGAGCCGATAGTCTTCGCAAAGGCAAAAGATGCAGACAAAAACGAGTATTATGCAGCTGCCATGAAGTATTTCATCATCTTCACCCTTTTGGCATTTCTGTGTGTGGTCGGATGGATGCCTCTGCTCCAGTATATTATCGGCGCCGGTTACCGCGAGGGGCTCGGAGTTGTTCCTATAGTCATGGTAGCAGAGATTATGATGGGCGTCTATTTCAACCTCTCTTTCTGGTATAAGCTTATCGACAAAACAATCTACGGGGCTGTCTTTTCCATCATCGGCTGCGTCGTTCTCGTTGCCTTCAACATAATTTTCATCCCGTCTCTCGGCTATTGGGCATGTGCCTGGGGAGGCGTCGCCGGCTATGGCACGGCGATGGTGCTGAGCTATGTGGTAGGGCAGCTGAAGAACCCCATTCCATATCCTATGCGGGATATCTCTATATATGTCTTTATTACATTAATAATATATATAGGGATGGAACTCATGCCTGCACAGTGGCCTTCATGGGCTCATCTGGTCCTGAATACGATTCTGATTATGCTGTTTGTCGCTTACATCGTAAAGAAGGACCTACCGCTGAGCGGACTCCCCGTAATCGGCAAGTATTTCCGAAAATAGCCGCAAGATCCTGAGGGTTATAGGCTAATGGGCCTAATAAAAATAATGGGGCTAATGAAGCTTTATAGCCTCATTAGCCCCTATAACTTCTATATTCTCTATATTCTCTACAGCTTCTATATCCTCTATATCCTCTATAGCTTCTATAGTTTCTATAGCTTCTATAGCTTCTACAGTTGCTATAAAAAAACGAGAGGCAACACTCTTGATGAGCATTACCTCTCTTAGGGGGCGGTTACCTACTCTCCCACTTTCGCAGTACCATCGGCGTGGTGAGGCTTAACTTCTCTGTTCGGAATGGGAAG
>JAILPK010000063.1 GCA_024699495.1 Bacteroidaceae bacterium | reverse complement strand
GTCCCGAAGGGGCCTCTCTCGTTTTGCGGGTGCAAAGGTAAGGCCTTTTATACAAACCACCAAACATTTTATTGACTTTTTTGAACCGACAGCGCACTTTTTCGCTTTTCGTTACAATATCACCAAACACCTCGCGCGCGTTCATTTATTTATTAATATATAGGGGGGGATTCAGAATAATCCGATGACAGAATAAGAATATGATTTCAAACTGGTGAAATCGCACATGCTAAAAACGTTCCAATAGGCGGATAGATACTTTTTCTATGCAAAAAGTTGGGTATGTGGCAAGAAAATTATAATTTCGCGGCCAAATTCATGATTATATGTATTTATTGAGTTCACAAGACATCGCAGAAAAGGCTGTGGAGTTGGGACATGCAGCAGAGGAAGCTGTTGCCGAAAAATCACCAGAGCGTCTTGAAACTGTCATCCAACAGCTGATAAACTGGTCGTTGGAAGCGGGTCGCCATATTCTTTTGGCAATCATTGTCTATGTAATAGGACATTATGTCATAAAGTTCATCAAGCACCTTTTGAACGGAATGATGGAAAGACGCAATGTCAACATAACAATTCAGTCGTTCGTCAAGAGTTTTGTGAATATAGTGCTCCAGGTATTGCTCATCATCTCTATCGTGGGAGCGCTTGGCATAAATACGACCAGTTTTGCAGCGCTACTGGCCTCCGCAGGTGTAGCTGTAGGTATGGCATTAAGCGGGAATCTGCAGAATTTTGCCGGAGGTATTATCATTCTTTTGTTCAAGCCATATAAAATTGGGGATTGGGTGGAAGCCCAAGGCACCAGCGGTAATGTGAAAGAAATCCAAATCTTCCACACCATCTTAGAAACGGCCGACGGCAAAATGATATATATACCCAACGGAGCGATGAGCAGCGGCCTGATAACCAACATAACAATGACTCCGACACGACGTATAGAATGGGTAGTAGGTGTAGAATACGGGCAAGACATGGATCTTGTGCGTAAAGTATGCTCATCCCTAATAGAGGAGGACGCGCGCATAATGAAAGAGCCGGCTCCTCTTGTTTATCTTACGGAGTTAGCAGACAGTTCGGTAAACGTACTCATACGTGCGTGGGTCACGAATGAAGACTATTGGGATGTATTATTTGACTTCAGGGAGCGTCTCTACAAGCGATTCAATTCAGAAGGAATCGCATTCCCATTCCCGCAAGTGACCATACATCAAGGCAGTTGATGACCAAACACAGGAGATAAAATTAAAGGTGATTTGTAATA
This sequence comes from Bacteroidaceae bacterium, assembly GCA_024699495.1. Lineage (GTDB taxonomy): Bacteria > Bacteroidota > Bacteroidia > Bacteroidales > Bacteroidaceae > Physcousia. The sequence goes on along the minus strand of JAILPK010000063.1, from coordinate 19,858 downwards.
TGCATACAAGAGAAGAGAAACTGGCCGCTTTTGGTCGTCTGCTAGATGTTATGGACGAGCTTCGTGACAAATGTCCATGGGACCGTAAGCAGACCAATGAAAGTTTGCGCCCAAACACCATAGAAGAGACATACGAGCTTGCAGATGCCATAATAAAAAACGACAAGAGTGATATCTGCAAGGAACTTGGAGACGTGCTGCTGCATATCGTGTTCTACGCCAAGATTGGTAGTGAAACCGGGGATTTCGACATAGCAGATGTATGTGACAAACTCTGCGACAAACTGATTTACAGACATCCACATGTGTTTGGCCCAGAAGCTGAACGTATTAAGAAGGGCGAAATCACTGTAGATCAAGTTCTGAAGAACTGGGAACAGCTTAAGGTTCAGGAAAAGGGAGGCAACAAACGTGTGTTGAGCGGTGTACCAGAAGCTCTCCCCTCGCTAATCAAAGCCTATCGGATCCAAGACAAGGCCCGCGGCGTCGGTTTTGACTGGGACAAGCGTGAGCAAGTCTGGGATAAGGTGCGTGAAGAGCTCGGCGAATTGGAGGTGGAATTAAATCGGGAGGATAAGGAGAAGAGCACCCAGGAACTTGGCGATTTTCTGTTTTCTGTTATCAATGCGGCCCGTCTGTACAAGCTCAACCCCGACACAGCCCTTGAACTGACAAACAGGAAATTCATCCGCCGTTTCACCTATCTTGAAGAGCACAGCATCCGAATCGGCAAACCGCTCACCGAAATGACTCTAGCCGAAATGGATAAGCTTTGGGAGGAGGCAAAGAAGCTGGAATAAGGCTTTCCCCTTATAGGGCCCCACATACAAGAAAACGATTTAACGTGATAAGAACAAATATAATTCTGATTAAAACATATGAAAAATAACACGAACTCAGAGTCAGCTGCTTTTGGGAATCCCGCAGAGGGAAAAGGTAGTGATTCATTAGCCTCAAAGTACTCCCCAACCGAGGTCGAGGGTAAATGGTATCAATATTGGCTGGACAATAAACTGTTCAGTTCGCAGCCCGATGACCGTCAGCCTTATACAGTAGTCATTCCGCCGCCAAATGTGACCGGCGTCCTGCATATGGGGCATGTGCTAAACGAAACCATTCAGGATATTCTGGTGCGCCATGCAAGGATGGAAGGCAAGAACGCATGTTGGGTGCCAGGCACAGACCATGCGAGCATTGCTACAGAAGCCAAGGTGGTTAACCGCCTGGCCGAACAGGGCATTAAAAAGGCAGATCTCTCACGTGAAGAGTTTTTAAAGCATGCGTGGGCATGGACAGAAGAGCACGGAGGAATTATTCTCAAACAGCTGAGGAAATTAGGGTGCTCCTGCGACTGGGACCGAACAGCCTTCACGATGGACGAAGTGCGCAGCGAAAGTGTGATCAAGGTCTTTGTTGACCTTTACCGCAAAGGGCTCATCTATCGCGGCGTGCGCATGGTTAACTGGGACCCCAAGGCTCTCACGGCGCTTTCAGACGAGGAAGTAATCTATAAAGAGGAACATACTAAATTGTACTACATGAAGTACTATCTGGCAGGTGAATTCACAATTAAGCCAGAGGATGAAGACGGACTGAATGTAATACATAAGGATGCCCGTGGCTATTATGCCGTTGTTGCCACAACCCGTCCTGAAACCATTATGGGCGACGTAGCGATGTGCATTAATCCCAACGACCCGAAGAACCAGTGGCTGAAAGGCAAAAAGGTAATTGTGCCTGTTGTCGGCAGAATCATCCCAGTTATAGAAGACGATTATGTTGACATTGAGTTCGGAACCGGCTGTCTCAAGGTGACACCGGCACACGATGTAAATGACTATATGCTCGGCGAGAAATATAATCTCGAAGCTATTGATATCTTCAACGATGATGCAACCCTCTCGGAACGCATCGCCATAGCGCAGCAAGCAGCGCTTGCAGAAAACTGCGTATCAAACGAATACATCATCGGTTTAGAGAAATACGTAGGGATAGACCGCTTTGTCTGCCGCAAACAGATTGCCGAGGACATGACGGAAGCCGGTCTCATGGAGAAGATTGAGGATTACGACAACAAGATCGGATGCTCTGAGCGCACAGGGGTGCCAATTGAGCCCAAGCTGTCCATGCAGTGGTTCCTGAAGATGGAACACCTGGCCAATATAGCCCTTTCGCCTGTAATGAACGATGACATCCAATTCTACCCCGCAAAATACAAGAACACCTATCGTCACTGGCTTGAAAATATCAAGGACTGGTGCATCAGCCGCCAGCTATGGTGGGGCCACCGGATACCGGCATGGTATCTCCCGGCCGGCGGGTTCGTTGTAGCAGAGACCGAGGATGAAGCCCTGCAGTTAGCCCGCGAACAAAGCGGAAATGCGCAGCTCAACCTGTCAGACCTGCGTCAGGATGAGGATGCCCTCGACACCTGGTTCTCCAGTTGGCTCTGGCCGATAAGCCTTTTTGACGGAATCCGTAACCCAGGCAATAAAGAGCTCAAGTATTACTACCCCACAGCCGACTTGGTTACAGGCCCAGACATCATCTTCTTCTGGGTAGCCCGAATGATAATGGCCGGCTATGAATATGAAGGCACCATGCCTTTCCGCCACGTATATTTCACAGGCATTGTACGCGACAAACTGGGCCGCAAGATGTCAAAGAGCCTTGGCAACAGCCCCGATCCCTTAGAGCTTATTGAGAAGTTTGGTGCTGACGGAGTGAGAATGGGCATGATGCTCAGCGCTCCAGCCGGAAACGACATTCTCTTCGATGAAAGCCTCTGCGAGCAGGGCCGCAACTTCAATAATAAGATCTGGAACGCCTTCAGACTTGTCAAGGGCTGGGATATTAATGATGACAAACAACCCGAATCAGCTTGTTTAGCCACCCAATGGTTTTCTGCCAAACTACGTCTTGCTGCCGAGGAACTTGCCGACGACTTCAGCAAGTATCGTCTCAGCGAGGCCCTTATGACTGTTTACAAGCTGTTTTGGGACGACTTCTGCTCATGGTATCTTGAGATGGTCAAGCCTAATTATGCCGATGGCAAAGCGCAGCCTGTGGACAAAGCCACATACGAAGCCACGCTGCAGTTCTTTGAGATTCTCCTGAAGATGCTGCATCCGTTCATGCCATTTATCACCGAAGAACTCTGGCAATCCATCTACGACCGCAAATCCGGCGAGAGCATCATGCGTGCAGAACTGCACATGCCATCCGCCACAGATGATGACCGCAGGCTATGTGCTGACTTTGAGACTGTCAAGGAAGTAGTGGCAGCAATACGTGCGGTACGCAGCCAGAAAAACATTGCCCCCAAGGAAAAGCTGGTATTGGAAAAGATCGGCGGTCAGGAAGAAGCCTTCCAGTGCTCAATCATCAAGATGGCCAATCTCTCAGCAATCAACAACGTATCTGAGAAGTCACCAGCGAGCGTTTCATTCCTCATTGGAACCACAGAATACGCAGTTCCACTCGGCAATCTTATAGATTTGGATGCCGAGCGTAAAAAACTGGAAAACGAATTGGAACACCTGCAAGGATTCCTCGCATCTGTAGAAAAGAAGCTAAGCAACGAGCGTTTTGTGCAGAATGCGCCTGCCGCAGTCGTGGAAATGGAACGTAAGAAACAGCAGGATACACTAAGCAAAATAGCTGCAATCCAAGAAACCCTGAGCGCATTTAAGGGCTGAACAGCCACAGATTGATACATATCAAGAGAGGACCCGTTCAGGGCCTCTCTTTTTTGACCGATGTCAATGAAATGGCCTATTTTTATGCTTTATAGCACAAATATGATTCGTTTTCGCCATAATCGTCGTACCTTTGCAGCGCAAAAAAGAAAGAAGTAGGCTTAGCGAAGCCAATTAAAAACAAACTTCTAGGATAACAAATTATTAAAGGTAAACGATTATGATGAACACAGCTATTAATTCAATTGCATTTGCCATTATGGTAATTGCCGTGATTGTAAGTAACGCATCTGTTTTCAATCACCGTCTCGATTAACAATTGGGACTTTCCAAAAGAGATTTCATTTTTACATTATTATTAACCCCAATGCCTCTGGATTTATGCAATTTTGCATTTCCGGAGGCGTTTTTTTTGGTATAAATGTCATTTTGTACCGTATTTTGGCTTTGCTATTCACAATATATTGCTAACTTTGCAGCAAATTAAAAAATATATGAACATGAAGAAACATTTTACCATGCTGTTTATTGCCGTTTTGACTGCAACAAATGTGCAAGCATGGCAGGGAGAGGAATTTGACCCGACGAGATCCTATTACATACAAAATGTAACAAACGGCTTGTTTTTAACATCTGCGCCCGGCTTCAGTGCAGAGCCTACCACTCAATGGACTCCAGAATGGGCAAAAACTGACGATGACGGCATAGAAACATATAATTTCAAGAACGGAGGGAAATATATTTATATATATGATTCGTGGAGAGGTTGGTCCTACGACATCTACATCGATATGCGCAACGGCTCCTATCGCTGGCGTCTTGAGAAGCAAAACAACGACTTTGTCTATGCCTTGCGCTCAAATCACACTTTAGCCACCGGCAACACCTTCAGCCAGAATCACAAATATTTATATATGGCTTCAAATGGCGAAGCCGTGGGTTATGCAGAGAATGCCAGCGACGCCAATGCACAATGGATATTTATCTCAGAAGAGCAAACACAACTGATGCAAACAGTAGCATCAGCACAGTCTCTTATCGAGACATACACATCTACTCCGGAGGCGGCTTCCATGCTCAGCGCCATGATAAACAATGTCATTGGCGAAGATGCCGAACTCCCGACGACGGCCGCCGCCTTTGCAGAGGCAACAGCCGTATTGAAATATGCTATAGATGCCTTCAAGCAGGCTGTTACCCTGGAACCAGGCATGGAAGTGACCAATATGTTTATTATCAACCCCTCTTTTGAGCAGGGCCCGTATCTTGTAAACAGCGTTACAGGCTGGGAAGGGACAAAGTTCGAAGGCAACGAGGGAGAAGCATTTTCCAGCTACAAGATTGCAGACCGCACCTTCGATGGAATTGAAGGCGATTATCTGTACAACACCTGGGGCGGCACCCCAAGTGGCGACTACTCATTAAGTCAGAATTTAGGTGTTATCCCAGCTGGCAAATACGAGCTGAACTTCGTCGTAGCCTCTGATGACACCGAAAACAAGCTAAACTGTACATTCGGGAAAACGCCTTATTCCCTGTCCTTCGGTTCGGACAAGACCGTCGGCATACCAGTAAGCATCACAACAGAAGCCGACGGCAAGACAGCATTAAGCATAGTGCTCCGGTGTGCAGGCTGGTTCAAGGCTGATGCTTTCCACCTCGTTTACAAGGATTACCCGACAGGCCTGCAAACTGTTGAAGGAGCAGCAGAAGCATCTTCCCCCAACCGCGCATACGACATCTCCGGCCGTCCCTCCAAGCAGCAGAACAAGCGCATTATCATAAAAGGTGGAAAGAAATTCTTTGTGAAGTAAGACCCTGCGAAGCCTTTGAGACCAAGTAGGAGGCTATCTACGCCGAAATCGGCCACAAGCCCGCTCCAAGGCCGAGCCATATGCGGCCAAATGCCTAGGCGGCTTAAGGCCTTTCACTAAAGTAAAAACTCCCCGTTAGCCATATTGACCGAAGTGGATTTAACATTTGCAGTTGCAAATGTTAAACTACTTCGTGAGAATCGCTTATATTGGCACCAGCCAGGCCCCGGATTTAAAATAACGCAATCTCAGAGCGCAGAAAAGCCTGCAAGGGATTGTGTTTCAGTCTATTAAGACTAAAAATCGCGTTCCCGATTATCGCCAAAATAACATAACGAGCCATAAAAACAGATTCATTTAGGCTCATTATCCCATTAATCGAGGGGAATAATCGTATTTCACTTTCCACACAAGTCAATACATCAAGGTGTATTTACCATTATACCATGGTGTATTGGTCATTACACCTTGATGTAATCACTTGTAAGCCTCAATGAAAATGGCAATATTTGTGCTTAGAGGCTCACTTTTTGCCCGTTTCAAACTGTTTTTTGCCTGATTCCACCCATTTTTTCCTTATTATTTATTCTATTTTCATACTGAAGAAGGGGGCATAGGAGACATTATATGTGCACATATGCATCTATATACCTTGAGGCTATAGTGTGTTTGCAAAAATTATCAGGATAAAGTGTAATCATTTAGCTCGATATTTATTCCTTGGCATACATTCTAACGGACTATAACAGGAAGTGGAAATAGAATGCGGAATTACATCAGACGAGACCAAGGGAATATTTAATATTCGGGGATTTTTCCTGCTTAGAAACTGCTTTAGCTCCTCCAAAACTCTTTTTGCATAGGCAGGACAATCTACTTTGGATCTCTAAAATTATAAAATATGTAAAAAATGTTGCTCAGGTGTTTATTATTTTATAATTTTGCGCCGCTTTTCAGGAGAGTTGCCAGAGTGACCGATTGGGCCGGACTCGAAATCCGGTGAACGGTTTATCCGTTCCGGGGGTTTGAATCCCTCACTCTCCGCCAAAAGCGACAGACAATCATAATTATTAGTTGCACATCTAAATGTCAGAAGAAGAGATAATACATCACAGCCATTCTGATGAACATCACCACACTGGAGAACACGATCACCATCATCACAGCCATTCTGATGAACATCACCACAGTGGAGAACACGTTCACCATCATCACAGCCATTCCGATTCACACAAGCACCACCATTTTTCCCGCAGTCAAGAAAAACTTAAGTGGGCGCGGAAAATGTCTATCATAGGTGGTGCCTCATTATGTGCTTTTCTGCTTACGTTCATGATGTTTGTATATGGCAGCAGTAACCGCCCGCTATACCCACACATATTGGTAGCTCTGCCTGTATTTGTGCTATTAGGAATTCTGGGAGGCCTGATAATCCACCACTTAATCAGAAAGGAACAGAAGAAGGAAGGCATTTGATGTCTTCAGGTGTTCCGACAACCCAAATAACATCGTCGATTTCAAATACATGACTTGGTGTAGGGGACAGCAGTTCCTTACTCCTTTTGTCTTCTATGCCCACGATTAGGCAGTTGTAGCGCTCACGGATGCCGCAATCCCTAAGCGTACGCCCGATAAAATCAGACTGGGCATCAACGGTATATCTTCGCAGAGTCATCTCTTCGGTAAGTTCGGTCACAGACTGACGAGCTTCCTGGGCCGCAGCCTCAATCACGTTGCTGAAAGTCTGCAACTGCTCATCCGACCCAATCACCTGCATTCTGTCGCCGGGCAATAGCAACGTGTTCCCATTTGGAATGTTAATGCGCTGTGCGCCACGCTGTAATGCCACAACATGAACGCCATATTTATGTCCCAGTCCAGCCTGCGAAAGAGTCTTTCCCGCCCAGGATATTCCTATGGGAACGGTGAAAACAGAGATGTGAATATTGCGCTCCATCAATTTTCCCGCATATTGCGGACGTAAATCACTGGCACGATTCTCACGCTGGTTAAGATTAGCCGTGAAGGTCCGCTCGAGATTCAGGCTCTGGCGTTTCAGTCTTCGGGAAGCAATCATGAGGAAAATGATGCTTATAGCAGGGACAATAAGAAGAAGGCCGGTCCAATGAAAAGAATAATCCAATACAAAGCCGATAAACCAACCGCCTATAATCATCCTCAACACAATGAGGCTCAGCAGGGGGGCGCGGTTGAAGTTGTTATCACTCCATAAAGTCTGGAAATCAGAACTGTACATTTTCTTGACCATAAGAGCCCGCAGGAACGGAGCGAGGCAGATGATGGTGATTATGGCGAATGCGATCTGCCCCCACATGCCAGGCAAAATTTTATAAATTATGGGAGACAGGACGTTTATGCTGATAACGACGACTGCTATACATAGCACTCCGTAGATGAGAACTGTCCGCAGCACATCCGACAGGAATGTCCGCCAAGGGCTCTCCTGGCCAGCCATTTCCGGCGCATCGCTGGCATAGCGGTCCAGAGTGGCTTTCCATTTCTCGGGCAAAAGCCGATGTAGAGCATTGTAGGCCGGCAGGGCCAAACGGATCATGTAAGGCGTTGTGAATGTGGTGAATACAGAGACCGCAACAACTATTGGGTAAAGGAAATCACTGGTGACGCCAAGAGAGGTGCCCAATGTAGCAAGAATAAAAGCAAATTCGCCAATCTGCGTAAGTGAAAAGCTACATTGCATGGCTGTCTTCAGAGGCTGGCCGGATAAGAGGAACCCTATCGTGCTCAATATTGTCTGACCCAGCATAATAGCGAGTATTATGCAGATTATCGGGAATGCATATTCTACTATCAAAGAAATATCCACCATCATCCCGACAGATACAAAGAATATAGCCCCGAACAGGTCCTTCACCGGGTTGACAAGATGCTCAATCGTCTCTGCCTCAATCGTCTCTGCCAATATTGACCCCATAATGAACGCACCAAATGCCGGAGAGAAGCCGACAGACGAAGCTATCACAACCATTCCGAAACAAAGGGCGAGAGAGACAATCAGCATGGTCTCATCACTCATTAACGTCTTCGTCTTCCGCAAGAACAGAGGAATAAGATAAATGCCTACGACGAACCACAACACGAGGAAAAAGCCAAGTTTTGCAATACTCGCGACCATCTGAAGGCCCTCAAAATGCTGACTTAACGCTAATGTCGAGAGCATCACCATAAGCACAATGGCCAATATATCTTCAATAATCAGCACGCCAAGCACAAGACCTGCAAACTTCTGCTGTCGCAAGCCCATATCATCAAAGGCCTTGTAAATGATTGTGGTTGAGGACATTGCCAACATTCCGCCAAGAAATATGCAGTCCATCTGCTGCCAGCCAAATGCCCGCCCGGTGAGAAACCCTACTGACATCATTGAGAAGATTATCACGCAGGCCGCAATTATGGGCGAGGCCCCCATCTTCATAATCTTCTTGAAGGAGAATTCAAGCCCCAGCGCAAACAACAGGAATATCACACCAATCTCGCTCCAAAGATGCACATTGGCCAAATCTTTAACACTCGGCATCCAAGGCATATTGGGCGAAGCAAGAAATCCGGCCACAATATATCCGAGCACAAGCGGCTGCTTCAGCTTCTTGAATATAAGAGTCATTGCACCCGCGCAGATTAGAATCAGCGCAAGATCATCTATTAGAGGCGCGAGAGCAGACATAATATTTTGTTATGAAGATTGCTTAATTGAGGTTTTCCTTTCCTTTTGTGCTGCAAAGATAGTCAAAAACATGCAGCTTGCGCTATTTATGGCCACATAAATGCCATTTTTTGATAAAAAGGGAAGGTAATATGGCGTTCGGATGCCTTTTTTTTGTAATTTTGCCCCCGCTTAGATATTTAAGTGAACTGACAAAATCATAAGCTGCATGAACGTAGCAATCGTAAAATACAATGCGGGAAATATCTACTCTGTGGTTAACGCCCTGAAGCGCCTGGGGGTGGATTCTCTACTGACAGATTCACCCGAGGAGTTGGCTTCAGCCGACAAAGTGGTGTTTCCCGGCCAGGGAGAAGCAAGCCAAGCCATGAGTTATCTGCGTGAACACGGATTAGACCAGGTGATCTGCAGCTTGCGCCAACCGGTATTGGGCATCTGCATTGGCATGCAGCTGATGTGCACACACTCCGAAGAGGGAGATACCGACTGCCTTGGCATCTTTCCGGCAGAGGTGAAGCGTTTCCAACCACGGCAGCATGATGAGAAAGTGCCACATATGGGATGGAATCAGATATACATGCCTGCGAACAGATGTTCTGAGGAGCCTGCTCTTATGCTGCCAAACGGCGAGTTTGTCTATTTCGTGCATAGCTACTACGTGCCAGTATGTGACTTCACGTCAGCAATATGCGACTACATTCAGCCTTTCAGCGCAGCCTTACATCGGGATAATTTCTATGCCACGCAATTCCATCCGGAAAAAAGCGGCTCGGTAGGCGAGAGAATTCTGCGTTCGTTCCTTGACCTTCCAGGATAACAAGAACCATAAGCCCTACCGGATAATAGAAAATAACAATAAACAGCCCTTCCGGATAGCAACAGCAATCAGCATTCCCGGATAATAACAGTAACCAGATTAGAACATATTCCAATTAGACCAATGATCCTTATTCCTGCTATAGACGTAATTGACGGCAAATGTGTGCGCCTCACAAAGGGTAATTATGCCACTAAAAAGGTATATAACGAAGACCCGGTGGCCCTGGCACGCGAATTTGAGGCTCTTGGTTTCCGCCGACTGCATGTCGTGGATCTGGATGGAGCACGCTCTCACCATGTTGTAAACCACCGTACTCTTGAGGCAATAGCAACAGCCACGGGCCTTGTGATAGACTTCGGCGGAGGAATAAAGACGGAAGAGGACCTTCATATTGCTTTTGAAAGCGGCGCAGCAATGGCAACCGTAGGGAGCATTGCCGTGACCCGGCAGGACCTGTTCCTTGAATGGTTGGATATGTTTGGAGCAGACAAGCTTATCCTCGGTGCAGATGTCCGCGACGGGCTAATAAGCATAAATGGATGGAAGGAAGAAAGCCAAAGCAAGCTGTTGCCATTCCTGAAAGAATATTTAGCACGCGGAGTGAAACACGTGCTATGTACAGATATTTCCAAGGATGGGATGCTGCAAGGCCCTGCCACCGATCTGTACAAACAGATTTTGGAGAATTACCCTACCTGCGGCCTTATTGCAAGCGGCGGAATCAGTTCCATTGAGGATATTCGCGCTCTCGATAAAGCCGGAATCCCTGCGGCGGTATTCGGCAAAGCCATATACGAGGGCAAAATAGACCTGCCCCACCTGATTGACGAATTCCCACAAATATAAAATTATACCCCCGAGAGTTTCTTTAACTGATAGAATAACTTTAAAAACGAATAATAATTGCTGGCAAAACGCATTATACCCTGTCTTGATGTCAAAGACGGACAGACCGTCAAAGGCACGAACTTTGTCAACCTCCGTCACGCAGGCGACCCTGTTGCTTTGGGCAAAGCCTATAGTGACCAGGGAGCAGACGAACTGGTTTTCCTTGACATAACTGCTTCAGTTGAGGGGAGACGCACTTTTACGGAAATGGTTACGCGTGTAGCCGAGCAACTAAACATTCCATTCACTGTCGGAGGCGGCATATCCGAACTCTCTGACGTGGACCGTCTGCTCGGAGCTGGCGCTGACAAGGTCAGTGTAAACAGTGCTGCTCTGCGCCACCCAGAGCTGATTGATCAGATAGCCGGCCATTTCGGTTCTCAGGTTTGCGTATGCGCCATAGATGCGCACATGGAAGAGGATGGTTCCTGGAGGTGTTATCAGAATGGGGGGCGCGTGCCCACAAGCCGGAGCCTGTTTGAGTGGGCATACGAAGCCCAAGAGCGCGGCGCGGGTGAGATTCTTTTCACCTCGATGAATCATGACGGAACAAAAGCCGGCTTTGCCAACGAAGCCCTGCTCAAGCTGGCCGACAAGCTCTCAATTCCTATCATAGCATCCGGAGGGGCAGGCACGCAAGAGCACTTCCGCGACGCTTTTGCCTTAGGCCACGCGGATGCAGCACTCGCAGCCTCTGTATTCCATTTCGGAGAGATTCCCATTCCCAAGTTAAAAGCATATCTTAAAGGAGAAGGTATTTCAGTAAGATAAACAAATAAACAAATCATATAACATGACTAATATTGACTTCGATAAAATGAATGGTCTTGTGCCAGCAATTATCCAGGATGTTGACACACATCAGGTGCTGATGCTTGGATATATGAACAGCGAAGCCTACGATAAGACAGTATCCACCAAACTCGTCACATTCTACAGCCGCACCCGCAAATGCCTATGGACCAAAGGAGAAACAAGCGGAAACTACCTGCACGTGGTTAGCATAAAGAACGACTGTGACAATGACACGCTGCTCATACAAGTCCACCCTGACGGTCCTGTATGTCACACTGGGACTGACACTTGCTGGGGAGAAGAAAACAAGAAGAATCCCCTACTCTTCCTCTCTGAGCTTCAAGACTTCATCGAAAAGCGCAAACGCGAAATGCCCGAGGGGAGCTACACCACCTCACTATTCAAAGACGGCTTGAACCGCATGGCACAGAAAGTTGGCGAGGAAGCCTTGGAACTTGTAATTGAGGCCTGCAACGGAACCGACGAGCGCATGATTTATGAAGGCTCGGATATGCTTTACCACCTCATCGTGCTTCTCACCTCCAAGGGATTGCGCATAGAACAAATGGCATCAGAACTCATGGAGAGGCATGCTCCAGGTTGGCAGAAGCACTGACATATAATGCTCAATGCAATGATAATAAATTATTCAAACGTAACTATAAGCAGAGGTGACAACATCGTTCTAACCGATGTTGACATGACTATTGAGGCTGGTCAGTTCGTCTATCTGACAGGCGTTGTCGGCTCGGGCAAAACATCGCTGCTTAGAACTATATACGGCGAACTTGACATCACCGACGGCCAGGCCGAAGTGCTGGGCCATGATATGTGCCGCATCAAGCGCCGTCAGCTCCCTGCACTGCGACGACAGCTGGGTATCGTATTTCAAGATTTCCGTCTGCTTGCCGAACGCAGTGTGAAACAGAATCTTGACTTTGTTCTTCGTGCGACAGGATGGAAACACAAAGACGAGCGAAACGAACGCATTATCCAAGTCCTTGATATCGTGGGAATGGCCGAGAAACTAAACGCTATGCCGTATGAATTGTCTGGCGGAGAGCAGCAGCGTGTCTGTATTGCTCGCGCTATTCTCAACTCACCGGCTCTGATTCTTGCAGATGAAGCCACCGGCAATCAAGACAAGGAAAGCGGCATACGCACAGCATCCATTCTGTATTCACTTGCCCAGCAAGGTACTGCCGTCATCATGGCAACACATAACGATGCTTTGATTGAACAGTTTCCTGGCATAATATATACCTGCACTGGACACACACTCCGCCACAAAGGCCACTCTTCAGTAAAAGAAGAAACAATACCAGATGCTACCATAAATGCAACATCTGAGGTAGGGGGTACGATTTCATTTAGCGATGTCGCCGGGAAAGAGCCTGCTTCTTCTGAAACGGATGACATCCCAACAGCCAAAATAATTGAAAACAAATAAACATAGATAAGTATGAAAGTTCTGAAATTTGGAGGTACAAGCGTAGGCACGCCACAACGCATGAAGGATGTAACAACCCTCATCACATCTGACGGCCAGCCAAAAGTAGTTGTGCTATCTGCAATGAGCGGCACAACAAACACGCTCGTTGAGATTTCTGACTATCTCTACAAAAAGAATCCCGAAGGGGCTTTTTCCCTCATCGACCAGCTGGAAAAGAAATACCTTGAGCATATCGAAGAGCTCTATTCCACCGAGGAATGGCGGGAACGGACAAGAGAGTTTCTGCACGAAGAGTTCAATTATCTCCGCACCTTTACCAAGGGGCTTTTCACTTCATTTGAAGAGAAAGTCATATTAGCACAAGGCGAGATAATTTCTACGAACATGATGACAAATTACTTGCTGGAAAAAGGTGTAAAAGCCATCCTGCTTTCTGCTCTCGACATAATTCGCACAGACAAGAATGCTGAGCCTGATCTCAACTATATCCGCGAATGCGCGACAGCTCAACTGACTTCCAACCCTGACTTCGACATATATATTACCCAGGGATTTATCTGCCGTAACGCATACGGAGAGATTGACAATCTCCAACGCGGCGGCTCTGATTACACTGCTTGCCTTATCGGCGCAGCAATAGAAGCCGAGGAAATACAGATCTGGACGGACATTGACGGGATGCACAACAACGACCCGCGAATTGTGGAAAACACGGTGCCTGTCCGCCAGTTATATTTCGAAGAGGCTGCAGAGCTGGCTTATTTTGGCGCAAAAATACTACATCCCACTTGCATTCAGCCCGCCAAATTTGCCGGTGTCCCAGTCCGTCTGCTCAATACCATGGCTCCCCAGGCGCCGGGAACAATTATAAACAACGAAATGCAGAGGGGGACAATCAAAGCCGTAGCGGCAAAAGACAAAATCACATGTATTGGCATCCAAAGCTCACGTATGCTCCTGGCTCATGGCTTTTTGCGCAAGGTCTTTGAAATCTTTGAGACCTACAAGACCAGCATTGACATGATTTGCACGTCCGAAGTGGGTGTAAGCGTTACAATCGACAACACCAACAACCTTCGCGCCATCAAGGACGAGCTGAAAAAGTATGGAACAGTCAGCATCGAACACGACATGTGCATTGTATGCGTTGTCGGCGACTTGGCAACTCAGAATGTGGGCTTCGAAACACGCGCATGTAACGCCCTTCAGGAAATCCCCGTGCGAATGATTAGTTATGGTGGATCCAACCACAATATATCATTTCTGGTCAAGGCCTCTGACAAGCAACGTACACTACAAGCACTTAGCAAAACACTGTTCAACAACTAAGCACAATGAATTCACAGGACCTACTAACACCCTGCTATGTCTATGACATGGCGCTGCTTCGCGACACTATTGAAGCCATAAAAGCTGAGATAAAAGAGCACGACAACTATTTTGTTCACTATGCCGTAAAAGCCAACGCAAATCCCAATATATTACGTTGCATCTCAGAATCTGGACTTGGCGCCGACTGCGTCAGTGGCGGGGAAATAAAAGCTGCATTGGAAGCCGGCTTCCCTGCCAAGGATATAGTATTTGCAGGTGTTGGTAAGGCCGACTGGGAAATAGAATTGGGCTTGGATGCCGGCATTGGACTATTTAATGTTGAGAGCATTCCTGAGTTGGAGGTGATCAACGAGATTGCCGGCCGCATGAATCGTCGTGCTGATATTTGTTTCCGTATAAATCCAGACGTTGGAGCACACACACACGCCAACATCACGACTGGCCTTGCAGAGAACAAGTTCGGTATCTCAATGAGTGATATGGAAGCCGTAATCAGTGCATCTCGCCAGATGGATAACATCCGTTTCGTCGGCCTTCACTTCCACATAGGAAGCCAAATCCTTGACATGGAAGATTTTGTGGCCTTGGCACACAGGATTAATCATCTACAGGACCAATTGGAAGAAGAAGGCATAAACGGCGTGAAAATAATCAATGTAGGTGGAGGTCTTGGTATTGACTACAACTACCCAGACTCAAATCCTATTCCGAATTTCCATTCCTACTTTCACACTTACAAAAACGAACTGGAACTGCGCCCCGGCCAGGAACTGCACTTTGAATTGGGCCGCTCTATCGTAGGCCAGATGGGCTCACTTCTTACCCGAGTGTTGTATGTCAAGGAAGGCCACGTAAAACGTTTCGCCATTGTAGATGCAGGATTTACAGATTTAATCCGCCCCGCTCTTTATGGAGCTCACCATCACATAGAATTGGTTAAAATTGCTGCAGATAACACTTCCGAGAGTGCGAAATCCTCTTCCCCCACTCCTTTGCTTTATGACGTAGTAGGCCCAATCTGCGAATCATCAGATGTATTCCAGAAAGACTGTCCCCTGCCCCCACTCCATCGTGGAGACCTGCTGGCCATTCGGAGCGCTGGAGCATACGGCGAAATCATGGCTTCGCAATATAATTGCCGGCAATTACCGCATGTCTTAATCATCAATGAAGCTTAAGCTCAAACCTGATAATTGGAAAATCTTCCCACAGCAAAACTGGTAGAACCGCTAACCATAGTTATTCCTGCCCATAACCAGGCAGAACAACTACGGAAACACCTGCCTGCCATTCTTAATCAAGATTATGAGGATTTTGAAGTCGTTGTAGTAGTCATAGCCTCCTCGGACGACACTGTCGCACTTCTGGAAGCCATGGAACAGCGTTACAAATATCTGCGTCACACTTCGACTCCAAACTCTGCTCACAATATCAGTCTGGAACGTCTGGCTCTCACTCTTGGCATCCGAGGTGCTCAGCACGAATGGGTGGTTGTTACACAAGCAAACGCGGAGCCTATATCAAAAAATTGGCTTTACGACATAGCAACAACCATTCGCCGACACCCTAAAGCAGAACTTGTACTCGGTTTTGCACGTTACGAGAAACACTCATCTAACTGGTTCGACCTTAAAATCGGTTTTTATCGTCTCTGGCATGCAATCGCCAATTTTGACCATGTAGAAGCTTGTTATCCAGCAGTGCGGGGCGACGGGTGCAACATGGCTGTGCGCAAAAGTCTGTTCCTCAGTTCCAGTTGCTTCTCGGAAACACAGAATCTCTCTGTCGGGGCATGCGAACTGATGGCAAACCGTCTTTCAAACAAGTATAATACTGCGCTTTGCATGGATGCAGACGCAGTTGTCGTAGAAGATAAACCAACACCACATCAGTGGAATCAATTGCGTTTAGCATATTGTGCTATTCGGCGCTATCAAAGACACACATTTATCTATCGCCTGCGCAACACAGTCCGTCTGACATGGCCTTGGATAGCATTGATATTTATCATAATACCATTTATCGGAGGGGGCATAGGCCTAACCTTGTCTTTAATACATTCTGACGCCTCCTATCTACATCCGCTATCCCCACAAAACTATGCAGGCCAATCTCCGACAGAAACAGAGATTGGATTCTGCTGCACATTACTCACACTTATCCTGCTGAGCCTCATCATCGTCACAACTGTTCGCATTCGGGAATTCAAACGGACCTCTGATAAATTAGGTTGCCACAAATACTACTTGTCACTCATCTTTTTTGAGCTGATGCTCTCCATCTGGATACTTTCTGCCCGTATCCAGTTCCTCTTCTCCAATAAAAACAAATTCCGTAAGGATTTTATCTGAGAGACAAAATCCTTCTTCGTTATTGCCGGGCGCTCTCTGTTATTGTTTCTTCTTTTTAACCACAAGATAAACAATAAACAAGACAAATATGCCCAACATGACATATCCAATCTCATGGCTATAGCGAGTGACTGTTGCCTCAAGTTCGCTCTCAGGCACAACAGATGCAAGCGAGTAGCCTATAGCCGCAAGGATAATATGCCAGACGCCCGCGCCAATTGTGGTATATAGAAGGAAACGGCTATAAGGCATCTGCGCCATACCTGCAGGGATGCTTATTAAATGACGTATTCCCGGAACCAAACGGCCAATAAGGGTTGCGGTAGCCCCATGGTCTGAAAAGTATTTCTCTGTATTGCGGACTTTTTCTTCGTTTAGGAGGCATATATGGCCCAATGTGCTGTTGGCGAAGGCATAAATTGCGGGGCGGCCAAGGTAGCGGCCTGCCAAGTAGTTTATTGAAGCTCCCAAATCAGCACCGATTGTAGCCACAAGCACAACCAACAGAATATTGAGATCGGACAATTCGCCAGCTGCGCGGTAGGCAGCAGGCGGAACAACCAGCTCCGAAGGAATAGGAACGACTGTGCTCTCCAGAAGCATCAGAAAACAAATTGTGTAATAGTTTAAGTGAGCTAAGCACCAGGAAATAAAAGACATAATATAGAATTAAAACGTGATCATATAAAACTGAATATTCTACTTCCTTTTCTAATTTCTGCTATTGAAAATAAATTGGGAAGAATATCATAGACTTAGTATCTGCCCTTCTCAAAAACTTCATCATCAAAGCATTGTCGATTTCAGAGTGTTTTTTTGCATAACAGATTATCCGTTACGGAAGTTTTGATTATATGGCATTATTGCTTTGTCAGTCTCTTTTCCAACAGCACAACATTCTCCACATGCTGAGTATGAGGGAACATGTCAACTGGTTGGATTGCATTGACGCGGTAGCCTTCGTCAAGAAGGTTAAGGTCACGGGCCTGAGTAGCTGGATTACAACTCACATAGACGATGCGCAATGGAGAAGCACGAAGAATAGTTTTCACGACATCTGAATGCATCCCTGCGCGGGGCGGATCTGTAATTATCACATCCGGACGACCATGCTTAGTTATAAACTCATCGGTGAGGATATCCTTCATGTCACCAGCAAAAAACTCTGTGTTCGAAAGACCATTGACTTCCGAATTGATGCGGGCATCAGCAATGGCATCCTCGACATAGTCAATCCCTATCACCTGGCGAGCCTGGCTTGCTACAAAGTTAGCTATGGTTCCCGTCCCTGTATATAAATCATAGACTGTCTCATTGCCTGTCAGGCCCGCAAACTTACGAGCCACAGAATACAGATGATATGCTTGTTCTGTATTAGTCTGATAGAAACTTTTGGCACGGACCTTAAAACGTAAATTTTCCATCGCGAGATATATGTGGTCATCACCACTAAAGACCTCAATAGGCAAGTCGCCAAAAGTATCATTGAACTTCTGGTTATTTACGTAGAGCAATGAAGTTATCTCGGGGAAAGTCTCTTTCAGATACTGGAGTAAGTCCAGGGCCTGAAGCCTTTCTTCTGATGTGGATATGCAGAACTGGACAAGAAGCATGAGCCCCCCCGTATTCGATGTTCTTATCATCATACCACGTAGTAATCCGGAATGTTCACGCGCATCAAAAAACGAGAGATTATGCTGATAGGCATAATCGCGGATTGACAGGCGTATCCTATCATTGACCGGCTCCATCAGGTGACATTCCTCAATGGGTAAAATCTTATCCCAAGAACCTCCAGCATGATACCCTACGGCTCCTGTGGGAACTTGTTCTTTGTCTGTTTCTGAACGTGGTGGCAATGTCCTGATCTGCTCCTTGGTCAGCCAGCGCTTATTGGAAAAACCGAACTCCAGTTTGTTACGGTATTCCTGCGTCTTCTCAGAACCAAGTATTGGTTGGCATTCAGGTAATTCCACCTTGCCTATACGAGTTAAGGCATCGATGATTTGCTTCTGCTTGGCTTTAAGCTGAAGTTCATAAGGCAATATCTGCCATTTGCAACCACCACAAACGCCATAATGAGGGCAAAAAGGAGCTAAACGGTCTGGCGACGGAGTTTGCAGCCTGACAACTTCAGCTTCTGCATAACTGTGTTTTTTCTTTGTCAGCTTGATATCAACAACATCTCCGGGGATTACAAACGGGACAAAAACCACGAGGTCATCCACATGGACAAGAGCCTTGCCTTCTGCTGCTACAGCCTCAATTGTGACTCCTTCATAAAGGGGGAGTTCCTTTCTTTTTCTTGACATACTTCTCAGTTTGGGTGCAAAGGTACTACTTTTTCACATAATACCCTTCAGAAAGCGTCTTTTTAGTAAAATTCACTCTTTCAATAAATGTTTTACCCTTTTCCTTTGGTCGTGTGCAATAAAAAGGTTACTTTTGCGCACTTTAACAAACAAATCAATCACATTATTCATTTTAATACAATCTACTAATGAGTCAAAAACGTGTTTACACCTTTGGTAACGGACAAGCCGAAGGTAATGCGCAAATGCGCGAGCAGTTGGGTGGCAAGGGTGCCAACCTGGCCGAGATGAATCTCATTGGCGTTCCCGTTCCCCCGGGCTTCACCATCACCACTGACGTGTGCAACGAGTACTACGAAGTGGGTCAGGAAAAGATCATGGAACTGCTGAATGACGACGTCATGGCAGCTGTCAAGCACATCGAAACCCTGATGAACTCTAAGTTCGGCGACGCTCAGAATCCCCTGCTCGTCAGCGTTCGTTCGGGTGCCCGCGCTTCTATGCCTGGCATGATGGACACCATCCTGAACCTGGGTCTGAACGACGAGGTTGCCGAGGGTATGGCCAAGAAGACCAACAACCCCCACTTCGTATATGACAGCTACCGTCGTTTCGTGCAGATGTACGGCGACGTGGTGCTCGAGATGAAGCCCGTGAACAAGACCGACATCGACCCGTTTGAGGAAATCATC
>JAILPK010000050.1 GCA_024699495.1 Bacteroidaceae bacterium | reverse complement strand
TGTGCTATGGCTCGACGAAGAGGAGTTCAACGATGACACATTGCCAAGAATGCTGGTAAAATTAAAACAAAATGGGGTAATCATCAGGTATTGCCCCAACCTGCGTTCCTACAAGAAAATATTACCTTCGATAATGAATTTCCCCAACGACGATATCGTCACAGCCGATGATGATTTATTCTACACCAAGACATGGTTGCAGGAAATCATTGAGACGCGGGACATGCATCCCGGTTGCATCATAACCCAGACATTGCGTTTCCCAAAGATGAACGCAGATAAACAATTTGCCCCCTACCGCAAATGGACTATGCGCCACCACTTCAGCGAGGACGAGACATATCCCAAACTGTTAGCGATGCCATTAGGAGGCTATGGTGCCTTGTATCCAGCTCATTGTTTCGACGAGGAGGTCTTGAATTATAAACTCATTTCAGAAATCTGTCCTCTAGCCGATGACCTATGGCTTTATATAACCGGGCTGCGACTGAAGTTAATAAAAGAAAATGTACGCAATGCCAAGTCAACGTTTTACCAACTCGACCTCTTGCGCCAGAAATTCAGCCGCGACCGACTCTATGCCAAGAATGTGGGCGAGGATATGAATGATGTACAATTAATGAAGCTTATTGAGCACTACCACATCAACCCCGCAACGCTTTTATAAAGTCTTCCTGGGAAACACAGTCCTGGCGGAAGGAACGCGAGAAGACCCGCCAGGGCATAACCATGGCATTCCATGCTCCGTGACGCCCGCGCAGTAGCAATAGCTGGATATAAGGGATATAAGCGAGAGCCCATGAAATGTAAGCCGGCAAGGAATAATGCAACCTCATATCTATGAAACGGTTGAGATAGTGGATATAATGTTTACCTATTGAGCTTTTCCCTGCTGTCGAGGCACTCACCTTGTGATATATGCGGGAGGTCAGCACACAAGCCATCTTACGCTTGCTTTGATTCATACGCAAACAGAACTCAAAGTCTTCTTCTCCGAAAAAGAAGCGTTCAGTCAGTGGCACCCCGTCTTCTAATGCTTCTGGAGTGAGATAAAGCGCACAGCCGGTGAGAAAGGTAATATCTATATATTCCTTCTCGCGTATTGCGCTGACAGGCTCTTTGGCATAATAGTATTTGCGCATTCCCAGGAACTGGCGCCCGCCGGCATTCCACACCAGTGTTCGCGGTTCATTGTAGCAAATCAAAGGCGTGAGAGCGTCATACTCTGGGTGAGAGGCATGAAACTCCTCAAGCCGGTCGAGGAAATCAGGTTCTACTATCGTGTCGTTGTTCAGCAGAAGATACCTCTCTGGTGCAAAATCAGACAAAAGCCGGATGCCTGCATTATTGCCTCGCGCGAAGCCCAGATTCTCTCCTGCTTCATATAATATACACTCGTGGTTAACGGGGGCGGAGGTAAGTCTTTCAGCAGTCTTTAAATGACGGTAAGCGGTGTCTGATGCATGCAGATAGCTGATAATCTGGGATATTGAATCATCTTCAGATTGGTTGTCAACCAAAACCACGTAGTAAGAGCTATTTATCTCAGAAAGCGAGGCAAGACATTCGATAGTGTCTTTTGCCCCGTTCCAGTTTAATATGATAATAGCTGTTGTCATTCTTTATGGTTCTGGGAAACTTTGATACTAAAAGCCTCCGTCGGAAGGGTTATTCAGGCGCCGACAATATCCTTTTCCATTCAGATGTTGTTTCAGCGCAGGCGGCTGATAGGGTGGGGGAGTATTGCCTTAGCAGTTCCGGATCAGAACTATTTCAGATTGTTTATCAACGAGATAATCATTGAAGATATAGACACTGTGGAGGTTCCAAGAATCATGATTTCAGCAGTGGAAAGACCTTGATGCTTCTTCTTCGTGGGAACCACAATCTCACATCCGGGCTGGATATTCTTGCTCCGCGTCCGTTTGCCCAGCTGATTCACCGTTCCATTCATGTATATTGCGTAGGCTCCGCTTTTTGCAGCATTTTGCGTGTATCCGCCAGCCCGTTTGATATAATACCCGATGCCCTCTCCTTTCTTGTAATTGATACTGATAGGATACATCACCTCACCGCTGATTTTGATTGTGTTAGAATATTGCGGGACTACTAGCAGGTCATTCTCACGCAGCAGTAAATCATCACTGCCTCCGGGATTCTTTATTGCCTCTTCAAGATTAATACCCACATTATATGTATATCCCATGTCAAGCTTCAGTCCCAACAGCGAATCTGCCCGGTTGATATTGAATTTTGTATCTGCGTCCAAACTTTCTTCATACAAACGGATTTGTGCCTTTCGCACCGACTCATCCTGCTGCTGTCGCTCCACTTCTGTCATAGTCCTGATGAGCTGGGCACCCTTGGGGTAAGCCAGACTGTCCAGACCGCCGGCCATCTTAACCAAGTCGGAGAGACGGAACTCCTTGTTGGTCATAGCGTAATCGCCCTCAAAGTTCACATTGCCGCTTATCGACACATTCTTCTGGATGGGCATTACCGGACTTCTGCGTACCTGGACCTCATCATAAGGCAAAAGCATGAAAGTTGTGTCTTCTATCTGGAACCCGTTTCTTATGTTAAATGAATAGTGACGGGTCTGACTGCTGATTTTCACTAATGCGTCTGGATCATAGATTGGACGGAAGACATCCACTTTGGCCATAGAGGCAGCCCGGCTCAGTCCCCCGGCCATCAGAATGAGGTCCTTTACGGTGGTGTTATCGGCATATTTATATTTGCCGGGATAGAGCACTTCTCCGCCAATGGTCAGGAACTGCTCCCCTTTCATCTCTTCTTTAGATGGAACAAAGAGGACATCACCCTTGCGGAGTGGCACGTCGGGTGACGTTCCGGCCATGATGCCTTCCAAATCAATTGGAATCATTTCCAGAGAGAGGTCGTCTTTCAGCCGGTGCATTACCGCACGCTCCTTGAAGGCATCTTCACGCAGTCCTTCAGCAAGACGGATCAGGTCGCGAACGCTCTGCACCGCGCCATCCATCTGGAACTGACCGGGGTGCATAACAGCTCCGCGCACCTCGGCCATATTAGAGAACCTGGGAATTACGCTGTCTATATATACAGAGTCACCATCGGCTATCTTGAAGTTGCTCATGTCAAACTCTCCGATTGTGTGAATTGTGTATTCCATGCCTTGTTTCCTTACCAGACGAACATTTTTCGTGTAAGCATCTCCGGAGAATCCACCAGAATAATTGAGTAACTGAGACATGTTCTCATTAGATTTCATCTCGTAGAACATAGGCCGTTTTACTTTACCTCTGACCTCCACAAGACACTCGTAAGGCCCTACGATGATGATGTCGTCGTCCTGAAGGCGCACATTTCCCGAAGAGTTTCCGTTAAGCAGGAAATCATAGACATCAATTGTGGCCAACTGTCTGCCGCCACGATAGATTTTAATATTTCTTACAGTTCCGATTTCGCTGATTCCCCCTGCAGCATACAGGGCGTTAAAGGCAGATGAGAGCGAAGAGATGGTGAATGTTCCAGGCATCTTGACCTCGCCCAGAACCTGAACATTTATCGAGCGGTTCTCACCCAAAGCCAGACTGACCTCGCAATCGGCATAGAACTGCCCAATGCGGCTGCGCAGACGCTTCTTGGCCTGAGCAACGGTGAGACCTGCAATCTGAACCGGGCCGATGTTTTCTATGGTGATATTGCCGTCGGGTGAGATAGTCTCTTCGATAGTGAGCTGGCTTGCACCCCAGATGTCAATAATTACCTTGTCGCCGGCTCCGAGTCTGTAGTTAGTCGGAGTGGCCATGTTCTGATTGGGCTCGAAACTCAAATTGGGCTGGTTGAAGATATTCCTACCAAACACCTGCTGCTCTCTGGGTATCTGATCCGCATAGTATTGCAGAGAATCCAGATCAAAGAAATCCGACTCCTCATCCAGCTCTTGCATGCGCTGGCTCCGTGTCTTATAGCGCCATTCCCTTTCCTCTTTGGCAGACCGGAGCATCTGATTTTGCCGCTTCCGGCGTTCGTCAATGTTGATTTCTTCCTGTGTGCGCAGGCGAGAACTTTTTGTGGTTGACTTCCCCGTGAGGTCGGTGGCGCCTAACTGCTGCTGCTCAGCCTCTATCTTGCGGCGGATGCGGCGGACCTGCTCGGGAGTAACTCCTCTCGACACAAGATTCCGCATTATGGTGTTCTGATTAGTCCCTTTTTCTTTTTCGGCTTGTATGTATCTTACAAGTTGCTCGTCGGTAAATGACTGAGCCATTGCCATTGCCACCGAAAATGCGGCTATGAGCATGAAAGCGAAGCGTTTTATATTCATTTTAGAATTTCTTGCCAAAAATCATGTATTCAAATGTAGTAAACAAAATCTTCATGTCGAGAAGAAGCGAACGCTTCTGAAGATACTCAAGATCCATCTGCAGGCGGATAAGCATCTTCTCCATGTTATATGTATATCCGTTGTAAATGGTAGCCATCGATGTACATCCAGGCCGCATCATGAAGATGTATTCATAGTCGCTGTTTTCCGCCATTATCTTGTCGATGAAGTAGCGGCGCTCAGGGCGCGGGCCTACAAAACTCATGTCTCCGCGCAGCACATTCCACAACTGAGGGAGCTCATCCAGATGATGCTCTCTTAAGAATCGGCCTAAAGGCGTCAGGTCGTTTTCGCTTTCCTGGGCCAGTTTCGGACTCCCGTCTTCCTCGCTGCCGACTTTCATCGTCCGGAATTTCAGAATATAAAACGGGCGCCCCTGGTAGCCAATACGTTCCTGGCGGAAAATAACGGGCCCGCCCCCCTGTTTCTTTAGTAATAGATAGAGGATTAAAAAAATTGGAGATAGTAGAATAAGGCCGATAAAAGAAACGGTGAAATCGAAAGAGCGTTTTACGGCTCGTTCCGCGGGATTCATTCCGTCGGTTATTGCCATAGTCAAAGTGGCTTGTTGTATCATAAAAATTAAATATGGTCTCTATTTATATAACTCAATCAGTGCTCTTTTATTGCAAAAGTTGTGCAAAATTACAAAAAAAATATGACCTAAGTATATATCTCATCAAAAATATGTATATTTGCACGCTTTTTCTCGGGGCTGACATGGATTTGACAGCAGGACGGGATGTCGGGCAAGCATGCGGAGAGGCGCTGATCGCTCTCCTTAATCAACGGTCTCCAACAATTATCTGGCGAAAACACTTACGCTCTCGCTGCTTGATTGAAGTCTTAGTAAATCAATAGCTTTATTCCGGCACAAGGTGCTGGAACGAGACATCACCCGAAGGCACTTGTCCCGTAACTCTTCGATAAGGTGATGCAGCCACAACGGGACTAACCAGAGGCGGCCCCGCGCCAAAGGTGACATCTTTCAGGGGATAAGGCAAAGGCTGGTGGTCCTGGTCCAGCTTCTGCACGAAAACCTACTCAGGAATAAGCATGTAGAAAACTCGGGATTTCCCTGTTTGGACGAGGGTTCGATTCCCTCCAGCTCCACTAAAAAACAGTTTTTTAGTTGACGAGTTGACAAGTAAACAAGTTGACAAGTTGATTGCTTCGCAGTTGGGAAGTGAGTTTTTAAGTTCGTAAGTTTTTGAGCTTTTAAGTTTTTAAGTTCTTAAGTTTTTGAGCTTTTAAGTTCTTGAGCTTTTAAGTTCTTAAGCTTTTAAGTTTTTAAGCTTTTAAGCTTTTAAGTTTTTGAGTTTTGGGCGGCCTGAAATTCTCTTTCATACCCCATATTTCCAACGGTGAGTACGAAACCTTCCATCGTACAAATTTACCAATTTTTCATGTAAAAATCTACCAATTTCACCTCGCGAGAATTCTGTATATGCCGCCCTGCTGCCATCAGATAGAAAATAATCGATTCTCAAGAGGCTGTTTTTGGCGTATTTGTTTGACATACAGGTCGTTACAGCCAATTTTTATCGCAGTTAGCACGGACAATCTAGGAGAAAACATTTGCTTTTGGACCTCTGTCCTACTGCAAAAGGGCTAACTTCCTGTGTATCAGGCCATATGTCCAAATACACCATGGTCTAAAGTACTTTACATCAAGGAGTATTTGCAATTAAACCTTGATGTAATCGTTTGTAAGCCTCGATATTTTAGCCCCTACTTTCTTATGAAAACGCCCCTTTTCTTCGATATATCACCCTATATGCCGCTCTAGATTGAATCTTTCTTCGTGTTATATCGCCTCAGAATAGCATAAAAAGTGTTCAATATGTACAGTGGGAAATCGTACATATAGAACAATTAATTTCTGCTATAATAAATATGTCGGCCGTGGCGCGGTTAGTTCTTATGTTCTTGAGTTGAAACAAGTTGACAAGTATTTTTTTAGTTTTTGAGTTGTTGAGTTTGGGCGGCCGTGGGCCGCCCAAACTGTAAGCGGTAAGCAGTAAGCGCGTACCTTGCCCGCATCAACTCAAAAATTCAATCAGTTGGGCGGGGTATTTCCGGCATTATGCGGTATTGCATTGGAGTGACTTTGAAATACTTTTTGAAGAGGTTGTTGAAATAAGAAGTATCTTCAAAACCGCACTCCATGGCAATTACGTTTACAGGGCGGTCCGAGTCTTTCAGCAGACGTTGTGCTTTCTCCAGACGAATACGGTTGAAGTAGGTGTTTTCTGTCATCCCTGTAACAGCATAGATTCTGCGGGTGAACTGCGTACGGCTCATGCACATCTCAGAGGCGATGGAATCAATGCTGAACCGGTTGAGTCCAAGATTCTGATCATAGATTTCTGCCACTTTGGTCAGAAAGGCTATATCCTCTTTGCGGATTTCTTTTCCCGGCAGGACGGTTCCTGTATTTAAGTGTCTGATAGGTGGTTGTGTGGATGTCGTTTCCTCAGGAATAGGATTAGAGACGAGGGCCGAAACGCTATCCTCACTCACTGCCTCCTCTTCCCCTGGGGGCGTTTTCTTACGTCTTACTGCCAGCCAGAACCCGCATGCGATGCCTATGACTGCAGCCAGCATCAAGAGCAAAAAGGGTCCTCCACCAGGATACAGAAGATGGAGATGGCACCTGCTGTTCCTGAATCAAATCTCCTTGGCTTTTGCGCAACTGCAAAGCAAGCAGTTCGGAGCGCTCATTATGCAGGCTGTCGGTGAGTGCGAGGGCCTCCTTGAGATAGGCAACAGAACTTTTGGGGTTGCTGGCCTCGTTGGCTTCGGCCAGCAATCGGCATACTTGCTGCAGGGTGTAGCGGTTACCTATGGCCCTGCACATTACTTCGCACTCTGCCAGTGTTTTTAAGGCCTCGCGTGTCTGGCCTTGCCGCAGGTAAAGCTGTCCTAACTGTTTCAGATTTATTGATAAGGACTTTTTCTCCCCTGCTTTATGGAGGATTTCTATGGAACGCAGGTAGAAGCTCTTGGCGTGCTCGTCGTCATTTAACACACAATATATATCAGCCATCTGCGAGAGGCGGCGGGCTGTGTTGATTTCGTTGCCTGCCTGACGGTCCAGTTCGTAGGCACGCTGGGCGAAGTTCAGCGCTTGCCTGTGGTCGCCTGCCTTTGCATAGATTTCGGCAGCTACGCCATAGCGCACGCTGAGATGGGAGCTGTCCTCCAACGCGCGTTCTATATTAATAGCCTTTAAGACATAACATTTGGCGTCGTCGAGTCGCCCGGCCTGCAGACTTAGGCCGGCCAGGGTGTTGTAAGCTCTGGAGAGGTAGTTTTCATGGTTGTTGAGGGGAGGCGCAAGCGTGTGCTTCCCTTTCTACTTTGCGCTATCCCACTCAAGACGCGCCTCGGTCGCTATCCGTAAGCAATTTATAGTATTCTACAGCTCCGAGGAGGAAACAGCCAGTGCCGAAGTCCTCAAAATCGGGATGCCGGTCGTAGGTCACAGGCTGAGCGGAGGATGGTTCCTTGCCAGTGCCCTGGACGTAGCCAAGGAAGCCATTTGGATGGACGCAAGAGTTGGCCATGGCGCTCCACGCTTTGTCACAAGCAGACCGGAAGCGGCTGTCATCAAGGATTCTAGTGCGGATTCCCCAGCTCATTCCACACAGGAAAAGGGCGGAGCCGGTTAGTTCTTTCCCGCCATAGTTCGAGGGGCAGAGCAGACTGGGATTCCATAAGCCGTCGGTTCGCTGGCATCTCAGCAGGGCGTCGCTCATCAGGCGGAAATCAGCAAGTAGCAGATTATAATGCGAGCGGATATTCTCCGACATCGGACGCACAGACATATCCTCAATGGCCTTAATCAGAGCTACATACACCCAGCCACATCCGCGGCTCCAGTAGCAGTTGCTGCCGTCGGGCTCCTTGTATGGAGGCACAAAATCCTTGTCGCGCCACCATAACCCCTCAGACTCGTTGAACAGGCCTCCGGCCAAAGTGTCGCGGGTCCAAGTGTACATCTTCATCACATGGTTTATATAGCGCTCATCGCCTGTGATGCGGTACATTTTTGTATATATGGGCATTGCCATCTGAATGGCATCCACCCAGGTCCACCATCCTATCTTTGTAGTCATCTGATATTCCAGATTAGCCTGCACATGCTCTATCATTCTCTGCTCATGTGTCATCATATAGCGGTCCAGATAGGTCTGGGCGCAACACTGGTTGTCGGCATGGGTAGCCTTTATCCCCCCACGCGGTTTCCAGCCGTGGAAATTCCCCCAGGTATCTGTATATTCAAGATACTCCGGCTGCGGGTCCACGGAATAAAGAGCCATGAGACCTTCGTAATAGACACCGCGGGTCCATAAATTACTGGAGCGCTCGCGTTTCACCAATGTCGGCGAGGTGGGGTCAGGCACTTCCCTCATGAAGTAGCTGTTGACCGATCTTGCCACAGATAGCACTTGAGTTAGGAGTGAGGGGTGAGGAGTGATTAGTGAGGAGTGAGGAGCGGCCGTGGGCCGCATCGATGGGATATGGGATATGGAAGATGTGGGGTTAGCGCAGTGCAAAGCTGTGTTGCAAAAAGCTGATGAAAGACAACTCACATGGGATAAAAAAAACGCCCAAAAAGTGGTTTTTAGGAAGGGGGGTATTTTCATAGATACTGGGTGTTTGTGTTGGCAAAAGTAAGACAAATAACAAAGATATACAAAAAAAGTATATAGTTTATAGCCTGAACTTGATATTTTTATCTTCTCAGACATGGAAAACTCTTTTTTTTACTTATCTTTGTCGCCATAAAACAAGAATATTATGCGATTCCGGCTTCTTTTGTGTTTTTCCCTGTGCTTACTAGTTCATTGCATGCAAGCAGAAAACAGGCAGACGACAGACGACTGCTGGCCCGACGGCTCTCGGATCAGCAAATGGTTTGCCGATACGAACCGCATAGATATAAATGCGTTGGGGAGACGTTATATAATCACAGAACATGGGGTCGCATACGACAGCTGCCTTGTGCAGACTGAAGCAATTCAAGCTGTGATAGACCAGGCCTCAGCCAATGGAGGAGGCGTAGTGGTTGTGCCTCGCGGGACATTCTTGAGCGGCGCCTTATTCTTCAAGAAGGGGACGCATCTGCATATTGAAGAAGGCGGCAAACTGAAGGGTATAGATGCCATCAAACACTACCCTCTGAGGCTGACACGGATCGAGGGACAGACACGCAAATATTTTGCAGCTCTGGTTAACGCTGACAGGGTAGATAATTTCACCATCAGCGGCTCCGGAACCATAGACGGCAACGGGCTACGCTTCTGGGAGGAATTCTGGATACGCCGGCGTTTCAACCCCGAGTGCACGAACCTTGAGGCCCTGCGCCCGCGGCTAATATATATTTCCAACTGCAACGATGTGCAGGTTCAGGATGTGAAACTGATAAACAGCGCCTTCTGGACCAACCATATTTACCGTTGTCAACGCGTAAAATACATTGGCTGCACAATATATGCCCCCCACGAACCAGCTGACGCCAAAGCCCCCAGCAGCGATGCTCTGGATATTGATGTCTGCAGGGACGTGCTCGTCCACGGCTGCAACATAAGCGTCAACGATGATGCTGTCGTCATCAAGGGGGGCAAGGGCATCTGGGCAGACACTCAGCCCGAAAACGGACCGACCAAGAATGTCATCATACAGCACTGTAACTATGGCTTTGTGCATGGATGCCTTACATTAGGCAGCGAGAGCCTTCACGACCGAAATATAATCCTGCGCAACTGCCGCGTGGAAAATGCCAGCCGCGTGCTTTGGCTTAAGATGCGGCCGGACACACCGCAACACTATGAGTATCTGCGCGTTGAGAATATCTCGGGTACCTGTGGCACTTTCCTCTTCATCCGCCCATGGACTCAATTCTACCAACCGGGAGAGCGCAAAGACATGCCCCTGTCCGAATGCCACGACATCACCATCAGGGACATAAGCATGCGCTGCCGGAAATTCCTTGATGTCGGACCCTCAGACAAATACCGCCTTCATCATTTCACCTTCAGGGATATTGACGTTTTGGATGAATATGGAGAATTCAGACCTGATGCCATTCAGGACACTGATTCCACAAATGTGAAAGTAAGCAGGCGGCAGACTGTGTCCGAGGCCAAGGCGGGCACACGCTGGTGGTGGATGGGCTCTGCCGTTGACGAGGATAACTTGAGATGGAATTTGGAGCAGTTGGCAGACAAGGGCATCGGGACTGTGGAAATAACCCCGATTTATGGTGTGCAGGGCAATGGGAACAAGAATGTCCCCTTTCTCTCAGACCGATGGATGGACCTGCTCAGATTCTGTATAGAAGAGGGCAACAGACTTGGTATTCAGGTCGATATGACATGCGGCACGGGCTGGCCCTTCGGAGGCGCCGAAGTCCCATTGTCAGAGGCTGCATGCAAGTTGGTGGTAAAAGACACGGTGGTAAGCAAGAAAGAGGTGAAATCGCTTCTGCTGGAAGCACCACCAGCCGAGCGGGCCTAC
This sequence comes from Bacteroidaceae bacterium, assembly GCA_024699495.1. Classification (GTDB taxonomy): domain Bacteria; phylum Bacteroidota; class Bacteroidia; order Bacteroidales; family Bacteroidaceae; genus Physcousia. The sequence goes on along the minus strand of JAILPK010000050.1, from coordinate 71,848 downwards.
GCGCGGCGTATTCTCCAACGGGACTTCCCGGCAGATGACCTCACCAGACGCCGGGTGATCGCCCTCTTTGAGAGTCGCACACGGCAAAAAGTGAAACGTGCGGCCCCCGGCAGCGAGGGCTGGGTCATCGACCATTTCGACTCTGCTGCCGTGGCCCATTATCTCCAGCGCATCGATGACGCATTTGCAAAAACAGGAACTCCATGGCCCGCCACTTTTTTCAACGACAGCTACGAGGTATATGGCGCCGACTGGACTCCAACCCTTCTTGCAGAGTTTGCAAAGCGCCGAGGCTACAGACTGGAAGACCGTCTGCCCGCATTCATCGACGGAGAGGCAGATATTATCAGCGATTATCGTGAGACATTAGGCGAATTGCTACTGGAAAATTTTACAGAACAGTGGACTCGGTGGGCTCATAGTCATGGAGTCAGAGTGCGCAACCAGGCTCATGGGTCTCCAGCCAACCTTATTGACATATATGCCGCAGTGGATATCCCTGAGATAGAGGGCTTTGGACTTACGGATTTCGGCATACGAGGGTTACGGAGAGATTCGATGACACGAAAGAATGACTCTGATTTCTCCATGTTGAAGTATGCCTCGTCGGCAGCACACATCACGGGGAAGCCTCTCACCAGCGCGGAGAGCTGCACTTGGCTTACAGAACATTTCCGCACGAGTCTCTCACAAATCAAGCCCGACCTGGACCTTATGTTCTGTGCCGGTGTCAACCGAATGCTTTTCCACGGCACTTGCTTCTCACCCAAAAACGAGCCATGGCCGGGGTGGCAGTTCTATGCGTCTGTAGATATGTCGCCCACAAATAGCATTTGGCGGGACGCCGGATACCTGATGCAATATATCGGGCTATGCCAGCAATTTCTGCAATGGGGCCAGCCCGACAACGACTTCCTGGTGTATTTACCCGTCCGGGACATGTGGCACAAAATGACTGACAAGCGACTCATGCAGTTCGACATCCACTCCATGGGCAAAAAAGCAGGGGACTTCATTAGCACAATCCTCACCATTGACTCGCTTGGTTTCGACTGCGATTACATCAGCGAACGTTACCTTCTCAAGACCACCTTTAACGGTGAGTGCCTGCAGACCGCTGCCGGGACCAGTTACCGCGCCATTATCATTCCAGGGAACTGCCTGATGACGGATGCCGTAAGACAACATCTGAAGAGATTGGAAACTGAGGGAGCATGTATCATCTACCAGCTGTCAGTCGAGCGGTTACGGCAGGCAGCGCAGCCAGAAGCTCTGAAGACGCTGTGCGGGTTGAAACTGATACGCCGGAAGGAGTCCGGCAGCTATCATTATTTCATAGCCAACCTCTCACCGCAAGATGTTGACGCATACGTCTCTCTGGCCGTGCCCTTCACCTCGGCGAAGTGGATAAACCCGTTGGCCGGCAACACCCCGCAAACCGCAGAGATACGCGACGGACAGCTACGGGTAAGACTACGTTCCGGAGAATCCCGACTGCTAACGACAGACTGCGACAGCCCTGCCCCCACCATGTTCAATCTGGAAAGGGAATCCTCCGGCGTGCTGTTATCAGACAATAACATATCATCTTCTGATGAAAGCGAGACTATTGCAATACAGGGTGAAAGAGAAGACGGGCAGCCATTCTGGCGGTTGTCGTTTATTGACAGCACCCCGGCAGTCAGCCAGACTTACAACCTGGACTCTCTGCAAACGTGGGAATCACTGGATACAAATACTGCCGGACTTATGGGCACTGGTGTCTATGAATGTACATTCCGGCTAAACACAGAATTTCAAGCCAAAAGAGTTTGGCAACTTAACCTCGGTGATGTGCGTGAGAGCGCCCGCGTTAGCATCAACGGGGTGAATATCGGTTGTGCATGGGCTGCGCCGTTCGTGCTCGACATACCTCCTGGAACGCTCCGCACCGGGAGTAACACGCTGAGGATAGAGGTGACCAACCTGCCGGCAAACCGCATTGCCGCGCTCGACAGAGAGGGATTCCCTTGGCGCAGATTCGAGGACATCAACATCGTGGACATCAATTACCGCCGCTCCTCCTACGCCGGCTGGAAACCTGTCCCCTCGGGACTGAAGGGACCCATCACCATAATGGCGTTGGGAAAAAACCTCACCCCCGACCCCTCTCCCGTGGGCGAGGGGCGTGAATAGCTTTGAGGTCAAGGCAAGGCAGAAACTTGTTTCTGATGAAGACTTGAGGTCGAGACTAGGTGGAAACTGAATGTTTCCAGCGCAGGCTCGAGGTGTAGCTTTCGGCTTGTGCAAGTCTCAGCGAGAGCTTGAGACGTAGCAGAAGGCTTTAAAAGCAAATGTGGCAACAGTCATCGACTTGTCCAAGCCACTGCGTGAGTAGGTGGCGTAGGAGATGGCGCTAATGATAAAGGGGGATAACGGCAGAGCCGTTTTTGCGGCAGGCCGCAGTCTTCAGTCTTTAGTCTTTAGAGGGCTGGCTAGCGGCGCTAGTGGGGCTGGTAGAGCCGCGGAGCGGCGCTTACCGATTACCGCTTACAGGTGCGGCCGGGGGCCGGCCCAAACTCAAAAACTCAAGAACTCACATCCCAACTGCGAAGCTATCAACTCGTCAACTAAAGTATCAACTCGTCAACTATAAAAGAAAATGAAACGCTATTCTTCATTCCTGCTTTGCTGTCTGCTAAGTCTTACGGCATTGGCAACCGAGATTCCCGGCAAGAAATTATTTATCCCGAAGGAATTACGCAACAACGACTTCGGGAGCGACACCGCCCGATGGAGCTATAGCAGGATGGCGCTGACGGAGAACTTCGTGATATTCTGGGAGCGTGGCTTTGGCAACGACCTCAATAATCCCCCTATGCTCGAGGGGAAGCCGATGCGCGTGGATCTGGAGAATCTGAAACAGAAGCTGGAGGAGTTCTATAAGTATTACCGCGACACCCTGCATTTCATCGGGCCCGGCTCCAACGCCGCAAAATACAGGATGATGGTGATGCTCAATTACTCGCTGGAAGGCACGGCCTACGGCGGTGACTACGACGAGTTCATCGGAGCATTCTGGGTGGCGCCCAACCGGCTGCAGGACCGCGCCCTCAACTGCGTAGCCCACGAGCTTGGGCACAGTTTTCAGATGCAAGTGCACTGCGACAAGAAGGCAAAGGCGGGACGCGCCTCCACGGCCACGGATCAGTTTATCGACACGCAGCATGCAGAGCTTCCGGAGGAGGGACGATGGTTTGGCGGCGGATTCTTCGAGATGACATCCCAATGGATGCTGTGGCACGTAAACCCCTACTGGGTGCGCGATGAGCTATTCCACTGGCAGGCATATCAGCGCACACCACACAAGGCTTTCCTCGATTGGGAGAATATATATCATTCGCCCTATGTTCTGGAGTGGTGGGCGCAGAACCATGGGACGGACATCATCGGAGATATCTACAAGACTGCCAAGAACCCCGAGGATCCGGCAGACGCATTCATGCGCCTGGCGAAGATGCCGCTGAAGAAGTTCTACGACGACCTCTTCGAAGCTAACCGCCACACTATATTCCTGGACTTCAGACATGCACACAAGGAGACGCGCCCATACGCAGGCCACTGGCCGCAGATGCCCACGGCCGGAGCGCCCGAAGCAGGCGGTTTTGATGCCCGCCTCATGCCGAAACCGGCTCCCGGAGAGAGCATCGAGGTGGAGTTCAGCGGGAAGAAGAAGAGCGACGACGCCGGTTGGCGTTACGGCTTCGCGGCCATGATGGACGACGGGAGCTGCCAATACAGTCCCATCTACAGCAAGTCAAGCGGCAGAATAAGCTACACCGCTCCCCGCAAGGGCAGAGTGAGCGAATTGTATCTGGTGGTTATGGGGGCGCCTTCGGAACGGAGGAAGACAGGTGGAAGCAGACGAATCCTAAACGGACAGCCTGAGATCTACCCTTACGAGCTGCATGTCACAGCCTCCGGACATCTTGTGTCTCCCGACGGGCATCTCTCGCTCGACGTGAGGCTGAAAGACAGCCAGGTGGCTTACTCTGTGAATCTGGACGGCAAACCGCTGCTTGCCGACTGCCGTGCAGCCTTGGTGTTCGACGGGAAGAGAGGCAACATACGACTGAAGTCTGTAAGCAGGGAAAGCAAGAGCGAGGAAATTGATGCCTTTGCCTACAGACAGAAAAGATTTGGCATCAGATGGAATGCTGCCACATATCGCCTCACATCAGACCTGGAGATAGAGTTCCGCGCATTCGGAGAGGGGATTGCATACCGCTTCATCCAAACGGGCAAGAGTCCGCGGGTTGTCAAGGACGAGATTGCGGCATTCGTGCCCAGCGGCGATCCAATGACTTATCTCGCCTACAGCACAAACAGGCAGAAGCCCGAAGCGATGGCCTTCCAGAATATATATACATCCGGCCGGCTGTCGGAGATGGAAGACCGGTGGGCATTCATGCCCGCCACAATGGACTTAGGCCACGGGGTGAAAATTACTCTGCTCGAATCAGACCTGGAATCCTATCCGGGCATGTTCCTGCGCCCCGTGGGCGACCGCCTTCAGAGCTCCTTTGCTCACTATCCGAAGACAATCGAACGCGGACGCTACCGCGGCATGACTCATGTCTCTGATACTGAAGACTTTATTGCAAAATCCGCTGGCGCAAGGACCTACCCCTGGCGCATCCTAAACGTGACGACCGACGACCGGCAGATGCCCACCTCGAACCTTGTGTATGCTCTCGCTTCACCAAGCCGCGTCGCTGACACGTCATGGATTCGCACCGGGAAAAGCTCGTGGGACTGGTGGCACGCATGGAATCTCAAAGGAGTCGGTTTCAAGGCTGGCATCAACATGGACACATATAAATACTATATAGACTTCGCGTCCGAATACGGGCTCGAATATGCCATTCTCGACGAGGGCTGGTATAACTCAGACAGAGGGGAGATAATGCAAAGCATTCCGGATATCGACGTCGCGGAGCTGGTGGAATATGGCCGCCGGAAAGGGGTGGGAATCATCCTCTGGACGGTGTTCAACGTGTTGGATGAGCACCTCGACGAGGCCTGCAAAAAATATGCTGGCATGGGGGTAAAAGGGTTCAAAGTGGATTTCCTCGACCGCGACGACCAGACAGCTGTGGAGATGGCTTATCGCATCGCTGAGACCTGCGCACGCCACCATCTGATTCTCGACTATCACGGATTCTGGAAACCTACGGGCCTCAACCGCACTTATCCCAACCTCGTGAATACCGAGAGTGTGTTTGGAATGGAAGAGATGAAATGGAACTCTGACAAGAAAGACATGCCGCTGTATGACGTCACCTTCCCCTACATCCGGGGTATGGCCGGTTTTGTTGACTACACCCCGGGTGCTATGCGCAACGCGTCGCTGAAGAATTTCAGGGATATTTATGACTCTCCGATGTCCATGGGAACCCGGTGCCACCAACTGGCAGCTTATGTCATCCACGACTCCCCTCTCACTATGCTGGCAGATGCCGCCTCGGCATACAAGGCTGAGCCAGAATACACTCATTTTCTCGCATCTATCCCCAACAATGTGGATGAGACACGTGTGATAGCCGGCAAGATGGGAGAATATATTGTGGTGGCCCGACGTAGGGGCAGCACGTGGTGGATAGGCGGACAGACCAACTGGCAGCCGCGCACTATAGAGTTGGACCTCAGCACATTAGGGCTCAACGGCAAACATAGCACCACGGTTTATGCCGACGGCCCCAATGCGGGCAGCAATGCAGAAGACTATGCCGTAAGCCGGTTGGTTATAGGGGAAACGCCGGATGGGAAAGGATTGCAGCATAAGAATCCGTGGGCTATGCCCCTGTCCATGGCCGGCGGTGGCGGTTTCGTCATTAAGATTGAATAATCACAGACCCAACTCGTCAATTAAAGTATTAACTCGTCAACTCGTCAACTAGTTTACTCGTCAACCGCGAAGCTATCAACTCGTCAACTTGTTTACTTGTCAACTAAAAAACATGAATACCAGACTGCTCTACTCATTCCTCTTTATAGTTTGCGTTAAAATAAATGCTCAAACACTCGGACAAACGGACCTGCCACCATTCAGCATAAGCCTCATGCCCGAAAAGGACGGGCCTGCCCTCTCTGCCGACTACGATGTCGAGATACGCCGGACCGGCGCAACAGGCGAAGCATGGACCCGTGTCCCCGTGCTGCGATGCAACGTAGATACGCGCCGCGTGCAACAGGCTGCTTTCGCCGAATTTGACATCTCCGAACCCGTAACGGTAAGGATTACCAACCACCGAAAAGAGCAGGCGGCAGAGGTCGATGTGCGGCCGCATTCACGTGCCATCAAGGCCGCAAGGGAGAATGACAGCATCATCCTACTACGTCTGGAACGCCCGGAATACCTCAGCGTGGAATTTGGAGGCGATAGGCTCCACAACCTGCATCTGCTCGTGAATGCCCCTCTTGCCGAACATCACTCGCCCGATGAGCCAAAGGCCATCAACTGGGTAGCGCCCAACTCGCAGGATGTGTTCGTCCGCGGGGCGCAGCTCATATATTTCGGGCCGGGTGTCCATAAGCCCAAAGACCTGCCGAGCGAAGAGATAAAAATCCCGTCGAACTGCACAGTTTATCTTGCTCCGGGAGCCATCGTCAAAGCTCGGCTCATTGTGGACCGCGCCGAGAACGTGCGTATCATTGGCCGGGGCATTCTGGACCACCCGCTTCGCGGAATTGAAATCACTTATTCCAGAAATGTGCTCGTAGATGGCATCACGGTGTTGAATCCCGCTCACTACACCGTGTTTGGCGGACAAAGCGAGAACATCACCATCCGAAACATTAAGTCTTTCTCTGCCCGCTCGTGGAGCGACGGAATTGACCTGATGTGCTGCCGCCATGTGAAGGTGGAGAACTGCTTCCTCCGAACCAGCGATGACTGCATTGCGCTATACAACCATCGCTGGTGGTTTTGGGGAGGCTCTGAAGACTTCGACATATCCAGATGCATCTTCTGGCCAGACGTGGCCCACCCCGTAAATATAGGCAGCCATGGAGACGACAGGGCAGCCGAAGGTGAGGTGCTCAGCGACGTCCGCATCCACAACTGCGATATCCTCTATGGCCGAGAAGAGGGACTTTTGGCCATAAACTGCGGCGACCAGAACATCATACGGGATATTCATTTTGACAGCATCCGAATCGAAGGAATACAGCGCGGCCGCATCTTCGACCTTCAGGTGCTCTACAGCGAGAAATACAATCGGGCCCCGGGATGTTCTATCGACGACATCCACTTCAGTTATATCACCGTGGATGCCGACACCCCCGAAAAGAACCTGAATCCCTCACGCATTGTAGATTATGACGACTTGCGGCGTGTCAACAAAGTAACCATAAACAACGTGTTTATAGGTCCGCGAACATTTGACAAGAAAAAGGATATAATTCACAGAAAAACCGGGTCTTAAGTTGATAGCTTCGCAGTTGACGAGTAAAAAAGTTGACAAGTTGATAGCTTAGTGGGTGAGTAAGTTTTAAGTTCTTAAGTTCGTAAGTTAATGCGGTCTATCTATATTAAATATAATTAAGGTTGATATTATTCGCAAAAGCGAATTTTTCAAAAAAAGAGGGTTGTAAACAAAAAAAAAGGAAAAAAGTTTGGCGGTAAAGAAATAAAGCCCTATTTTTGCCGGCAGAAAGGTATATAAAGGTTGATAATGAGAAAACCGATATTCATATTTTTGCTGTTTGCATCCTGCGTAGCGGCGTCTGTGCATGCCTCGGGTTTTAATGGCGTTGAGAGGGATGAGATGGAGTCGGAGGTGTCTCCTGTTTCCATTGTCGTCAACGGCGCTCAGGTGCGTGTGGCAAACGCAGAGGGTCAGATGCTGGAAGTATATAATCTGGCTGGCGTGCGTGTCGCAGTGGTGAAGATAGACAGCGAGGACAAGACGATAAATCTGAATCTGGCCAAGGGCTGCTATATACTCCGCGTGGGGAATACCGCGCGTAAGGTCTCGGTAAGATAGGGTTGTTCAGTAAGTAAGATATGATATAAATAGAAATGGGAACCGGAGTTGCTTTGGTTCCCATTTCTATTTATATCTGAGGTAATGCGGCCGGGGGCCGCGGTTTAAGGGCTAAGAATAGCACTTGAGTGAGCAGCCATTGAGTGAGTAGTGAGTAGCGGCCGAGGGCCGCGTCAAAGGTCTAAGGCTAAGAGCCATAGGCTCTAGTTGATAGTTGAGAGTAGCTAGCGGCCGTGGGCCTAAGTCTGAAGTCTGAGGTTGGGCTAACGGCTAACAGCTAATGGGGGCAGCGATGATCTGACTGATGGGACAGAGGATTTCAGTCGGCCATGAGGCGGTTGAGAAATTCATCCAGCTCCTTGTCCAGTCCCTTCAGGAGCTCTGTGTCAAAGATGAGTTCGTTATCATCAAACAGGTATATGTCTGTGATTGTCTCGGCGTCCTCATCGATAAGAACGAAGGAGAAGGGGTGAAGGATAGCCATCTGCTCCAGCTCGTCCGAGAGGTTTTTGATGCATTGCTTAATAACGGGAACAATCTCCTCGTAGAAGTTGTCATCGGATACATCAATCCACTCCTCAATGACGACACGGGTCAGTTCTTCCATGTCGTCGTTGTATGCAATCAGTTCGCCGCTGCCAGGTTTGGCCTGAAGATGTATGTCGGTAAGGACTGGTTCGGCGCTTTGGGGGAATTTGTCAGCGACTTTGTGTAGAGCTCGTTGTATCTGCTGGATAGTCTGATGGGTTGCTTTCATGCTACTCTGCGGTCTTAAATCGGGTCAAAAGTACGAAAAAAGAGAATACGCTGTAGCGCATGAGGCATTTTTTTTGCATTTTTACTTCATTTACGCCACCACTTCTGGTCTTTTTGTTTGACTTGGCTCTTGCGAGGCCACTGTATCATGCGCCTGTGTAGGTTGTCTTCGGCCAACATCATCTTCATCACTTTACTTGCAGGAATGGTCTTGCACATCTTCTTATAGTAAGACTCTTCGGTCTCTGCCATGTCGGTCTGCAGCTGTTTGATTTTGATTACTGCTTTGTAAGCCTCCTTCTCATCGGCGTGTGTCTGGCATTTGATGGTGCGGATCTGCTCGCCGAGGTTACGCTGCTTCTCCCGCATCTCATTGTAGATGGGGAATACGGCAGCAGCTTCGTCGGGGGTGAGGCCGGCTTCTTTTGTCAGGGTTCGTTCCATGTGCTGGCGGAAGACCTGCGGGTCAAACCTAGGACTTTTCTGATCCTGTGCATTCAGGACTATTGCAGAAAGTGTGATCAGGGAAAATAAAAAGAATCTCTTCATGATAAGTTTTTTAATGGCCTCACCCCCAACCCCTCTACGAAGGGCGAGGGGAGTGGATAGCTCTGAGGGAGTGAGTTTTTAGTTTTTAAGTTTTTAAGTTTGGGCGGCCGGGGGCCGCGATGAAACCGCGGAGCGAGAGCCGCGATGCGACGCTTACTGCTTACCGCTTACAGTTTGGGTTGCGCGATGGGACTATGGGTCTAAAGGGGCCACTGGGGCTTCTGGCCAGGGGCGGCGGTTAATGTTTAATGGTTATTGCGGCCATGGCAGCGAAGCTATCAACTTGTTTACTCGTTAACTTGTCAACTGCGAAGCCATCAACTCGTTAACTTGTCAACTCGTCAAATAGTTTACTAATATGCTTCGGTGAGATAGTAGGCTATCTCCTGGTTGTTGACCATCTCGTAGTCCAGTGCGTCATTGATGTATTTCTCATCGATATTCTCCTCTTGCGCAGCTGTGAGGATGGCATCTACATCCTGGGTTTGGCGCGAGAGGAGATATGCGCCGGTCCCGAATACGAGGCCCGCCAGAGTCGCAGCTACGGCGTAGCGTGTGAATCTGCGGGCGTTGCCGAATAGCGGACGGATATGGCCGTTGTGCTCGCTTGCACAGATTTGTCCGCCGGTATGCTCTTCCGCCCTGGCTTGTCCTTCGGTGGCGATGCGTGCCATCATCCGACTTGTGAAGTCGTCGAAGTATCCGTCGGGGGTGCGGAATGGTCGGCTGTTTTTGTGCTGATCAGGGTTAAATCGTTTCATAGCTATATTCTTTCGTTTGTATTTATGACACCGATTATGCTAAAAGGTTTATTCAAGATCGTGAAACCAGGAAGAAATCTTTTTCACTGCATGGTGGTATGACGCTTTTAGAGCACCCACGCTGGTGCCCAAGCGTTCACTGATATCTTCGTATTTTAATTCCTCGTAGTATTTCAAGGTGAATACGAGACGCTGCCTTTCAGGCAAGGATGCGATGGCCTCCTGAAGCTGAATCTCTGTCTCGTCGCCATCAAAATAGGGGCCGCTTTGCAAGGAAGAGGCAATGGCGGAGGCATTCTCGTCGTCAAGACTGGTTGTCTGCCGCCGCCGCTCCAGGAAATTCAGGGTTTCATTATAGGCGATGCGGAAGAGCCAAGTGGAGAGTTTTGCCTCTCCGCGGAAGTTGTCTATCCCGGTCCATGCCTTCAGGAATGTGTTTTGCAGCACATCATCGGCGTCGTCGTGTGCGAGGACCATGCGACGTATCTGCCAATAAAGCGGCTCTTTGTATGCTTCGACAAGTTCTGTGAATGCGCTGGTGCGCTGTTCAGGGTCTCTGAGGCGAAGAGCCAATTCTGTATCCTTCATCGCTTATGTGAAAAATCTTGGTTAGACTCGCAGCGCCACTTCCTGTCCTTCGAAGGCGAGGTCGGTGGCTGGGAATATCTCTTGTGCTTCGCGGAGCAGGATGCTTTCGTCGCTGTAGCGTGCGGAGAAGTGGCCGATAAGCAGTCGCCCCGCATTGGCGTCGCGGGCTATAGCCGCAGCCTGTCTGGCTGTGGAGTGGCCCACCAAAACGGCTTTTGACATGTCGGCATCAGCATACGTAGCTTCGTGATACAGCATATCAACTCCCTCTATCCATGCTGGCAGTTCGGGATTGGGTAGCGTGTCTGTGCAATATGCGTAGCGGCATGGAGGGTCTGCGGGGCGTGTCAGCTGCTCATGGGCTATTACGCTGCCGTCGGCACTTGTCCAGTCGGCTCCGGCTTTTATGTTGCTGATGGCCCAGTGGGGAATATCGTATGCGGCAATCATCTCCGGAATGATATGAGGCAGAGAGGGCTGTTCTTCAATAAGATATCCGCAGCAGGGCACGCGGTGGCGCAATGGAAGAGATGTCACGCGGAAGGACTGGCATTCGAAGATGCTCTGCCTCTGTTCGCTGTCCAGCGGGGTGAATGTGACCTCGTATTGAATGCCGTAGCAGAAATCGCGGAATATGCAGTCGAAAAACGGTTGCAGGGTGGCAGGGGCAAAGATGTGGAGGGGTGTCTTTCGGCCCAGTAGGGAGAAGGTTGACAGGAGACCGGGCAGTCCGAAACAGTGGTCGCCATGGGCGTGGGTTATGAAGATATGACTGATGCGCATCAGATTGAGATGACGGTTTCTCAGTTGCAGCTGGACCCCTTCGCCGCAATCCAGCAGAATCAGCTTGCCCCTCACTTCCACTATCTGCGCGCTGGGCAGATGGTGGCTTGTAGGCAGAGCCGAACCGCAACCGAGGACGTTGATCTTGAATGAAGGCATACTGCTCCCCCGCTTTTTTGCCGATGAGGACTTATTTTATCAGAGAACCCAGTTTCTGAGCCAGGGCCTCGCCTCTCAGGTCAGAAGCAATAACTTTGCCGTCGGGGCCGAAGAGGATTGTGCAGGGAATTGCCCGGATCTGATATTTTTTTGCAGCCAGAGACTGCCATCCCTTCAGGTCAGACAGGTGAGTCCAATTCATCTGCAGGTCGCTGATGCCTTTCAGCCATGCCTCACGGTTGCTGTCGAACGAGAGTGAGACGATATCAAACCCCTTGTCATGGAAGCGCTCGTATGCCGCTTTCACGTTTGGCATCTCCTGACGGCAAGGGCCGCACCAGGAAGCCCAAAAATCCAGCAGCACATAGCGCCCTTTGCCGATATATTCGGACAACTGATGTTCTGTGCCGCTCTCATCGGGCAGGGCGAAATCAATCAGTGAGGCTCCGGGAGCTCTGAGCTGTTCCGACTTTATTTTGCTCACCAACGGCTTCAGACAGGCAGCCGATGCGAAGGGGTAGTCTTTCATGAATGTAGCCACATAGCCGTTGTCGAGGAGTTCTGCTGTCTCTGTCAAGATGAAGAGTGACACCTGGTTTTGGCGGTTTTCTGTCAGAGCGTTCTGCATCTCACCCCGCATGGCAGTCAGACGGGAGTCCATATAAGTCTGGTATTTCTGCATCGCGTCGGGGCTGGGTCTGCCGCCATTCTGCTCTGCGCTGGCCCGCACTGCGGCATAAGCCTCCTGAATCTTCCCGATGTGATTGCAGAACAGTTTTGACAGAGAGTCAACGGCGTTGTTGCCGGCCGAGCCCCTAAGAGTTACGCCTGCGTTAATGCCGCTCCCGGCTTTAGTGTGGTCGAAGGTCACTTTTGTCGGAGTTGAGTCGAGAATCAGAGTTGCTATAGCGCGGTTGGACCCCTTCTGGATGATGCTGACCAGTTTGGGCAGTTCGGGTGTGTTCCCTTCAATCATAGCGCGCTCGTGGCTTACCTGGAAGGAGTCGATAAGGGCTCCGCTCTCTATATTCACGAGATTAACCCATTGCAGGTTGGCTCCTATGCCGGGAGCATGGAACTCTATTTCATACTTCTGGGCATAGATATAAGATGCTGCGAAGAAGAGCAGCAGCGTAATTACTTGTCTTTTCATCTTTATATTAATATTAATGTATATGTGAGAAATAAATGGTAATCAGAGGTCGTGGTGAAGAAGACGATAGCGGGCCATCTCTTCGTATTTTGTGCCTGGCTGTCCGTAGTTGGCATAGGGAAAAATGCTAATACCTCCACGCGGCGTGAAGAGGCCCGTAACTTCGATATATTTGGGTTGCATCAGTTTTATGAGGTCTTTCATAATTGTATTTACGCAATCCTCATGAAAGTCGCCGTGGTTACGGAAACTGAAAAGATACAGCTTGAGGCTCTTGGACTCCACCATCATCTTGCCGGGCAGATAGTTGATTCGTATTTCAGCAAAATCGGGCTGCCCGGTGATAGGGCAGAGGGAAGTGAATTCCGGGCAGTTGAATCTTACCCAATAGTCATTGTCGGGATGTCTGTTTTCAAAAGTCTCCAGCAAATCCGGAGCATAATCAGAGGGATATTGAGTTTTGTTGCCGAGCGACTTCAGTTTGTCTTGTTCGCGGTTCATTGGTGTTTTTTATATGTCTGTTGGTTTAAATTTTGCTGCAAATATACGCAGATATATTTAACTGAAGAAAGAAAAAGAATTATTTTTTGGCTAAACGTGCGTGTGTTTAGTATAAAAAGATTACTTTTGCGGCGGAAAGGTGTTTTGGCGTATTGAGTGCCTGCATATCATCAAGCTTAACAAAATAACGAAATAAAAGACATGAATCATCTATTATCTCTGACGAGAATGTCAGCCCTGTTGTTACTTTTGTCTGTTGTCACAGCGGCGGAAGCGGCTCCAATCACACGCCAGCAGGCGAAAGAGAGGGCAGCAGAATTTCTTAAGGATGTGCCCGGCAGCCGCCAGTTGGCACCTGTGACACGCCGGGCCAAGCTGTCTCCACGGCTCCGTGCGGCGGCAGCGGTAGAGAATGAGTTGTATTATGTGTTCAATCGGGGTGTCAATCAGGGATATGTCATTGTCTCCGGTGATGACCTCACACTGCCCGTTCTTGGATATACCGATGAGGGAGAGTTCGATTATGAGGCTATTCCCGACAATATGCGCTCCTGGCTCTCCCACTATGAGCAGGAATTGACGCAGATGCGCGAACATCCGGAGACGATGCCCGCGAATCCCCGCTATGCCCCCGTGCACGATGCCATAGCCCCGATGATTACATCTCAGTGGAACCAGGGCAGCCCTTATAATGACGAGTGCCCGCTGTACTTCAATCAGGGGCGTTCTGTCACCGGATGTGTAGCCACCGCGATGGCACAGGTGCTCTATTATTGGCGTAAGATTTCTGTGACAGAGACTCAGGCTGCAATTCCTGCCTACGACGGATATACAGCCTATCAGAACAGCCATCTGCATGTAGAGGGCATTCCTGCCCACTCGCCGATCGACTGGGATAACATGCTGGATGTCTATACTAGTTCGGCCACCGGCATACAGCGAACTGCCGTGGCCCAGCTGATGCATTATTGCGGAGTCAGCGTAGAGATGGACTACACAAACAACAGCTCGGGTGCGCAGTCGTACCGCGTGGCCGACGCTATGCGCAATTATTTCGGTTACGATGAGAAGACCCGGTATGTAAGCGGCAGTGATTATTCTGCCGACGCATGGGACGCACTCCTATACAACGAACTTGCAGAGGGCCGCCCCTTCTACCTATCCGGTTCCAACGATGAAGCGGGACACGCCTTCGTGTGCCACGGTTATGACGGGAACCACTGTTACCGCATCAACTGGGGATGGGGAGGTGCCAGCGACGGTTGGTTCCTGCTTACCACCCTCAACCCAAGTTCTCAGGGAATAGGCGGCTCCAGCGGCGGTTACAGCAATTATCCGGAGGCCGTGATCGGTTCGCAGCCTCCCGCCAACGGGACCCGTGCCATGGCATTCGAAAACAGGAATGCACAGCGGGCTTGCATCAGTGCGTTTGACTCCGACGGCGACGGCGTGCTGACCTATGCCGAAGCCGCTGCCGTAACGGATTTGGGGAGCGCCTTCCGCGGGCAGCGAATCTCTGTATTTCCAGAACTCTATTACTTCACCGGGCTGGAGTCGGTTTCTGACAGCTCTTTCTACGGCTGTTCCACCCTCACTTCCATCACGCTGCCAAAGAATCTGAAAGATATTGGCAAAGCCGCCTTCAGCGGTTGCACGAGACTCGCCAGTATCAGTCTGCCGGGCAATATCCAAAGCATCGGCGAGGGCGCCTTCAGCGGTTGTGTAAAGCTGGCTGACGTGGCTCTGCCCAAAAGGATTTCTGCGATAGGAGCACGTGCGTTTTATGGTTGTGCAGCGCTCACGGAGATATCATTACCACTCTCAATAACAAACGTAGGCGATTCGGCTTTTGCCGGATGTGTCAGTCTGAATATGCTTGAGGCAAAGAGCCTCACTCCCGAACTGATCACACTCTCTCCCTCTGTGTTCGGAGATTTAGACCTCTCTGCAGCTACTCTCATCTGCCCGCAGGGAACCGCCGGTTACTACTCAACAACAGCTCCATGGAGCGCCTTCGGCTGCGTCAAAGGCGAGCGCAACTTCTCCGGAGCGCGTTTTGCCGAAATGGCAGTCAATACCCCATTCTATTTATATAATGTAGGCACTGGCCGTTTTATGAGTAAAGGCGAGGCGTGGGGAACACAAGCTGTGGGCACGGACGAAGGCACACCGATGAAATTCAAACTGCAACGCACTGCTGCCATGCCCTCAGGAACCTATCAATTATATTCCGATGATACGGGGAAGGACGGCCATCTTACTTTCCGCACAAATGGAGATTCAAAGGTAGGCAGCGGCACGTGGGCCTGCTTTGTTGACGGGACGACATCAAATGGCGTCAGCGCCTATTGGTCTGTGACTCTGAAGGAGGGCCTCGACTACATCATCCAGACGCCCAAAACAGCCACCGGCTACAACGTGAATAAAGCTCTTGGCATAAATCCAGATCATGCCAGCAATGAGGCTTGCCCGACTTATGGCGCGTATCCCGATGTAAGCATGACAGAATTGCCTCTGAATTGTCTCTGGCGTTTCGTCCCTTACGATGCCCATGAGGATTCGCTTTATCAGGCAGCCAAGTCTTTGGGCGAGCTTATAGAACTGGCCCGAATGAAACATGTCAGTTACACCCGCGAGCAGGCTGTGTATGACGACATGAGCAGCGACATTGCCACTTTGGAGAAGGCTCAGCGTTCGCTGCGTAAGCGCCTCGGCTTTATTGTGTTTGCCAACGAAGCAGTAAGAGAAGCCTGTCTTAGTGTGTGGGATATAAATCAGGATGGTGAGCTAAGTCCTGAAGAGGCTCTTACAGCAGAGTATTTCTATAGTGACTGCGGCTTCAAGAACAACAAAAGCATCACGGAGTTTGACGAGATGCTGTATTTCAAGAATGCCAACGCTATATTCTACGACTCTTTCCTCGGCTGCTCCAATCTGAAGCGCGTGCTCATGCCAAACAACATCGAAGGCATCCACAGGCGGGCCTTCCTGGGCTGCTCTTCACTCACCAGAGTGGAGATAGGCACAAAACTGAATTTTATTGCTGAGAGTGCTTTCAGCGGATGCACAGCTTTGCAGGAAGTGCGTCTGTCTGTCGCTGACCCGGCTGGCATAGATGTAAGTGCCACAGCTTTCAACGGCGTTGACCTGAGCCAGGTCGTATTGTATGTTCCTCAGGGCAGCAGCAGTCTTTATGCCAATGCTGATGTGTGGAAAGACTTCGGAGAGATCCGTGAGATGCGCGTAATCCCGGATGCCGGCTTCTCGCAGATGGCAGAGAATGAGACGGTCTATGTCTATAATCTGGGCACACGGAGCTTTATGAGCAGGGGTGAGGCTTATGGCACACAGGCTGTGGTGGCCAATACAGGTCTTCTCTATCAGCTGAAACGCACCAAATCAATGAACGAAGGACTGTATTATCTTGAATCCTCTTCTCTCGCCTCCGGAAAGAACATCCTCTTCCGCACATCTGGGGACGCCGAGGTAGGCAAGGGGGTCAAGGCATGCTTCGCTGACGGTTCTTTGTCGGCCAAAGCCTATTGGCAGCTCGTGGAGACAGATTCCATCCGTCATATTTACACTCTTCAGGTCCCATCTACAGACAGTGAACATGTTGACACGCTGTTCCTTGGAACTCAATATAATCATGCCACAAATTATACAAATGTGACAAGTGGCATTTATTATGATGTCCCGTATTCTGTAAATCCCTCCAACTGCCAGTGGGCCTTCATCCGCCTCAGCGATGTAGAGGAAGTAGAGCGTCAGCGTGCCAATATGTCTGAGCTCCGCTCGTTGCTTGCCCTGGCTGCCGGTCAGGCAATAGACGTAAGCGCCGAACAGGCTGTATATGACAATCCGGCCTCTGCCGACGATGATATCCGGGCTGCTATAGATGCGCTCCGCACGAAACTCCACTATATAGAGTTTGCCGACGAACGTATTAAGGCAATTTGTGTCAATAATTGGGATGAGAATGAAGACGGCGAACTGAGCCGTGAGGAAGCGGCCGCTGTAACTGACATAAGCACGGCATTCCGCTCTGCCACAGGTGTCTCTTCTTTCGAGGAGCTACGCTTCTTCACGTCAATCACTGCGATTCCCGATGAGGCTTTCCGCAATGCCAGCGCAATGCAGACTCTGTGGATTCCGGCAGGGGTAAAGACCATAGGAAAGGATGTCTTCCCCTCTACGTCAGTATTGAAATATATTGTTGTGCAAAATACAGACGCTGTTATGGAGAGCGAGACTGAAGGCGCTGATCACCACACTTATTTCGTGCCCGCATCGCTGGTGGAGGCATATATGGCAGCACCCACGTGGGAGAAGAGCCGCATATCGGCCTACACCGGACAGCCTGTGGTTACGCCGGACTCGATAAGCCGCTTCTACGGACGGACGAACCCGTCATTCACTTTCCACGTTGACGGAGCACCCATTAGCGGAGCGCCAGTTATGACTACTGAGGCCGTGAATGCCTCACCGGTAGGTGCCTATCCTATATCTATTGAGATTGGCAGCATTGCGACCGAGGGCGTAGTGCTGACTCCAGGTGTTCTGAACATTATACCGTCTGTGCTGACCATAACAGCTAACAGCTACACCAGAGTGGTCGGCGAGGAGAACCCGGAGTTTGAACTTACTATTCGTCCGTTCAGAAATCGCGAGGATGCCAGCGTGCTAACGGCTCAGCCGGTCATAGAGTGTGATGCTACTAAAGACAGCCCCGCCGGAGAATATGAAATCAGAGTTTATGGCGCTGAAGCCCAGAACTACACCTTCGAATATGTGAGCGGAACTCTTACCGTGACCAATCCCGACGCCGTAAGAGGCATTTACGCCGAAGACCGGCGCGATGCCATATATGACCTCACGGGACGCCCGGTAAGCAAAACAAACAAGGGCATCTACGTAGTGGGTGGACGCAAAGTAGTTGTCAAGTAGGAATGATTATTTACCAAGGAACCGCTTGTCTAAATAAGCCTGGAATGCTTCTTTATAAAAGTCTCCTATAGGGATGGAGGTGTTGACATCCAGACTGACCCGATTCTTGTTCACCTCTTGAATTTTGGTGAGATTTATAATGTAGGAACGATGCACCCGCATAAAACTGCCGGGTAGTCGTTCCTCCATTTTTTTCATAGACAGCAGAGTAATAATCGGCTTTGCCTCCCCCTCAATCCAAACCTTCAGATATTCGCTCATTGACTCTATATACCGAATATCCGAAATGCGAACTTTCACAATCCGGTAGTCTGCCTTGAGGAAAAGAGAATCTGTGTCTGCAGCTACTGTGGTTTCCTGGCTGTTTGCAGAAGGCTGTGAGGCTTCGGCTACCGGCTGACTGGCCTCCTTGTCTTTGCTGAGCCTCTCCCTCAGCCTGTTGGCAGCTCTGAGGAACTCCTGCATGCCAAAGGGCTTGAGAAGATAGTCCACGGCGTTTACGCGGAATCCCTCGACGGCATATTCCGAGTAGGCTGTGGTAAAGACAATGAGGGGCGGGGCAGCAAGTGACTTTACGAAATCCATGCCATTCAGGTCGGGCATATTGATGTCACAGAAGATAGCATCTGCGGTGTCATGTTCCAGAAACTGACGTGCTTCCAGAGCGCTTTGGCACTGGGCTGCAAGTTCAAGGAAGGGTACTTTCTCTATATAAGCCACGAGCTGTCCGAGAGCCAGGGGCTCATCGTCGATGGCAATGCAACGAATGTTCATAATGTTCAACTTTTATTTTCTGTGGTCGAAGGGTTGGGCAGTAGGCCTATGGTAAGAGCCACACTATATATATTATCGCCGTCTTGAATGTCAAGGGAGTAGCTGTTCCCGTAGATTAATTTCAAGCGTTTGCGAACATTGGCGAGACCTACGCCTCCCTGTTTCGGGGTGCCCGCGGCGCTTGTGCCATTGTGATCCACCTTTGAGTTAGCGCAGGTGAAGTGCAGATTGTTGTTTTCTATGGTTACAGTAACCCCGATAAACGAGTCTTGTCTATAACTGACGCCATGTTTGAATGCATTCTCCACAAATGGGATAAGCATCAACGGCGGAATGAATTTGTTTGGCACTTCTTCGGGGAAGTCGGTCGTAATCATCACTTTGTCTGTGTAGCGCAGACTCATCAGCCTTATATAAGTGCGTATAAATTCCAGCTCACGGCTGAGAGCCACTCCGTTCTTATCGCTCTCATACAGGACAAAACGCATCATTTTCGAGAGCTCGACTATTGTTTCCTGAGCTTTTGCCGGGTCGATATCCACAAGAGCATGAATGTTATTCAACGTGTTCATGAAGAAGTGGGGATTAATCTGATAGCGCAGGTATTCCAACTGCTGCTCAAGATTATTCTTTTCAAGTTCTGCCAGACGTTTGCGGTCATATCGGCTGCGGAAATAGCCTTTTAAACCAAGATTGGCTGCAAACATGAGGATTAGAATTACGATGGCAACAATATCCCTCTCACCAATTATCGGCGGCGGGGATACGTGGGGCAGCCATTCCGAATGGTCCATCGGCCTTTCGCCCCTGAACTTAGGTCTTCCCGGCTCACCCATGTCCTCAGGCCTTTCTCCCATCTCCTTCGGGGACATGGGCATATCTATGTCCTCAGGCCTTTCTCCCATCTCCTTCGGGGGCTTGGGCCTATCGAAGTATTCTGGTTTACCTCCTAAATCATCGGGTCTTTCCGGCTCTCCTATGCCGTCGGTCCGTTGTTGTCTATTAGTCCTGTCCCTGGTCTCTTCGGGGTTGGAATCTCTGTTATTTCTGGGTAATGTCGGTTTGCTGTTGCATTGATACACAGAGAATGCAACCACAATAATACTGACAAAAGCAAAATAAAGCCACCGCTTGTGCTTGTGAGTAATCAGTGGGGCGAGGATGAAGTTGTGTATGAGAAACAGAGCTAAGAAAAGAATAAGTCTTTGCCATGTTATTATAGCATACACCCAGTTGGGCTCGCTATCTGCTCCGCTTATGCTGCGTATGTAAATATTAAGCAGTGGGGATGCGAATATCACACCCCACACTGCAAAATATACCAAATTTTCCAACTGTTTCATTTCTCTTGGCAATTATGGCTTTTACCATCTGCCACCGCCGCCGCCGCTGTTTCCGCCTGAGTAGGAGGAGAGTGACACGTTCGAGCCGCCGCTAACAGTCGGGCTGATCATGCCCATGCCGTTGAATATGCTCGTGCCGCCGCTGACGCTTACACCTGACTTCAAAGTAGGTTTCGAAGCGCCGCTGACAACCAGCGGTGTTCCGCCGCTTGATGGGGTCTTGAATGCATAGGTGTTGCTCCCAACAGTCATTGAATACCAGCTGCTCTTGCTCCATGATGAAGACTGGTAGCATGTCTGTGTCAGGCTTGCTCCGCTCTCGAGGCCGCCGATGGCGAACAGGGTTCCGCCTGTGAGATAGAGCTGTTTGCCACCTTCGGTGTTGGCATCTATCGCAAGTTCGGGTGATGAAGTGCCGATTGCATATACAACTCCGCCCTTTATGTAGAAGTTTCCGTTGGCGTCGAGGCCGTCGTTACCAGTGCTGTAGCCACATACGTAGCCGTCATTGATGGTAAAGTCGCCTGCAGAGTTGATTGCATCGTCGGAGCCTTGGACATAGAGCTTTCCGCCGTTGATGGTGATTGTGCCCTTGGATTCCAGACCTTCATGGTTCTTTGACACAACGTTTATTGTTCCGCCGCTGATGGTGATGTTTCCGTCGGCTTTCACGCCCTTGGCGTATTTATGGCTCGAACTGGATGAGTCGCCGCCGCCCCATGGGTTTCTGCCGCCGCCACCGCTGGAAGACCCATAGTTGGATCCTTGTGCCTGAGCGTCTATTGTTCCGCCGCTGATGGTGATTGTGCCGTCGGTGTTGATGGCGCGTCCGCCTTGTCCGCTATTGGTGAGTGTCAAGGTGCCCCCAGCTATTTCTATGGCAGTGTCGCTCTTAAGGCAAGCGCTTCCGGACAAATCGCTGCTGTCAGAAGCATCTACGCCGCCGGAGTTGGTGACTGTAACCACAGTCGTGCTGCTATTCTCATTGATGAAGAGCGTGCCTGTAGCTTTGATGCTCTTTGAGCCGGCAGCGCTGGTGCTGACTGTCAGTGTGCCACCCTCGATGTATATGTTACCGCTGTCTTCGTCCTCGTGGTCTGTGGTCTCGCCGGTCGAAGTCGTTCCGTCCAAATCACTCTGGATTCCGTCATCGCCCACTCCGCTGATGCTCACGTTGCCACTCTCCATCAGGAAATATTGGTTGCATGAGATGCCGTCGCCCACGGCCTTGGTGATATTCAGCGTGAGATTCTTCACTTCAATATAGTCGCCGCTCTTGATGGCATGATCAGTAAGACCTGCAACATTTAAAACACCGTTGCCTTGCAACTGCAGCTGTCCTTTACTATAAAGACAGGCCTTCTGTTCGCCGCTGGCGCAGTCGGTAAGAGTGTTCTCTGTGCCTTTCTTGGCACTGATTTGTATGCGCTTCCCGTTGGCGATATAGATGGCAGCTCCGCTCGGGTTGGTCAGCGTCACCCCGGCCAATGATATTGTGCATTTGTAAGAACCTGTCAGAGTGAAACCTCCGTCGGTTGTAGAGCCGGAAAGGACATAGGTGATCTCGTCACCGTCCACAGCATCTGTGTTTGTTTGGTCTATAGTCACATGAGCTCCGCTTAGGGTGGGGACCACGTATTGAGCCACGTTGCCAGCCACTTTCACCTCGGCCTCGTCTCCGTCATAGCTGATGCTCACGGTGTTGTCGGTCACTTCTGTGTTGTCCACATTCATCTCATCGATGTCGCTCAGCGTGAATGTCTTACCCATTATGGTCA
Organism: Bacteroidaceae bacterium; assembly: GCA_024699495.1. Lineage (GTDB taxonomy): Bacteria > Bacteroidota > Bacteroidia > Bacteroidales > Bacteroidaceae > Physcousia. The sequence continues at coordinate 49,729 of JAILPK010000050.1, read as the reverse complement.
GGGTCGTTCCCGCTGAATATGTCATGTCTCCAGTTTGAGCAGCCGGGAACAGGTAAGTGGTATTGCCAACGCGGACGTTCAGAGTCTGGGCTTGTGTGGCGATAGCCAGCAGAAGGACTGCTATTATAGAAAATGTCTTTTTCATGTTTCTTTACTTAACTACTTTCTTAAAAGTCTTGTCTTTTGTCTTTACGATATAAATGCCTTGTGGCAGTTTGCTGCCTTGAGCCACTTTGCGGCCTTTAAGGTCGAAGATTTCAGCATCTGCAGTCACTTCGGTCTCTGCAGATTCGATTCCTGTGGGCGCCTCGTTGGAGAATGCCATGCTCGCAAGGTCTGTTAACGCGATGGTAAGCGTTGAACTGCCGTTGGTCGCGGTCATATTGCCATCGGCAAAACTGAAGCTAAGTCCGCTGGCTGCGATATATTTGGTTGTCCCGTCGGCCAGCGTGAACTGCATATAGCTGTATTCTTCTGCCAACAGCTGGCCGCTCATCGCAGCCATCATGCTTAGAATTAAGATTCTTTTCCTCATTATTAAAATTAAAATAAATGTTAGTGAATATTATTTTGGTTTTTCACAGCGCAAAGGTATGTAAATATAGCTAATGGACCAAAATATTTCAACTAAACACCTGATTTATTCAGCGAAAACGTCTTCTTCGTAAACCTTTCCACTTTTTTATTTGGCGGTTCGCCAAAAAAACTGTAATTTTGCGCCATCCTTTTAGGGGTGCAGGCCAATGTCGGTCAGCTGAGAATATACCCTCGAACCTGAAGCAGGTAATTCTGCCGTAGGAACAAAAGATGACTTACACATTAATATTTTAACATGAAAAAGAAAATTTTGGCGACAGCGCTGCTGGTTGCCATCTTCCCGTGCAATTTTTTTGCAGCTACGGCTGCTTCTCCCACTCAGACGGAAGTATCTGAGACCGCCTCTCCCGACTCTCTGATCACCGACCTTCAGGAGGTTCAGGTAACATCCACACGCGCAGGCAACAGGACACCTATGGCAGTGGCCGAACTCTCGAGTGAGGATATCAAGTCTGTAAACCACGGCCGCGACATCCCTTTCCTGCTCTCCCTCACTCCAAGTGTCACCACAACGACTGATGCCGGCGCCGGAATCGGATACACTTCTTTCCGCGTGAGAGGTACAGATCCATCACGTATCAACATCACGGCCAATGGAATTCCCATCAACGACGGCGAGAGTTCGTTGGTCTATTTCTCTAACATGGGCGATTTCGCCAGCAGCGTCCAGTCTGTACAGATACAGCGCGGCGTAGGAACAAGCACCAACGGAGCCGGCGCATTCGGCGCAACGGTGAACATGCTTACCGAGCGAATCGCAGTCAAGCCTTTTGTGGGGATTGACGCCTCCGGCGGTTCCTATGGCACACACAAGGAGACTGTGCGTTTTGGCACCGGGCTTATCGGAGACCACTTCGGAATCCAAGGTCGCCTCTCAAATATCGGCTCGGACGGATATATCGACCGCGCCTCTTCCGCCCTGAACTCCTATTTCCTTCAGGCAGGGTGGTTCGGCGACTATTCCAGTGTGAAGTTTATCACCTTCAACGGCACAGAACGCACTTATATGGCATGGAATTATACATCAAAATATGAGCAAAGTCTTTACGGGCGCACATATAATTCTTGCGGTCTATATTATGACAAAGACGGGAACATGCGTTTTTATGAAGACCAGTTCGACAACTATCACCAGCAGCATTATCAACTGCATTGGAATCAGTATATAGGTAATAAATGGACTACCAATCTGGCGCTCCACTATACTCACGACGGTTATGACTATGACCAAATGAAGACCGGCAAGAAACTTTACCAATGGCTGCTCACCGACGACACATCCATGCGTGGCGACCTCGTGCAGCGAAAGGGAGGACGCAAGGATTTCTTCGGTGTCGTGGCTTCTGCTAACTATAAAAACTTCAAAGGGCTTGAGCTGAATCTCGGTGGCGCTCTGAACCGCTTTAACTCTAAACATGAAGGGTCAGTGCTTTGGGTAGGGTCACCTTATTACAAGGGAGCTGAGAGTGTAACTCTCCCCTTGCCGGGCCTTACGCCAAACCACACATATTATAAAAATTCTTCTCACAAGACTGATGCTAATATATATGCCAAGGCAACATGGGAGGTAACCCGTGGTCTGTCTTTATTTGGAGATGTCCAATTCCGCCACATCAGTTATGTTTTAACCGGCATGCATGACGAATGGGCTAACGGGCAGCAATTACCCTTGGACATCAATAAGAACTTCAACTTCCTTAACCCAAAGGTTGGCGTAAACTACGAATTCCTACGGAATCACCGCCTGTTTGCCTCCTATTCAATAGCCCATCGTGAGCCTACACGCGACCACTTTCAGGAGCATTATGGAGAAGAAGTCAAGGCAGAGCGTCTTGGTGACATAGAGCTCGGGTACAAATTCCAGAGCCAGCATTTCACAGCAGGGCTAAACCTATATCACATGCATTACAAAGATCAGTTTGTTCTCACAGGCGAACTGGATGACGAGGGCGTTGCCATAACGAAAAATATACCCAAGAGCTACAGAATGGGAATTGAGTTGGAAGCCGCATGGCAACCGGCAGACTGGTTCCGTTGGGATGTAAACGCAACTCTAAGTAAGAATCGCGCTAAGGATATGGTTGTCACACTCGATGATTACACCACAAAAATCAACATCGGAGAGACCCCGCTTTCATATTCACCCAGTTTTATGCTGAATAATATTTTCACATTCAACTACAAAGGCGCCCGCGCCAGTATCCATAGCCAATACGTGGGAGAACAATATCTTACTAACTATGGAGTAAAGAACATGACCTGCTGGAGCGATTGGTCGATGGGCGATGATGTAAAGACTACAGAAACGCTGATGCTCGGAGCCCACTTCACCACAGATGTCGACCTCGCATACACCTTCCGTCCGGGCGGTGCTAAATGTCTTAAGGACATCACCGTAGGCATAACTCTCTATAATATCTTCAATACCAAATTTGACAACAACGGTTGGGCAGCCCCGCAATTTCAGCAGGCTGCCGATGGCTCCGTGTTTGCTCTTAATACCTGGGGCCTGCGTGATTCCGAGGCTGTGGGCTTCGCTCCATCGGCTCCTTTCAACTTCTTAGCTCATATCTCAGTTAATTTCTGACTGTATAGCATCGCTCGCAGCAGTTATAATACCCGTAAATCCATCTCAATACATACGTGAATTATCTGGATTTAATAACAGCCATTCTTGGCCTTATCTACATCTTCCTGGAGGTGCGCGTAAGCATTTGGATGTGGGTTGTGGGCTTCTTTATGCAGATACTCGGTATCATACTCTACTATCAAAAGGGTCTGTATGCTGATTGTGGCATGGAGTTCTATTACTTGAGTATGACTGTCTATGGCTTCTGGATGTGGATGAGGCCATCCTCTCAGACGCCCCAATCTGCTTCCAAGAACGATAAAGCAGCTCCGCCCACCTTCTTCCCTTCGCACTTGATATTTCCGGCAATCCTTATTCTGGGTATCTTGTGGTTCGCTATTTGGTGGTTGCTTGTGACATTTACTAACAGCAACGTTCCAGTGGCTGACAGTTTTACCACAGCCATGAGTGTCGTAGGCATTTGGGCCTTGGCCAGAAAATATGTTGAGCAATGGTTGCTGTGGATTGCTGTTGATGCAGTCTCGTGCTATCTGTATTTCCTTAAGGAAATTCCCTTCAAGGGCAGTCTGTATGCGCTCTACGTCGTTATCGCCATCATTGGATATTGGCGTTGGAGACGACAAGCCTTGGCTACGGCATAGGAATTAAAAAAACCAAGGTTTGCTCACAGAAGCCTCAGTCTGCCGGTCGTTGTCTTTAGTCGATGGTCGGCAGACATTCTTTCTTCTTGCATTCTTTCTTTTTGCCTTCTTTCTTCTTGCGAATAGATGGAATAGAGCGAAAAAATGTATGTGTTCAGAAGAACTTTCGATCATGTGTTAAAGTACTTTTGATTATGTGTTAAAGTACTTTTGACCCTATTATAATGATTCAGTGGCAGCAGTGCCCCCTTTTATATCATAGCATAGGATTTGGATGCCTTTTCAATCGGCAATAAACAGAACGCAAACAGCGCCTTATATTTGAATAGAGGCATGAAAAAGAATATGCTAAGTTATAAACCACTGTCTTCAGATGTAAAAAACAAATATGTCGTTGGCTCAATTTTGTTGGTGAAAGCAAAACACAACCCAATCGGTAAAACTGGAGTATAATACAATGGTATTACATATTTATATCGTGTGCGGGCGCGCGAGAAATGAGTGACCAAAAATAGCCTTAACTAAAATAACTTTAAATAACGCACTCCCGAAATTTATCTGTAGATTAAATGCCGTAACTATTCGGTTTTCACGGCCCTTATTGCCCGTTTTAACAGTTGGTTAGAAATGTTTACAATGTGCCTATCTCGTTAATAATCAGGGAAATAATTTGTTTGAGCAGGGCGCGGATAAATAAAGCAATGGCATACGCCTAACCATCGGGAAAATGAGCTATTTAGGTGTGTTTTTTAATAATTGTTGCCAGCGGATATTTTTTGGTGGTTTCATAAAATCTACGTACCTTTGCAACGCATTTGGGCCTACGGCAATCGTGCCCTTATGTCATCAGCCTAATAAAACGGATTAGTGGATTTAACTATGGCATTAGCCTGCAGGTACAGATTCACATTATCACGAAGGCTCTATTTGCTTACAAGTTACCAAAGAAGAATTTTACATTTACCGTGACCAAAGAAATTGCACAACAACGATGGGACGACTGTCTGCGTATGATAGCAGGAGTAGTCAGCCAGCAGCAGTATGCCACATGGTTCAGTCCCGTTACGTTCGTTTCCTTCGAAGAGGAGGAAAACGAATTGGTGTTGCGTGTGCCCAGTCATTTCTTCTATGAGTATCTTGAAGAGCATTTCGTGGAGCTCATCCGCAGTGCTTTACACCGTTTCTTTGGGCAAAGTGTTAATCTGCGCTATAATGTAACTACAGACTCTGCCAACAGTCAGACCACAACCATCGCACCGCCGGCGGCTGTGGAGAAACATCCTTCAGCAGCTCCTGCCAATCAGGCCCCGACACTTCTGCAGCCCTTTGACCCGCAACTGAAGGCCAGCTACACCTTTGATTCCTTCGTGGAGGGAGCGACAAACAAGCTGACTGTGTCGGTCGCGCGTGCCATAGCGAAGAACCCGGAGCGTGTCACCTTTAATCCGCTGTTTGTTTATGGCCCGAGTGGGGTTGGGAAGACTCATATCATTAGCGCTGTAGGCAATGAAATCAACCGGGCTTTTCCAAACAAGAGAGTCTTATATGTAAGTGCTCACCTCTTTCAGGTGCAATACACGGACAGCGTGCGTCGAAATACAATAAATGATTTCATACATTTCTATCAGACCATTCAGGTGCTGATTATTGATGACGTCCAGGAGTTTACAACAAAAGCAACACAACTCGCCTTCTTCCATATATTCAATCATCTGCATCAGAACGGATGTCAGATTATTCTGGCAAGTGACCGTCCGCCGGTTGCGCTCGAAGGATTCGAAGAAAGGCTTCTTACCCGCTTCAAGTGGGGCCTGATAGCAGAGATGGAGCGCCCGGACGTAGCCTTGCGACGTGATATCCTCTTGAGCAAAATCCGTCGGGATGGGCTGCAGATTCCGCAGGAAGTCGTGGATTATATTGCAGAGAATGTGGAATCCAGCGTGCGTGATTTGGAGGGCATCCTGAACTCCCTTTTGGCCACGAGTATTGTGATGGACAGCGATGTTGACATAGAGATGGCCCGCCGCACTATTGAACGCAATATGGGCCGCACAAAGAAGAAGAGCCTCACAGTGTCTGATATCTTAAACTGTACTGCCAGCTATTTCGATATAGATGAAGCTGACATCCGCTCAGCATCACGCAAGGCTCCTGTGGTCAATGCCAGGCAGGTGGCTATGTATTTGGCTTCTCGTCATACGGACCTCTCCACATCAAAAATTGGAGTCGCAATCGGACGTCGGAATCATGCCACTGTAATACACTCATGCCAGCAAGTCAGCGATCGCATCAGCGCCGATGCCTCATATCGCGAAAAAGTGGCTGAATTGGAGAGCATACTGCTGAAGAACTGATTCTTTAATTAATACCCATATAACTCTCAAGACACTATGAAACGTTTTATGATCCTATGCACCTTGTGCCTCGTAGCTGGCGCAGCGGTGTCTTTGGCTCCGTTCGTTAGCGTCAAGGCATCGCCTGCCGCAGTGAGCCAAACAGTTGATGAAGAAATAGTGGGGCATATTAAATTTATCGGCGTAGAGGTCAAGGGCGACATCTACGAATTCTCTAAAGCTCTTAAAAAAAACGGGGCCAAGATTACTAAACGAATGGGCGACTCTGACCAATATGCCATGCGCGGCACGGTATATGGGGCCGCCAATTGCGATTTCCTCGTGAGTTATACGCCAAATTCCCGCACGGTATATCGCGTTATGGCGCGTCCGAAGCATATTAATGTGATCAATTATCTTCACCTGTTGGAATTGACATATGGCAGTTATGCTGATTATGCAGACGAAACTTACAAATGGGTATTACCCAACGGAATGGTGATGTTCAAAGTCCCTGACGGTTATGATCCGACCCTGCTGATTATTGATGCTGCTGGTTTTACCGCTTATCAGGATGAGAGTGGACAGAAACAGATGAGATAACATTTGCGGCATAAAAAATTATTGCACAGGTTTGATGACCGCAAGAAAAATGAAATCGCTTAGTAGGTCATTATCTCTCTTAAATTCAGGGAACAAATGATGTTGACCGTAGGTCGGAATGCTTTATTTGTCTAATGTTTTACAAAAAATAATATAAAGATAACATATAAATTACCAATGGAGAAGGTGCAACCGCAAACCTATTCTTATGATGAGGCTTTTCAGGCCTCGTTGAAGTATTTTGATGGCGACGAACTTGCTGCCCGCGTATGGGTTAACAAGTATGCTATGAAAGATTCTTTCGGGAATATCTATGAAAAGGACCCGAGTGACATGCATTGGCGCATAACTAATGAGATTGTGCGCATAGAAAACAAATACCCAAACCCGCTTTCGCCACAGGAAGTGTTTGACTTGCTCGACCACTTCCGGTATATCATCCCGGCTGGCTCTCCAATGACTGGCATCGGCAACCAGTATCAGGTGGCATCGCTGAGCAACTGCTTCGTAGTGGGGTTAGATGGTGATTCTGACTCATACGGCGCTATTATTCGCATAGATGAGGAGCAGGTGCAGCTGATGAAGCGTCGCGGAGGTGTTGGGCATGATTTATCTCATTTGCGTCCAGCTGGATCACCGGTTAAAAACTCGGCTCTGACCAGCACAGGACTCGTTCCATTCATGGAACGATATAGCAACAGCACTCGAGAGGTGGCTCAGGACGGCCGTCGTGGCGCTCTGATGCTTAGCGTGAGCATCAAACACCCCGATGCTGAAAGCTTCATAGATGCCAAAATGACTGAAGGAAAGGTTACTGGAGCTAATGTAAGCGTGAAGATAGACGATGCCTTCATGGAAGCAGCAGCCGAAGGGAAAACCTATGTGCAGCAGTTCCCCGTAGATGCCAGCGAACCGAGAATGACACGCGAGATTGATGCTAAAGCTCTTTGGGAGAAGATTGTGCACAACGCGTGGAAAAGTGCAGAGCCTGGAGTGCTTTTTTGGGACACAATAATTCGTGAGAGCATTCCCGACTGCTATGCTGACTTAGGTTTCCGAACCGTAAGCACGAATCCATGTGGCGAGATTCCACTCTGTCCTTATGACTCCTGCCGCCTGCTTGCCGTAAACCTCTATTCGTATGTAGAAAATCCCTTTACCCCACAGGCAAAGTTCAATTTCGAACTCTTCCGTGAACATGTGGGCAAAGCACAGCGCATTATGGATGATATCATCGACATGGAACTGGAGAAGATTGACCAGATCCTTGCCAAGGTGGAGTCTGACCCGCAATCAGAGGAGGTGAAGTATGCCGAGAGACATCTTTGGGAAAAAATAAAGCGCAAGTCATCTATGGGGCGCCGCACTGGCGTCGGCATAACAGCCGAGGGCGACATGCTGGCTGCCTTAGGCCTCTGCTATGGTACGCAGGAAGCCACCGACTTCGCTGTAGAGGTGCAGAAGGCAGTGGCTCTAAGTGCTTATGCTTCCAGTGTGAATATGGCACGTGAGCGCGGCGCATTTGAAATATTTGATTTCAAGCGCGAGAAAAACAATCCTTTCATCCTGCGCATAAAGGAAGCTGATCCGGCTCTCTATGAGGATATGTGTCGCTATGGACGCCGCAATATCGCCTGCCTCACTATAGCGCCTACTGGAACAACTTCACTGATGACACAGACGACAAGCGGCATTGAGCCTGTGTTTATGCCGGTATATAAACGCCGCCGTAAGGTAAATCCAAACGATCCCGAAGTGCATGTGGATTTCACTGACGAGAGCGGTGACGCATTTGAAGAGTACATTGTTTACCATCATAAGTTTGTGGAGTGGATGAAAGTGAATGGAGTTGACAGCACTAAGCGCTACACTCAGGAAGAGATTGACGCTTTGGTAGCTCGTTCTCCGTATAACAAAGCCACAGCCAACGATGTTGACTGGCTTATGAAGGTTCGGATGCAGGGAGCTATCCAGAAGTGGGTCGATCATAGCATATCGGTGACTGTAAACCTTCCGAATAATGTAGATGAAGCTCTTGTGAATCAACTTTATATGGAGGCTTGGCGCAGTGGATGTAAGGGGTGCACAATATATCGCGACGGATCACGCTCCGGTGTGCTTATTTCTGTTGAGAAAAAGGACAAGAAGGATGATGCAAAGCATGATATCCCTGAGTGCCGTCCACCTGAGGTGGTTGAAAAGCGCCCCGAAGTGCTGGAGTGCGATGTCGTTCGCTTCCAAAATAACAAGGAGAAATGGGTGGCCTTCGTCGGGTTGCTCGATGGACATCCTTACGAGATATTCACCGGTCTGCAGGATGAGGATGAAGGAATAGTATTGCCCAAGAGTGTTACCAAGGGCCGCATTATAAAGAGGATGAATCCTGACGGCTCAAAACGCTATGACTTCCAGTTTGAGAACAAACGTGGATACAAGACTACCGTGGAGGGCCTTTCGGAGAAATTCAATCCTGAATATTGGAATTATGCCAAACTGCTCTCAAGTGTTCTTCGATATCGCATGCCTCTTGATCACGTGGTTCGTCTTGTTGGCCAGCTCTCTCTGCAGAGTGAAAGCATTAACACATGGAAGAATGGTGTCGAGCGTGCCCTTAAGAAGTATATTTCAGACGGCACTGCAGCCCATGGGCAGAAGTGTCCTAACTGTGGTCAGGAGACCCTGGTCTATCAGGAAGGATGCCTGATCTGCACAAACTGCGGAGCAAGCCGCTGCGGATAACATGCAAAGGAAAAACACTTTGCGGGCATGAAATATTTGACATATATAATGCTTTAGTTATTGGAAATAGTAAGTTCACAAATCCTGTTGAAGGATATGAAATTTTTTGCTCACCACGGCGTGCTTCTACAAGAGCATGCCGTGGGAGCATGTTTTTATCTCACTCTGCGCCTTGATACAGACTTGTCGGCTGCAGCTAAAAGTGATGATATTAAAGACACCATATCTTATGCCGATGTATATGATGTGGTAAACGAACAGATGGCATGTTCATCTGCATTGTTGGAACATGTAGCCGGACGCATTGCCGAGAGCCTTTTCGCCACATTCCCAACCGTGAGTCATATACACATAGAACTGTTCAAGGAGAATCCGCCAATGGGGGCTGATGTCGGCTCCGTCGGCATAGTGATGGATTTCAGTGCCTCAGAGCGTTAATCTTCTCAAAAATGTTTGTTGGAGTCCATTTTTTCGCCTACCTTTGCGCCCATGAAAGACAAAGGCAAAAGAAATCAATGGCTTGTTCCTAAGGGGCAGGAACCGACCGAGATGGATCGCATTATTTTGCACCATCAACAGCATGGTAAGATTGTGCCCACTCGCAGTCTCATTAAAACGCCTGAACAGATTGAGGGTATTCGTCAGGCAGGCATTATAAATACTGATATTCTTGATCTCGTGGGAGACAGAATAAAGGCGGGGATTTCCACAAAAGAAATAGACCAGTGGGTTTACGATTATACAGTGAGCCATGGCGCAACACCAGCGTGTCTCGGATATGAGGGCTTCCCCTGCAGTTGCTGCACCAGCATAAATGAGGTGGTTTGTCATGGCATTCCCAACGAATTTGAGATTCTTGAGGAGGGGGATATAATTAATGTTGACTGCACAACTATCCTTAATGGCTATTATGCAGATGCCTCACGAATGTATGTTATAGGAAAAACAACCCCAAAGAAGCAGAAATTGGTGGATGTGGCTTGGGAATGTCTGAAGATTGGCGAACAAGTATGTTCAGAACCATATATTTTTGTCGGTGACATAGGTAATGCAATAGCCAAACATGCTCATGAAAATGGATTCTCAGTAGTGAGAGACCTTTGTGGCCACGGCGTTGGATTGGAATTCCACGAGGACCCAGAGGTGGACCATTATGGCAAGAAGGGAACAGGTATGCTGATTGTGCCTGGGATGGTTTTCACCATTGAACCGATGATTAACATGGGGACTTGGGAGGTGTTCTGTGATGAGGATGATGGGTGGACTATTGTTAGCGAGGACGAACTCCCCTCGGCCCAGTGGGAACATACCTTCGTTATGACAGAACACGGAGTGGAGATACTGACACACTAAATTAAAATGAAACAAATCATTATCCTTGGCATTGAATCATCATGCGATGACACATCTGCCGCAGTGATACGCGATGGGGTTCTACTCAGTAACGTGACAGCTTCGCAGGCAGTGCATGAGGCTTATGGGGGTGTCGTGCCGGAGTTGGCCTCGCGTGCGCACCAGCAAAATATTGTACCTGTGGTAGATCAGGCTCTGAAAAAGGCTGGAGTCACGAAGGATGAGCTTACAGCCATAGCTTTTACCCGTGGACCAGGTCTTATGGGTTCGCTGTTGGTAGGCGTAAGTTTTGCCAAGGGTATGGCGGCTGCACTGAATATACCCATGATTGACGTAAACCACCTGCAAGGACATGTGCTGGCCCATTTTATCAGACAAAAAACGAATGATGACAATTTCTCAGCAACGGGAAAAGTCACATCATTAAGAGAAGCCACTATGCCAAAAGGAGACAATGCGCCGGCAAAAGAAGAAAGTGGTATTGCCAATCACGGTAAATCGGGTGTGGAAGAGAATATTCCGCCATTCCCGTTTTTATGTCTTCTTGTTTCTGGCGGAAACTCTCAGATAGTGCTCGTAAAAGCATATAATGACATGGAGATAATAGGGCAGACCATTGATGATGCAGCAGGAGAGGCTATCGACAAATGCTCTAAGTTGATGGGGCTTGGATATCCGGGCGGCCCGATAATAGACCGGTTGGCAAGGAAAGGCAATCCCGAGACATTTCATTTTTCGGAACCTCATATCCCGCGCTATGATTATAGTTTCAGCGGTTTGAAGACCTCTTTCCTTTATAGCCTGCGTGATTGGATGAAAGATGACCCGGACTTCATAGAGCACAACAAGGAAGATTTGGCTGCCAGTTTGGAACACACCGTGGTGAGCATTTTGATGAAGAAACTGCGCTTAGCTGCAAAAGACCTGAAGATTCGCCATGTGGCTGTGGCAGGAGGAGTCTCCGCCAACACAGGTCTTCGCCAAGCATTTAAGGATTACGCGCTTCGTTACCATTGGCATGTGTATATTCCGCCATTCTCATTTACCACAGACAATGCCGCTATGATTGCCATTGCTGGATATTTCAAGTATCAAGACCACGATTTCTGCCCCATGGAAGCACCTGCATATAGCAGAGTTTCCATTTAAAGAGTGGCAAATTGGTATAAAAAAGCCTTCTTTCGCACTTTTTTTATAAAACATTTTGGATATCTGCAAAAAATATACTACCTTTGCGCCCTGTTTGGAAGAAATAGTTTTTGAAAGTTACTAAAAAGGAACAAAAAGATGTCTAGAATCTGTCAAATCACTGGAAAACGTGCTATGGGTGGATGCAATGTATCTCACTCAAAACGTCACACCAAGAGGACTTTTGATGTGAATCTCTTCTCAAAGAAGTTCTATTGGGTAGAAGAGGACTGCTGGATTGCCCTCAACATTTCTGCTGCAGGTCTGCGCATGATCAACAAGATTGGTCTCGATGCAGCTCTCAAGCGTGCTTTGGCCGCAGGCTATTGTGACCCCAAGGATATTAAATTCATCGGTTAAAAATTTAAGGAGACACTATCATGGCAAAAAAGGCTAAAGGCAATAGAGTGCAAGTTATTCTCGAATGCACTGAAATGAAGGAAAGCGGCCTTCCTGGCACTTCCCGTTATATCACTACAAAGAATCGTAAGAACACTCCTGAGCGTCTGGAACTGAAAAAGTATAACCCGATCCTCAAGCGTATGACGGTTCATAAGGAAATCAAGTAATACTCTCCTACTATGGCAAAGAAAACAGTCGCTACCCTGCAAACGGGCAAGACCGATGGCCGCAGCTACACTAAGGTCATCAAAATGGTGAAGAACCCTTCCGGTTCTTACAGTTTCGATGAGAGAATGGTGCCCAACGAAGCCGTTGACGCATTCTTCAAGAACTGATACAGCGCTATTTAGTTAACTTTCAAAATAACACACTTATGCTCCTTGCGGCCGGATGGTCGCAGGGAGTTTTTTGTGGAATGTGATGCAAAGAGTTGTGTTAGTGCTATTGCCAAGTTCTGTGGCCCGTTTTGTATGCGAACTATTTATCTTGAATATATTGAATCATATTCAATTCAAAGAGCTATAATCTTGGCTTCTTCTGTCTTTCTACTTGTGTCTTGAGTTGCGTGTTTCCGCCTGCTCAGAGCTCCTTGAGCTTAGTATTTGGAGCCGTGATAGCAGTTGTGCGCAAATCCTGAATCTTCCTCCATTCCGGATTTAGGGTAACTAAATCGGATTTCAGTATGTTACCACGCTTATCCATGTAATTCAGTACGGTAGAAACACATATGTGGTCAATTGCTATGGCGGGGGCAAAGTGTGGCACAGATTTGTTGCCCAATGTAACTTCGTTAACCAGTGGCTTCTCTTCGTCTGCCATAAGCTCATAAAGAATACTGTTTACAAGCGAGATGGGAACTGATGTCGTGACTGATATCTCATGGGCGGTAAGCGTCTTTCCGCGGTCGTGCTCCTTGCATAGACGAGTCATTATAAGCATGGCTACGCAGTCGTGATATTCGCGGCACAGAAGTGGAGCGCTTTTCTCAAATGCGAAGTCTGTTACCATCTGATGGGCATAGCTCAACTGCGCTCCCAAAAGACATATTGTCCAAGATAGCTGCATCCAAAGCATAAACAACGGAATGGCTGCAAAGGACCCATAGATGGCGTTGTAAGATGAAATCCAGACCTGTGAGTTGATATAAAACCACTGCAGGGCTTGGAAGCACACGCCTGATATGATGCCGGGAACAATTACGTTTTTCCACTTTACTTCGGTGTTGGGCATCATCTTGTAAAGTACAATAAACGCTGCTGAAGTTAAAGTATATGGAATAAGTTCGATGCTTAACTGTATCCCTTCTGAGATTAAACGGTAAGAGGGGAGGAAATGACTTGCGCCTACTATGAATATTTGAAAGCCGGATGTAACAACGATAAGAATTGGCAGGATGAAAAAGATGCTGATATAGTTTACAGCGCGGCGATATATGTTACGTGACGTTTTAACTCGCCAAATAGTGTTGAAAGATAGCTCTATGTTGCTTGTTAAATTAATTAATGTGTAGAACAGCATTATTAGTCCTACTCCGATAAACACACCTCCTTTTGCCTTCTCCAAATATGAGTTAACAAAATCCAGCAATGTTTGGGTTATTTCTGGGGAAAAGCGCACATTTTCTTTCAACTTATCTTCTACAAGAGAACCGAAGCCAAATCCGCGCGCTATAGCAAACACTATTGCCAGAATGGGCACAGCACCGAGGATGCTAGAATAGGTAAGGGCTGCAGCCTGACTGGATAAATTGTTGCCCATAAACAGTTCGTAGGTCATTTCCAATCTGCGGGCTATAGCCATCAAAATGCGGGTCGGACGTGGCAATGTATGTAAGTCAATGCTCCAGAAACGGTCTTTCCTAAAGAACTGTATAATGTCAGACCAACGACTTTGGCCCAACCCCTTTTTCTCCTCTTTGTCTTTGTTCTTTGCCATATAATTGTTCTCTGTTCATTCCCTTTATTTCAGATTGCAGGTCTTAGAACATCCTTTGCTTTGTGGGACATGCTAATCTCTCTCTGCAATAACCGGAATATATTTTCTTTAACGCCAACAAAATATTTTTGCTTTGTGCCATTGCGGCTTCTTTTATATAGAGCCTTTATCAACAGCCTTTACTTTGTTTCTTACCTCAAATTTTTGTTACACTTCTAACTTTTACAATGGCTTTTAAAAAAGAAAGCAGTGGGCCTATAAGCCGGGTTCTGTGCCGTAAAAATGTGCGGCGTCTGCCATTTATCTACGATGACGGTCACCCGTCACCTCTATCGTTCTACCCTCTGGCTTGGGCGGGTCACCCTCTCTTTTGGTCGCCAGTCTATGCGAACTTTCCATCACCGGTTTGCACAGCACGCATGTCGCCATGCGCCTGGTAGGCTCTTACCCTACCTTCTCACCCTTACCGTCCGCATCCTCACCCGCTCTCCTAATGGATTGCAGACAGGTTACGGTCGGCGGTTGTTTTCTTCTGCCTTTACATGCCCTCGCGGACTTCTATCTGTTAGGTAGCGGTGCGCCCTATATGGCCCGGACTTTCCTCCTACGTCTGAAACGTCGGCGGCAGACCGTCCCACTGCTTTCCAATGGCAAAGGTAGGTCAAAATGTCAGAATGAGCAAGAAAAAGAATGTAAAAATGAGATGTTGAGTGCTTAACCGACATTAAAAGGTGCTTCTTCAGTGTTAAAAGGTCGGAAAATGGGACTGACATTTTGTCGTGTACTTAAACTTTCGCACTATTTTTGCATCAGATTTCATGTGAGAACGAAAATTATGAGAAACTATAAACGAACTATGATGAATCAAACAACAACGAAATGGCTCGGCGCCTCTCTGCTGGTGTTGAGCAGTAGCCTTTTAACAGGCACAGTTATGCGCAACGGGTCTGACCTTAATGCTGCAACGACAGAAGCAAAG
The DNA here is from genome assembly GCA_024699495.1 of Bacteroidaceae bacterium. Taxonomy (GTDB): domain Bacteria; phylum Bacteroidota; class Bacteroidia; order Bacteroidales; family Bacteroidaceae; genus Physcousia. The sequence continues at coordinate 34,369 of JAILPK010000050.1, read as the reverse complement.
CAGGCTCCGGTAACAACAGCAATGAGTGGACTGGTGGATCTCACCTCTGCTGCAGAGAGCAGTGTAAATTCTGTAGTTTATATTAAAGCAACACAAAACTCCCGAACCCGAACGGTCGAGACTTATGACCCATTCAGTGATATGTTTGGAGATTTGTTCGGAATACCCGGCCAGGGACGACGCCAACAGCAGGTTCAGACGCCTAAGCGTCAGGGAGCTGGAAGCGGTGTGATTATTTCCAAGGACGGATATATCGTTACCAATAATCATGTAGTTGATGGTGCTGATGAATTGCTGGTGAAACTTAATGACAACACTGAGTATCAAGCCCGTATAATTGGAGCAGATAAGACCACAGACCTTGCCCTGATAAAGGTTGAGGCTAAGAACCTGCCAGCAATCGCTATCGGAAATAGTGATGATCTTAAGGTGGGGCAGTGGGTTCTGGCTGTTGGAAATCCCTTTAACCTTACATCTACTGTTACTGCAGGAATAGTTTCTGCCAAAGCCCGCTCGCTCGGCGCAAATGGCGTTGAAAGTTTTATACAAACTGATGCGGCTATTAATGCTGGAAATAGTGGCGGAGCATTGGTAGATGAGCGTGGTCAATTAGTGGGAATAAATGCAATGTTATATTCTCAGACAGGAAGCTACAGTGGCTATGGTTTTGCTATCCCAACTACTATAATGAACAAAGTCGTGGCCGACTTAAAGGAGTTTGGCACCGTGCAGCGTGCTGTGCTGGGTGTGAGTGGCATAGATGTTACTAATTATCTTGACGCTGAGAAAGAAAAGGGAAATGATCTCGATCTGGGTACTACGCGTGGCGTATACGTTGCAGAGGTGGTCGAAAAATCCAGTGCGGAAGAGTTGGGACTTAAGAAAGGTGATGTGGTAACAGCTGTAGATGGCCGTGATGTGTCCAAGATGGCTGAGTTGCAAGAAGCACTTACACAACACCGTCCTGGTGATAAGGTAAAAATTAAGTATGTGCGTGACAAGAAGAGTTATACAGCTACAGCAACGCTACGCAACCAGCAGGGCGGCACTGAAGTTATGGAAGAACTAGACATGGATCTATTTGGAGCTAACTTGCGTCCTCTCTCCGAGAAGATGCGCCAACAACTGGCATTGAACAGTGGATTGGAAGTAGTTGCTGTTCGTCGCGGAAAGATGATGGATGCAGGAATAGAAAAGTCGATGATTATACTGCAGGTAAACGATAAGGTTATGCGCACTGTGGAAGATTTCGAAGAGGCAGTTCGAGCTGCGAATCAGAGCCGTGACCGTACTTTGTGGATTCGTGCCGTGACCCCGAGCGGGCGACTGGTAAGTGCGGTGATAGACCTTTCTGACGAGTTCACCCACAAGGGAAAATCATCGAAGAGAGGTAAATAACACAATAATCTTATGAAAAAACGACCGATTTATTGAATTTTTGAAAAAAAAACACTATATTTTTGGCGCGCAGAGATATTATATCTATCTTTGCGCGCTTAAATATGTTAGAAGTAAAGTAGGATGAGACAACTAAAAATTACAAAGAGTATCACCAATCGTGAGAGTGCTTCGTTGGACAAGTACTTGCAGGAGATTGGGCGTGAGGATCTAATCACTGTAGAAGAAGAGGTGGATCTTGCACAGCGTATCCGTAAAGGCGACCGCATGGCATTGGAGAAACTCACCCGCGCTAACTTGCGTTTTGTGGTCAGCGTGGCTAAACAGTATCAGAACCAGGGCTTATCGCTGCCCGACCTTATCAACGAAGGTAATCTTGGTCTTATCAAGGCTGCCGAAAAGTTTGATGAAACTCGTGGTTTCAAGTTTATCTCCTACGCTGTTTGGTGGATTCGCCAAAGTATCTTACAGGCATTGGCCGAGCAAAGTCGTATCGTCCGATTACCTCTGAATCAGGTGGGGTCGCTCAATAAAATCTCCAAGGCCCTGAGTAAATTTGAGCAGGAGAATGAGCGCCGCCCGAGTCCGGACGAATTAGCTGAGGAACTGGACATCCCCGTTGACAAGATTAGCGATACATTGAAGGTAAGTGGTCGTCATATCTCTGTTGATGCGCCCTTTGTGGAGGGGGAAGACAACACATTGTTAGATGTTATTGTCAATGACGATAGCCCAATGGCAGACAAAACTCTTGTCAATGAGAGTCTATCTCGTGAAATAGACCGTGCATTGAGTACTTTGTCAGACCGTGAGAAACAAATAGTGGAGATGTTCTTCGGCATCAATTGTCAGGAAATGACACTGGAAGAAATCGGTGACCGCTTTAATCTGACCCGTGAACGTGTACGCCAAATTAAAGAGAAAGCTATACGTCGTCTGCGTAACGACTCTAAGAGCAAGTTACTTCGCTCTTATCTCGGTTGAGCTATGAAGATCAAGATATTTTTACTCGCTTCTCTGATTGTGCTTATGTTGCTTCCGTCTGCGGAGGCTGCAAAAAAGCCGGTCATGAAGAAAGTGTACATGTTTGGTTTTGCAGCCTCTTTTACAGACTCTCTTGCATTTCAGACTGATATTCAGACGGTAGATAGTGCGTGGCTGATGCCCAACGGTTTTCTTGTGGATCGTCCGCTATATAGCCTTCAGATGCAGTATTATGTTGAGGGTAGGGGGGGGACGAATTCCACCTGCACTGTATTCTTTGCAGAGAAAGAGAAAAAGTTAAAAAAAGTCTGGGATAAGATACACAAACGATATTCCAAAACTGATGGCGTTAAACTGCTTACGGTAACGAAGAATGAGTTTCAGTTCCGTCCTGAACAATATATAGAAAATTTTGTAAATGAATCTGATGATGTACCGGGTGGCACAGCACCTGTTCAAAGTGCAAAGCACTGATGACCACTTAGATATACCTGCCTACATCCCCTCTTTTGCGCCTTTCACATGTGCAGAAGAGGGCGATGTACTTTTTACCGTTTCTGCAGCAATATCTGCCCCTCATTCTTTTATCGGATGGGACGAAATAGGACAGTTTGATTGCGGCGGTGCAAATCACGGCGTTTATATTGATGCAGAAGGAAACTATGGTTTTGAGATTAGCTTGCCAGGAAAAGGTGGTTCGTTAAGCTGTAGCATGAAGGCCTGTCCTGATTTTACTCGTTGTGAGGCTTTTATAATTCCAGGCCAGTCTCTGTCTCACAGTCAGTTTGGGCTGAACAATGCGATTATGATGGCTTATGCATTTGCTTCGGCCACTTATGACACTTTGCTTGTACATGCTTCCGTAATACGCAATGGCGGTTATGGTTATCTTTTCACAGCCCCAAGTGGGACGGGAAAGAGCACTCATACCTATCTTTGGTATAAGAATATCCCAGGCTGTGATCTGATGAATGATGATAACCCCGTTGTCCGCGTCCTTGATGGCAAAGCCATTGTCTTCGGTTCTCCTTGGAGTGGTAAAACTCCTTGCTATCGCAATATTCAAGCTCCGATTGGAGCTATAACACGTATAGAGCAGGCCCCATATAATAAAGTTCAGCCGCTCTCACCAATTGAATCATTTGCCATGTTGCTTCCGGCTGTCAGTTCAATGAAGTGGGACCGCAGGGTTTATAATGGGGTATGTCAGGCTATATCTCATTTATTGCCCGTAACACCAATATGGCGGCTTGAGTGTTTGCCTGATGCTGATGCTGCTCACGTATGTTACGATGCAATTCACGTGAAATCTTGAAAAATAGAAGATATGTTCAAGAATGCACTTAAGACCATTGCGCGTGTGATACTTTCACCAATACGCCGACTCCGAGAACGCAAATACGCAGATTCGCAGTCCAACAGTGCTTCACGGGTGGAGATGCCGAATGAAAAATTACTCCCTCTTGTCAGGGCAATGATAGATAAAGGTCATACAGCCACAATTATAGTGAAAGGCTATTCTATGCGCCCCTTTCTTGAACACCTGCGTGATAAGGTGGAACTGGAATCTTGGAAAGAGACGGGGTTGTTTGTTGGTGATGCTGTATTGGCAGAGATAGCCCCGGGGCATTTTGTGCTTCATAGAATTATAGAGATTGACAAGGTTAATGCTTTCGGACAGGGCTTCCGCCCTGAACAGGTAAGGCCAGATATGCAGATTACTCTTCGCGGTGATGGGAATGTAGTTGGTACAGAAGCATGTAAAGCATCCGACATCGCAGGCAAAGTGTTACGGTATATCCGTCCTGCTGGTCATATTATGGAGGCTTCCGATCCGAAACTCATTAAACGTATAGAGCGTTGGAATCGTTTATACCCTTTCCGTCGCTACTTGCTATTCCTCTATAGGGCTTCTATTTAGTTGTGTTAAAAGTAAAAACGAACAATTATATTATGAGAATTAAATCTGGATTTGAAATAGTGAATATTTGCGGGTTAGATATCGTTGTTGCCCATGGCAGACAGAATATGGATTTCTCCCGTATCATTAATCTTAATGAGAGTGCTTCCTATTTGTGGAAGAATGTTATTGATTCCGATTTTGATGCCGCACGTCTGGCTGAATTGCTTCAAGAGGAATACGAGGTTGATGCCGAGACGGCCTTGAAAGATTCAGAGAAGGTGATTGCCGACTGGACTGCTGCTGGCTTGGTTGAATAAAGTTTGTAATGGCTCGCAATAAGTCTGGACTGAAATTACTGAAGAAACTTCAACGGCTGTGCCAATGGTTGTTTGTGGGTTTCTTTGTCAGCAGCTTGTTTGCTGTTTTGCTTTTTCGTTGGGTTCCTGTGCCAATTACCCCCCTAATGCTTATCCGTTGTGCCCAACAGGCTGGTAGGGGAGAGCAGTTGAGGCTTCGTCATCACTGGGTCAGATTATCAGAGATGTCTCCCAATATGCCTATTGCTGTTATGGCCTCTGAGGATCAGCGTTTTCTTGAGCATCATGGATTTGACACGCAAGCGATAAAAGACGCAGTCGCAGAACGTATGAATGGAGGACGAAGACGCGGTGGGAGTACAATCAGCCAGCAAACAGCAAAAAATGTATTCCTATGGCCTGCTTCGTCGTGGCTCCGCAAGGGACTTGAAGCATATTTCACCTGTCTTATAGAAGTTTTTTGGAGCAAAGAACGTATTATGGAAGTCTATCTTAACTCCATAGAAATGGGTGACGGGATATATGGTGCTGAGGCCGTAGCCCAATGGCATTTTGGTTGTACATCGGCCCAGTTAAGTAAAGCCAACTGCGCTCTTATAGCAGCAACTCTGCCCAACCCATTGCGTTTCAGCAGCAAGACCCCTTCAGGATATATGCTCAAACGGCAGACTTGGATTATGCGTCAGATGCGCTATATTAAATGGGACGAATGACGCGAACCCCAAGTTGTGAGGGGTGTTTCTTCATGTAATCATATAGCGTCATTGGTTCTAGCACTACTTTCTTGTGTATTTGTGATGCGTTAAGCAGATGCAGTTTGCCGTCGCGGCCCCAGGTGGCTATTCCTAAATGCGTAGTGTCCAACCCTTTCTTCTTAGTTACAATAGCCAAAATATCGCCTTCATGAACATCTGTCAGTTCCTTTTTTGACCTGTTTAGCAGTCGGCGTGGTATGTATCTCACAGTACGACCGCTGATTGCAGCCTCTTCCATTGCCATCAGATTTTGAGCTTTAATGTCATTCTTGAGCATTTTGTACAGCTCGGGATGTGAAGTCATGAATGAACAGTCAAGTACTTGCTGTTCTACGAACGGATAATATGGTGGGGTATTTTTGGTATTTCCAGTCACTTCTTTCACTAAGCCCAGGCGTTCATTGCTGTCAGCCCATTGGCTAAAATAGTGATTTCGTGAGGTATAGCCTTTCATAACTCCATTTTGATAGCGAATACGGGTGAGATTCTTTTTGAAGTCAACGAAATGTGTCGACCCTTGCTTGGTTGTTATAGTTAGTGCAAGAACGTTTTCAACCAGAGTAAGACAGTCCAGTTCCTTTAGATTCACGACTAACTTTTCTACTTTATTTACCTCCAGAGTGTGTGCTACGTATGGGGTGTTGCGCAGTTTGAGGGCATAGAAAATCATCAGGTTTGTACCGGCCTGTTCCTTCATTCCGGAACGCAGCAAACGCTCTACTATTATGCTGTCAGCATTATTATTAGTCTTATTATCATTATCCCGTTTATCTGCAATAGTTCCATGTGCTGATATCGAAAATATGGATAATAAGAAGAAAGTAGTGACGAATAAGAGTTTGTTCATGATGCCCTGAAATGAAGTTATTCTTCAGCTTTGAGGTGAGGAAGACTCCACTGGTATTTTACAGCAAGGAGTCTGATTGTTATGGCAACAGAACATGATATAGCTGCGCATCCTTCCTCTGTCCACCCGATGTCAAGGAAAAAAACATAGATAATTCCACCTACCAGACAGCAAGTGGCATATATCTCTTTTCGGAAGATAAGAGGCACTTCGTTGATAAGAATGTCCCTGATTATACCGCCTCCGGCGCCAGTGATACATCCCAGGCAGATAGCGGCCCAAGTCGGAAAGCCAAGAGCAAGTGATTTCTGCAAACCGATGACATTAAATAGAGAAAAGCCTATGCAGTCGAAGATAAACCATGTATTGTTCTGGCGGACTAGGAGCTTCCTGAAAATAATAACCCAAAGCAAGCCAAATACACAAGTCAGAAGATAAATCGGATTCTCCAGCCAGAATGGAGTTTTCCCAATGAGCAAGTCGCGCATTGTTCCACCTCCGCAGGCTGTCGCAATACCTACTATGAGAGCTCCGAAAAGATCAAATTGCTTTGCTGATGCCAACCGTGCTCCGGAAACGGCACCTGCCATAGTGCTTATAATCTCCAATATGACAAATGTCCAGGGAATACTGAGTATTGCACCTCCATTTTGGAAAAATTCTTTTATTATGTCCATCATTTTGTATTAACTATGCTGTAGCCCACAAGCTCGTCGTATCGAGCTCCTTGCGGTCTGTGGTATATCAATATCTGGTATTCGTTTTCCGTCTCGTAGAAGTTGCCTTCAGTCATTGATGTCTGTCCTTCTACACGGGGCTGCCAATTATAATAACCTTGTTTTAGGAGCAGGGCAGTTTCATATATCCCCTCCGCTTCAATATAATTCATTTTGCATTGTTCATCAACATCTCCGTTTGTCCACAGGCCGCAGACGTACGGGGTGACAGGTAGGGGATCAGATTTGTAGCGGAAATGCACGAAAAGATATTCGCTCTGGGTGTCATTGTCTTCATCACCGCTGTGACGGATCAAAGATATGCCGTTGGCATCCTGATCGTGGGTGTAGTTACGAGGTTGAGATGCTGTTAGAAGGGTAGAGTGCCAATAGGGGTCAAACCACTCTATACGGTCCACACCCATCCCGTTCTGATGCACATCAAGAATCTCAAACTTCAGGAACTCATTGCCAGCTGGGAAAATCAGTTCACGTTTGTGAGACCACTCGGCTCCGTTGGATTTACGGATGTTTGGTGGCAGGTTTACTACTGCATTGTCATACCTGCGGTTTTGCATTACAATAGTATTCAGTTCACGTGTGGGGTCTATGACATTACAGTTCATATAGCTAAGCCCATAGGTTACCTGTTGATGAGAGCGGTTTACGTCAATGTCAGTGTTGCTGCTAACATTTACGGATATGTCCATCTTTGGATTGAGCAGAGAGAAACAAGCTTCTGCCACAGGTTCTTCCTCATTGCCGTCAGCATACACAATTACTCGGTAGTTACCGGCAAGAAGCAGATGGCAGTCTTCATTAGGAAAAGAGAAACTGTAGTGTGTGTAGATTACCGTAGTGTTGAATGATTTCTCATACTCTTCTATAGGCCTGTCGTTGAAGCCTTCAAGATAGTCGCTCTCAAAGACTTCTTCATTGACTGTCCAGTCAGCATTACAGAACTGCACTTTGTACAAGTAGCGCATGTAGGAGTGGCTCATTTGGTCAAAACTAACCTCAATAGTTCCCTCATTGAGCTTGGCTATAGGGGGGGATAGAGGGTTATCATTGACAATAGTCCTCACAGTGCGGATATCTTCGCACAGACTGCGTGTATATTGAGCACGTGCGGTTGCAACCTCAAGCAGAAATATAAGTAGCAGATTCAGGATATATGAGAATCTCATTCTTATTGGTAAGTGCTGTAGATGACTTGCATGGACAGAGGTGTGCTGCCACCTATAATTCTTGTGCTTGTAACACTGAAATCGTGGCTTACACTTACTTGTTCAGTTGCCTTAATGCTGCTGTTGTATGTAGTTGTAATACTTACAGGCATTACAAGTACTTTGTTCCAGTCTGGATATGCGGCATTATATTGTGCGGAGGTGAGTCCACGCTCGGTCATGATTCGGCGCTTCTCGTTGAAACTATATGCCAGCAGGCGCGCTATATTGCTGAAGGTATAAGAGTTGTATGTGGCGTCGAGATTTGTAGTAAAACTTGTCTCACCGTCTGCTACTTCGCGGTTGCGGAAGAAGTCTGAATAATGACTCTTGCGGACCATTAGCAGGCTCGAGGGGAGACTTATATGGTCTGTGGTTGATATTATCTTGTTTATGCGTGAGAGAATCACACGTGCCAGACTGACACTGTCGTTGCTGTGTTGGGTATAGATGCTGTCAATGGGGAATGTCAGTTCGGTGGCTATACCAGCTGGAGATTTTAGATAGGTGAATGTGTCGTTAGCGTTGATGAGCCCCGTGAAATTCTTGTTCTCTATTTTTGTACATTGAATTACTTCGGGAGTCGAGGCAAAGCGTGCTACACCTGTTACGATGGAGTCGTTTTCCTGATATGAAAAGAAGATGTTTACGACCCCAACATCCAATTTGAGCATCGTCCCGGTTCCGCTGCGCAACTGGAAATAGAAGCCGGGTAATGCATGGCGCATCATCTGCCATGATGTTGAGAAATACTCGGGATTGCTTACCATTTTTCTCAGGATATTTGTACCCCATTCTGTAGGAAGAGGCAAGCGCACATTTGCTGTGTGGCTGGTGCTGTTGCGTACATCGTCTGTCAAAGTGTAGTCGTCAGCAGTGAACACCTTCTTGGCTATGGGTGTAGCTCCTGATGGAAGGTAGCTGCCCAAGTCAATATCAGTGTAATATACAGCATTCTCTGCAGCGATGTTTGCTGTGTCCAACTCATAGACATACATTTTCAACGGGTTTATGGCATCCCCATAAAATGACGAGAAGTAGTAACGTATCTCGCATGAATCAGCTATTACTTCTCCGTTTGCCCCTTTTATGAGAAGTGACTCGTCAGGCAAGTGGTAATCTTCGAAGGTATGGAATTGGGCCATAAACTCAGCCTTTATTTCAGTTGCTGTTTCGGGGTCCAAAAGTTGTCCGAAGAAACAGGTGTTATTGTTCGCAACTATGGAATCGAGTTGCACAGAGCGTGATGTGAACTGAAAGGAGGCTGATGTTGAAGTGATGGCATCACTTTCTGAATATATACCCAATGAGGCCGTGTCGTCGTCGCATGAGGCGAGAGCAACTGCAGCCATCAAAATCAAGACATTATGTCTGAAGTTCATGTGTTTAATCTGTTTCCTTGTTTTCTTTGCCAATGCTCCATAGCTTATCAAAAAAGTCAATATATGGAGCTTCGGAGTCTGTGTTTTCTGCGTCTGCCGAAAAGAAAATAGGCTTCCCGGCTGCCTCAGCTTCTGCCACAAGTTCTGGCATCTGGCATCCAGCTGTCAGCATCAGTGCATCACTATACTGCAAAGCCATTTTATAGAGGTCGTTCAGATAAATCTTATTCGGAAGTGTTTCCAGAGTGTCGTTTGTAACGCCCTTGAACAGTAAATTTGCGCAGAACTGGTCGCTCATGGGTCTCTTTAACTCTGGACCGCATGGCGTGAACACTATCTTGGAATCGCGGAATGAAGGCTCTTCGCCATAAGCCAGCTTAAGATATAGTGGCACGATGCAACTCATCCAACCCTGACAATGGATTATATCTGGAACCCAACGCAGTTTCTTCACTGTTTCCAATACGCCGCGAGCATAGAAAATGGCCCGTTCGCCGTTATCCCCATATTCGATGCCGTTATCGTCTGCCCATTCGTTGCGCTTCTGGAAATAGTCATCGTTATCTATAAAATAGACTTGCATTCTGCTTGATGGAATCGAAGCAACCTTAATGATAAGGAGATGGTCAGTGTCATCAATTATGAGGTTCATCCCAGACAGGCGAATTACTTCGTGCAACTGACTGCGCCGCTCGTTGATATCCCCCCATTTTGGCATGAAATTACGAATCTCACGTCCGCAGTCTAAAGCCTGTTGTGGAATTGCCCTTCCGATGACAGAAAGTTCAGTTCCTTCTTGATAAGGATTTATCTCCTGAGTGATGAAAAGTATTTTCTTTGCGTGCGTCATTATGATGAAACCAGCTTGAAGATGTGATTTTATGCTGCAAAGATACAATAAAATTCGCTAACGAAGTCATTTTTTCCTGTTTTTCTTTCGTAAGTTCATTAAATCAACGTAATTTTGCGCGGTTTTTTGGGCAAACTATCCCCTAAATCGAGTTGAAAACATAATGAAAGTTATCAATACCATCAGTGATTTGCGTGTTTTTTTGCATCAGGCACGCCTTGAAGGTAAAACTATAGGACTCGTTCCGACAATGGGAGCCCTACATGAAGGTCATGCTTCTCTCGTGAGAAGAAGTGTGAGTGAGAACGATGTTACAGTAGTGAGCATTTTCCTCAATCCAACTCAGTTTAATGATTTGTCTGATTTGGAACGCTATCCGAGAACATTGGAGTCCGACTGCAAGTTATTGGATGAATGTGGTGCTTCCGTGGCATTTGCTCCGTCTGTCAAAGAAATATATCCGGAGCCCGACACTCGCATTTTCAGTTATCCTCCTACAGATTCTGTTATGGAGGGAGCTTTCCGTCCAGGACATTTTAATGGTGTTTGTCAGATTGTCAGCAAGCTTTTCTCATACGCAGAACCAGACCGCGCTTACTTCGGCGAGAAGGATTTTCAGCAGATTGCGGTGATTCGTCGTATGGTAGAGGACCTTGGCTTCAAACTCACTATAGTTCCATGTCCCGTTGTTCGCGAAGAAAATGGTTTGGCAATGAGCAGCCGCAACAGTCTGCTGACTTCCGAGGAGCGCGCAATAGCTCCCGAAATATATGCAGCATTGGCCAAAAGTGTTTCATACTCAAAGAATCATAGCGTTGAAGAGACTCTTCAGTATGTAGTCTCAGCTATTGATGCGGTGCCTGGCTTAAAAGTTCAGTATTTCAGCATTGTTGATGGCCGTTCTTTGGCAGATGTGAAGAGTTGGGACGATAGCGATTTTATCGTTGGTTGTATCACAGTGTTCTGTGGTTCAACACCTATTCGTCTTATTGACCATATTAAATATAAGGGGGAGGAATAAGATATGATGATAGAAGTGCTTAAGTCTAAAATACACTGTGCTACAGTTACTGAGGCTAATCTGCATTATATGGGTAGCATCACTATTGATGAGGACCTTATGGATGCAGCAGGCATTATTGCCGGGGAGAAGGTTCAGGTCTGTAATAATATGAATGGCGAGCGGTTTGAGACTTATGTTATTCGCGGCCCTCGTGATACTGGGTGTATCTGTCTTAATGGCGCTGCGGCTCGCAAGGTTCAGGTTGGTGATGAGGTCATCATAATCTCCTATGCCCTGATGGATTTTGAAGAGGCCCGTTCTTTTACTCCTCACGTAATATTCCCAGATACAGAAAACAGGGTTCCCAAAGAGTAATAGGCCCGTTCTTTGGGCTTATGGCTAAATATGAATATACCGAGCCGCCTGTTAAAAAAAGTGGCTCGGTATTTTGTATGCCCGTGTGTCTATGAACAGCTTATTTTAGAATAGCTTGTTTCAGAGAGGCTGTCTTGGGGCAGTTTGTCTTGTGCTCCATTGTTTTACAACACTCCTTTGGATGACGGGAGCAGGAAGTGATGAATATCCCGGCGTATTGCCATTCTAAGGGCTCGGGCAAGAGCTTTGAATATCCCTTCAATTTTGTGGTGCTCATTCTGCCCGTCAGCTTTGATATTCAGATTTATACGGGCTGCATCAGACAAACTTTTGAAGAAATGCAGGAACATTTCCGTGGGCATCTCCCCGATACGTTCGCGGTGGAATTCAGCATCCCATACCAGCCATGGGCGGCCGCCAAAGTCAAGGGCAACAGAGCAGAGGCAGTCGTCCATGGGCAGTGTGTAGCCATAGCGTTCTATGCCTCGCTTATCGCCGAGCGCTTTATTCAGGGCTTCTCCGAGAGTTAGGGCCGTGTCTTCTATTGTGTGGTGCTCATCTACATGCAAATCACCTCGAGCATGTATTGTGAGATTAATCTGTCCGTGGCGGGCGATTTGTTCAAGCATATGGTCAAAGAAACCCAACCCTGTGCTAATATCGCTTTGTCCCGAGCCGTCAAGATCTAAATCCACCTCGATGTCCGTTTCATTTGTCGTGCGTCTTACATGGGCTTTTCTTTGTCCTCCCACAACGATTTCGGTCACTTTCTCCCAATTCATGTCAGAACCGAGAATCAAAGCATTGCAACCTAAATTCTCAGCCAGTTTGGCGTCGGTCTCGCGGTCACCGATTACGAAACTGCCAGCCATGTCACATGAGCCGTTAGTATAAGCCGTTAGCATTGCCGTACCGGGCTTGCGCGTAGGCTGGTTATCGGCCGGGAATGAGCGGTCTATGAGAATATCATCAAACTCTATGCCTTCTCCCTTCAGGATATCCAGCATCAGGTTGTGTGTGGGCCAGAAGTCTTTTTCCGGGTAGGAGTCAGTACCGAGTCCATCCTGATTGGACACCATAACAAGTTTGAAGTCGCTGTGCTCACGAATAAATTTCAGTGCACTTATTGCCCCGGGTACAAAGTGAAATTTCTCGAAAGAGTCTATCTGCTCATCTTCTGGTTCGATTAGTATTGTCCCGTCCCGGTCTATAAATAGGCTTCTATACATTTGGTTGCAGTTTGATGACATTTGCTGTTGTTTATCTGTATTGTCTGAGAGCACCCAGCAGAAGATTGTTTTCCTGTGGCGTTCCGATGGTAATACGTAGGCAGTCATTGCATAAGTGGACGCGAGAGCGGTTGCGGACCACAATACTGCGGCTTATGAGATAATTATATATATTGTCCGCATCCGTCATCTTGGCCAAGAAGAAATTGGCATCTGTGGGATAGACGCATTTGCATATAGGCAGTTCGGCAAAAGCCGGCAGCATGTTATCGCGTTCGCGCAAGATCGTTGCACGCCAAAGGTCGAAACGCTGGCGTTCGGCGAGGATTTGAAGAGCCTGCTGCTGAGAGAGTTGGTTGACGTTATATGGGTATTTGACTTTGTTGAACAGGTTGATTATTTCTTCAGAGGCGAATGCCATCCCGAGTCTTATTGCGGCTGCAGCCCAGCATTTGCTGAAAGTGTTCATTACAATCAGATTTGGCCATTGGTTGAGTTGTAGCCGAAATGGCTGCGCATCTGCAAAGTCGCTGTATGCCTCGTCAACCACTACAATACCGTGGAATTCTGTTAGCAGCCTCTCTATTGCCGCGCGCTCCAATAAATTGCCGGTAGGATTGTTGGGCGAACAAAGCCATATAACCTTTGTGTTCTCGTCCGTAGCTGCCAGCATGGCATCTACGTTAGGCTGGAAAAACTCATTGAGAGATACTGGGCGGTATTCCACGTCGTTGATGTCTGCGCACACGCGGTACATTCCATACGTGGGTTCTATTGCTACGACATTGTCTATACGTGGTTCGCAGAAGATACGATATACTAAATCTATAACTTCGTCGGAGCCGTTGCCAAGAACAATATTCTGAGCCGGCACTTGTTTTACTTTCGATAATGCTGCTTTGACTTCCGTCTGTAGCGGGTCGGGATAGCGGTTAAGAGTTCCGTATGGATTCTCATTTGCATCAAGAAAGGCCTTTGCCTCCTGTCCCTTGAATTCGTCGCGGGCGCAAGAGTAGGGGGTTAGGGCGCGGATGCAGGGGCGCACAAGGGCGGATATTTCTGATGAGAGCATATAGTTGCGATATTTAGATAAATTCAAGACGTATTCTGACTATTGTCGTGTGTAGGGTTTCAAATTCCCGACAGATGCTATGGTAATTACTTGTTTTATTTGTATTGTTTATTGGTCGTTAGCCTAATGATTTGCGCCTCAGAGTCATCGCGTTTTTGTGTGCATCCAGATGCTCAGCCTCTGCCATAAGTTCTACTGCGCGGCCTATGGAAAGGATTCCTTCGGGGGTTATATGCTGATAAGTTATTTTTCTGCAGAAGGTGTCGAGATTAACCCCGCTGTAAGCTGTTGCATAGCCGTTGGTTGGCAGGGTGTGGTTTGTACCCGAAGCATAGTCGCCGGCGCTTTCTGGTGTCAGGTGACCGATGAATACGCTCCCTGCGTTTGTCACTTGTCGTGCGATTTCCCCGGCGTCTGCGGTTTCTATTATAAGATGTTCGGGCGCGTATTGGTTGGATAGGCTGATGGCTTCGTCTATAGTTCTGACGAGAACACATCTGCTGTTGTCTAATGCTGCAGTCGCGATGTCTTTTCGCGGCAGCTGGTTTAGTTGTGTCTCTATTTCCTTCTGAATAGAGTTGAACAAAACGGATGAAGTCGTTATGAGCAACACTTGTGAGTCTGCCCCATGTTCGGCCTGCGAAAGCAAATCGGCAGCAACGAAAGCAGCGTTGGCTGTCTCATCTGCAATGACACACACTTCACTTGGGCCTGCAGGCATGTCTATGGCTACATCTGAAAGGGATACCAGCTGTTTTGCACATTGTACATACTGATTGCCAGGGCCGAATATCTTGGCCACCTTGGGCACAGATTCTGTGCCGTAAGCCATAGCCCCTATTGCTTGCACACCTCCGGCTTTGAACACCTCGCTGACGCCGGCAATATGTGCTGCTACGAGAATGGCCGGATGCACGCTGCCGTCCTTCTGCGGTGGAGTGCAGAGCACTATCCGTTTGCATCCGGCGATGCGGGCGGGGGTAGCTAACATCAACACTGTTGAGAACAGTGGTGCAGTGCCTCCTGGGATATACAAGCCTACAGCCTCAATAGGCATACTGCGTTGCCAGCATCGCACTCCGGGCGCGGTCTCTACCTCAATACCCTCAAAGCGTTGGGCGGTATGGAATCGGCTGATATTATCGTGAGCGAGCCTCAGGGAGGCTTTCAGTTCCTCTGACACGAGGTTTAAGGCTGTGTTGAATTCCTCGTCGCTGACACGAAGTGGATTTTTCCTTTCGGAAGACGTGTCTGTTATGCACTCGCGCAAGTCCACTTTATCGAACTTCTGTTCGTATTCAAGAACTGCGCTGTCGCCTTCTTTTCTGACGCGCTCCAGAACAGCAGACACTGTTGCTGTGAGGGAAGCAGCCTCCTTCGTCGGACGGGTAATTATCTCACGCCTCTGCGCTTCATCGGGATATGTGTAAATGAGCATTGGAATCTGATTGTGTTTGTCGCTGCAAAAGTACAATAAATCTTATATATAGCCAACGAAATGACGCTTTTTAACCCATTTCGTTTTTTGGAATTCATGTCAGAATATTATTGCTGTCTGCTGTAAGCATAACAGCCTCTTCAAATGCATACCAATAACAAGAAAAAGATTAGTATGTGGGCATGGCAAAATACATCGAGGTGTATTATACAATACATCGAGGTGTATTATACAATACATCAAGGTGTATTTCACAATACATCGAGGTGTATTTGCGTGTGTGAATAAGTGCGAAGTTATGTGTAGCGAAGTGAGTCGGGTTGTGATTCAGAATGTGAATCTACAATGGTCTAAATGGGTGGAATCGGGAAACTTGGTGTTTATCTTCTTTTAAGCTAAAGGATTGCGGATATCAGAGCCTAAAAAAATAGGGGGCTGCACTTTTTGTTGCAGCCCCCATTGAGGATATTTGACTAATTAGAATGTTTTGTCTAATTCGTCTGATTTGCTACTTTACTTCACAACAACCTTGCGGCCGCCAATGATGTAGATGCCCTTCTGAGCCTTGCTAACCTTCTGACCAGCGAGGTTGAAGATAGCCTTGCCAGCAGCGGTGGTCTCAGCTTCAACGGCTTTGACTGCGTCTGGCTCGGTGGTGCCGAGATAATAGAGCTGCCAGTTGTTGAATGGAGTCCAGTCGTCTGCGACGAGGGTCTTCTTCTTCAGACCGATTGTGAGGATACCGTCTTCATCAACATGGACGGTGATGGAGTTGGTGTATTCGCCGGTCTCGAAGTAAGTGGCAGTAGCGGTAAGAGAGTTCGGGATGTAGCGTGTAGCGGTTTCGCCGTCAACGAGGTATGAAGCCTCTACTTCGCCGTCAACGCCGAGAGCAGTTTCCTGAGCTCCTACGAAGATGTCCTTTAATTCTATTTCCTTGGTGTTAGCATACATTACTGCGTTGTGAGCCAGAGTGTCGGCATCGAGAGCCTTAGCTGCGGCTTCAGGTAAACCTGCGCGATAGAAGGCGTCAACACATACTGTGTAGTAACCAGGAGTCAGACCCTTGATAGTCTGTGAGAAGTCATAGTTCTTGTTGAAGAACTCTGCAACGCCAGCATTGATAGCAGCAGCTTGGTCAGAAGCTTCCACCCAACCGTCGGTTGAGGTCTCGCCAATGAAGTTCACGAAGTTAGCGTTGGTAACAGCCAAGGTTACATCAACAGGAGCATCCACTGTAGCATCAGTAGCAGCGCTCATCACGTAGGGTACCCATCCGTCACGCAGTGACTGCATAGCGGCCTTAACAGCGTCGTTGTCAGCAAAGTCGGAGAAGTCGTTAGTGAAGGGGTCATAGGATGAATACTTTTCGAGCAGTGCGGGGAATGCCTCGTCGGTGGGTTCAAGACCCTGGTCGTAAACGTAAGACATTGCATACTCGTTGTACTCAGATACGAGGCTGATGAAGGCGTCGCAGATGGTGTTGCCTTCCTTCACGTACTCAATGGCGTTGTCAACTTCCTGAATCATAGCGATGATGGCATCAGAATCATCATCGTCAATAGCCTTCTGAGCATTGTCAGGTATGGTGTTGCCGAGTTCTGTAGCCTTAGCTGTGAGGCGTGCATTCTCGTCTTGTATGAGAGTATTCAGGGATTCGACTTTTGCATTCAGGGTATTGATGAGTGGCTCGGTGTCCATACCCAGGAATTTGATTGCGAAGTTGTCGAAGATAACCCAGTCGGTAAGGCTTTCGCAGTGGATACCAATAGTGAGGTCACCCTTCTTGTCGAGAATCACCTTTACGTGGTTGGTGTAGTAGGGCTCTTCGGTGTTAGGATTGGTAGCCTGGAACCAGTAGTAAGCACCGGTCATACCATTACACTGATAGAGTGCATTGCCCTCTTCGTCGGTGGCGGTGGTGTTGTCATAGTTGGCGTCGCCCATTGAAGTCATACCTTCAATATAGAGACGGTTGTCTGCGCTTACTTTTTGAGTCGCATCTTCATTCAGGTCGATGAGATATGCTTTGGTGATACCGCCGTAGAGCCATGTCTTTTCCTTGTCTGAGCCATCGTGGCGAACGAAGCCTTGAAGGGTCACGTCATATACGCCAGCGGGCATATTAGCTATTGTCTGGCTGATGTCGCAGTATTTACCACCAACATCATGATATTTTTCAATGTTGTGTGTAGAGGTACGCAACTCTGTAAGACCGCCTTCGTTGATAGTCCAGCCAATTGGGTTAGCTGTGGTGCCTACGGTGAAGCCAGGATTCTCGAGCAGGAAGGTCAAGTCTGTGCCGACAGGGATTTCAGCATCGCCGATAGTCTGTATCATAGTCTGGTGTGCTACACCGGCAAGGGCGTCGATTTGCTCCTTTGTTGCTGTCTTCTCGTCATACATTACTTCCCATTCATCAGTGAGGTCTGTAAGTGCATCTGCTGCATCTACGAGGCCTGCGTCAGTACATTTGCCAGTTAGGTCTTCGGCTTCAGCGATGTAAGCCTGCAGAGTGTTGTAGTCCTTGATTGACTGCTTGGCGGCATCCATGGCAGCTTTCAGCTTTGCGGTAGCAGCCTCACATTGTTCGCTGGTTGCTGTTGCTCCGAGTTCAATTACACCCTGAGCTTCTTCGAGAGCTGCCATATATGCTGCGAGGACTTCAGAGTTGGCGTTGTCGTCAACAGAAATGCCTGTGTTTTCAGCATCCTTCACCTGATTCATCAGGATAAGCATCTCTGGAACCATGTCGCCGGAGTCGCCGAAGTAGTAGATGCGGAAGTTGTCGGCTGCAATCCAGTTGGCTGTAGCATTTTCTGTCTTCAGACCGAAGGTCAGTGCCTTCACGCCCTTGGGGCAAGTGAATGTTACGCTGAAGTGTTCGGGGTTACCATTGCCGGTGGCAATTTCCTGGAATACTTCCTTTCCATTGTCTGTAGCGATGAAGAGCTTAACACCTGTGACAGGATTTGAGAGGCCTTCATGTCCGGTATATTGCTGCACTGCATTAGCATCACAAGTAAGTTTGTAAACGCCTGTAGGCAGGCCTAATATAGTCTGTGAGAGCTCGGCGTCGCCTATCGTCCATGGGCTGGCGTCGTTCTTCCAAGCCTCAATGAATTTGCTGAGGAAAGCAGGTGCTTCATCTTCGTTTACTGTCGATCCGGCTTCGGTCAGCGTAGTTCCGTTGTTGGTGTAGCTTGCGCTTTGATATCCAACATTTGTTGCGTTTGTGCCGCTTACGAATGTGCAGGTCCATCCGTTGATGTTCCCTTGGTCAAAGTTAGCGTTCACAAGGCAGATGTCGGTTACCTCCTGAGGATCGTCGGCTGTTCCGGTGAATTGTTTTGCAAATATAGCGGCATTAACAGCAGCTGACAGCGCGGTGTTGGCGGCTTCCATTTCTTCTATGGTTGCAGCAGAATTGGTATATACAGCCTCGGCCTCAGCTACGCTCTCGTCAATGCTTACTTCTGCAGCTTCTGCATCAGCAAGGGCCTTGACATATGTGTTGTACAGCTTTGTGCGGGCTTCCCACAACTGGTATTGGCTTTGGAAAGCGGGTAAGATGTTGGTTTTGTAGTTCTCAACGTATGCCTTGACGCTCTCATATTGGTCAACTGAGACAAAGCGCCAATCCAGACTGGCTGCTATATTATTGTCAGAGGTGGGCTCTACAGCCAGGTCTGTCCATGTGAACGACCATCCGCATGCATAGTTGTTCAGGTCAACACCAAAAGCAACTACGGAGTCAGGGTATTGAGTTTCGTTGGCAAATATGTTTGTCATACGGTAGGAACCGTCTGCGTTGGCCACGATAGTCCATTGGCCGTAGTTGGTTCTGCGGTCGGCATTTCCGTCAATCCATGCTTGAGAGCCTCCTTCACCGACAAACGAGCCGGCGCTTGCAGTTGCCTTGCTGGTGTTGAGGTGTTTGATGTAAAAACCATTATCAATTTCTTCATCTTTTGTCAACATAAACGGGAGGACATAGTTTGCAGTGGTGTTCCCGGAAACGTTGTTAATTTTTGCAGCGTCTTGGCTTACCGAAACAACAGAGTCCATCAATATGATGGCACGTGTGCCCCAAGTCTGTCCGCCACCCAGGAACATGCCAGCTCCTACATTATAAATGTAGTACTGTCCGCTATCCACCGGAGCGGCCCAAGTGCCTTCGTACTGGGTACTGGGTTGTGACGGCTTTACAGGCTCTGCCCACTGTGCAAAAGCACTAGTGCTCATGAACATTGCACCTGAGAGGGCAATTAATGAGAGTAATTTCTTTTTCATAAAGCAGTAAAGTTAGTTAAAAATGATGTTAATTAATTGGTCAAATTAGGTGCAAAATGTATGGGTTTATACATATTACCCCGCAAAGATACTTTTTTTTTTAGATTTATACTGTCAGGGTGTTTATATTAATGCAGCTGTTAAACTTTTTTAACTAATTTAAAAGCCATACTGGGTCAATGTGGCTGATGTGGCTGTTGCTTTCCGCTCATGGTAGCAGACAGTCATCATCATAAAAGTTCAATATTTCCAACCGTTTTTCTCCCGATGCAGAATCGATTGTTTCGGGAAGTTCGGATATACAGATTGTATAAGAGTGGAAAATAGAGTGTAAAACAAAACTCCCCTGGACAAGAGTTTGCCCAGGGGAGACATTGTGATTATGTATGTGTGTAAAGCCTTACTTCACTACGACCTTGCGACCGCCGATGATGTAAATGCCCTTCTTGGCTTTTCCAACCTTCTGACCGGCAAGATTGTAAATCTCCTTGCCTGAGAGGATGGAGGCGTCAGCTGCTTCGATTGACTTCACTGCATCTGGAGCGGTGGTGCCGAGATAGTAGAGTGCGAAGTTGTCAATCGGTGCCCAGTCGTTGGCTACAGCTTCCAGTTTGCGAATGCCGAGCTTGATTTCACCTTCGGTGTAGCCGAAGTTAACCTCGTTGTTGTAGCGGCCAGCGTCGATGAATGTCTGGTATGCTGCCAGACTGTTCGGAGCGCAGAACACGATATTTTCATTGTAGGTGTATTCGGAGGCACTCAGGTTCGGATACTCAATCTGGTTAATTGAGAGAGAGTCGCGAAGTGCGCCGGCGTTCAGGTCGCTCCATTGTACAACCTTTGTTGCGCTATTGCCAGCGAAGAGATACATCTCATTAAGAGGAATAGTATCAGTTTCAGCAAGTGCATTCAAAACACCAACCTCATCAGCGCTACTGCCGGCGCGATAGAGAGCATTGGCGGTGAGGCGATAGTAGCCAGGACGGAGCTTCGGCAGTGTCTGGTACATGCTGAACGGGCTGCTCTGCCAGAATTCAACACAACCTTCACCATCAGTTCCGCCGATGGTTTCGCATTCTACAGTCCAACCATCCTTGTTGTTGTTGTCGAAGGTCGGATTGCTCAGCAGCATGGTCAGTTCAACGGGCTCTTCTACAGTAGCGTTGTCAAGAGCAGTCCAACCGAGCAGGTACTCAAGCCACTCACTTGGCAGAGCCTCAAGCCAGCCTTCGATTTGCTCGTTGGTTTCGTAGTGGTCATTCATCATAGCTTCTTCAATCTTGCTGAAGAGAACTTCGAAGCCTTCATAGCTGCTTTCGAAGTCGATAGACAGTTCGCTGGCCTTAGCCTCATAGTCAGAGTAAACCTCAGTAATCTTCACGCCGAGTTCAGCGCTCTTCTTGGCATAAGCGAGAGCTTCTACAAGAGTATTGATAGCTGCATTCTTGACTGCAGCGTCTTCGCTGTTGAGAGCGGCTTCACCTTGGGTCTTGGCGTCATCCAATTTGGTAGCTGCCATTTCTACACCGCCAGGAGTGCCTTCGAGAAGAAGCTCTTCAACTTGGGCAATGAGGTTCTCGATTTCGGGATCGAGGTCGCTGGACTGAGCTACGTTGTAGTAGATGTGGAAGTCAGCCCATACGCTCCATTGGTTGTCAGACAGGCCTTCGCCCTTTATACCGAAGCGTAATGTTCCTTCTGAGGAAAGAACAGAAGATACAGTGGTGGTGCATTTCTCGTCAAATGCCTCGTCAATAAATACCTGATGTGCAGTGGCTTGGTTGTTGGGAACATAAACCACACCTTCTTCGGTTTCCAGTTCGCCAGGACTTGTCCAGGTAGAAGGAGCTTCGGAAACGGCGATTGTGGCAACATTTGCCAGAGCTCCTTGTACATTGCCGGCATAGAGGTAAGTGTAGCCTGTGATGTTGTCAGGATAGTTCTGGATGTTCACATCGTTTGCAGCCTCGCGATAGAAGCCCTTGGCTGTGATGGTGTATTTACCGGCGGGAAGAGCCAGTTCGCGATATACATTGAATGTTTTGCTGTTCCAGACCTCGGCGGTGCTGTAGTTGGTCTTGAAGTTTCCGTCGTTGTTGACTTCCTTCCAGATCTCACCTGCATAAGCAGCCTGAGTGGTGGTGTAAGGAATCTCCATTTCGTCGAAGAGAGCGGTGATGTCAAGAGGCTCGCTCATAACCTGTCCTGCAGCCACAGCATCATCGAATGCCTTCTGAACAGTGGCTTTCAGCAGCGGTTGGAAGTCGGCTATCGCCTTCTCAATCTGCTCGCTGGTGTAAGTTCCGTTCTCCAGTGCGGTTGTATATGGATCAAGCAGGCTCTCAATAGTTCTGACATATCCTTCGTAGCCGGGCTTATCAATATACTTCTCATCGTCTGCCTCCATCTTATTGATGAGAGCGGCGAATGTGCTGTATGAACTGATGGAAGCGCGCAGGTCGGCAGTTGCCTTGCTCAATGCTGAATAGGCAGCCTGATATTCTTCGGTCTTTTCCTTATCGGGAGTGGTCTCCACAAGTCGGGTAGCTACAGAAATAGCCTGCTCACAATCATTTTTGATAGATGCCTGCGCATATTCTACATTTTCAAATACAGCGTTGGCATCAGCCAGCATAGCGGTGAGTGCGGTGTAGGTCGCAGGAGTCTGAACCTCGCCGATAGCGAAGAGCTTGAAGTTGTCGGCTGCAATCCAGTTTGCATTTGTCTCCTGTGTCATAAGACCAATGGTCATGGCGTCGGCACCGTCGTAGTCAAACTCGAATTCGAAGTGCTGAGGCTTGCCGTTGAGAGTGTAGAGAGACTGCTCACTGTGGATGATGTAGCTGCCGTTGTCATAGTAGAGATATACACCGGTAACTTCGGTTTCGTTGCTCTCCTGCCAAGATGCGATGGCGTCGCACTCCAGACGATAGCGTCCGGCGGGCAGACCGATGAGGCTCTGGCTCAGACCACCATCGCCAAGTGCTCCTTTTGATGTGGGATACCAGGCCTCGATGAACTGGTTGAGGCTTACGCCGGTCTCCTCAGTGGTATAGACCTGATTGTTCTGATAACCGAGGTTCTCACCCATCTTTGCAACAGTCCAACCGTCAACGTTACCCTGCGTGAAGTCGGGGTTGACGAGTACAAAGTCTGTGATCTCAATGGGGTTTTCCTCGGAACTTTCAGAGATGGAAGCAAGTACGATGGCGCGGTTTACGGCGGGAACGATGGCAGCGTATGCTGCATTCAGTTCTTCAAGAGTGGGATCAGCTTTAGTATAGACTGCGGATGCAGCGGCATAATCCACTCCATACTGTACAGCTTCGTTCAGCTTCGTGTAGAGATTTAGCTGAGCTGTGTAGTACTCAAATGCGGCATTGTAGATTTCCATCTTACCGAGATAATCGTCCAGCTGTTGCTGAACATCCAGATCGATGCTCTCTACGGGGAGGAATATCCACTCGATGTTGGGATCTTCAATTGTGCAGGTGAACTTCACATAGAGGCCTGCGCCTGTGCCGCCAGCATATTCGTTGGCTGCATTCTCAAAGGCTCCTTGATCGATAGATGACTGAATGTAGTAGAATCCAGTTTCGTTGTTCTTGGTGATGGTGAACCAGTCACCTCCCTGATTGTTCATGTCCACATATCCGTCAGAGCCTGAACGGAACAGATGGTTACGGCCTGCGGGAGGATTGTAACCGTTTTCACGGCCGTGGTCTCCGTAGAATTTGTCAGCGGCATCGTTGGTGCGCTGGAATACAAAGGTGCGGTTGTCCTCTGTTTGCTGCAAGACGGTTGTGATTTGCATACTCGGCGTGGCATTGGATGTAAGGCTTATCTGGGTTGCCCAGACATTAGCGCCAGTAAGGAACTGACCTTCGCCGACATTCATGATGTAGTAGTTTCCTCCATCCACGGGATCAGCTGCCTTCTGCATTAATGCTTCAGCGGGGCTGAGTGGCTTGTCGGGAGCTACCGGCGCGGTCCAACTTTGCGCAAAAGCTCCTACTGTAAGAGCGAGAGCAGCTGCGACTGAAAGTAAACGTTGTTTCATAATAAAAAAAATTAGGGTTAGTATTAGTTATTATTCTTTTGTTGTGAGATTCAATTGTGAATTAGCTCAAATGTTATTCCAACTAAACATATAAGTCCCCAAAAGGACAAAAAATAGATAAGTCCCATATTATAATTTCTTTTTTGATTTGTATATTAGAAGAAAACCATAAAAGCATCCTATGAATATGACAGCAAAACCGATTACGAATAGGAGGTAGGATTCGATGTTTTCTTTCATTAAACCACCTAATATGACACCTGCAAAAACCAACTTAGATGTATCTAGTAAGAATTTGCCTGCCTCATACTTAACTAATCCGTTTGGATTCTCGGCCTTTTGTTTTGCCTCAGTTTTTACTTGTGGTATCGCGTTTCGTTTCATTATTTCTGTCTATAGACAGTGCAAAGGTACTATATTCATAAATGCAGACAAGGCTTAAAGTGGGGATTAACAGTCTTTTTAAATTTTCTTAACGTGAAAACGCCCTCGCGCGCACATATTAATTATAATTAATGTGTAACTTTGCCGCCGAATTACTATTCATAAACAACAAAATGAAACGTTTTCTCATTTTTGCTGCATTTGTATTTATTACGGCAGCATCTTTCTCAAAGAGTTTGACGGATGGACAGGAGTACTTCATCGTTTTGGATATCTATGACAAAGCACTCGGTTCCAGCGAAGACGGCTCTTCTCCGGCCCTGTCTGCCATTTCTGCCAAATCAGATACAGCCGACTATATTTTTGTTGCCGAAGCCTCTGGCACAAGCGGCTATTGGCTGTTGCGCCAGAAGAGCACCGGCCGTTATCTTGCAGCCTCTACTTCCAACAGTTACAGCATTGTTTTCCAGGCATCTAAGGGCACTGGAGACGCTTACCTATGGAAAGCATCCGAAGGCTTGAAGACCTATATACGCAACAAACGTAACACAAACCGTCGCGTAGGCGTGGACGGAGCACAGAAGGGCGCTGATTACGTAAGCATATATTTTGACAAGATTCAAGGCTCTCACAGCGACTTCAGAATAATTCCTGTCGCAGGCTCTTACTCTGCCAGCCTTAGCAACTATGTATCAGAGGATTATATAAACAGCATAGGCCGCAAGGAGGTGGATTATTATCAGCTCTCCGGAGACGTGCGTATTGAGCGCAGCGACACCGTTGACATCCATATCACAACCTCCGGGAGCGCAATGGTCGGTTCCGGGAACAAGGTCATTCTCGGTTCCACCGGTACCTGGCTCATATTCGACAACATCACTCCGTCTGAAGTGAAGTCACGCTATCTCTCTAATGTCCAGATAAACAAATCTGCTGCAAGCGAGGGGACAAATTGCCGTGTGGCTATATATCTGAACGGGGCCGCTGTGATTCCTCTGAAAGCCACTGTGCGCCCGATGGAAATATATACGGAGAAGAATCTCGGCGGACAAAAATACACGGTCGCTTCAGGACATCACAAAACTCTCGCTGCCAAGCAGACCAACAGCGCCCGCAGTTTCATACTCCGCCGCGGAAACATGGCTACAGTTTATACCAATACTCAGTATGGCGGATACAGTCGCGTGTATGTGGCTGACCATTCCGACCTGATCGTGAACGAACTGCCTACCGCCCTCGACCAGCGCATATCATCCATCTGCATCCGTCCCTGGCAATATGTGTCCAAGAAGGGATGGTGCAGCACCACCTCTCTCAGTGCTATTAAGACTGAGTGTGACAAGGTGCGCGCCACATGGTTCTATACTTGGAGCGCCGACCGCAGCAGCACTGACAACCTTGAGTATATCCCTATTCGTCAGCATATCTACTGGCCTTCGATGTCAACCATAAGAGGCTTCAGCGAGAATTCCGGAATCCTGTCGTTCAACGAGCCCGACCATAGCGAGCAGCATGACGACTGTGACTGCGGAGGAGTAATCAGCGCGTGGACGGCCTGTACCAAGACCCCTGAAATGGCCACAGCAGGCGTTCGCGTAGGCTCACCCGCTCCAACTGACGCCTCGTGGCTCTCTGAATACATCGGACATGTCGATGATATGGCATACCGCTGTGACTACGTCGCCTTCCATGCCTATTGGGGAACAAATGAGGCTGTAAACGTGCAGTCGTGGTACAACCAGCTCAAGTCCATATACAACAAGACCAAACGGCCGATTTGGATTACCGAATGGAACAACGGCGCCTCCTGGACTACTGAGTCGTGGCCCAGCAGCTGGAGCGACAAGATGGAGAAGAACCGCAAGGCCATCCAGGAGATTATAGAGATGCTGGACACCTGCAGCTTCATCGAGCGTTATTCCGTATATAACTGGGACACCGATTACCGTGCGATGATAAACTGGAGCAGCGGCTATGTGCAGCCCGCTGGCCAGGTTTATCGCGACAACCGCTCTACCTTCGCCTACAACGCCTCAGTGCAGAAGGTGCCTAACTGGTGGGCTCCATCGGCCAAGACTCCCTCTCTTGCCATCGAGAAGAACTCCAGCGGCAAGTTGGATTTCACTATCACCAACCCCAACACTGACCTCACCTCCACGTGCGTCATCGAGCGTAAGGGTGAGGATGGCGTATGGCAGATTATTGCTGAAGTCACCGACCGCTCCAAGTTCGACTCCCAGACGATATTAATTAATAATGTAGCAAGCGACGGTTTCGATTTGGACGGAGACCACTTCCGCGTTGTAGTGACTACAAGCACTGGTAAGACTCTCTCCTCTTCGGCTGTGGATAACAACCTCATCACTAATGGTGGTATAGATGCCACAAGCAAGACCTCTATTCAGGGGTGGACTTGTTCCATGGATGCCCAAAACGGATACACAAAGGCTGGCTCCGGAGATACTTATTTCGAGGCATGGGATTCCAATGCGGCTGCCATGAACTTCAATTACTATCAGGACATTGCTGATTTGGAAAATGGTACTTACCGCCTTACTGCAAACATCTTCAACACGTTGAACGGAGTAGTCGGAGTGGAACTCAACGACGCGGTGGGGCTTTATGCCAAGACTGCAGACCAGTTCTATTTCGCTCCTGTAGAGGAGGATGACACCCTCAACTTAGATCGTATAACGACGATTGACGACATCCTTGTCACCGACGGTAAACTGAGAGTCGGCGTACGTAATCTCGGAACAATGACCGGGCGCTGGGCGGGAGCCGACAACTTCCGTCTGTTCCGCACTGGTGACCTTCCTGAAGATTTGGCAAGGTCTGCCCTGAAGAGTGATTATGCCCTCCTTGCCCTGATGCCGACGCTCGGAGATGCGGACGATTCCGACACTCTGTCGCTTCCACGTGATGCTTCCCGCTTCATCGTGAACCCGGATGCCACCCGGGCGAGCAACTATGGTTGGACGTCTTCCAACGTGAGCTTCAAGACAGACTCGGAAGCCTTTGACGGAGTCGCAACCAACACCTATTGGAATATATGGAAGTCGGGAGCCTACAACTCAAGCCTGAAGCAAACCATCGAAGGACTGCCTGAGGGCGACTACACCTTCAGCGCCGTGGTGCGCGGCTCTGCTGATGTGGCTCCGATTACAATTCGGATTGCTACCGCTGCCACTGCAACTGCAGAGGCTGATTCGCAGACCGCGACCTTCAATGGCACAGGGGCTGATACCTACCCCGGCTCGCCTTACCATCAGGGGTGGCAGCGCATAGAGACTGCTCCCATTCATGTGTCACACGGCTCTTCAGTAGAACTTTCTTTCAGTGTTAATACTACTGCTTCAGCCTGGTGGAGCGCCGACCATTTTGGCCTGACCCTGGTGTCATCAGACGCAGTCACACCAGTCAAGGCTCCCTACGCCGTGACTGAGAACACCATGCCGCTCATCTACAACCTCGCCGGACAGCGGTTGGCAACCCCGCATAAGGGCATCAATATTATCGACGGCCGAACGAAAGTCATCAAATGAAAATCCTTCTTGTAGGGGAATACAGCAATGTTCACTGGACCTTGGCCGAGGGGCTGCGTGCCTTAGGCCATGAGGTCACGGTGGTGTCCGATGGCGATGGGTGGAAGAACTATCCGCGGGACATCGACCTGCGCAGGGGACCAGTTGGTTCCACTCGTTCTACTCTCCGTTACTTCTTCGATATCGCACGTGTGTGGCCGCAGTTGCGCGGCTATGATGTTGTCCAGCTCATAAATCCCGTTTTCCTCAGTCTGAAGGCTGAACGCCTGTGGCCATTCTACCGCTATCTGCGCAAACACAACGGGCGGGTATTCCTCGGAGCGTTTGGGGTTGACTATTTCTGGCTTAAAGTGGGCATGGACTGCCGAACATTCCGCTATTCAGACTTCAATATCGGGGCAGAACTCCGTCATACCTCCGAGGGGGATATTTGGACGAGAGACTGGCTCCATGGGCCTAAGGGGGAACTGAATCTCCGCATAGCCGACGATTGCGACGGAATCATTACCGGCCTCTGTGAATATGAGATGTGCTATCGCCCGTTCTATTCCGGAAAGACGCGTTTCATCCCTTTCCCGATAAATTTATCCGACATCACGCCGACCTGCCTCTACAACCCTGGTGAGAAGGTCCGCTTTTTCATCGGCATACAGAAGTCCCGCTCTGCATACAAAGGCACTGATATCATGTATAGTGCGCTGTTGCGTCTGCAGGCAGATTATCCCGAACTGACTGATGTGCAGAAAGCAGAGAATGTCCCCTTCGAACAGTATCAGCAGATGCTCACTTCCAGCCACGTCCTGCTGGACCAGCTATATAGTTATACTCCAGCCATGAACGCCCTAATGGGGATGTCAAAAGGGCTGATATGCGTCGGCGGCGGTGAAGAGGAACAATATGAACTCCTTGGGGAGCACGAACTTCGCCCCATTGTGAATGTGCAACCGTCAGAGCAGGATGTTTACAATCAGATTTACAGGCGTCTTCTTTCTGGCGACGAGGATGTCCGCCAGCTTCAGCTCGACAGCATCGAATATGTCCGCCGGCATCACGACCACATCAAGGTGGCCCGTCGCTATCTGGATTTCTATGCTTCTGTGTGTTGAGAATTATTCAACCTATGCCAGGGTTTAGCCGTATCATTATTATGCATCTGTGCAGATGATATCCGCCTCGCCCTCGTTGTGGCAAGCCTTAATCCTGTCGGAGAAACTGCTCCAGTAAGAGCCGTGGAATCGCGGACAGGTAATAAGGGTAAACAGCTCAGCAACAGCTTCCTGCATCCCTTGCTGTGTAGATCGGGTAGGGGAGGTCTGGCTCCAGAAACACGTGGGGAAACTCTTGCTCAGTTCCGTCTGAACCGTAACGTCGTCTGTGGCCAGATAAAACGAAGCTTCAGGGTCGCGCGTCAGATCTTCCTTCATAGCTGCCTCAAATGCAGACAGCGGGCTGTGACTTGCCGACAGCTCGTTGTCGGTCCGCCTGACATGAATCCCTATGGTGTGCCTGTCGATTCTTTTTGTCCTTTCTGCGATAATGCTTCCGATGGCTTCTGTAGGGCGGAAGAGATTCAAAAACTGTCTGTCGTCTGTAGAATAAAATTCTAATCCAGTCTGGATGAAGACACTCCCTCTCAGCTGCTTTTGGATTGCTTCTGAAAGATTATCTTCAGGGACAGATCTCATGATTTTTGCTATGCGCTCCTCGTTGAGAAGAGTGTCGTAGGCATTGATCTGCAGCAGTGATGGCAGATAGAGATTTCTGAGCCGTGGAACACCGTAGAAGTACCACGCGCCGGATTCGATTATGGAGCATGATACTGATTCTATTGCCGGAAGCGGTTGGAACAAGTCGGAAAACCTTGCATTAAGGCCCTTGTCGCGCAGCCAGATAATCGTCAGCGGAGCTCCGGTGTCCTTTGCCAGCTGGATGGCTGACATGATGGCTCTCAGCCGGTTGCACAAGCCGCCCAGAGGTACAAGAACCAAATTTCTGATGGATTCACCCATAGCCTTTGCCCCTCTCATTTCCCTATAATTAAACTTGCCAGCCTCCAGGCGCCTCTGCCGCCGTGGGCCGTATAAGTGTATAGAAATCTTCCTGCTGCTGAGGCCTTGAAACCTGGATTCGGCATCACTTCTGCCGCCAGGCGCCGGTAGGCTTGTGTGCCTCTGGCATTCCCCTCACCGCTTAGTTTGCCTGCCATAATCATCGCCCTGAAATACAAAGCCAGCATACATTTGTCTTTCTCCCCTGATGAGATAGTGGCCGCATTCCTGATTTCTTCAGTCACGCACCGCATGGCATGGAGAGTCCCCTCCAAAGTCTGCCCCATACTGCTGCCGGTTATGCTGTCGTCGTGGATGGCAATGCGATGATAGGGATGAGCAGTCATCCATTTTATCCTTGCTCTCCTTATCAAGGCGCGCACACCGAGTTCCCAGTCCTGCCATACAGTCAAGTCCTCTCTCCAGCCGCCGATATCTCTCAGCCACTCTGTTCGAAACACCATAGAGTGGGTACTGAACATGCTGCATCCCAACTGTTCTGTGATACCGCCGCCTTCTACGTAATCACGCACCTTCAGCCGTCCCCCCGCCTGCATCTGTACCGGTGCGAAAAGTATGTCGGCATCCCCGTTTGCAAGAGCCTCGGTTGCATCGCCGATGAAATCCTTTGAGCAGATGTCGTCGCTGTCGAAGAAATAAATATACGGAGTGTCGCATCCTGCAAGCCCGCGGTTGCGAGCATAGGGAGCTCCAGCCTTCGGTTCCTCGAGCACTTCGATGCTTATTTCACAGGCAGGGGCGTTGCGCTTCGCCCATTGGCGGCATACAGCCAGCGATTCGTCGGTAGAGGCATTATCCACCACCTTAAGAACAAAATCCCGGCAATCCGACGCTGCAATACTGTTCAGCGTACGCTCTATCAGGTGCGAACGGTTATACACCGGGACGACAACGGTCAGCAGCGGCTTCATGAGCGGATATATTTTGCTCCGCTCCAGATATTGCGGAAAATGGTTACTGGTGATTGACGGTGTCTCCAGCCCAGGGAGAGGGCTTCGCGCCAGCTGCGGCAGAAGGCCCATGCGATTGAGTGGGTGTAGGCATACACGGCTCCCTTTGAGCGCAGCATCTTTTCATCCATCGCTCTGCCGCCTGTAGTGTTCGGGTCGGTCATACCGATGTCTTCGGGGATAATCCTTACTGACAGGCCCTTCCGCAGGATATCTGCGAGGAGCACCTCTTCTTCGCCTGCACACAACTGTTCAGAAGCCAGCCCAAAACGCTCGTTGAAACGAATACCCGTCTGCCACACGCGG
Source organism: Bacteroidaceae bacterium (assembly GCA_024699495.1). GTDB lineage: Bacteria > Bacteroidota > Bacteroidia > Bacteroidales > Bacteroidaceae > Physcousia. Next base: position 3,267 of record JAILPK010000050.1, on the reverse strand, counting down.
GTGCGGAATGTCATCTCCAGCGAACTGGGATAATAGCTTCGCGGGTGAATGCCGTAGGCCATGCTTTTGTCTGGGTAAACCTTGAAATATCCACCGTCTGCAGAACTGCGTATTCTGAACAGGGCTCCGTCCAATTTAGGGTTTGCATCGTAGGCTTTTCGGATTCGGGCGAAGGCTTCTGGTACCAAGCGCTCGTCATCGTCTGCTATCACACATACAGCATCTTCGAGAGGGTCGGAAAGCATTTGTAAAACTGTCTCAATGGCGTTGTTGCGATTCCTGCAAAGACCTCTGCCGCAGATAGAAGCCACCGTCACATCCTTTCTTGCTGCTAACTCAGCCGGAGGGACGGAAAGCATGTTGCTTGCAGCTAACTCAGCCGGAGGGACGGAAAGCATGTTGCTTGCTGCTGACTCAGCCACTGAGGGGGTGGCTGGTAGCTTGCTTTGCTGCCAACTGATTACATACCTGACACCCTCCTCTTCCGGGAGCAGCATGGGGAGCACAGCCTTTATGCCATCGTCAATCGTAGATATCAGCACATAGATGTTCATTCCACATTGTAATTGAAGACATTAAGGGCGGCAATTACCCTCTCCACCTCTTCGTCGGTCATCAGTGGTGATATCGGCAGACTCAGTATCTCACGGTGTATCTGTTCCGTGACTGGCAGTTTCATGCCTGCAAATTCGGACAGAGCTTTCTGCTTGTGGGGCGGAATGGGATAGTGAATCAGCGTTTCTATCCCCTGTTCTTTAAGCCAGTTCTGTAGCTGTTCACGGCATTTGCACCTTATCGGGAACACATAGAAGACGTTGTCTGCCTCGTTGTGTGGCATCTCCGGCTTCTGTATGAGCAGGTTGTCTATACCTTCCACATATCTCCGCGCTATCTCCCTACGCCGCTCGTTGTCGGCATCCAGACGCGGCAACTTGATATCCAGAGCTGCAGCCTGGATTTCGTCTGTTCGTGAGTTCAGCCCCGGATAGTCGTTGACATATTTCTCGCTCGAACCGTAATTGCCGAGCTTGCGAACCAAAGCGGCCAACTCTCCGTCGTCCGTGGTGATACATCCGGCATCCCCGAGCGCTCCGAGGTTCTTGCCTGGATAAAAACTGAATCCTGCGGCATTGCCCAGATGGCCGGCTCTTACTCCTTCGTATTTTGCACCGTGAGCCTGTGCTGCATCCTCCACCACAACACAATTGTGCTTTGCAGCCAAAGCGTTAATCTGAGTCATCGGTGCTACGCGCCCGTATAAATGCACGGGCATAATTGCTACAGTATGCTCGCTGATCAGACTCTCTGCGGCTTGGACATCTATCAGGTAGGTTTCGGGGGTCGGCTCACACAGCACTGGTTTCAGCCCTGCTTCCCTGATTGCTAAAATGCTTGCGATAAAGGTGTTAGCCGGCACAATAACCTCAGACTCGTCATCCCAATTCCTAAGGATTTTGTACGCCCGCAGAATCAGAGTCAGGGCCTCAAGACCATTGCCGCATAGCACACAGTCGGTTACTCCAATATATTCGGCGAAATTACGCTCAAACTGTCTGACAGCGCTCCCCTGCAGATACCACCCGCTACGGACTACACGCGTGATGGCATCACTCAGAGCCGGCTCAAAACTTGCATTGATACGCTTCAAATCCAGAAATTTGACACGCCCCTGTGGCGCTTTGATTATGCCAGGCTGCATCTGTTCGATTACGGTGCGGTCCAACTCCACTTCATACGCATCGTAGCATATTGCCCTCGCCCCGAAGCCCTCCTTTTGGAATATGAGGCCTTCGTTGAGATAGTGCCCGTGATTCTCCGTTGAGATGCCGAAATCTATATAAGCCATGTTCTTGAAGCGCTCATAAATCAGATGCCTGAAAAGCAGGTCCAAAGCCCCGTTCTTGCGACCCTCATCGTTGGATGATATATATTGTATATGGGCCACCCTTCGCGTTATGAATACTATACATCCGGCAACAATCGTTTTGCGGTCCTTGCGTGTCAGATATAACTTGATCTGCTGCGGAAAACGTGACATCAGCAGCTGCATCTCTTCAAATGTGTGCACGGGCTTCAGATTGTGATGCTTCTGCAGACCCTCCTCAAGCATATCCATGTACTCCTTTAGAACAGACCAGTCTTCGTCAACCATCCTGTCTATATAGAGGCCTGCATCGATAGCCTTCTTCGCACCACGTATTCTTAGCTTGCGAAGCTTCAGCGGGTTGTCCATTTCCACCACACTGCTTACGCCCCGCGACGTCAGTCGGGCGTTGGCCCTGAACAGAGCATAGAGGTCTTCCTCTGCCGCGCACGTGCTGTATATATATGGTATTGGTTTGTAGGTGAGTGTCCTTGCTTGCAGAAAGTCAATATACCAGAGCATGATTGCCTGCATCATCTGAAGTACTTGAAGCTGGGTTACCTCTGGAAGATAAATCAGACCGCCGTAGGTCAAACCCTGATGTGAATATACGCGGCGCGTCTCGTCGTCCCAGTTAGCGGGAAACAGACCAATCAGCTCGTTATCCTCATAAACCACCAGCGAACAGTCTGTGAAGCGGTGACTGTGATAATCCATGAACTGACGTTTCAGCAGGAAGGTTCCGTTCTTGCTCTTGTCAACGAACTCATCCCACTCCGCCGCCATAACGTTTGTATATTGAAGGATTTCCATCTTATCTTATATAAAGTAAAAAAGAGAACACCTTCCGGAGTTCTCCTCCTTATCAACTCCAGCATCTTTGGTTTTGTGTGCAAAGATAGGGATTAATCTGCCATGCGCAAAAAAATATAAGGAAAAATCACATATTAACCTCTCTTTAACTTTCAATCAGCCCTCGGTTGTAGCCATGCTGACTACCATAGTTTATTTTGCGGGCAGCCGGCAACATTATCAGACCAACAATCTGTTGATGAAAATAGTGACCTGGCTTCGCTTTTGCAAAAATGCCAGAAAAAGCTCTCTTACGTGAAATATTCCTCCAAAAGGAGTGATTTTCTCAGATTATATGCTTACCTTTGCCATGTCATTGATGATTTTGCCTGTCTTGATTTGCAGCACTAAGGTAAGTGAAAAATCTGACATGACAAAATCCTGGGCCGCTCGGCTTCGCCGCTTCGCTTGTCGAAGAACTTTTTGTTGCTCAGGAACTTATAAAGATAGTTAAACTAAAGTGCTGCGGAATTTAGGAAATAAAGACTGTCGAGCATGTGAGCAATGCCAGTGACATCACTCCATCATGGTTCAAGAAAGGTGTTGAAGCA
>JAILPK010000036.1 GCA_024699495.1 Bacteroidaceae bacterium | reverse complement strand
TCCTCGAGGGGTACGGGACGAGCCTCAACCTCCATGCCCAGGTCGCGGGCAATCTGCTGCAGACTCATATTGGTGATTGAGGGCAGGATAGAACCCGACTTCGGCGTGATGTAGGTGTTACCCTTCACGATAAAGAAGTTGGCGGGACCGCACTCGTCCAGATATTTCTTCTCCTTGGGATCCAGGAACAGCGCAGCGCTGAAACCAGCCTCCTTGGCACGGGCGGTAGCACCCATACCAGCGGCGTAGTTGCCACCCACTTTCCAGCGACCGGTACCACAGGGAGCAGCACGGTCATACTCGCGGAAGACGGCGACCTTGGTGCAGTGGAAACCCTCCTTGAAGTACGGGCCAACGGGGGTAACAAAGATGATTACCATATATTCATCGGCAGGGTTCACACCAACGCGGGGCGAGATACCGATTTCTACGGGACGCAGATACAGCGAGCTGCCACTGCCGTAGGGAGGAATGAAACGCTCGTTCAGCTTAACCACCTTCTTGCACATCTCCAGGAAGATGTCCTCGGGAAGCGGCTGCATCTTGATACCAAGAGCACTGTTCTGCAAGCGCTTGGCATTCTCATCGGGACGGAACAAACGGATCTTGCCGTCCTGACCGCGGAAGGCCTTCAGACCCTCAAAAATCTCCTGACCATAGTGCAGACAGCTAGCTGCCATGTGCAGGGTCACGGTCTCGTCCTGGGTGACTTCGATTTCACCCCACTTGCCGTCCTTAAACGTGCAGCGCACGTTGTAGTCAGTTTTCATGTAACCAAAAGGCAGATGTGCCCAATCAATGTTTTCTAAATTAGTCATACTCTCTACTAATGTTTAGTTAAGGTTATTAAATGGTTTTAGTCAAAATTCTCTTCTTGATGACGATAAGTCAATTGGTTCATATGGCCACCTTTTGAGTGATGTCGCCGATTCTCACAAGATAGATGCCTCGCGAATTAAGCCGCAACTCCGACGTGCCAGGCTGTAGTGTCGCCTGCGATACCATCTGGCCCAGGATTGTATACACCCGCACAGTAATACGCTTGGAGGTCACAATCGTTATCGTTCCGTTGCTGCCATAGATCTTGATGCCATCGCTCGTGCGAGGGTCATTCCACATCTTTCCTTGAGCCTCACGGTTGGTTTCACGCCACTGCACCTCGGCCAGAGCCACATTCTGCAGCCCCAGCGTGAGCACCATCGCCAATATAACCAACAATCGTCTCATCGTCCTATTATCAACCTACAAAATTATAACTATTTTTTCGAGCAAACAAACCTTTAAAGAAATTTTTCTTTTTTATCCTAAAATGCCCCCCATTCTCACTCCCCCCTTCCACAACTCTATACCGTCTATAGTATCTATAGTATCTATAGCTTCTATAGCTTCTATAGTTTCTATAGCTTCTATAGCCCTACCCAGAACTGCAAGCCCTCCGCGGCCTACGCTTATTCCCCAATCACTTCGTTGACGAGGTGGGTGGCGTTGCCCCATCGTTCCATAAGCCAGAGGACATAACGGATATCAACTCCGATGCAACGGGTCAGACTGCTGTCAAAACTGATGTCAGAAGAGAGGGCGTCCCAGTTGCCGTCGAAAGCCAGACCGATGAGTTTGCCGCGGCCGTTGAACATCGGGCTGCCGGAGTTGCCGCCGGTGATGTCATTAGTCGTGAGGAAGCATAGATTCAGGTCTTTGGTCCGCTTGTCAGCATAGCGCCCATAGCCCTTGCCGCGCAGTATGCGGGCCACGTCAGGACTTACTCTGTAGTCATCGACATCCACTGAGCGGTCAATTTTGGCCAGCAGAGAGGGCATGGTAGTCTGAAGGTCATGATGGATGCCGGCATTAGTGTAGTCGCTTACGATGCCAAAACTCATGCGCTGGGTGAAATTTGCGTCGCTGTAATGGGGCTCGTCCTGCTCCATCTCGAGAACTGCCTGATTCAGCAGATTCTCGTTGTATGAGATTACCGGGGCTGTTTTCCTTACTGGAGAAGCGATGACCTTGTCTGTCATATCTGAAATCTGTGAATAGAGACGCACAGCCGGGTCGCTCTTCACAAACTGCAAGTAAGCCTGCTCGTCGGCCAACGCCTGCTCGAGAGAGTCTGCCAGAGTCTTCTCTGCGCGCACTTTCGCATGCACAATGCCATACCAGCCCTTGTATGTGGTCAGTCTGCTCTTTGAGAATATATCCCGGGCAAAGGCCTTATAGTCATTCTTATATTTCTTGCGGATATCAGAATAGAAGGCCGGCAGATATTTCGATGACACCTGCTTGGCGTAATTCTCCAGAAGCGTGGCCATCACCTCCTCGTCAACTCTGGCATCATAGTCCTTATAGCTTTCAGATACAGCCTCTTCTATATTTGCGGCGTAGTTGCGGTGGCGCTCGGAGCAGACCACAGCCATGCGCGCAAACGAAAGAATCTCGATGCCGCGGTTAAATGTCTCATTGGCAAAGCCTTGGGCATACTGCGCGTCGCGCCGTTCGCGATATGCTTTTTTCAGAGTTGAGAATACAGAACCGAAACGCTGCTTGCGTGTCTTGTCAGCATCATACCAGCGCCTCACCTCCTGTTCGCGTTCCTGTTTCTGAGCTATAATGCCCAGTCGCTCCACTGCTTCGTTCATTCCCTGGGAATTCTTCCAGTAATTGCTCGACTGGGCAAATTTCGAAGCATATTTGATGCCGATAGACCTGTCGGACCGCATCCATTTCTTCCATACGTCCTGCTTGATGCCGCGCACCTGAATCATAGGAATATTCTTCACTCCTGTGCGCTCTTCGATTCCATAAGAAGAGAGATAGCGGCTGGTGGAACCGGGATAGCCGATGGTCATGCAATAAGAGCCCTGCTCGTAGCCGTCGATGCTTACATGCGCCCAGCGTTTGGGGTGCAGAGGAATATTTGAGGCAGAATATTCAGCCGGGTTGCCGAGCGAGTCGGCATAAACACGGAACACACTGAAATCGGCCGTTTGGCGTGGCCACATCCAGTTGTCTGTGTCACCGCCGAACTTACCAAGACACTGTGGCACAGTGAATACAAGTCGGATATCAGAGTATTGACGATAGTAATTCAGCAGAAACTGACTGCCGCCATAGAAAGCCTTCGCACTGCAGACAATCCCTTTTTCGGTTTTTTTCGCTTTGCGCTCAGCTCTCTGCGCCGCTTTAGACAGCAGGCGCGAGATATGTTTGCTGTAGATTATAGCCTCGCGGTTTTTGCCGGCTTTCTTTTCCAGCTCCTTATTTGCATAGAGCTTCTGCAGAGAGTCGTTGATTTCTGCCGTTATGTCTTCGGTGCGAAGCCATATTTTTACAAACAGACCATCGGCTGGCCGCTCCTCAGCATGGCTGCGGGCCACGAAACCGTTGTCCAGAATATCATCTTCGGGAGTGGAGAGCTTCTGAATAGCGGAATATCCGCAGTGGTGATTGGTGAAAACAAGACCGTCTGAAGAGACAATAACTCCAGAACAGAAGTCTCCGAAATCAACCACACAATCCTTCAGACTTGTTCCTTCTTCTCCGTAGAGCTGTGCATCAGAGAGCTCCAGACCGAGGCTCCGGGCCACGGCCATCGCTTTCGGGTCAGTGCGGCCAAGCAGCCACATTCCTTCGTCGGCGCTCAGTTCTGCAGAGTGGCAGAAAGGCATAGCCATAAGGCCGGCAATAAGCAGTTTTTTGATAGACTTCATAATATATATTTTTTGGTTTTAGCGATTAAATCACACTTCAAGGGTGCAAAGATAGTATTAATAATTTATATGTGGTATGTAAAATGGGATTTTCCTTACCATCAACCCTGCTTTTTTTGTATTCTCTATAATACTCCCTTTACTAAAAACGGCTGCAGTAGCCGATAAGTAGCCGTTCTGCGCCTCTGGCCTGTGCCCCAATCGACTTAGTGGCCCTAGTAGCCCCATTGGCCTCATTGGCCTCATTGGCCCTAAGCTGGCGCGAGGCCGCTGGCCGCAGTAAAGAGTCAAGGGTCAAGATGGGGCTGGTGCGCAGGGGCCGCAGAGCTATAGAGGCTATAGAGGTTATAGAAACTATAGAATCCGCGGAGAGGCATTTAACTCCTTAAACCTGTAAAATGAAGAATGGGAAATTGGGTAGCGCGAAAGCTAATGGCTAATGGCTAATGGGTAACGGCTAATGGCTAACGGCTAACGGCTGAAAGCTACCACCTTAAACCTCTTAACCCTCTTAACCCTCTTAACCCTCTTACCCCCCTTGAACCCCTGCCGCAGTCAAAAAAAGTTTTGGGTAAAAGAAAGGCCCTAACTGATTGATTATCAATTAGGGCTTGTGGTGGTGTCACCAGGAATCGAACCGGGGACACAAGGATTTTCAGTCCTTTGCTCTACCAACTGAGCTATGACACCAGAGGCTTTCTTGCGTTTTGCGGGTGCAAAGGTAATGTAAATGTTTTTATTGCGCAAGTTTTTTTGTGAAAATATTACGGTAATCATTTATTTTGTTACTAAAAAGTGAAAAAAGCCAGGTATTTGTTCGTGGTTTCAGGAAAAGATTGTATCTTTGCGCCCGCTTAACACCTGATAGGTAAGGGCAGAGAATTATTGAAGCATCGGAAAGTAGCGCAGTTGGTAGCGCACTACGTTCGGGACGTAGGGGTCGGGAGTTCGAGTCTCCTCTTTCCGACAAACACATCAAATAGGGTTCCTTAGGGAATCCTTTTCTCTTTTTAAAGTAGATGTGAGAGCCTCACCCCCTAACCCCCTCTCCCGTGAGAGAGGGGGGAGTGGCCGGCCGAGATGAGGCCGGGGAGCGGCCGATGAGAACACAGAGTAGAGAGAGAACACAGAGTAGAGAGAGGACACAGAGTAGAGAGAGAACACAGAGTTGTTAGAGAGGCCGGAGGCCGAATCTATTATCACAGAACCAAAAAGCCGGCGGGGACCGTAAGACCGACAAGTAGCCGCTGCGCATAAGGCTTCAAAAATAATATATATTAATGGAAAAGGAAACACTTTGGAATGGCAATTATTGGCGGGTGATGGTGGCTAATTTCGCCCTGTTTTTTGCCTTTTATTTGCTTACTCCCCTCCTGCCGCTGTATCTTGTGGAGCGATTCGACGCCACAAAAGATGTGGTTGGGTTGGTGCTGAGTGGATATACTCTGACTGCTTTGCTGGCTCGCCCCTTCAGCGGCTTCCTCGTGGACACCTTCCCCCGCAAACGTGTCCTAATGGTGTGTTTTGCTCTCTTTTTCATCTTCTTTGGCGGTTATCTCGGGGCCAGTTCACTACTCCTTTTTACCATAGTTCGCACCCTTCATGGTGCGCCGTTTGGTGCATTGACTGTGGCGAACTCCACAATGGCCATCGATGTGCTCCCCTCATCCCGTCGCAATGAGGGAATAGGTTATTATGGTCTTAGCAATAACTTGGCTATGGCCATTGCGCCGATGGCAGCAATATATATTTATCGTCTTACAGACAGTTTTCAACTGCTCTTCTGGCTCGCTCTGATTATAGCCGGATTAGGGATGATTGTGGATGCGGGAGTTAAGCCAAAGGAGAAGACAGCCGCGGAGGAGCGGAGTTCAGCGGATGCTGATGCTGCAGGCCGCCGGTCTTCCTGGGGCCCAATGAGAATGGACAGATTCTTTCTGCTTCGGGGATGGCCGTTGGCTTTGAACATGGTGTTTTTCGGCTTTTGCTTTGGCGTGATAAGCAATTATCTGGCAATATACAGCAAGGAAGTGATGGGAATAACAGGTGGCACAGGAACATGGTTTCTGCTGGTCTCATTGGGGCTGGTGGCTTCACGTCTTCAGGGAGCCAAGGCACTGCGTGAGGGGAAGCTGGTGCAGAATGCAACCGAAGGCACCATCATCTCATCCTTTGCTTACTGCATTTTCATCCTTTTCCCAAATTCTTTCGGCTATTATGGCTCGGCAATCCTACTGGGTTTGGGCAACGGGCATCTGTGGCCTGCTTTTCAAAACATGATTATATCCATGGCCAGGCATAATGAGCGAGGGACAGCAAACTCAACTCTGCTGATTTCTTGGGATATAGGCATAGGAATCGGAGTTTTGGCCGGTGGTCTGCTGAGTGAGAAAATCAGTTATGCAGCAGCCTTTTGGACGGTGGCAGTCTCCCAATTGGCAGGAATGGCGCTATTCTTGCTTTTCACACGCCCATTTTATCTGAAGAGAGTCATCAGTCATTGATGGCTCCGCATCTCGGACATACCCCCTTTTCACTCAGCTTCATTCCGCAGCGCCCACAAATATATTGAGCGCGTGAGTGTCTCCAATAATATCTTATGGCAAAGATGCAGAAAGTCAGGCACAAAAGATAAGTGAGCAAGCCTGACGGCAGCAGGGAGAATATCAGATAGACCAACATGCAGATAGCCAGCAGCGAGAGCAGATAGAGGGCTGCATCATGCGGTGGCAACATCCGAAATACATCCTGAACAACGGCCAGCGACAGCAGCAATAACAGCCACACAGTTATAAGAAAAGCGCATAGGATGGGAGGTTGTGCCAAAGGGTTGAGCGTAGGGTGGAAATAGAATTGCACCCACGTTTGCGGTTCGAAGTCCTGAATATAAGAATAGAGGACAGATGAGATGGCGAGTGTCGTAGCCAGCAGAGTGGGGTATGCCGATGGAATGTCTATATAGAACAGCATACGGAATCTCTGTTTCAGCATGGTACGCACAGCTATGATTATTATCGCGCCGCCCATGATTGCCAAGAACCAAATCAGATGGCGTGAGGAGAAGACTCTGATGAACTCGCTGATCGGATCGTCGGGAGCAGCTTCGTCCAGAAGGTCTTTCTCATGAGTCCAACCCATTGTCAGCTGGTCTCTAGCCACTTTGACCCAGACGCTGTCTATGCTGTCTTCGGGAATGACTGTGATTGCAGCTACCACGATATGATCGAGTCTCTTTACCCACGAGGTGTCACTGGCCTCCTTGACGCCTTCATTCATGTGCATAGGGCGCTCGTACAATAGCATCAGAGAGTCACCTCTGACTATAAAATTGTAGCCTACGGTATAGTGATGGTTGTAGGCGAAGTCTATGCTGTCGCGCACCGTTTCCGGCAACTCCTCCCACCTGTCTGTAAGAGCGGTTGGGCGATTGTAGCACGCTGTCAGAAGCAGGAGGCACAGACATAGCAGTATAATCCTCCTCACTCCTTTTGCGCCATTTTTCAGTTGTTCTCCCGCCCTTTTCGGCTTCCTGCCTGGTTCTTTGCTCCTACAGGCTTTCACCTGCATCTCGCATTTCTTGCAATCGAATGTGAGTGGAAACCGCCGTCCGTCCTCAAGACGAAGTGACCATTGGAGAGGGGTAGGGGATGACTTTTTCCTATCCGGATTTCTGTGTGAGAGCTCTTCTGAGCTGTCGAATGAGAGGCTTTCTGAGCTGTTTTGTGGTTGGAACTTAGAGCAGAATCCGAGTGCGAATCTTAGACAGTGGCGGCAGGTCATCACTGTTGCGTCTGCAGGAGGAATAAGTTCATAGGCTGGTGCTGGGGGCGTGTGTTTCTCTTCTTCGAAGAAATCGCGAGCCAGATGGTTGGAGACATTCGCGGTGAAGTCAGATGGGAGGGGCGGGACCTGAATACTTACATCGCAGCTTTGGCTGACAACGCAGCTTTGGCTGACAACGCTCCCTTGTCTGACAACGCTCCCTTGTCTGACAACGCTCTCTTGGCTGACAACGCTCCCTTGTCTGACAACGCTCTCTTGGCTTACAGTGCACATAGCGTTAATTTGTCCGGTAGCGCCACTAACGCTAACAGCTTGTGTCTTTGGCCGTTCGGAATCTTCTTCCGTCAGTTTTCTCCGGGCTTCAGCAAGAATAGATGATGGCAGAAACCAATTATCTGTGAAGTTGATGCTGATATCCTTTGTTTCAGAAGAATAGATGCTGTTACCGAGCCGCGTCAGTTGTGTGCGGATGTTCTCTTCTTGCGGCGACCGGGCTTTCTCGTGGGCATATGGAATGAACAGCGAGCGTCGGAAGCCGTCTTCGGTGGTCATGGTTAGGGAGAATCCTTCGGAAGCCTCCTGTGTTTCTGCCTGGTCGGAGTCCTTGTGGTAATCCGAAATCTCCCATCTTACTGCGATGCGTCTGTCAGCAGACGGTTTGGAGAGCAGGCTTTCGAATGCTGCATCGAAGTTTCGGAATAAGGTGGTTCCTTTTCCGAGGTCGTTCAGCGGCGATTGGATATACAGGTGATTCCCTGCAGCGCGGTTGATGCGAAATCCTTTCAGATGGCCCTCGTTATTGGCGTAGCAGAAGCCGTCACCATTGTGGAATACGTTTGTGGATGATACTACTATATACCAGCCGTCTCTGTCTCTCCGCTGTTCTTTCACATGTCCAACGGCTTCTCCCGTCGCTTTCGGGGTGTGGAAATTCCATATCGGAGCAGATGTGCGGCCGTGAAGGAAATAGTCTGTAAAGCCTCGGTTGAAGCTCTTGATTGGGTTTGGTACAAAGGTATATAAAGATTTCCCTGACGATGGACGGCTAAGGTCGCTACGGCGGCTGATGACGGCATCCAGTTGCTGACGATAGAAGGCTGTGATATTCTTTACATAGCTGACATCCTTTAGTCTTCCTTCGATTTTCATGCATGTGACGCCGGCGTCTATCATCTCTTCAAGAAAAGCCGACCGGTTCATATCACGCAGAGACAGCAGATGCCGGTCGTTAACTATGGTTTTGCCGTCGGAATCTACGAGGTCAAAGGCCATTCGGCAGAACTGAGCGCACTCTCCGCGATTGGCCGAACGTCCGAAACAGTGTTGTGAGGCGTAGCATCTGCCAGAGTAGCTCACGCATAATGCGCCGTGAACAAACGCTTCCAGACGGATGTCGGGGCATTGGGCATGGATTGCACTCATCTGCTCCAATGACAATTCGCGTGCCAATACGACTTGTTCAAATCCCTTTGATGCGAGCCATGACACTTTTTCAGGCGTCTGGTTATCCATCTGTGTAGATGCATGCAGAGGGATGGGTGGCAAATCCATCTTCAGCAGTCCGAGGTCCTGAACTATAAGCGCATCAACCCCTATCTCATATAGCCGCCAGATAAGATCGCGTGTGGCATCCAGCTCATCGTCATAGATGATGGTGTTTACTGTAACATATATTTTTGCGCGAAACTGATGCGCAAATCTGCACAGTTCGGCGATGTCTTCCAAGCTGTTTCCCGCAGCCGCCCTCGCACCGAAGCGTTCTGCCCCTACATATACGGAGTCTGCCCCGTGGCGAATTGCCTCGATGCCGCATTTGAGGTTTTTGGCTGGGGAAAGAAGCTCAATGGATCGCATTTATATCAAATGGTGTTTCTTGATATACGTAGTAGTTTAGCCAGTTGGTAAACAGCAGATTTGCATGTGCCCGCCATGTTACGAGAGGCCCTTTGTCCGGTTGGTCGTCGCGATAATAATGGCGGGGCATTTCGATAGGCAGGTTCTTTGCCAGGTCACGCCGGTATTCAGTGTCTAACGTAAGGGGGGAATATTCGGCGTGCCCCGTTATGAAAAACTCACGTCCTTCGCGCGCCATGACAATGCTGATGCCGCTCTCTTCGCTCTCGGCGATTATGGTCAGTCCCTTCACTTTTTCGATGTCCTCCCGCCTTATTTCCGTATGTCTGCTGTGTGGCATATAGAAAATATCGTCGAAGCCTCTGAATATGGGCAGCCGCGGTTTCAGCGTATGTTGGGGAAAGATTCCAAACATCTTGGCAGAGAGCGGGTATTTGGGCACTCCGTAGTGATAATAGAGTCCGGCCTGCGCAGCCCAGCAGATATACAGCGTAGATGTCACGTTGGTTTTGGCCCAGGCGAAAATTTCCTGCATCTCCTCCCAATAATTGACATCCTCGAAATTCAGGTGTTCCACGGGCGCCCCTGTGATTATCATTCCGTCAAATTTCTCGTGCTTCAGCAGCTCGAAGTCTTTGTAGAAGGCCTTCATGTGTTCTATCGGGGTATTCTTCGAGTTGTGGCTTTTAATCTTCATGAAAGAGAGCTCCAGCTGCAACGGTGAGTTTGACAGAACTCGTATGAGGTCGGTCTCGGTAGTTATCTTTATCGGCATAAGGTTGAGGATGACTATACGCAGTGGTCGTATGTCTTGTGACATAGCTCTCGACGAGTCAATCACAAATATATTCTCCTCTTTGAGCAGGTCTATAGCCGGTAATCTGTCTGGCAGTGTTAATGGCATTGATGGTGGTAAGTTTTTGAGTTGACGGGTAAACTAGTTGATAGCTTCGCAGTTGACGAGTTAACTAATTGACGAGTTGATTCTTTATACTTAAAAACTAACAAACTAACTTGTTTTACTAGATTGTGACGCGCTCAGCCTTTGGTATGAACATCGGGTCTTTCTCGGTAATGTTGAAGGCTTCATACCACGCGTCGATATGCGGCAGGGCTCCGTTGACGCGCCAGCGGCCTAAGGCGTGCGGGTCGCTCTTTGTGCGGACTCGGATTTCCTCATCGCGTATATTTCCGGCCCAAACACCAGCATAGGCGAGGAAGAAACGCTGGTCTGCGGTGAATCCGTCGCTGTCGGGGAGCGGATTGTCTTTTGTCGCATTCTTATAAGCTTGCCAAGCCACCTGCAGTCCGCCATGGTCAGCCAGATTCTCGCCCAGGGTGAGTTGTCCGTTGCCGCAGAGGCCGGGCAGCACCTCAATGTTATTGAAGAAATTAGCCATTACAGCTGTGCGCTCCTCAAACTTGGCGCGGTCGTCGGCCGTCCACCAGAGTCGCAGGTTACCGTCCTTGTCAAACTGTGAGCCCTGATCGTCGAATCCGTGGGTCATTTCGTGTCCGATAACCACTCCGATGGCTCCGTAGTTGAAGGCGTCGTCAGCGCTCATATCGAAGAATGGCGGCTGCAGGATGCCTGCCGGGAAGCAAATCTCGTTAGTCGTAGGGTTATAATAGGCATTCACCATCTGGGGGGGCATGTGCCATTCGGTGTTGTCCACAGGCTTGTTCAGTTTGCGGCTTACCATGTCTTTAATCATCCACTTGCTGGTCTGTTTGATGTTTTCCCAGTAATTGCGTCCGATAGTCAGACCATCGTAGCTCTTCCATTTGTCGGGGTAGCCAACCTTTACAATGAAGGCATCCAGCTTCTCGTGGGCTACAGCCTTTGTGGAGTCGCTCATCCATTCCTGAGCATCGATGCGCTCGCCGAGGGCTATTTGCAGGTTGCGTACCAGCTTCTCCATGCGTTCTTTGGCTGCGGCTGGGAAGTATTTCTCTACATAGAGACGTCCCAGGGCTTCGCTTAATGCTCCTTCGGTGCTGCCTACGGCTCGTTTCCAACGCGGACGGTCTTCTTCCTTGCCTGACATCACCTTGCCATAGAATCCGAACGAGGCGGCGCGCATCTCGTCATCAAGATACGATGCAGCGTCGTCGATGAGTTGCCATGCCACATAGTCCTTCAGGTCCTTGAGTGGCGTGTCTTGCCAAATGGCTTCGACCTCCTTGAAGAATTCGGGCTGTCCGACGCTTATTTCCTTGGCCGCACGCGCTCCGAGCATGTCCATATAGATGCCCCAGTTGATGCCTTGGAACTGCTCTTTCAGCTCCTCCATACTCATCTTGTTATAATTCTTTTCGGGATCGCGCAGTTCGGTTGCCGAGCGTGAGGCCTTGGCCAGACGGGTCTCTATAGCCATCTCGGCAGCTACATGGCTGTCGGCGTCTTCCTCTTTGGCCACCTTGCAGCGGACAAACATATCCCGCATATACTTGAGGTATGCCTCGCGTATTTTCACTGTTGCGCTGTCTGTATCAATATAGTATTCTTTTTCGCCCATGTGCAGACCGCTTTGTCCGATCTGCGGGAGATTCATCTTCGAGTTCTTGATATCAGCATCTATATATGCGCCGAACATACCGCTGATGCCCTGCATCTGCAGACTGCAGTATTTGCGCCACAACTCCGTCTTTCCAGGGCAGTCCATGATGTCCTGCAAGTCGGCGCGAATGGGTTCTATGCCTTGTTTGTTGAGGCTCACGCTATCCATCGCCGAAGCATACATCTGGGCAATCATGTCAGCAACGCTGCCTGCCTCGTTCTTCTGTGAAGCCACCTCTTCGATGAGACTGCGCAACTGTTCCCGGTTGTTCTCAGCCAGTTGGTCGAACGAGCCAAAGCGGCTGTATTCTGCTGTGAGCGGGTTTGCCTTTTGCCATCCTCCGGTGGCGAAGTCGTAGAAGTCTGTTCCAGCTTCTACTGTGGTGTCCAGATTGGCCGTGTCTATACCTGTGCCTTGTGTCTGATTACCTGTGCATCCTGTCATGACGATTGCCATAATTGTTGGGATAAAAAGATTCTTTTTCATATATAATTTTTTTAATATGTAACTCTGAATAAAAGAACGTCAGACCCCTCTCTCCAGTTCTTCAGATGCCTCGAGCCAGTCGCTCTCCAGCTCTTCCTGTTTTTTCTTCAGGCGGTCATAGCGTTCATAGACTGTTGGGTCTGATCCGTCCATCTTGGTCTCGAGAATTGTTATGGCGGCAGATACTTCCTTCATCTCCTCCTCGATATTCTTCACTCTCTCCTCCAGCTTCTTTAATGCGCGTTTCTGTGCCTTCTGCTCGGCCCAGTCCCTTCCCTTATCTGACGCAGGTGCTGGTTCGCTCTTATGCTGGGCTATCATCGGGCCGGGAGATGCGGCAGAGGCGTTTTCGTTGACTTTCCTGAATTGCCGAATCCAGTCGTAGATGCCGCCGAGATGCTCTCTGACGCTCCCTCCGCCGAAGGCATAAACTCTACTGACTAATCCGTCGAGAAATTCACGGTCGTGAGAGACGATGATTACAGTGCCATCGAAACAGCGTATGGCTTCTTTCAGAACATCCTTGGAACGCATATCCAGGTGGTTCGTGGGCTCGTCAAGAATTAGGAAATTCACGGGCTCCAGGAGCAGCCGAATCATCGCCAGACGCGAGCGCTCGCCTCCAGACAGCACCTTTACCTTCTTGTCCGACTCCTCGCCTCCAAACATGAATGCGCCGAGGATATCCCGGATTCGGGTGCGGATATCGCCGCGGGCCACGCGGTCTATGGTGTCGAAGACCGTTAGCTCTGGGTCGAGCAGCTGGGCTTGGTTCTGTGCGAAATAGCCTATCTGCACATTATGCCCCACTTTCAGCATGCCATCGAATGGGATTTCGCCCAATATGCATTTCACCAGTGTGGATTTTCCCTCGCCGTTCTTGCCTACAAAAGCCACCTTCTCACCCCTGCGTATTGTCATGTTGACGTCGGAGATTACAGGGTGGTCATAGCTCTTCGACAGTTCTTCTACTATCAGCGGGAAGTCACCGCTCCTCTGGCAGGGCGGAAATTTTAGGCTCAGGGCAGAGTTGTCTATCTCATCTACTTCGATTGGAACAATCCGTGCCAGTTGTTTTATGCGCTCTTGCACTTGAACAGCTTTGGTGGGTTTATATCTGAAGCGCTCGATGAAGTCTTTCAGGTCGGCAATTTCCTTCTGCTGGTTCTCGTAGGCTCGCAGCTGCTGCTCACGCCGTTCTGCACGCAGACGAACGTAATCGTCGTATTTCACTTTGTAATCCCACACTCGGCCACATGAAATTTCCAGAGTGCGGTTGGTCACGTTATTGATGAATGCACGGTCGTGAGACACTAAAACCACGGCCCCGGGCTGTTGCACCAGATACTGCTCCAACCATTGAATGCTCTCTATATCCAAATGGTTTGTGGGCTCATCCAGCAGGAGCACATCGGGCTTGCGCAACAGCAGTTTGGCCAGCTCTATTCGCATCCTCCATCCGCCAGACAACTGGTTCGTGGGGCGGTCAAACTCCTCGCGTGTGAATCCGAGGCCTGTGAGCGTGCGCTCTATCTCAGCGCGGAAATTCATTCCGCCCATCATCTGAAATCTTTCCTGAGCGTGTGCATATCGCTCACACAGAGCCATATAATCCGCGCTCTCGTAATCTGTGCGCTCGCCCATTTCGCGGTTCATCGCCTCTATCGATGCTTGCATCTCATGGATATGCTCGAAGGCTTGCATCGTCTCTTCCATCACTGTGCGACCGCCGGCCAGTTCCATCACCTGAGGCAGATACGCAATGCTCGTGTCCTTCGTGGTCGTGATTGTTCCGAGGCTTGGCGACATCTCGCCCGCAATGATTCGCAGCATTGTGCTCTTGCCCGCCCCGTTCTTTCCGGTGAGGGCAATGCGGTCGCGGTCAGCCACGACAAAAGAGACCTCACGAAACAGAGGTCGCGCACTAAATTCAACACTAAGGTTATCTATTGTAACCATCCATTTTCACTTTTCGTGTGCAAAGATACTCCTATCCGTTGCCTTTATCGGCCTATAAGACAGAAAAAATCTTCCCTTTAACATTCTTTAAGTGCAAGCGTACGTGCCCGCGGCCTTGAGCGCGTGGTCAAGAGGTTTAAGGAGTTTAAGAGGTTTAAGGAGTTTAAAAGGTTTAAGGAGTTTAAGAGGTTTAAGAGGTTTAAGGGGGTAGCCGTTAGCCATTAGCCGTTAGCCATTAGTTTTCTTCGCGCAGCCCAATTACCTTTTGTGATTTTTGTCACGACTCAGCCATTTAAGAGCGGCTCTTATGGCCTTTGCTGCTCCAAAAATTCTTAATTCTTCATTTTCCTGGTTTAAGGAGTTCAATGCCACTTCGCGGCTTCAATATTTTCTATAGCCTCTATAAGATTCTATTGTCTCTCTAGTCTCTATAACCTCTATAGCTTCTAACCCTTATAGCACTGCTAGCTTTGCCAGAACTACTATAGCTCCGCGGTCTTGCCGCTCCCCCTCGCCCACGGGTTAGGGGGTGAGGCCTTGTCAACTACTTATATCCTAAATTGTGGGAAGATTTGGTGAGATTATAAATTTTCATTATTTTCAACTATTATATTGATTATAATTGCTAACTTTGCCCCGTTTTAGCCCCCTCGGAGGACAAATGGAGTGGATACGAATCATGTGGAGAGGGGGACGGAATCATAAATGTTTTGAATTATGATTATAATGGTAACTGGCGGTCAGCGGTCGGGAAAGAGTGTGTATGCGGAGCATCTGGCTCTCTCTCTCTCCGAGAACCCCATTTATATGGCAACGGCTCATATTTGGGACGATGAATTCCGTGAGCGGGTGAGAGCCCATCAGGAGCGGCGCGGACCGGAGTGGACTACTATCGAGGAGGAGGTCCGCCTGAGTCGTCACAATGTGCGCGGCCGGGTAGTGCTCGTTGACTGTTGCACGCTGTGGGCCACGAACTTCTTCTTTCAGGAAGACGGGCAGACGAAGGATGTGGATTCAGCAATGAAAGAACTGACCGAGGAGTTTGACCGCTTCACAGCCCAAGAGGCGACATTTATTTTTGTAACAAACGAAATAGGGCTTGGCGGAATCAGCGCCAACGGGGTGCAACGGCATTTTGCCGACCTGCTTGGAGGATTAAACCAGCATATTGCAGCCGCAGCCGACCGCGTCACAATGCTTATTTCCGGGATACCCGTAACGATAAAACAGAGATGATTGAAGCTACAGATAAGAGTATGAGATTTGCCATTCAGGAGAAGATAGACAACCTGAATAAACCCAAAGGCTCGTTGGGACGTTTGGAGAGCATTGCGATGCAAGTGGCTCTCATCCAGCAGACGCTGACCCCACAGCTGAATGCCCCTTGCCATATTCTGTTTGGCGGCGACCATGGCATTGAGCGTGAGGGGGTGTCGCTCTCACCCCGCGAAGTGACCTATCAGCAAATGCAGAACTATGACCTGGGTGGAGGCGGGGTGAATGTGTTTTGCCGTCAGCATGGATTTCAGTTGCGCATCGTTGACGTAGGCGTAGATTATGACTTCAATCATGCAGAATATCCCAAAATCATAGACCGGAAGGTGGCCCGTGGGACCCGCAATTTCCTCTACGAAGCGGCAATGAGCACAGTAGAGTGGGAGCAGGCCCTGAGGGTAGGTGCAGAGCAAGTGGATGCCTGCATTGATACGGGGTGCAATATAATCTGTTTCGGAGAGATGGGCATAGGCAACACGTCGCCGTCGAGCATTCTTATGCATCTGTTTGAGGATATTCCCCTGGAGAGATGTGTGGGATGCGGCAGCGGCCTCGACAGCGAGGGCGTGCGGCATAAGACGGATGTGCTGCGCCAGGCGGTGGCCAACAGCAAATTCACTCCTGCCAACAGCAGCGGGAGACCGACGGAGGTCACCCGGTATTTCGCAGGGTTGGAGATGGCGGCAGCTATAGGAGGAATGATGCGTGCGGCAGAGCGGCGTCTGGTCATTCTGGTTGACGGGTTTATCATGACTGCCTGTATGCTGGCCGCAAGCCGCATTGAACCGGCAGTTATGGATTATGCCATATTCGGCCATTGCGGCGATGAGGGCGGTCACCGTCTGATGCTTGATGCCATGGGGGTAGAGCCGCTGCTGAGTCTCGGCCTGCGATTGGGCGAGGGCACAGGAGCTCTGATAGCCTACCCTATTGTTCAGTCGGCTGTGGCGATGTTAAACGAGATGGATAATTTCGGACACGCGAATATAACTAAATATTTCTGATACAGATGAAGCGAATTCTGGCTGCTCTTATCTTCTTCACCCGTCTGCCATTATGGCGCCTGGCAGAGGTGGAAAAGGATTATTTCAGAGGCGTGGTGCCTTTGTGGCCGTTAGCGGGATGGCTTACAGGTGGAGTGATGGCGGCGACATGCTGGGGCTCGATGACTGTGGGGCTGCCGATTCCAGTATGCGCATTGCTTGCCCTGCTGAGCAGGACCCTGCTTACAGGCGCTCTTCACGAAGACGGGCTGGCCGACTTCTGCGATGGCTTTGGCGGCGGAATATCGCGCGAGCGTACGCTGGAAATAATGAAAGACTCGCATATCGGTACTTACGGCGTGTTGGGGCTGCTCTTCTATTATCTTTTGCTCACATCGGTTCTCATCTCTCTGCTGCAGGCGGAGGTGTCGCCGTTGATATTTGTTGTGGCGGACCCGGCATGCAAAGGGCTATGCTCAACGATAGTATGTTTTCTGCCTTACGCACGGGAGGAGAAGGATGCCAAAAACAGAACGGTCTATGCGCGCACGCCTTGGGATGAGGGCCTGATGAGTCTGGTTGTGAGCATCGCGCCTGCAATAGTGTTTGCAGCGCTGCAGACGAATAGCATTGCTTGCGCAGAGACTCTGGCCTTAACGGCTATCCCGGCAATAATGGTATTTGCTTGCCTGCTGCTGTTCATGCGTCATCGAATCGGAGGATATACCGGCGACTGCTGCGGAGCGGCCTTCTTACTGACAGAACTCACGTTCTATCTCTTCCTCTTAATCCCCAGGACATAAAAACGAAAATGAAATACCAGTTTCTCATAGGAGCAGCTATGTCAGGCAGCGGCAAAACGACTCTTACGATGGGCCTGCTGAGGGCCCTGCGCAACCGAGGCCTCAGGGTGCAGCCGTATAAATGCGGCCCGGACTACATAGACCCAATGTTCCACGAGCAGGCGGCGGGGCGCAAGAGCATCAATCTCGACACCTATATGAGTTCGGAAGGACATGTCCGCAATATATTCCTGAGCTATGGAAAAGATGCGGATGTCTGTGTTGCCGAAGGGGTTATGGGACTCTTTGACGGCTATGACAGAGATGCGGGAAGCAGCGCTGAGGTGGCAGACGTATGTGCTTTGCCTGTGGTGCTGGTTGTGAATGCCCGTTCGGTGGCTTACAGCGTCGCGGCTACGATTCTCGGTTTCAAGCTCTTTCTTGAGGAGAGACTGAGCGCTGAACAGCATAGGGGCGGAAGAGTAGAATCTGCTGTTGATGACCAGCATCCGGCAGACAGAAACACATATCTGGCGGGTGTTGTTTTCAACTGTGTTGCATCTGAAAACCATTACCTCTTCCTCCGAAAGGCATGCGAGGATGTCGGGGTCAGATGTCTGGGATATATCCCCCGCAATCCCCGTCTCTCTATGCCTAACCGGCATTTGGGACTGACAATATCTGCCCGCGAGGAGATGGAGCAGTTTATATCTCTCGCTGCAGAAGAAGTGGAAAAGCATATTGACATGGACGCTCTGCTGGATGTTTGCGCCAAACGGGATTGCGGCAACAGTCAGGATGTTGGGCAACTCGTGTTCAGCACCTTCGGGCAGGTGTGGCCGGCAAGACGGGGCAAGGCTGAAAGGCCGACGCTGGCAGTGGCCCGCGATGAGGCTTTTAACTTCATCTATCAGGCGAATATAGATGCGTTGGCCATGTTCGCCGACATCTGCTATTTCTCCCCCCTGAATGATAAGACTCTCCCTGTCTGTGACATGCTCTATCTGCCCGGCGGTTACCCCGAACTATTTGCAGAGCAGCTGGAGGCTAACACCTCTATACGCCAGCAGATAAAAGCGTTTGCTGAGGCTGGTGGCCATATAATTGCTGAATGTGGCGGGTTTATGTATTTATGCAAGGATATTGACGGGCGAGAGATGTGCGATGTGTTCCACATGAAGACCACAATGCATGAAGCACGTTTGCATCTCGGTTATCGACAGATTCCCACTGATGCCATCAGAGCGAGCGGGCTTGCTCATAACGGCTCTACTCTGCGCGGTCATGAATTTCATTATTCGTCGCTCATCGACAGAATGGATACAAAGGATGCAGATGCAGACATGACCGTAATCTGTGCTCAGAGTTCTGCTTCAGGCAGACCAGTTTCAACACCCATCTGCCGCTATAAAAACGTAATCGGGGGTTACACCCATTGGTATTGGGCCGAAAACGGCCCTGCCCCTCTATTCGCCCCATTTGATACGGAAAAAACACCATAAAAACTCAGAATGCAATAAAATCCTGCCCCGAAAGCCTGTAAAATGATGTGACCCCTAAAAGTTAGACAAAAACTTTTGGGGTGCACTTCAAAAATAGGTTTTGGGGTATTCTTTTTGCATTATATAGCCCATGTTAAAGGCGTAAACCATGTGAGAAACCCCAATATTTATTGATGATAGCCATTAAACGTCTTATAAGCAGATGACGCACTACCGCACTTATGCTGTATGACAACTGCAAGTTTGACTAATCACAGATGTATTTCCGACGTATCCAGGTTCCACTTTGAACTACTCACAACTGCACTTCACACGTCTCACGACTCTACTTTGAACTACTCACAACTGCACTTCACACGTCTCACAATTCCACGTTGAGCGACCATCAACTCTTCATGAATCAGCATTAATTTAATCTGAGACAGCCGTCACCTGAATCTGAGACGGCCGTCACCTGAATCTGAGACAGCCGTCACCTGAATCTGAGACGGCCGTCACCTGAATCTGAGACAGCCGTCACCTGAATCTGAGACGGCCGTCTCAGATTAAATAAGCCTCGACTCACTGTCACTTCACTCTCATTCAATGAGGTTGCGGGAGCCGTTCGAAATAGAGTTATATAAGCATTTATGTGTTTAGCAAAATGCTGAACTTAACGAACATGTGGTTTACAGGACACCAATAAAAAACTTACCAACTACAAACCAACAGAAATCCAGCTGTTAGGATGATGGCAATTATCTCACCGGTGAGAGCTGTGGCTAAGCTGATTCTGCAGTCGGCTGTGGTAAGTGGGCGCGGGTTATCTCCTATATGAGGCTTTTCCACAGCCTGACCGAAATAGTTGTGCGTACCTCCAAACTGACAGTTGAGTACGGCGGCCAGAGCGGCCTCAGGCCACCCGCTGTTTGGCGAACTGTGAGCAGGTCCGTAACGTAGCAGGAAAGAGATATTTTCTCTCCAGCCAGCGATATGAAACCGGGCGCTCTTGCCCTTCGACACGCCGCCACACAGATTTAACAGCAACAAGTAAATACGTGCGCCGAGCAAAATCAGTAGTGCGGTGATTCTTGCTGGGATATAGTTGGCGATGTCATCGATATGAGCTGCCCAGCATCCGAACTGCCTATAGCGCTCAGAGCGGTAGCCGATCATAGAGTCGAAAGTATTTATGACCTTGTAAGTGAACATCCCCGGAACGCCCAGCAATGCGAGCCAGAACAGAGGGGCTATCACCCCGTCAGAAAGATTTTCCGCCAATGTTTCCAATGCAGCCTGCCGGATTTCCTGAGCAGAAAGCCCGCCTGTGTCACGGCCAACGATGCGGGCGACCTGAGTCCGTCCCTCCTCTATGCTGCCTTCCACCGCGTCAAACGTCATCTTTACTTCGTGGCGCAGGGTATGACCGGCCAAACAGAAGAAGATGAGAATGATACTTAGGGCGATATTCAGATAAGACGGCAAGAAATGCATGATGGCATATATCACAGCAAAACTAAAAACTATCGTTCCGACCGCCAGCAAAGTACCTTTGAGAGTTCGGTGGCTGCCGCGATTCAGCCGTTTCTCCCAAAACGCAATCCATCTGCCTATATAGACTACAGGGTGAGGCAACCGCTCAGGGTCGCCAAACAGGAAATCCAATAACCATCCGCAAACTAAAGCTATCATTACTACTTTTCTTTCTTTAGGCCGTTATTTTGTAAGAGCTGCCACTTATGTATAAGCACGACCCTTATTTGAGCCTTTTATTTTTTCAGATTGACTTTTTATATAAAATCTTTTCCTTCAAATCCTTATCTGCGAGCTATGAGTGTCATTTTGTTTTTTTGGGAGAGGCGGGATTCAGATGTTCGTCATGAGTTGGTTAATCCACTCCCGAACGGCGTTTATCAGTATGCTGTTCTCCTCTTCTCCTTGTGCAGCGATGCGGAAGAAAGAGGAGTCGAGGCCCTCGAAATTCGAGGCATCGCGGATGAGGATATGGCGGTTTTCTGCCAACCAATCCTTCAGAGCTGAAGCATGGCCGATGCGCAGTTGGCAGAGCAGAATATGACTGTCCGAAGGCCAAACATCAATCACCTTTGTCGCCGCAAATGCGTCAGCAATTCGCTGCCGCTGCCGCAGTAGTTCTTCCAATGGCAACTGATATTTCGCCTTGTTGTCAAGCAGATATTTTGCGGCTCTCATGGATAGCGCGCTAACTGTCCAAGGCATACGAAGTCTCCTCATCTGCTCTGCCAACGCCGACGGAGCAGTCAAATATCCCAGACGCAGCCCAGGCACCCCATATTCCTTGGTCATCGAGTGAATAAGAATCAGATTTGGCAACGCCACCCCTTCTTGTGCCGAGATGGTCGGGCAAGAAGTATAGTCTGCATACGAGGCATCTATAACAAAGAGGCAGTTGGGATGTGAGCTCACGACTCTGACCATCTCCTCTTTATCAATTACCATTCCCGTAGGGTTGTTAGGGTTGCATAACCAGAACAAAGCTGACGGACGTTCGTCCCACACACTGTCTTCTTTGGCCGCGGCCGCATATTCTGTGGCTATATTAAGCGAATAAACAGGCTTTATCCTATGCTCATAAATTCGGCATGCATCACCGTATTCAGCAAATGTAGGCTGAAAGATAAATGATGTAGAGCGTCGGAACATGTTGGCTATTAGGTAGATGGCCTCAGTAGCTCCCGCAGTGGCAATCACCTGCGACGGTTCTATTCCCATGCTCCCGGCAAGAGCCGCCTCCAGAGCGGTTGCTGACGGTTCGGGGTAGTTAGTCACCGACGGCAACGCAGCCGCGAGGCACTCATAAAGGCCGTCGTGGCAAAAGCGGTTATAGATATTACTGCTGAAATTATAGCATATATCTGCGTATCTATATAAGTCGTCACCATGACCGTTAATCATGACTCATTATTTTATAAAGTGTTGGAATATCGATATGCTGACGAACCATAGCCGCCAGCTTGTCATATTGTTGCTCTCTAAAGGCGGCAAGCGAGGTCTCCGTCTGCCAATCCGAATTCTGTGCGCCCGCAGCCCCTTTGCCTCCTCCAGCAGCCTGCACAAGAGAGTCTATCACAGGTCTGTTGTCCAAAAATCCATGAATATAGGTGCCAAGACAATGGTCTGTGCGCGTGAAGAGAGAACTGTCGCCCGACATGCTATTCTCTGAAGCATCGGCGGGCGCGTCTTCAGCGGCGCCCTGTCTTTGGGTGATGCCCTGATGAATCTCATATCCGCGACATAGATGCCCGTCCCAGTCAAAAGAGACCTGCCGCGTAGTCTTATCGGCCGTCATCACCGTAGTCACAGGGAGCAGTCCAAGTCCGGGAAGCGACGGTATGTCACCTTCTACGCCCTCTGGGTCGCTCACCGTCTGACCAAGCATCTGGTATCCGCCGCAGATTCCAACTACAATATGTCCGTTGCGATGAGCTCTGACAACGGCTTGGGCACACCCGTTTTTGCGTATCTCAAGCAAATCGTCCAGCGTGGCTTTTGTGCCAGGCATGATAATGATGTCAGCCTGTTCGATGTCAGCTGTGTTATTTGTGTAAAAGAGGTTTATCCTGGGGTCACGCTCCAAAGTGTCGAAATCGGTGAAGTTGCTTATGTGACGTAACAGGAGCACAGCGATATTTACCTTTCCTGCTGCCATCTCCCTGCGTTTATATTCAAGACTGACGCTGTCCTCCTCGTCAATGAAGATGTCTGTGAACATCGGGAGAACTCCCAACACGGGGACACCACACGTCTCTTCAAGCATCTGCCGCCCCTGTTCAAACAGACGGATGTCTCCGCGAAATTTATTCACTATTATTCCTTTGATGAGTTTCCTGTCTTCAACATCCTGCAGCTGAATGCTGCCGAAGCATGAGGCAAAGACCCC
The DNA here is from genome assembly GCA_024699495.1 of Bacteroidaceae bacterium. GTDB lineage: Bacteria > Bacteroidota > Bacteroidia > Bacteroidales > Bacteroidaceae > Physcousia. The sequence continues at coordinate 78,258 of JAILPK010000036.1, read as the reverse complement.
TCCGCGGTCTATGTCGGCAACAAGAATGACATCAGCCTTGGCATACCGGGCCATGGAAATATTTACCAGATCGCTGTCGCGAAGATTTATCTCTGCGATGCTTCCTGCGCCCTCCATGACAATCGGATTATATCTTGCAGCCAAGCGGTCAAAAGCAGCTTGAACCTCACTTCTCAGCTCGTCGCGGCCCTCACTGCGGAAATAGTCGTAAGCCGAGCGATTGCCGATGGGTTTGCCATTGAGCACCACTTGCGTCGTATGCTCAGAGTTGGGTTTCAGCAGCAGCGGATTCATATCTGTGTGGGGGGGCAGACAGCACGCTTCTGCCTGCACAGCCTGTGCCCTCCCAATCTCTCTCCCGTCAGGTGTGGCATACGAGTTCAGAGCCATATTCTGCGCTTTGAACGGCGCAGGATAATAGCCGTCTTGTCTGAATATACGGCAGAGGGCTGTGGCAATAATACTTTTTCCTACATCGCTGCCGGTTCCTGCCAGCATTATGGGTGAAAGATTGTGCATTGGAAATGATAGTTGACGAGTTGACAAGTTGGTTTTCTTTGAGTTAGAGCTGGATTTCAAATTGTCTTGTTGAAGGTTCGTATTTTAGTTCTTTGCAGTTGAAGTAGCGGGCAATTTGGCCATTAGTACCCAACTCTTCCGGAGTGCCTGTAGTCAATCCTTTCTCTTTGTCCAAAAGCCACAGCTTATCTGCCATCGCGACAGCGTGTTCCAGATCGTGGGTGGAGAGAAACACAGTCTTGTTCAATTCCCTTGTGAGACGACGGAGCAGAATCAGAGTCTGTATTTTGCTTGGATAATCGAGGAAGGCAGTAGGCTCATCCAGAAAAATCAATGGGGTCTGCTGAGCTATGGCTTTTGCAAGCATGGTTTTCTGTCTTTCACCATCGGAGAGTGACCGCATAGGGCGTTTTGCCAGATTACTTATGCCAATGAGTTTGATAGCTTCGTCGGTTGCTTCCTCATCGGCTGCAGACAGCCGTCCCCAGAAATTTGTGTAAGGACTTCGCCCTAATGCTACCACCTCGCGCACAGTCATATTGAGATGCGGGACGCTGCTGGTCAGAACTATGCTTATGAGGCGGGCTCGTTCGGCTGCAGAGTATTCAGAAAGCGGTTTGCTGGCTAATATAATCTGCCCTTCCAATGGCGGAATGGTTGCTGTGAGAGTTCTGACCAAAGTACTTTTGCCTGCCCCGTTAGGTCCAAGCAGACAGACTAATTCTCCCTTCTGGAGGGACCCATTTAGATTTGAGCTTACAGGGTGTGTGCTGCGACTCGAGCGATAACCAGTTTTAAGAGAAGTGAATGAAAGCACGATGAGTATTTGTTTTTTTGGGGGTTAAACGGGCTGGTATGTCCGTGAGGCTACTGCGCAGAGATAATACAGAAACGAGTTTCGAAAACTTACGGGCGAGCCTTATTTCTTTAGCAGGACCCATATTGCGATCGGCGCACCGATGAGTGCTGTGACCGAGTTGATAGGCAGAGCACCTTCGAAGCCTGGCATCCGGGCAATGAGGTTGCATATCAGGGCGAGTGATGCTCCTGCGAGGATTGTGGTGGGGAGCAGCCGGCGGTGGTCCTCTGTGGCAAGCAGCCCTCTTGCTATGTGAGGCACAGCTAGACCGAGGAACATTATCGGGCCGCAATAGGCTGTGGCAACTGCGGTCAGGATACCTGCAGAAGCGATTATAAGCATTCGCGCACGTCGCACATTCAGTCCGAGGTTAGTGGCATATTGTTCTCCGATAAGAAGCATATTGAGAGGCTTGGCCAAAAGGAGCGTCAAAGGGAGCAGAACAGACATTATTCCTACGAAGACATATACCTGACCGCCGCTGACACGTGCGAAAGAGCCAAGTCCCCAAATCACGAACTGATGGACATCCTCCTCCGAAGAGATATATTTCAGGACGCCGATGATGGCAGAGGCAATGTAACCAATCAGAACGCCGACTATGAGCAGGGTGGCGTTGCCATCTACGCGCTGCGACAGCCAGACGATGAGGCTCATTACTGACAGCGCTCCGATTATGGCGGCGAGGGTTATGGCTGTGTTGCCATATACTCCGAAGCCTGAGAGGAGGACACCGCCAAGCGCTCCGTTGGCTAAGACGATGAGTGCCACACCGAGGCTGGCTGCGCTGCTTATGCCGAGCACTGAAGGCCCGGCCAGCGGGTTGTGGAATACCGTTTGCATCTGCAGTCCTGCGGCTGCGAGCCCCGCTCCGCAGAAGATGGCAGTGAGGGTCTGCGGCAGTCGTGTCTGCAGGAGTATAGTGGTGTTTATTTCATTTGTGCCATTGCCTCCGAGCAGTATTTCTGCCACCTCGCTGACAGGAATGGGAACAGACCCTACGGCGAGGTTGATGAGAGCGAGGACGGGGATGCTCAGCAAGAGCAGAATCATGATGCCTGGTTGTCGCATATCAGATTTATTTGTAGTTCGTTGTCAGGAAATACGCTCCGGCAATATTTCAGACAGAGCTGCCGGATGTGCTCGAAGAAGGACTGGGGCATGATGTCCCAGAGCTCTCGTGCCATCGTGATACTTTTTATTTTTGTTTCTGCATCTCTAACTCCCGCATCTTCAGCTACGCGGCAGAGGAATTCTCTGTTCATCTCCACTTTATGAGAGTGGGTATCGAGATGTCCTTCGGCGAGTTTTACGGCCTTGCCTATGAGGATGCCTACTGTGACACGCCGGAAGCCCAGTTGGTGTGCTTTGCTCAGGGCGGCGCCGATGAAATTCCCATAGTGGATTACCCGGCAGGTTGGGTCAGATTTGAGCAGAGCCAGTTCGCCTCGCTTGCCCGACGCCAGTCCTACGGCATCGCATCCTATGGCGCGGGCCACCTCCAGCTCTCTGCCTATGCTGGTAACGAATGCTTCGTTGCTCAATGGAGAAACTATTCCCGATGTGCCTATGATGCTTATCCCGCCTACGACACCTACTTTGTGGTTGAAGGTTCGTTCGGCGAGAGCCTCGCCGCCAGCTACAGAGATAGTGATGTCTATGTCGCGGGCGGTAAGGGCTCGGACCGTGTCTTCCATCATCTTACGCGGGGTCGGGTTGATGGCGGGTTCGCCCACTTGGATTCCAAGTCCGGGCAAGGTGACGCGCCCGACGCCTTCCCCTTGGAGAAACCGTATGCCGGAGCCCGCAGTGGGAGAGAAGGACACATGAGCAGTAATTCGGCAGCCGCGGGTCACATCGGGATCATCGCTATGGTCTTTTATTACAGTGGCAGTCCCGCCCGCTTCAGTGACTACGGGCACAGAGAGAATTTCGCCATCGGGTAGAGCGAATCGCGCCTCTTCTGGCTGTTGGCCGAAGAGTAGTGATTGCATGGCCGCGCTTACGGCGGCTGTGGCGCATGCTCCTGTGGTCAGACCTGTGCGCAGAGGAAAGAAAGAGGGCAGAATCTGTTCGATCGCCCGGCGCAATCCATATTTGCCAGTGACATAGGTCCATACGGCAGGTGTCGGCTGGGGCATCACGACATAAATACGAATGCCGAGTTCGCGGGCTGCTTCCAGTTTAGCGCTTAGTCCGCCGCTCTCGCCGCTCATCTTGGTTATGACAGCATCGCATCCTGTCTGCCGCATCAGAGTAGCTTCAGAATCCTTCGTCGGTAACGCCATGTCGTCATTGTAGAAGAGCAAGCGGCTGTAAGGGAAATCCTGGGCTGCGGCTTTAGTCAGGCTTTCGTCGCGGTTCAGGATGCGGAAGTAAGTCTCATGGTTGACCCAATATGGGCGCAACCGTTCGATAGTGTTCACTCCTGTTAGGGCGAGCAGGCATCGCGGGCTGTCGGTTTGCAGTCTGAAGAGTGCTTCAGACCAGTCTGCGCAAACTATTGCATCGCTGCCGATGTCAGGCATGTTGCGCTGCAACCTGATCACGGGCAGCTTCAGCCCTGCTATGGCTTTGTGCAGTTCGGCAGCGAAGGGGTGTGCGGCATCAATGACCACTTCGATTCCATTTTGCTTGCAGAAGAGTTCGATTTCGGATGCATTCATAGCCCCGCACAGCCGCCGGCCGTGATGCAGTTGGATATTCTGCATGGTGCTCTTCGTGGAATAGAAGAACGTCTTGCCGGCCTGTTCGCATACGTCGGCTGCGAGCCGGCCCTCTGTGGTGCCTCCGAATATAAGTATCATTCTTTACCTTTACGGAAGAGATGGGTGAATTTGGAATCATAGAGCCGGCTGACTCCTGCTCTGTTGTCTATGGCGTCTCCGACCACGATCATCGTGGTGAGTGTGAGTGCGTTTTCGCGTATCATGGCAGCGAGGTCTTTCAGTTGTCCGCGACAGATGCGCTGTTCTTTCCATGTCAGTTTGTAACATGCGGCCACTGGCGTTTCCGGCGGGTATCCTCCGGCTAGCAGTTCTGTCTGCACCTGTTCGGCCAGCGATGCGGAGAGGAAGATGCACATTGTGCTGCGGTGGGCGGCCAGCAGGCGGAGTTGCTCGCGTTCCGGAGTCGGCGTGCGGCCTTCGCCTCGGGTGAGGATTATGGTCTGACAGCGTTCAGGAATAGTGAACTGGCTGCGCAATTCGGCTGCTGCAGCGAGGAAACTGCTGATGCCCGGTGTGATATGATAGCTCATATTATGGGCGTCGAAGAAAGCCATCTGCTCTTGAATAGCTCCATAGATGCAGGGGTCACCGGTGTGAAGGCGGACCACGAGCAGCCCTCGGTCATAGTATTCTTTCATCAGGGAAAACTGCTCTTCGAGATCCATGTCAGCACTACTGCGTATGGTTGCTCCTGGTTTGGCGCAGTGGGTCAGCTCACGTGGAACCAGACTGCCAGCATAGAGAATCAGATCGGCTTCTTCCAGATATTTGCGGCCTCGGACGCTGATGAGGTCGGGGTCTCCAGGTCCGGCCCCAACGATCTCTATGTGTGGACGCCTGCAGATTTCTGCCTTAGTGTAGCCTGCTTCCTCTGAGACAGCATTGTCTGCGGTATTATGGATATCTGTGCTGATATCGGTGTTCTCTGCACTTACTGCGGCTTTTCCTGCCTCTGGAATGGGGCTTACTGCCGGCAGGTGAGAGGTAGAGATGGCAAGGGCTATAGTGAATGTTTTTCCTTTTAGCTTTGGAACTATTAGCCGGCCGTGACCGGAGCCGAGGATGGCTGCCGCCTCGCATACGCTGGGCGTTCCAACGTGTTTTTCAACTGTGACGCTGGGTGTGGGGACCTCCACTGCGGAGAGGGCTTCAGCAGAGAAGAACTCCACCTGCTTGTGATAACGCGTCTGCAGAAGTTCTACGAACTCCTCGTCGCGCTTCACGTCTATGGTGCAGTAGTTGAGGGCGCAGGGCAGAACGCCATTGTCGCGCAGCATACTGTTCATCTTGTCAAAGATACTTTCGTAGTCGTCTGGGTGATGCGCGAGGCCAAAACCTATGGTTCCTACCATTGGCACATAGTGTATCACGTGCATTGCTTCTGGAGCCTGTCGCAGGTAAGGCGAGATGATGATAAGCAGTTGGAACCGCTTAGCATCCGCCTGACGGATGTCGCTAATCAGGGTCACGTGTGGGGGAAGAGTCTGCAGCAGATGGTCAGTGCCGCGGTCCCTTGCTTCAATGAGCAAGGCGGTCGGTTCGCGGTTGACAAAGGTAAAGATGCAGTTGTTCATATCATCTTTGTCGCTGGCTATATTCCACCCGAATTGTCTGTCTAAAGTGTCCAAAGCCCAAAGGCCGGCATTGTCGCTTTGGGTGGTTATTACTGGGCGTGAGCCGGTGATTTCAGCGATGGCCTGGGTCAGACTGTTTGCGCCCCCTATATGGCCAGATAAGACAGATATGGCGTTCATCCCCATGCTGTCAACGCACACCACTGCGGGGTCTGTGTGTTTGTCTTTCACATAGGGAGCAATCGAGCGGACGCAGATTCCAAGCGCTCCGATGAAGATGAAGGCATCGGTGGTTGCCCATAGTCTGCCGACCTCGTCGCGGCTTATGATTTCAGCCCCCAGCTCCCGACGGAGCTTTTCAGCGAGGCTGCTGCCTGTGTTATTGATGGCTATAATGCCTATTTTCTGTTGCATTTAAGTATTTCTATAGGATTATAATCGTTGATGGCGATGCGCGTGGGAGGTTGCATATTCAGCCCCAGTTCGCGGCAAGCATCGCTGAACATCTCCCTGCTCTGAACAGAAACACTGTTCATCACCATGCAGCCGTCGGGGGTGAGCGCGGTGAGAACCTTCGCCATTATTTCTTTCAGACGTCCGCCGTGGCCGCCTATGAACACGGCGTCGGGTTGGGCATAGGGGGTAAGGTCGGCGTCGAGGAAATCTCCGCATACGGCCGTGATTCCCGGCGTCCCGAACTGCCTGGCGTTAGCTTCCATCAGTTGAAGTCCCTCGGGGCGCACTTCGAAAGCGGTTATTTTCAAGTGAGGAAATTGCAGTTTAGCCTCGATGCTTATGCTTCCAGTACAGAATCCGATGTCCCATAGAGAGTGTCTGTTGTGCAATTCAAGCATGGAGAGCGAGAGCAGGCGGACGGGCATTTTCGTTATCATCCGTTCGCGTCCGTCGAGAAGATGGAACGACTGTTCGGGTATGCCGAATGGCCGCGGGTGCAGAGCGGTGCGGCGCAGTATTACGCAGTTGGGTGTGGAATAGGAGCGTCCCTCTGCATAGCGTGTTACTCTCTCCTCAGTTTCGTTGCCAAGATTTTCTCCAACTGTCATCTCATAATTGTCATACCCATATTCAGCCATTCGCTTGCTGATGGCTTGCGGGGTCTTCACATGATCGGTGAGGCAGCCTATGAGTTGTTCCTGATTGATTATTGCCTCGTCAAACTTATCCCATGGCCGTCCTGTGAGCGACACCACGCGCATGTCCTGATAGGGGAGATGCATTCGGTGGGCGAGAGTCTGCAGCGAATTGAACGAGGGGTAAACTCTCAGCTTACATTTAGGCCATTCGCGCATCACAGTTGCAGCAAAACCATAGAAGAGCGGGTCTCCAGAGGCAAAGATGATGATGCCCTGACTGTTCTGGTTTCCTGCTTGCCTATTATTTGTGGATGAGGCTTCGGAGTCTTCGGCCCCTTTATTGCCGGTTATTTCCATGTTCAGGACTTTTTCATATTGTCTGAAGACGTCGGCAATCGGGACCGTGATATCTATCCATTCGTAGTTGTCAGGGAGATGTCCGGCCATAATTTCACGATGGCGTCTCCCGCCCGAGAAGAGGTGCCCGCGTGCAATGACTGTTTCCACCTCGGGGGAGAGCCATTGTCTGCGGCTATCGCTGATTCCGATTATTATACATTCTCCTTGGAACATTTTGCTATAGGCTTTAAGTCTTTAACCTTGTTTATGGGAAACTCAATTTATACATCCCGTCCCGGGCGGAGCGCCTCGGCGTCATCGAAGGTGAGAATGCTGTTCACGAGGGTTGCAGCGAGGTTGCTGCCTCCCTTACGACCTCTGATGATAATCTGAGGTATGTCTTTTAGGGTTTTCAGGGCGTGTTTGCTCTCTTCTACATGCACAAATCCAACTGGGGCACCTACTATGCCCACTGGCCGGCATTTGGAGTGACGTACCAGGTCGCACAGCTCGAGCAGGGCTGTGGGAGCATTCCCGATGGCAAAGAGGGCCTCTGGATGCTCTTTGGCAGCGAGGCGCATGGATGCCTGCGCACGTGTGATTCCCTGCTCTTTTGCCATAGCCACAACGCGCTCATCATTGATATAGCATACCACATCGATTCCGAGCCGTCCCAGCGCTCCCTTGCGGATGCCGCTGGCCACCATAGTTACATCTGTTACTATGGTTTTCAGAGCACCTCCAGCCACTTTACTAAACAGTAGGGCTGTGGCTTGGGGTGTCATCCACAGCAGGTTTTCCATCTCGAAGTCAGCTGTGGTGTGCACAGCGTGTAGCAGTGGCCACAAGTGCCAAAGCGGGTAGTCCTGTCGTTTCAGTTCACCCATGATGGTCTGGAACGACTGCATCATAATCGACGCTCCGGGTGAAAAGTTCTCTCTTTCGGTTTTTTTATCGGAGTAGTAACCGCGAGGTGTGATGAGACATCCGTCTTTAAAATACGACTGACTGTTGCCGATGATGACTATGGTGAACATGTCAATCTCTTCGGGATTGAAGTCTCTGAGAGTTGTGGTATGCACAGACTGCTCGTCACGGCCGGCCTGACGCACAAATCCCACGGGGGTGTCGCCGCTGCGGTTCTCCAAGAAAATCTCCTGCAGACGGTTTAATTGCCAGTAGCGACCGCTGCTGCGAGGGTTATATACAGCTGTTACAAAGTCGGCCGTTGCTGCTGCCGTGATGCGCTTCTCAATCACGCTCCATGAGGTCATCAGGTCGCTTAGGGAAATTACGCAGAAGTCGTGCCCGATGGGCGCTCCGAGCAGAGATGCGGCCTTTTGGAACGCGCTGATGCCGGGCAGGCTTATGATGTCTATGTTGTCAGCTCCCAATTCTGCACGCATCTCGAACAGCAGCGGGGCCATGCCATATATGCCGGCGTCGCCGCTGGAGATGACGCATACCGTCTTGCCCTCCTTGGCCATGGAGAAGGCCTGAGCTGCGCGTTCACGTTCGCGTTTCATTCCTGTGTCAATGCATTCGGTGCCTGGACGCAAGTATGGTGTTATGAATTGGAAGTAGTATTTATACCCAACAATTACGTCGCTCTCGCCGATGGCTTTAATGACCGCCGCCGTGAAGTCTTCTGGAGAACCCGGTCCCAAACCGGCAACAAATATTTTGCCCATTTCTGTCTTGTGTTTATTGTCTGAATCGCAGTGCGAGGCTCACAATCACTGATCGGCCCGGGTTTATAGTTGAGAAGTTGGAATTCCAGTAGGAAGTGTCACGGCTGTTGAATATGTTCTCCACGCCTATGCCCGGTTCCAAGATGAATTTCGGTAGGGTTATGGTGTGGCGTGTGGTCAGGTCCCATTGGCTGAAACCGTCTGCATAGCCGTAAGTGCTGCTATAGCGTTCGCCCTGCATGTGCCCGTTTACGTTGACGTTCAGATGGTAGCGTTTCCAAGTCTTGTCATACGAGGCCTGAACGTGCCCCACGTTGCGCACGCATTTATCCACCGGCGTGCTCTTTATCTCATAAGTCTGGGTAGAAGCGTTCAGTGTCTGAGTTTCGGCTCTGGAGTCTGTCATGGTGTATCCTCCGCCTATGGTAAGGCCGAAGGGGAACATGAATTTCAGGCTGGTGTTGATTCCGCGCAGTCGGGCGCGGTCGATGTTGTCGCGCTGTCGGATGGTAGTCCATCCCTCAGCCTGAAGGGCAGAGAGGTGGTTGTCGGAAGAAATTTCGGCGTCTGTCATGGTTCGATAGTTTATCATATCCCGGATTTTGTTCACAAATCCGCCTACAGAAACGCTCATCCAAGAGTTGGCGTATTCTGCATTCACCTGCCAGAAGTCGTTCTTCTCGGGGTTGAGTGAGGTGTTGTTTAGAGTGTATCTGGATGTTGTTTTCGCCTGGTCTGTGGCATATAGCTGAGACAGGGTGGGGGTTCGGTATCCTCCAGAATAGCTTGCACGTAGGCGCAAGCCCCCGAAATGAAAGAAGAGCGCGGCATTGGGTGTAACAGCCGAGCCGAAGAGATTGTTATAAGTGTATCTGACTCCTGCCACTGCTTCCAACCACGATGAGATGTCTATTTCATCCTGGGCGAATATGTTATATGTCTGGGTGTGTTCTCCCGAGATGTTATCGCTCTCGCTTGTGAGGCTCTCCTGGGTCAGTTCCATTCCGGCAGACAGCTTGTTCCAGCTGTTCAGACGGAAGATACCGCGCAGAGTCTCATTGAAGTAGCGGGTTCGCTTGCGCATCTCGTCGTAGGCCTCCTCGTCGTCGGTCTGCCAATAGTCATAGAGCGAGCGCAGGTTGTCGCCATAGACATCGAGATAGATGTGTGTCCTGGAGTTCGGATTCCATCGTGCCCCTCCTCCATAGGAGTATGATTGGTGGTGCAAATCGTAGCTGTATGCCTGTTTAGAGGTGTATTTGTATGTGCCGTCGGATTGTTTTTTCGGGGTGGAGAAATATCTTGCAGCCTGCGGCCGTTGTGTCTGGTAGTCGTAGTAGTTACCGCGAATATAGGCTGACCATTTGTCAGAGAACTGCCATTCCATACGTTCGGAAATGTTGTGACTGCCGAACCCTACTGACATCGGACGTCCTGTGAGTTTGAGCACTTCTGTCTCTGAGCCGTCAGCTGCTTTCTCGGTAAAGGCTTGAAGGTTCGACACCTGCCAGTTGTCTGCTTCTCGCCGGTTGTAGGAGGTGTAAGAGGAGAAGATTCCAGTGTTTACATCCACGTTCACGTCCTGCTCCATGCGCCCTTTGCTACGCATGCGAGTGGCAGCAGATGCAGATATGCCGCGGCGGCTGTCGTCTGTGATGATGTTTATAACGCCGGCAATGGCATCCGAGCCATAGAGGGCAGAAGCAGCCCCACTGAACACCTCAATTCGCTTCACGTTATCCAGGCTGATTCTGTTCCAGCGGTCGTCGCCGCTCACGCGTTTGCCGTTTTCGAGGATAAGGATATAGTCGTCTGATACGCCGTTGAAATTCACGAAAGTTCCCATTCCGCTGGTGTGGGTGGTAATGTTTGTGGTGAGTCTTGTCAGCGCGTCCTGCAGATTCGTGGCGCCTGCGTCCTGAAGCTCTTTTGAGGTAATCACTTTTACGGCTACAGGGGAGTCGGATGCCTTGTGGTATGTGTTGGTGCCAGTTATTACCACTGGGTTGAGGGTAGTCTGCCGGATGCTGTCATGTTCAGTCTGGCCTACGGCAACTCCCGTGATGCAGAGCACGGCCGCGATCATCGTTACCACCCTTTTCCATACGATATCCTCCACTTTCTCATCGCTGTTGAGCTTGCGTGCCAGCGTGAAGAAGTAATCACTGAGGCGGTTCATATATGCCAGCACCTGAGCGTCCACTTCGGCTCCACTCTCGACCAGACGCAGAATGTCCCGTTCGGCGCGGCGACATACTGTGCGGCAGATGTGTGCCTGTGCGGCAGCGTAGGTGCCTCCAGGGAGCACGAACAGGCGCAGGGGTGGCACCAGCGTCTGCAACCTGTCAGTCTGTATCTCTATATCCCTTACCATCTCTTCTGTGACAATATTGTTGGCCCTCACTTCCCGCTCAGAGTTGTCGGTGGCCAGATAGCCGCCCACCACAAACAGATTACCCTGGGTGTCGAGCAGAAATTTCTGGTCTTTTGCGTCATTGCATAGTGTGATAAGTAGTCCGATGTGTGAATTGAGTTCATCCACCGTGCCATAACTTTCCAGACGGGGGCAACATTTGCTAACACGTTTGCCGCCTACGAGAGATGTCTGACCGGCATCGCCTGTTTTTGTGTAAATTTTCATTTCTTGTTTAGTTTGTGATGATTCTTTTGACTGGTAGCCTGATAGATGGTTTAACCCGCTCCGGGCCTGATTGCATCTTCTCGAACTACTGGATTTCAGAACAGCCCAAAAGTAAACGCCGCTCTTGTAATCTGTCAGTCGCTCTTCTCTCACGTGAGAGGGGACTGGGCTTGAGTTCTTCTATTTAGTGGGTCAGCAGCTTGTAATATCTTGGCTGATAGTTGGGGAGCAGTTCTGGGTGGAAGGCTTTGACGAAGTCGGCCAGCAGAATATGGGGCTGCACACCGGCCAGTTCGCGGTAGGGTGTCTGTCTGAGATTGCAGAAGATTACTCTTTTGTTGCGGTAGGCGTTCATTGTGGTGTAACATTCATTCTCCGCGGCGAGTGTTTCCATCGTGAAGTCGCCCGCATAGGAGCCGTCGGTCTGCCAGAAGTCCGCGCCCTGACTTAGGGCGTATGCACTCTCGAAGTTTATTGTCTTTCCGCCGGAATCCTGGTTGTCTGCCATTACGTATCTCGCTCCGGCGTCGCTGAACAGACGGGCCATATAGCTGCGTCCTCCAACTATATACCATCCGTCGCGCAACTGTCTTCCGGATGCAACTGTCGGCTTAGTGCCGTCTTCTTTAGCGCAGGCCCCGGCTACCTCGTCGCGCAGAGTCAGATATTTCTGTTCTATGTCTGAGAATATGGCGTTGGCACGTCGCGGTTCGCCTGTGAGCAGTCCAATCAGTTTTATCCATTCGGCCTGCCCGAGCGGGTCTGTCTCTTTGTACCCATGGTGTGGAATGAGTGGAATCCCGCAGTCGCGCAGCACGTCGAACCCGCCGTATTTCGAGGCGCTTACGAAGATATAGTCGGGTTGGAGCGAGAGAATAGTTTCCACGTCGAACACGCCTTCGCGACCTATCTGCCGTGTCTTCCCGCTCTCTATCTGATTCTGCATCTGCGCTGAGAAAAGATGACGCACAGAGTTCATTCCTACGATGCGGTCTTCGAGTCCAAGAATCTCGAAGTTGCCCAATTGGAGAGCCGTGGTGCAGATAAATCGCTGGGCTGGTCTGTTTATTACTAATGTGTCTGCTCTGCCATTTCTGGCATTCGGGTCTGGATTGCTAATGACCACATGAATTCCGTCGGCCTCATAGCTCACGGCGAGCCCTTGGGCGTAATGTATCTCTATCGTGTCAGAGTAACCCTGTGCTGAGGCCAGTGCAGAATCGGAGTGCTGATAGAGCTCGTCAGCGCTTGGGCGCTGCTGTCTGGCAGAATTGCCGCATGCCGTAAGTATCAGCGCGCAGACTATGGCAAAACTCTTGTTTCTCATTTCTCGATTGTCCTCTCCGGACCATCGCTAATGCACATGGCCGGAGTTTTCAGGAAGTGTTTTTAAGACTATGAAACAATATCTTATTTAACGCCTAAATAGGACTCGCCGGCAGGTATCCCGCCGACGGTCCTATCACCATTCATTATTATTATTTAAAAAGGCAGAAACAGCCTCCTCACGGAGACTTTTTTATTCTTCTGGATACATACTGTGGTAAGCGTCCTCCAGTGGTTCGGCATTGCGGGTGTGGCTAATCCAGATATTGCGGATGCCTTCCAACTCCAGCAGACCCAGAGGATGGTTGTTGCTTGTGGGAACTACAGCCTCATACTGCTTGTGGTTGAAGTACTCATACCAGCTGTTGTCGCCGCTCTCCTCGTCGGAAGCGTCCCAGTAGTCTTCACCGGCGCCGGCCATATCGTTGTGTGCGTGGTCACCGGCGATGGACATCAGGGCGTGGAGATAGATCTTGCCGCTGGTGTAGCCGTTTGACTGCATACGTGAGAGCACGTCCTCCTTGAAGTTGTTCTCCATGTCAACTGTTCCCACATAGTAGTTGGGATTGATGGCCTGAAGAGCGCTTTCGAGCTGCTGGTAGCGCACATTAGCCTTGAAGGTGTCATAGGTGTCGGGGTTGCCGTGACCCATGAATGCCACAACGCCCTGACTTGCCTCGGTGGAATAGAGGGTATCCAGCTGGTTTGCCACTGCGGGCACGTCAGTGTTCGGGTCATTCAGCAGAGGCAGGCCGAGGTAAATGGCTTTGTTCTCGGAGAGTTCTGCCAGATATTGGTCATCGAGATGTGCGCTGGTTACATAACCGTTGTTCATGAATTTCTTCACTGATGCGACCACGGCGGAAAACTCCTCGCCGGGAATTACCTGCAGCGACTGCACGTAAATCTTGCTGTATTTGGCAGCTCCGATGGCATGCAGAAGATAGCGTGGCTCGTAATAGTCGCGTTTCACGATATTGCCCTCGTCGTCGGTGTTCTCACCTGCGCTGGCACGATTGATGCAGATATCGCTGCTGAAGCTGAAATACACGTCTGCTTCAGGGAAGGCAGCCTCGTAAGCGGCTTTGGTGGCATCGAAGGCGTTGAAGGCATTGTTCCAGGTGGAGCCGAAAGCTACCAGCAGGACGGCCACATCCTTCTTTGAGGCTTTTTTCTGGTTAGCAACCATTTCATCGTTGATGGTGTATTCCGACGTAATGTTCTGATAGGTGATGGTGTCTTCATCGTTTCCACATGAAGAGAACAGGGGGGCTGCGATGCATAGAGCAAAGGCAGCTTTGAGAATTGTTTTAAGATTCTTCATAATTTGTTTTTACTTTAGTTGAGGTTTTATGTTTTTGTAATCTCTTTCCGTAGTTGAATGTAATGCTGAAGGTGCCGTGCACCGTTGTCCCGGACGTGTTGGTCCCGAGATGGTAAGGGTGCATAGTGCGGTCAACATAGTTGAAGATGTTGTCCACGCCCACCTCCAGCCTGTAGGCCAGCGGCTTTCCCGCCCGCCCGAAGTTGTGAGTGGTATTTATCCGCCATATCTGGAAGGGTTTGCCGTTGCCGTTATTCTGATAGTAGCGCGTACTTGAGCCTCTGGTAGAGAGCCCAACCCCCAGCTTGTACAACTTGCCGAACGAATGGTTGTAGGTCGCTGAGGCGCTCCATTTGTGATGCGCCGTCCCGTCGATGGTTACGGCTGTCATCTTGTCTTTGGACACGTCATAGAGGTTGGCTTCTGTATCCAGGTAGCTATATGCCGAACTTAGTGTAAGCTCTTTTGTCACCTTGTATGAGAGAGTCACATCAAGACCGCATGTTCTGGCGTCGTCCATGTTTTTATACATCCGTGCTTGCACTGCTCCGCTGCCGTCGCCGAGGTAGGCTGATGTGATTCCCGCCGGAATCTCGCCCACGGGCACGTTGACCAGCGCAATCATGTTGTCGAGTTTGTTCAGATAGCCTGTGACTGAGGCTGTGAAGCGGCGTCCGCGATATTCTATGTTTGCCGAGTAATAATTACTGGTCTGCGGGTTCAGGCTGGTATTGCCTATATTGAAGAAGCTGGTGCTGCCCATCACGTGGAGGTATCTGTAGTGAAGTTCCTTGACGGTGGGAGTCTTGAAACCCTGGCTCCATCCCAAACGGAAACGGAAATCGCCCGCGGAGAACATGGCGCTGGCTTTCGGCGTGAGCCGCACACCGAAGTTAACGTTCTCCACCAGCCGTAGCCCGGCGGTCAGATTCAGCCATTCCAATCGGTCAAACTCGTCTTGGATATACACAGCCGCGGTCCAGTCGTCTGCGCTGCCGTTCTCCGTCCTCTCGGGGGCCCTGAGATAGTCGTAGCGGTATTCGGCGCCCGCATTCAGCGTGTTCTGTGCAGGCAAGTAGAAAATGCCTTTCAGCTGTGTCATAACCCGCTGCTGATCGCTCTGCAGACGGCTTTGTCCCGGTTTCATGAGCACAGGATACCACTCTCCGTCCAGTTGCCCGAACTCCTCGCCTTTCAGCAGTATGCTCTCGTAGGTGCCCGCTGTGTAGTCGTAGTAGTAGGCGTGTTTGTCCCAGTCTGCGTCGAGCGAGATATAGCTGCGTTGCGTCCCGGCAGACTCGTCGGCCAGATATATCTTGGCGCCTGCTGACGCCGAGGCGTTATTATAGCGCAAGTCATATGTATAAACGTCACAGCTGGGATGGGTGCCGTTGCGCGGTCTGCAGATGTTTTTCTTATAGTAAGAGCCTTCGGCGTATAATTCAGTGCGGCCCGACGGCTTGTATGTGAGGCGCTCAGCTATCTGCCAGTTGCGGAAGGCGTTCGACGTCTTCTTCTTGCTGTCGGTAAGCACCATCCCTTCGGCAAATTCCTCGGATGTGTTCTGCCATCCGTCGCTGCGCTGCATCTGGAAATTGGTCTGTGAGGCGAACTTGCCGGAAGAGAGGATCACACTGTTATGCTGGCGCAGGTCGTTGTGCATCCCGTATCTCGTGGTGTTCTCGGCGAAAAAGCCTTTGTCGGTGCGTTTCTTCGTGATGATATTTATCACCCCGGCCATCGCGTCCGAACCGTAGAGGGCGCTCTGGGCTCCCTTGACTATTTCTATGCGCTCGATATTGTGAGGGTCGATGACTCCGAGGTCGTTTTCGCCTCCGACATCGCCATGGATGCGTTTGCCGTCAATTAATATTAATATGTATGAGTTGCCCAGACCTCCCAGCTGCATCTGGCTGCCCATATCTCCCTGGCTGAAGGCGAAGGAGGATGTCAGACCGCTCAGGATGTCCTCAATGGAGCGGCCGCCGAAGGCCTCAAGCTGGCTGCGCGTAATCACTTCAGTCTGAACGGGAACGTCGCGCAGCAGATGCTGCGTGCCTGTGGCAGTGACGACCACCTCGCGCAACGTGTCGTTGGGCATCCCGTCAGCATACGGCATCTCGCCGGCAAGCGCAGATGCGCTGACTGGCAACAACAGCGGTGACAGAATACCGATAGCTGTCGCGGCTGCGGCATGTAGGGTGCGATGTAGGGTCATAATTGCCTCTGAGCTCCAAATCCTGAGAGCAGGCTCTATCTTTTGTTTCTTCGGGACCGGCAGGTCTTCTGGCTTGCCATATGAACCAACGTCTTCCCGCCTTATCGTCAGCAGTGACTTCGTTTGTTGGTTCCAACAAATGGCTTACAGCTGCAGGAACAGCTTGGGCTTTGCACCCAATTCCCTTGCATGAAAAACGCTGTTTTCCCGGCCTTTCGTCCGGAGAACAGCAGATTCCATTACCAAATCCGGCGCAAAGGTACAAAATGAATCTGAATAGACAAACAAAAAAACAAAAAAATCATAAATCGTGCTAAACAAAGAGATTTATCATTTACCTTTGCACCGCAATCTTTAAAAAGACGAAGAACAATTATGATAAAAAAACTTATTGTCTTTCTCTCTGCTGCAGCCTTCGCTGTCGCTGCTTTCCCACAGCTTAACGTGCAGATTCACTATGATTTCGGACACGACTTCTATGGCAGCAAGCTTGCCTCGCGACCAAGATTCACTGCAACTGTGGAAAACTTCACGCCAGACCGCTGGGGCAGCACTTATTTCTTTGTAGATGCAGACTTCGGCGGGGATGTGGTGCGTAGCGCCTATGGAGAAATCAGCCGTGAACTGAAATTCTGGGATGCCCCCTTTGCTGCTCATGTAGAACTCAACGGCGGGCTTAACGGCATGTCGGGCAGTTTTGACAACGCCTATCTGGCCGGTGTCGCATGGAACTGGCATAATGCCTCTTTCACCCGCACATTCTCCGTGCAGCTGATGTACAAATACCTCGCTCATAAGAACAACCACGGTGGAACTCCCCACAGCGTTCAGCTGACCGAGGTGTGGGGCCTTCACTTTGCTAAAGGGCTTCTCACCTTTTCCGGCTATTGCGATCTGTGGTATGATCGTGGGGTGAAAGGTAATTGGGTCCTCAGCAGCGAGCCGCAGCTGTGGCTGAATTTATGGCATCTGCCACGCATCAACGACAATGCCCGTTGGAGCGTCGGAACCGAGGTGGAGATAACCAAAAACCTGGTTTGGGATGCCGACGGGCGCAACGACCGCTTCTATGTGATTCCGACATTAGCTATGAAATGGACTTTCTGAATCTTCTCCCGGCTCCAGCCTTTTCACATAGGCTGACTAATGCTGAAAGAACTGGCCTGATGTGACCTTCGTGGATCGAAACGCGCTCTCCGCGTAACTATATATCAATAAAACGTCATCTGGAATGAAAAAAATATAGCCCGATTGCCGTTTTTTGCGACATAATGACTATCTTTGCGCCCGCAATGCGATTCCCGCCGGCCTGACACGCCCTAAACGTAGGATGCGACCAGCACACTATGAACAGCTATGGCATTGGGATTCGTAATGCGAAAAGACCTGCAAACAAGCAACATAACACATTTATTTTTATACGAATATGGCAAAAATGAATTTCGGCGGAGTTATTGAAGAAGTTATGACCCGCGAAGAATTCCCATTGGAGAAAGCACGCGAAGTGCTTAAAAACGAGACCATCGCCGTGCTCGGTTATGGCGTTCAGGGACCTGGACAGGCTTGCAACCTGCGCGACAACGGCTTTAACGTAATCGTCGGACAGCGCGAGGGCAAGACCTACGACAAGGCTGTAGCCGACGGATGGGTGCCTGGCAAGACTCTCTTCTCCCTTGAGGAGGCTGCCGAGCGAGGTACAATCGTCTGCCTGCTGCTCTCTGATGCCGCACAGATGCAGCTGTGGCCTACCATCAAGCCCCATCTCACAGCTGGCAAAACTCTCTATTTCTCTCATGGATTTGCAATCACCTGGAACGACCGCACCGGAGTTATCCCCCCTGCTTATATCGATGTTATTATGGTTGCTCCGAAAGGTAGCGGCACAAGCCTCCGCACCATGTTCCTCGAGGGACGCGGACTGAATTCCAGCTACGCCATTTACCAGGATGCAAGCGGCAAAGCTCTCGAAAAAGTGCTTGCCTTCGGTATCGGAATTGGTTCGGGTTATCTCTTTGAAACCACATTCCAGCGTGAAGCTACTTCGGACCTCACCGGCGAACGCGGCTCTCTGATGGGCGCTATCCAGGGACTCCTGCTGGCTCAGTATGAGGTGCTGCGTGAGAATGGACACACCCCTTCCGAGGCTTTCAACGAGACTGTCGAGGAACTGACACAGAGCCTCATGCCTCTCTTCGCACAGAAGGGAATGGATTGGATGTATGCCAACTGCTCTACCACTGCCCAGCGCGGCGCTCTGGACTGGATGGGCCCCTTCCACGATGCTATCAAACCGGTTGTGGAGCGTCTCTATTCCAGCGTCAAGAGCGGTCAGGAAGCGCAAATCAGCATCGACAGCAATTCCAAACCCGGCTACCGCGAAGGCCTGGAGCAGGAACTCAAAGCTCTCCGCGAGAGTGAGATGTGGCGCACCGCTGCCGTTGTCCGCAAACTCCGCCCCGAGAACAACTAAGGTATTAAACTTCTCTGATAATAAAAAAGGCTGTGCACACAGCCTTTTTTTAGTCTCGTAACCACCCCCTCTTTCTCCCGTGATAGTGGGGGTGTGTCTGTTCTTAATGTTCTTAATATCATATTTGGAAGCCTTCCTACTCGAGCTATAAGCGGATTGTCCGTTTGAGAAACTGATGCCGTTTTTCTTTCACCCCGACCTAAAATTTCTTTTACCCCGACCTAAAATTTCTTTCACCTTAAACCATAAAATTGCCCACTTTGTCATACAATCAAATACACCTCGATGTAAATGCAAATACACCTCGATGTAAATGCAAATACACCTTGATGTATTTGTAAATACACCTCGATGTATTTTGAGGTGTAATTTAGTTTATCATAACCCGAATAAGCCTCAATATAAACTAATCTACTTGCCAACTTGTCAAGTTGCCAGGCGAAGTGAGTTGAATAGTAAAGTTATTCATGGTCGCTATAAGTTCCAAATGTTCCAAATCATTATTATTTGAGACGTTGAAAATCATCACGTAGCCTCATACAGTAGTCTATAGCCTGTTCAGCCTTCCACAAAAAATATCCGCAACGCCAGTTTCCCAGTGTTGCGGATTAAATTTGTAAGTATTCAGCCCTTTGGCTGAGAATAAAAACAGTGTTTATTTCTCACATTTCTCGCATTCGCCTCCGATGCAGGCCCAAATGCCGGCAGCGCAAGCGGCTCCGATGAACGGACCTACGATGAATACCCAGAGGTCTGTGAGAGCCTGGCCACCCTGGAATACAGCGGGAGCAATGGAACGTGCGGGATTCACGCTGGTGCCAGTGTAGTGGATACCTACGAGGTGGATGAGAATCAGTGAGAGACCGATGGCAAGTCCGGCGAAGTTGCCAGCGCCTTTCTTGGCGTCTGTGGTGCCAAGTACGACAAGAACAAATACGCATGTGAGAACAGCTTCGACGATCAGTCCGTTGGTCTGTCCGGCAGCGCATGCGTTAGCGCCGGTTGTAGTCCCTTCGGCAAGTCCAGGAGATGTGGACACGAGGGCATAGAGCAATGCAGAGCCGATGAATGCGCCGATGACTTGGAAAATCATATACATGCATGCATCCTTGGTGCTGATGCGTTTTGTGAGCAGGCAACCGAGTGTGATAGCGGGATTGATATGGCAGCCGCTGACGCCACCGATTGTATATGCCATTGCAACCACGGCCAAACCAAATGCAATAGCGGTTCCAATTACTGAAGCGGGATCTACACCGCAGTTAAGACTTACGGCTGTGCCGCAGCCCATGAGCACGAGGACCATCGTGCCAACCATTTCTGCAAGATACTTTTTCATAATAAATAAATTTGTATTTATAAGAATTAAAAAAGTTTGATTGTCTGTTTTGCGGGTGTAAAAATATGTTTTTTTTGTCTTATGAACAAGGATTTTTGCATTTTATTGCATTTTTGCCCTCAAAAAACTGCCTGTGTGGCTCGTCTGACAGGCTGCTACCTGTTCAGGAGTGCCTGTAACTACGATGTTTCCGCCATCATTTCCGCCCTCGGGGCCGAGGTCTATTATATGGTCTGCTGTCATAATCACATCCAGGTTGTGCTCGATGACGATGATGGTGTGACCTCGTTCTATCAGAGCGTTGAATGAAGAGAGCAGCCGGCGTATATCATGATAGTGAAGACCGGTGGTCGGTTCGTCGAAGATGAAGAGGGTGGGCACCTGTTTTTCCATTCCGATGTAGTAGGCGAGTTTGACGCGCTGACTCTCTCCGCCGGAAAGTGTGGAAGACGACTGCCCGAGTTTGATGTATCCGAGACCGACGTCCTGGAGCGGTTTGAGTCGTGAGACAATGCGCTTCTGTTTGTGCTCGGTGAAGAACTCGATGGCCTGGTTGACGGTCATATTGAGGACATCGTTGATGTTCTGCCCTTCGAATCTCACCTCGAGGATTTCTGGCTTGAAACGCAGACCATGGCAACTCTCGCACTCGAGAACCAAATCGGCCATGAACTGCATCTCCACGGTGACGGTTCCCTCTCCCTTGCATTCTTCACATCGTCCGCCATCGGTGTTGAATGAGAAATGGCCGGCAGTGAATCCCATCTGTTTGGACAGCTGCTGCTCGGCGAAGAGGCGGCGGATTTCGTCGTATGCCTTGACGTAGATGACGGGGTTGGAACGCGAGCTTTTGCCTATGGGGTTCTGATCCACGAACTCTACTGCTTTGATGGCATCGAGGTCGCCGCTGAGGCCTCCGAATTCACCTGGGCGGTCGGCTATCTCGTCGAGATGGCGTTTGAGGGCTCGGAAGAGAATGTCGCGCACCAGCGTGCTCTTGCCGCTCCCGCTAACCCCTGTGACGCATGTCATCACGTTTAGGGGAAAGTCCACATCAATGCCTCTGAGGTTGTTTGCGCGTGCGCTTTTTACGGTAATAAACCTGTTAGCAACCCTACGCATGCCTGCTTCGCCGGCAGGCAATCCGCAGTTGGTGTCGAGGTCTGAGGGTGTCTCCTTGTCCAGAAGCCATTGCAGAGTGTGCGAACGGCGAACTGTATCTTTAGTTATGGCGGCAGATGTTTTTCCTGTATCCTTGCCTTGAGCTGAAAATAGCTGTGAGGCTGGCCCTTCCCAAACCACTTCACCGCCCAGTCTGCCAGCTTCCGGCCCCATGTCTATGATGTAGTCGGCGGCGCGGATAATCTCCTCGTCGTGCTCCACCACAACGACTGTATTGCCGATGTTTACCAACTGCCGCAGGACACCGACCAGGCGTCCTGTGTCGCGCGGGTGGAGTCCGATGCTCGGCTCGTCTAATATATATAGGGAACCTACGAGCGAGGAACCGAGGCTGGTGGCGAGGTTCACTCTCTGACTCTCTCCGCCGCTGAGGCTGTTGGAGCGCCGGCCGAGGGTGAGATATCCGAGACCCACATCAATGAGATACTGCAGTCGGTGGGAAATCTCGGTGATGAGTCGTTTTGCCACCTGCTGCTCATGCTCCGGCAAGTTGTCTTGAAGGGAGTTGACCCAGCGGGCCAGTTCGGTGACGGGTATGTCTATGAGGTCTGTGATGGCGTGACCGCCGATTTTTACGTATGTAGCCTCGCGGCGCAAGCGTGTGCCGTGGCAGGTGGGACATTCGGCCTTGCCGGTATAGCGCGCCAGCATCACGCGGTTCTGAATTTTATATCTCGCTTCGCGCAGGAAGTCGAAGAAGAGATCGATGCAAACGTCTCCTTGTTCCCATCGCTCTTCGAGTCCAAGATTTGGGTATCTTCCGTGCCAAAGAATGTTTTGTTCTTGGCGGCTCAGCTCGAAATAAGGCTTGAATACAGGGAAACTGATGCTCTCTGCCTGACGGATAAATTCGGTTTTCCATTCGCTAAGCTTCTCGCCTCTCCAGCACTGCACACATCCGTCATAGACGCTCTTGGACGAATCGGGAATCACGAGGTGCGGGTCGATGCCTGTTGTGTTTCCCCATCCGCCGCATGTGGGACATGCCCCTATGGGCGAGTTGAAGGCAAACAACTGGTCGGAAGGCTCTTCAAACACTATCCCGTCGGCCTCGAATCTGGTGGAGAAGACGTGTTCTATTCCTGCAGGCATAAATTTCAGCATCATCTCGCCTCCGCCCTCATAGAAGGCGGTCTCGGCGGAGTCCACCAGACGTGACATAGTCTCTTTTTCGTTGCTCACCGAAAGACGGTCGATGAGCAGTCGTAACTGCTGCTGCGGCGGTATGTCGGCAGTTGTCAGGAGGTCTTCGATGCGTATGATGTCGCCGCTGCGCTCGATGCGGGTATATCCCTCCTGGAGGTATGCCTGCAGCTGCTCTTCGAGGGTGCGTCCCTCGTGTATCAGAACCGGACAAAGCACGAGGAATCGCGTGCCGGGCGTATATGAGAGAGCAGTTTGGAGGACGTCCTCGGTGGTGTGTTTCTTCACTTCTTCGCCGCTGACTGGGCTGAAAGTATGTCCGATGCGGGCGAAAAGCAGACGCAGGTACTCGTAGATTTCTGTGCTTGTGCCTACTGTGCTTCGCGGGTTGCGCGAAATCACTTTCTGTTCGATGGCGATGGCCGGCGGAATACCGTTGATATAATCACATTCTGGTTTGCTCATTCGGCCCAGGAACTGCCGCGCATAGGCATTCAGGCTCTCTACATAGCGCCGCTGGCCTTCAGCATAGAGGGTGTCGAAAGCCAGAGAGGATTTTCCCGAACCGCTGAGCCCGGTAACCACAACCAGTTTCTCTCTCGGAATGTCGATAGTGACGTTCTTGAGGTTATTGGCCCGGGCTTTGTGTATGTGAATGAAATCCATTTTCAGAATTCTTATCGAAGGGTGCAGAGCGGCGTTTACCCGTTTAGTTTTTATTTATTAACGACAGAAAAAAGACTGGCGCAATGGGGACACATTTAAAGAACTCAAAAGTTCAGCTCGGACTGGAGGCGATAACGGCTCTGGGACTATCCGACCAGGTAGTGTGTTTGTCTCTGCGGTAGAATTATAGTTTTATTTTTATCTTTGCCCCCTTGCTTTCGTTGTGAAGGCGGTCCAGAGCCGTGACGACGTATGTGTATTTTGTGTTTCCGACACGTTCGGGGAGGGGGATGTTGTTGTCATTGGTGATGGCAATGATGTTGTTTGTGCTCTCGAGATTCACTTTTTCATCAGGGCCAAAACGGTAAACGACGAACTGGCGGGCTGAATCCATAATCTTCTGCAGAGGCTTGCGGCCGGTCTTGGGGGCGGTCCAGAAGAGCCGCGGCCCGAGGCTGGTCTGCACCACTGCGAGTTTACGGGGTTTGCCCGGTCTGTTCTTGTCTATCCAAGGCATGGAAGGTTGGAGAGCAGGTGTGTTGTGGTAATAATGGCGCAGAATGGAGCCATATTGTCCTTTGTTGTCAACTACGGCGCGTGCATACCACTGGCAGGAGCCGAAAACTGCGGGAAGTGAGCGCTGCCAAGTGTATTTGGTAACCATCTGATGGGTATTGGGGTTAACCTTGTCGGGCTTGGCTACAGTGCGCTCCACGTCCTGCCCGATATAGAGAGGACGTTGTCCGGCGTGGTCGTTCCACCATCGGATCAGGGTCTCGTAGTCAGCGGCCTTGTTGCCTATTTCCCAGTAGATTTGGGGGATGTTATAGTCGATAATTCCCTCGTTTATCCAAAGTAGAACGTCGGCATACAGGTTGTCGTAATTCTGCAGTCCGCTGGTGTTGGAGCCGTCTGACCATGAACTACGGTTACGGTATATTCCGAATGGGGAGACTCCGAATTTGACCCAGGGTTTGGTGATGCGAATGGCCTCGAAGAGCTCTCGCATGAACTGGTTGACGTTAGCGCGGCGCCAGTCGGTGAGTTCCATCCCTGCGCCGTATTTGCGGTATGTGGCTTCGTCAGGGATTGGCTTGCCATTGACGGGGTAGGGGTAGAAGTAATCGTCGATATGCAGCCCGTCGATATCATATCTCTCCACTATGTCGGCCGTCACCTTGCATATATATTCGCGGTTCTCAGGCAGTCCCGGATCCATGATGAGCATGTTGTCATACTCGAAACAGCGCTCCGGGTGCTGGGCGCAGATGTGTGTAGAGGCGGCCTCTTTGGTACCCTTGGTCTTAGCTCTGAAGGGGTTTATCCAGGCGTGAATCTCCATCCCCCGGGCGTGGCATTGCTCCACCATCCAGGCGAGCGGGTCCCAGTAGGGGGAGGGGGGAGTGCCCTGCTGCCCTGTGAGGTATCGGCTCCAGGGTTCTATGTCGCTCTGGTAGAGGGCGTCTCCCTCAACGCGGCACTGGAAGAGAATGGCATTTATGCCGTCGGCCTGCAGAGTGTCTAATTCGCGGGTCAGTTCGGCTTGCATAGCATCGCGCCCGATGCCTTGCCATTGTCCGTTGACGGCCTGAATCCAGGCTCCACGGAATTCGCGTTTGGGGTTCTGTGCTGCAATGGTGAAGCATGCCATACAGACGATGGTGGCGAGAAGAAAACGTCTCATCTTTTTTTGCTTTTCTTGATGTAAGTAAATGAAATTTGCGCAAAGATACATTGAATAATTGAAGAGTCAGGATGTGCCTGCGTTAAATAAACCTAAAAAAACAAATTGGATTTGGCTGCGAAACACATTGGGAGTAGCTTTGTAGGCAATTATGCAATTAATCAAATCTATAAACTACTAACAACTTCATCATGAAGACCAATTTAAGTTCGCAAATTACGCTTGACCGCGTATCACAACGTTACTATCGTCCGGGAGGAAATATCGAACGGAGCGTTCTCACCCGATTCGAGAAACTACCTACGGACATCTATGCAAATGCAGAAGAGGGAGCTTACGAAGTGGCTCTAAAGATTGCACAGACCATCCGCAAGCGCCAGCAGGAGATACGGGCATGCACAATGGCTTTTTCCGGTGGCGCAACCCTTACGGAGGTGTTCAACCAACTGATCCGTATGCATGAGGAGGAGGGGCTCAGTTTCCATAATGTGGTGGTATTCGTCACATACGAGTATTATCCGCTGGCAGCAGATGCAACAGCAAGCAACCTGAACACGCTCAAGGAGCAGTTCTTCAACCGTGTTGACATCCCGGCCCAGAACATCTATCCTCTGGATGGTTCAATCCCCCAGGAGAAGGTGAACGAGCATTGCATGGCCTACGAGAACATCATAGAACAGCTCGGAGGCATTGACATCATGCTGCTCGGAATCGGACGCATGGGTAACATAGCCCTGAATGTCACCGGTTCGCAGCGCAACTCGCACACCCGTCTGGTTCTCCTCGATCCGACCAGCCGCAACGAGGCCGTCAAGGTGTTCGGCTCAGAACCAAATGTGCCTATTTGTGCTATAACGATGGGAATAAGCACTATCCGTCAGGCCCGCAAGATATTCCTCTTAGCCTGGGGTGAGGAAAAAGCCGATGTAATCAAGAACGCTGTAGAGGGCGAGATGAACGATGCCCAGAGCGCCACCTTCCTGCAGATGCACAACAACGTGCAGGTGGTCCTCGATCTCTCGTCGGCTGCCCATCTGACACGAATCCAGCGCCCTTGGCTCGTAACGTCGTGCGACTGGACCGACAAACTGATCCGTTCTGCAATTGTGTGGCTGTGCGAGCGTACCGGCAAACCAATCCTGAAGCTCACCAACAAAGACTATAATCAGCATGGGTTGGGCGAGCTGCTTGCCATTTACGGCTCTGCTTATCAGGTGAACATAAAGATCTTCAACGACCTGCAGCACACCATCACCGGATGGCCTGGCGGCAAACCAAACGCCGACGACTCCATGCGGCCCGAGCGCGCCAAACCATTCCCGAAGCGGGTTATTATCTTCTCTCCGCACCCCGACGACGATGTCATCTCCATGGGAGGGACGCTGCAGCGCCTCGTAGCCCAGAAGCATGACGTGCACGTAGCCTACGAGACAAGCGGAAATATCGCTGTGGGCGACGAGGAGGTGTTCAGATTCATGCATTTCATCCGTGGCTTCGACAAGCTCTTCAACGAGTCGAAGAATGAGGTGATTGCCCAAAAGGACAAGGAAATCGGTTCTTTCCTCAGAAACAAAACAGCTGACGACATGGACACAGCCGACATCCTCGCGCTGAAGGGGCTGATTCGCCGTGGCGAGGCACGCATAGCCAGCCTCTACAGCGGACTGAAACTGGATCACGTACATTTCCTCAACCTCCCCTTCTATGAGACGGGCAAGATACAGAAGAATCCAATCTCCGAGGCCGATGTGGAAATCGTGCGCGCCCTGTTGCAGGAGGTACAGCCGCATCAGATATTTGTGGCCGGCGACCTCGCTGACCCGCATGGCACCCATCGCGTATGCACAGATGCGGTGCTGGCAGCCATCGATCTGGAGAAGGAAGCCGGAGCCAAATGGCTGAAGGACTGCCGCATTTGGATGTATCGCGGAGCCTGGGCAGAATGGGAGATTGAGCATATAGAGATGGTGGTTCCAATCAGCCCGGAGGAACTGCGCACTAAGCGAAACGCCATTCTGAAGCACCAGTCGCAGATGGAGAGCGCCCCCTTCCTGGGCAACGATGAACGTCTGTTCTGGCAGCGCTCTGAGGATCGCAACCACGCCACAGCCGAGCTTTACAAGTCTCTCGGTCTGGCTGCATACGAGGCAATGGAGGCGTTCGTAGAATATCATCCTCTATAATACAACAACTAAAAGAGACTATATGAGAATCGAAAGGGTAATTCCTGCAATATCGATGTTTTTATGCTCGATGGCTATGATGGCTCAACCCGCCATTACAGCCATCGAGGCTGTTAATGTTCAATGTCCCGAGGGCACCGCACCCCGCCTGCCCTATAGACTGTGGGTTAAATACAGCGACGGGAGCGCTGAATACAGGCAGGTCAGATGGTCTAACTCCAGCTTGAATGAGGAGAAGAGGCTGGCTGATGCCGGGCAGACTCCCGCTGGTAGCTCCTATGAGGTGCGCGGATTCATCATCGGCGATAACAGTTCTACAGCCGGATATCCTGTGATGGCTCATGTGACGGTGAAGGCATCGGCAGACCAAGTCCCTTCGAACGTGCCCGCAGCCGAACCCCTCCCTCTGAACAAGGTGATTCTAATCGGTGAGAACCGCCTCACACATAATCGTGACCTGGATATCGACAACCTGCTGGCTTTGGACGTAAAGCAGCAACTTTACAACTATCGCGACACTTACGGACTGTCCACAGAAGGGTATCCGAAAGCCGACGGATGGGATTCCCCAACCACAAAACTCAAAGGTCACGGTTCGGGACATTATATGAGTGCCCTTGCCTTTGCCTATGCATCATGTCCAGATGCCGGAAAGCGCAGACAACTGCTTGAACGCATAACTCTGATGGTCAACCAACTCCGCGAATGCCAGGAACGCACTTTCGTTTGGGACAAGGAATTGGGACGCTACCGTGAGGCCCGCGACTTCGCACCCGAGGCCGAACTGCGGGAAATGAAGGGCAGTTGGGCCGATTTTGACCGCTATAAACAGGAATATGCCAGTTATGGCTATGGCTATATAAATGCCATTCCGGCCCAGCACTGCGTCCTTATCGAGATGTATAGGGCATACAACAACGAGCAGTGGGTTTGGGCTCCGTATTACTCTGTGCATAAACAGTTGGCCGGACTCATTGACATCGCCAATTATGTGGACGACAAGAAGATATCCAAAAAAGCCCTGCTCATAGCTAAGGACATGGGCCTTTGGGTGTGGAACCGCATGCATTACCGCACCTACGTCAAGAATGACGGCACGCAGGCCGAGCGCCGCAGCCGCCCCGGAAACCGCTATGAGATGTGGAATATGTATATTGCCGGCGAGGTGGGTGGAATGGAAGAGAGTCTGTCACGCCTCTCAGAGATGGTATCCGATAAACAGGACAAGGAACGCCTGCTCGAAGCAGCCAACTGCTTTGACAGTCCGGCATTCTTCGACCCTCTTGCACGCAATATCGATGCTATACGCACCCGCCATGCCAACCAGCATATTCCTATGGTTACCGGCGCTCTGCGCTCGTTCCGTTCCAATGCGAAGCCTTATTATTACAATTTGGCCGAGAATTTCTGGACTATGGTTCAGGGGCGCTACAGATATGCCATGGGGGGTGTGGGCAATGGCGAGATGTTCAGACAGCCTTACACTCAGATGCTTTCGATGTGCACAAACGTCACTGGCGACGGGCGGCGCAACTTCTACCCAGAACCAACTATCAATGAGACATGCTGCGCCTACAATCTGGCAAAACTGACCAAGGACCTCAATTCCTTCAACCCGGACAAGGCCGCATATATGGACTATTATGAACGTGTGCTATATAATCAGATTGTCGGTTCTGTCAACCCTCGCCATTATGCCACAGTTTATCAGTATGCTGTTGGACTAAACGCCTCCAAACCTTGGGGAAACGAGACTCCGCAGAGCACCTGCTGCGGCGGGACGGGAGCCGAGAACCACGTGAAATACCAGGAAGCGGCCTATTTTGTTTCGGACAACACCATCTGGGTGGCCCTGTATCTGCCCACCGAAGCCCGTTGGGACGCGAAAAAGGTGTCCTTGAGACAGGAATGTGAATGGCCGGCCGAACGCACCAAGATAACCATAGGCAAGGGTAAGGCCCGCTTCGCCATGAAGCTGCGCGTGCCATATTGGGCAACAAAGGGCTTTGCTGTGAAACTCAACGGCGAGACGGTGGCGCGTGATTGCCGGCCCGGCAGTTATCTTACCATCTCGGAGCGCCAATGGAAAGAAGGTGACTGTGTGGAGGTGGAGATGCCCTTCTCCCTGCATCTCGATTTTGGACCTGATAAGATGGAGATTGCAGCAACGGGTAAAAACGAGACTCACACTCCTTTTGAACCTCTTTGGCTCGGCGCTTTCATGCGAGGCCCCTTGGTGTTGGCTGCCACAGGGATAAAGAACTGGCAGGACGCCATCGTGGATGTCACAGGCTCTGCTTCGGCTGCAGACAACGGCTTTGCCGCACTTGCCTCAAATCCTGACGTTCAGATTCTTCCCGACTACGACGGCAACCGCGGTATCACGCATTTCTTCCGTCTTCAGATGCCTGGCACACCGGTTGCTGTGGATGCAGATTCGGCCGAAGGTGTGGATGTGTCCGCGCTGCGCGAACTTATTGCCGAGGCCAAAAGCCGCCGCGATGCACAGAACAGATGGAATGAGATGAGTGTGAAGGTGCCTGAATATGCACCTTGGGCGCGACATGGGTACGAGCGCATGATGACCCAGTTGGCGCAGGCTCAAAGCACGTTGGACAACCCTGACGCTAACACCAGTCAGGAGGCTGTGAACCACGCCGCGGCTCAGCTTAATGCCGCTATAAACACCATGCGGCCGGGCAATCTCCCGGAGCTCGAGGATATGGACGAGCTGTTCCAGCTTATGGAGAAGGGCAGGGCACGTGCAACGCGTACCAAGGCTCTGGATGAGGCTCTGGAATATGGCGAAATGGTAATTAAATACGTGAGTGACGGTAGCGGGACTATGGATATGATAGAAAAAGCTACGCGCCGAATGAAAGATTGTTTGCGGTGAATAGCGCTGATATCAATAATTTTGAATATCTTTGCAGCCGGAAAACGCAATTGTAACGAAATCAATCATCAAGTAGGAGTCAAGCCGGGGATATATACAGGATACGCCATCTGCACTCAGAACCGGTTTGCAACATTTTAATTATGAATAAATATATCACAGTGGCATACTGCCTGTATGACAGCGGCTCGGCAGATGCTGAAATGGTCGAAGAAGCCACCGACAAACACCCATTCAGTTTTATTTCAGGACTCGGTATAACCCTCGATTCTTTTGAATTACACCTCTTGGATGTGGAGAAGGGACAGAATTTTGACTTCACCCTGTCGGTGGATGAGGCTTACGGCCCACACATGCAAGAACTGGTTCAGGAATTGCCCCGCTCGGCATTCGAAATCGACGGCAAGTTTGACGCCACACGTATCTATGAGGGGGCTGTAGTGCCTCTTATGAATGCTGAAGGACAACATTTTCCGGGCACGGTATCACAGGTGACAGACAGCACCGTAACCGTTGACCTCAACAATCCGCTTGCCGGCAAGGAACTCCGCTTCACGGGCAAGATACTTGAAAACCGCGAAGCTACCCCAGAGGAAATCAGGGAGGCTCTGCAGGAGGCCAGCTGCGGCGGTTGCGGCGGTGGTTGCGGCGACTGCGGCGTTGGTGACTGCGGCGGTGGCTGCGGCGGCTGCGGCGGTGGGTGCAACTAATGTCCTTTTCCCAAGACGGGCAACAAAAACAGGCTTCACATGAACACATTTGGTACTCTCTTTCGCATCACATCGTTTGGTGAGAGTCATGGCTCTGCCATCGGGGGTGTTGTTGACGGCATGCCGCCGGGTATAGATATAGACATGGATTTCATCCAGGCTGAGTTGGCACGCCGCAAGCCCGGTCAGAGTCGTCTCACTACATCGCGCAAGGAGAGCGACAGGGTGGAGTTCCTTTCGGGAATCTTCGACGGCAAGTCAACAGGAACGCCGGTAGGCTTCATCGTGCGCAACGAAAATCAGCACTCTGATGACTACGATAATCTGCGGGATGTGTTCCGACCCTCGCACGCTGATTACACGTATTTTATGAAGTATGGCATCCGCGACCATCGCGGAGGCGGCCGTTCGTCGGCGCGGGAGACCATCTCCCGGGTCGTTGCCGGCGCTCTGGCCAAACTCGTGTTGCGCCAACTCGGCATCCGTGTCACGGCGTGGACCCAGCAGGTGGGAGATATAGCTTGCGAACGCGATTGGACCCGTCTGGACCTTGGTCTGACGGAAACCAATGACGTGCGTTGCCCGGACCCGGAAGCAGCCCGTAGGATGGAAGAACTGATAATGCAGGTAAAGGTCGAGGGAGACACTGTCGGAGGAGTTATTGCCGGCGTTATCGAGGGCTGTCCGGCTGGCCTGGGCGAACCTGTGTTCGGCAAGTTGCATGCTATGCTCGGAGCAGCAATGCTGAGCATAAATGCTGTGAAAGGATTTGAATATGGTGAGGGATTTGAAGGCGTGAGATATCGCGGCTCTGAGCAGAATGACATTCCTCTATCCCTCTCTGTCGGAGGAGACGAACGTGCAGCGCGCTTTGCTACAAACCATTCTGGAGGCATTCAGGGTGGAATAAGCAACGGTGAGCCCATCCCTTTTCGAGTGGCTTTCAAACCTGTTGCAACTCTGCTGCGCCCGCAAAACACCATCAACATTCATGGTCGGCCTGCTGTGGTCAATCCCCGCGGCCGTCACGACCCCTGTGTCCTGCCCCGCGCTGTCCCCATCGTGGAGGCTATGGCCGCAGTAACAATCCTTGATGCCTGGCTGCAGAATGAAAGCACAAAGCGATTCCTCTGAGTCGGGGCATGGTCTTTGCCCGGGTTCAACGGTCAAGGTCAAAAAAACAGAATGGTGCTGTTCTTCGAGTTTTTTATTACGTTTACATTTAGTCGTTGAAGCTAAAAAATAAATAACGACATCAGATTATGATAACTTTCATACTTTGCATTTTGGCTCTTGTAGCAGGTTATCTGTTCTACGGAGCTTTTGTCGAACGTATCTTCGGCGCTGAGGAGTCGCGCCAGACACCTTCTTACCGACTGTCCGACGGAGTGGATTACATTCCGATGCCTACTTGGCGGGTCTATCTTATCCAATTCCTGAACATAGCAGGTACAGGACCGATATTCGGAGCTATTATGGGCATCCTGTTCGGTCCGGCGGCCTATCTGTGGATTGTCCTCGGCTGCATCTTTATGGGAGCTGTACACGACTACCTATGTGGGATGATTTCCCTACGTAACGACGGGGCCTCACTGCCCGAGATGGTCGGAAACGAACTGGGCATGGTGGCGCGTCAGGCAATGCGAGTCCTCTCGGTGATTCTTCTGATACTGGTGGGTACTGTTTTTGTAACCACTTCTGCAGGCTTGTTGGCAACTATGACCGACGGCATCTGGGGTATGGACCTAACGGTTTGGCGCTGGGCTTGGATCGGGTTGGTGTTTCTTTATTGCATAATGGCAACCCTGCTCCCGATAGACACTCTGATTGGTCGTCTATATCCCTTCTTCGGAGCGGCTCTGCTGATTATGGCTGTAGGTGTCGGATTCGGAATAGTCACACGCGAGGGATGGATGCCGGAGCTGACTGATATGCCATTTGAATCACACCATCCCAAAGGGCTTCCCATTTTCCCGTTTCTTTGCATTACCATAGCCTGTGGTGCAATAAGCGGTTTTCATGCCACGCAGTCGCCTTTGATGTCACGCTGCCTCGAGAATGAGAAGCGCGGCCGCCTCGTTTTTTACGGAGCTATGATTACTGAGGGTGTCGTTGCTATGATTTGGGCCGCTGCCGCAATAAAATTTGCCTCTGAGAACTCAGCGTTTGCAGGACAGGACAATGACCCTTATGCATCGCTCTCAGCACTTATGACCTCAGGAGGCAAAACTAATCCCGCCCTGCTTGTAAATATGATTTGCCAGACATGGATGGGACGCATCGGAGCCATTTTGGCCGTGCTCGGTGTTGTGGCCGCGCCAATTACAAGCGGAGATACGGCGTTCAGATCGGCTAGACTCATCGTGGCCGACTTCCTGCATCTTGCCCAAAAGAAGGTGTGGAGCCGTCTTCTTCTTGCATTGCCACTGTTTGTCATTTCCGGAGCCCTTGTCTTCGTTGACTTCGACATTCTGTGGCGCTATTTTGCATGGTTTAACCAGACCCTCGCTACGTGTTTCCTCTGGACAGCTGCCGTATGGCTGGCCAGAAAGCACAAGTGCTACTGGATTGCCTTTCTGCCGGCCCTCTTCATGACTGTGGTTTGCACAAGCTATATCCTGGCAGCGCCCGAGGGGTTCCGTTTGCCCGTAACTCCAGGCATCTGTGCCGGAGTCGTCCTCGCCTGCATACTCTGCTTCCTCTTCATCAGATTCGTGCGCCAGCAGAAAAAAGAGGCCCCGACAGCGTGATTTTTAGCCCATAAAAACCAAATAACACAAATTCAAAAAATAGAATTACAATGATGAAACATCAGCTGCGCAGTTCCGTCTGCACCGAAGGCCGCCGAATGGCCGGAGCCCGCGCTTTGTGGGTCGCCAACGGAATGAAGCGGGAACAGTTTGGCAAACCGATAATAGCGGTGGTAAACAGTTTTACTCAGTTTGTGCCCGGACACACCCATCTGCACGAGGCCGGACAGATTGTCAAGGCAGAGATAGAGAAGATGGGCTGCTACGCCGCCGAATTCAACACTATTGCTATCGACGACGGAATTGCCATGGGGCACGACGGAATGCTCTATTCCTTGCCCTCGCGCGACATTATCGCTGACTCTGTGGAATATATGGTAAACGCCCATAAGGCCGATGCTATGATATGCATCTCCAACTGTGACAAGATTACCCCCGGAATGCTGATGGCTGCAATGCGGCTGAATATTCCTGCGGTATTTGTCAGCGGAGGGCCTATGGAAGCGGGTAAATACAAGGGGGAAAACCTCGATCTTATCTCTGCTATGGTGAAGGGGGCCGACCCAACTGTTTCTGACGAGGAACTCGCCGAAGTGGAGAACAGGGCCTGTCCCGGATGCGGATGCTGCTCGGGTATGTTCACTGCCAACAGCATGAACAATCTGACAGAGGCTATTGGACTCTCCTTGCCCGGCAACGGGACGATTCTCGCCACACATGTCAACCGTGTGAGGCTGATGCAGGAGGCTGCACGTCAGATTGTAAGAAATGCCATGGCCTACTATGAGGATGGAGACGAGAGTGTGCTTCCGCGAAGCATAGCCACCCGCGAAGCTTTCCTTAACGCTATGACTCTGGACATTGCCATGGGAGCAAGCACAAACACCGTGCTGCATTTGCTGGCTGTAGCGCAGGAGGCAGAGGTGGACTTCACGATGAAAGACATAGACGCTCTCTCACGAAAGACCCCGCTGCTCTGCAAGCTGGCTCCGAACAGCCAGAAATACAGTGTACAGGAGTTCGGACGCGCTGGCGGTGTGCTTTCGCTGCTGAACGAGTTGGACAAGGGAGGACTCATTGAAACCGGAGCGCGCAGGGTTGACGGACTGACGCTGGCCGAGGCTATAAAGAAATATGATATTTCGACCTCCGACATGCGGGAGGCTTTGGACCCAGCTGCCGCCACATACATCTATCTTTCCGCTCCTGCTGGCAAGTTTTGCAATAAGCTTGGTGCGCAAGAAACTTTCTATGATAGTTTTGACACCGACCGTTCCAATGGTTGCATCCGAGACATAAGTCACGCTTATACCAAAGACGGCGGAATGGCAGTCCTCTTCGGAAACATAGCCCAGGACGGATGTGTGGTAAAAACGGCCGGTGTGGATGAGAAGATATGGAAGTTCTCGGGGAAGGCTGTGGTATTCGACTCGCAGGAAGAGGCTTGTGAAGGTATTCTCGGCGGACGTGTGCAGAAGGGTGATGTTGTTGTAATCACCCACGAAGGACCGAAAGGCGGCCCCGGGATGCAAGAGATGCTATACCCGACGTCTTATATCAAGAGCATGCATATGGGCAAGGAATGCGCTCTTATCACCGACGGACGCTTCAGCGGCGGGACGAGCGGACTCAGCATCGGACATATCTCGCCCGAAGCTGCAAGCGGCGGAAATATCGGTAAGATTATCGACGGAGATATCATAGACATCGACATCCCCAACCGCAGCATCAATGTACGTCTGTCTGATGCCGAACTGGCTGCGCGTCCTATGCGGCCCGTGACGCGTCAGCGCACAGTCTCCAAAGCCCTGCGTGCTTATGCTCAGAGCGTCACGAGCGCAGATAAAGGCGGTGTAAGAGTGGTTTAGTAAATCATTATACTTATTATTCTAAGTATTTAAAGTAAATAATCATTCTTACCATAAATGATTAATCAAGTGCTAATCTGAAGGGATGTTCTCTTTGTTGCAGCCAACATAGAGGTGTTTGGCTCCATTATAGGCAGACAGAAACCTAAATTCCTTCATGCCCGTGTTAAACTTAGGGACTCACAGACCGTCCAATCCACAAACAAAAAAGCACTCCCAATTTTGGGGGTGCTTTGTGTTGTAGGAGTCAGGCGCTTAGCGTCCGGCATACATGTCTTCGTAGTAGCTTTGGTAATCGCCTGATGTGACATTGTCCATCCATGCCTGGTTGTCGAGATACCAGCGCACGGTCTTCTCTATCCCTTCTTCAAACTGAAGGCTCGGCTCCCACCCGAGTTCTTTCTGCAGTTTGCTGGAGTCTATTGCGTAGCGCATATCGTGGCCCAGACGGTCGGTGACGTATGTAATCAGGTCCATATCGGCTCCTTCGGGGCGGCCGATAAGTCGGTCAACGGTTTTGATAATTACTTTGATGATGTCGATGTTTTTCCACTCGTTGAAACCGCCTATGTTATATGTCTCAGCTATCGTTCCCTTATGGAAGATGAGGTCTATGGCGCGGGCGTGGTCTTCCACATAAAGCCAGTCGCGCACATTCTCACCTTTGCCATAAACAGGTAGGGGCTTGCGGTTGCGTATGTTGTTGATGAACAGGGGAATCAGTTTCTCAGGGAACTGATAGGGACCGTAGTTATTGGAACAGTTGGTGACAATCGTAGGCATTCCGTAGGTGTCGTGGAATGCTCGAACGAAATGGTCGCTGCTGGCTTTTGATGCGCTGTATGGCGAATGAGGGTTATATTTGGTGTTCTCGTAAAAGAAAGTCTTGCCGTAGGCCAGATGGTGCTCGCTGCTACTTGCCGTCGTGGTAAATGGCGGTTCGATTCCTTCGGGATGGGTGAGTTCCAGTGCTCCGTAAACCTCGTCGGTGGAGATGTGGTAGAAGCGCTTGCCTTCATACTTCTCCGGTAGGCTCTCCCAATAGAGTTTTGCAGCCTGCAGCAGCGAGAGTGTGCCCATGACGTTCGTTTTGGCAAATGTGAACGGGTCTTTGATGCTGCGGTCAACATGGCTCTCTGCGGCAAGATGAATGATACCTGTGACCTGCTTGTCCTGCATCAGTTTGTAGATGCTGTCGAAATCGCAGATGTCCATGCGGACAAATTCGTAGTTGGGCAGATTCTCGACGTCCTTCAGGTTGGCCAGGTTCCCAGCATAGGTAAGTTTGTCAAGATTGATGATGTTGTAGTCTGGATACTTGTTTACAAATAGGCGAACTACGTGACTGCCAATGAAACCGGCACCGCCGGTAATGATAATTGTATTCATAGCTAATAGAGTTTGTCTTCGTAACGGAAATCTATGGGGCTGTCCTTCAGATTATTATGTGCGAGGTCTTTTTCTGAGAGAATTGCGTGGGCGACGGGTATGCGCCAGTCTATTCCCAGAGTCTCATCAGTAAGACACACGCCCCCTTCCGACTCGGGATGGTAGAAGTTGTCGCATTTGTATTGGAACACCGCCACATCGGTGAGTACCGAGAAGCCGTGGGCGAATCCGCGCGGAATGAAGAACTGGCGTTTGTTCTCATCCGAAAGTTCAACGGCCACATGCTTGCCGAATGTGGGTGACCCAACCCGGATATCTACAGCGACGTCAAGAACGGCCCCTTTTGTGCAGCGCACCAGTTTGCTCTGAGTATAAGGCATTCTCTGGTAATGAAGGCCGCGCATTACTCCATATACAGACATGCTCTCGTTGTCTTGGACAAATTTGATAGGACGTATTTTCTCATCGAATTCTCTTTGTGAGAACGACTCATAGAAGTAGCCCCTTGAATCTCTGAACACACGCGGCTCAAGTATAAAAAGTCCTGGAATTTCTGTCTCAATTATATTCATAGATGTAATTATATCCCCTGCGACTGGCAATTAGATTTTTTTTGCAGGAACTCCTGTCAGACTCCGTCCTCCTCTTCAACGATATCAATCTCCGGACGGTTATCTTTTTCAATGGTCATTCCGCCGCGCTCATCGAAGTTTAGTATGAATGGCTCTGACATATCGCTTTGTGGAATGCTTACGCACGCCGCAAAATGCAGGCCCGGCTGACTGGCATCGTAGATGAGGCCGTCCATGATGCCTCCCTCAAGGATGGCATCAGAGAGGAATCTGGCAAAATCCTGCTTCGTGAATGTCCGGGCGATGATGGCTTTCCCGTTATGTGTTACGCGTAGGGAGTAAATATTGTCTGCAAATACATACCCCATCTCGTCGCGTACGGTTGGCATGTCAGGAGCCGGTTCGCGGTGTATGGTGTAAACGTAGGTGCGTCCGCCGGAGTTGATGGTGTCTGAATAGTCATATTCGCTCATCTTCTGCACGCCGTCTGTGGGAGCGGCAACGGCAGATACAGCATCTTCATTCTGGCTGTTGTCAGATTTAGACTGCTGTTTGCAGGAACTAATTGCCAAAAGTAAGATAATCAGCAATAAGTCAATACGATAAGCTTGATTTTTCATCATTGTATTCTTTTTTTCGGCACAAAAGTAACTAAATATTCCGAATAAGTAGCAATTTAGCACTGAAAAAAGAAGTAATGACGGAAAATCAGCCTCTCGCGACCCTTTAAAAGACGTCGCTCTATTGGTATGAAAGGTACAAATAGTTGGTTTTGGCCGGATATTCAGCTGCGAGCGTATCTATCTTCTTAACAGTAGGTAGGATGCCGAGTTCCTTGCGCCAGGAACGTACGCGCAGTCCGGCCTCTTCCATTCCTGTGTCGCTTCCCAGCCCGAGGGCGCGCGCAATCTGGAAATCTGAGAAGCCATAAATTTTGGCATCACGTAGCAGACTTGTGAACTGTGGCGTGTCAAGATATTCGATCAGTTCGGAGTCATCCATGAAGAACATATTCTCATATAGGCTGCCGAACTGCTGCAGGCTTTGCCCAATGGCTACGATATGCTTCAGTTTGTGTAGAAACCATCGGTCGATGCAAGTAAGACGATGCAATTGTTCTACGCTGCAACCGTTCTGTATGGCCTGCGAAAGTACGAAGATGCGATTGTCTGTGGCGTGTTTCAGCGCCTCTTCCATATCTGTGACATGTATTCTTTTGTTTTCAACGAAACCATGCATTCCTTGGCCGATCATGCGCAGGCCCTTCTGCAGGGCTTCCTCGAAGGTGCGGCCCACGGCCATTACTTCGCCCACACTCTTCATGCTGGACCCCAGTTCGTGGCTCACACGATGGAATTTGGATAGGTCCCAACGCGGAATCTTGCACACTACATAGTCCAAGGCGGGCTCGAAGAAAGCGCTGGTGGTTCCGGTCACTGAGTTCTTCAGTTCGAAGAGGCCGTAGCCTAAGCCGAGTTTGGCGGCTACGAAAGCCAGAGGGTAGCCCGTGGCTTTGCTGGCCAGGGCCGATGATCGCGAGAGACGTGCATTGACCTCGATTACGCGGTAGTCCTCCGATTCGGGGTCGAGGGCGTATTGCACGTTGCACTCGCCAACGATGCCGATGTGGCGGATGATGCGGATGGCCAGGGCGCGCAGTTTGTGGTATTCGCTGTTGGTGAGCGTCTGACTGGGAGCTACCACAATCGATTCTCCGGTGTGGATGCCGAGGGGGTCGAAATTCTCCATGTTGCACACAGTTATGCAGTTGTCATAGCGGTCGCGCACCACCTCATACTCTATTTCTTTCCACCCTCGTAACGACTTCTCCACCAGCACTTGAGGCGAGAATGCAAATGCCTCTTCGGCCTGGGCCTCCAGCTGCTGGTCGTTGTCGCAGAAACCCGAACCGAGGCCTCCCAGGGCGTATGCTGCCCTGAGAATCACGGGGAAACCGAGGCGTGCAGCAGCCTCTCTCACCTCCTGCACAGAACTGCATGCTTCGCTCTTGATGGTCTTTACGCCAATCTCGCTGAGGCGCTGCACGAAGAGGTCGCGGTCCTCGGTGTCGATGATGGCCTGGACGGGAGTTCCGAGCACGCGCACCCCATAACGCTGAAGCACGCCGCGGCGGTAAAGTTCCACTCCACAGTTGAGGGCTGTCTGGCCGCCGAAGGATAGCAATATGCCGTCGGGCCGCTCCTTGTCGATGACCCTTTCTACGAATTCTGGGGTGACGGGTTGGAAATAGACGGTGTCGGCCACATCCTTAGAGGTTTGTACGGTGGCAATGTTCGGATTGATGAGCACTGACTGTATGCCCTCTTCTTTTAGCGCTTTGAGAGCCTGGGCACCGCTGTAATCGAACTCGCCGGCCTGCCCTATCTTTAGGGCTCCGCTGCCTAAAAGCAGTACTTTGGTTATTTTTTCCATGTGTGGAGAGTATTAACAAATTGGTCGAAGAGGAACTCGGTATCTGTTGGGCCGCTGCAGGCCTCGGGATGGAATTGGGCCGAGAACCAAGGGCTGGTCTTATGGCGGATGCCTTCATTGGAGCCGTCGTTCATATTTACGAACAGCGGTTCCCAGTCGGAGGGGAGGGTGGAGTCGTCCACTGCATAACCATGATTTTGCGAGGTGATGAAACAGCGCGGAGTGCCCACCTGCCGCACAGGCTGGTTATGCGACCTGTGGCCGTATTTCAGTTTGTAAGTGCTGGCGCCGGCAGCCCTGGCCAGCAGTTGGTTTCCCAGGCAGATGCCCATGCAAGGCCTCACTTTCGGGCCGTTGAGGAACTGCCTGATATGGGTGACCGTGGTTCTGCACAACTCAGGGTCCCCCGGGCCGTTGGCCAAAAAGAGGCCGTCGAACTCCAGTTGGTTGAAGTCGTAGTCCCAAGGCACGCGTATCACTTCGACGCCGCGGCGGATGAGGCAGCGGATGATATTGGCTTTCACGCCGCAGTCAACCAGAACCACCCGCTTGGGCTGGGCCTCATGGACTTCCTGGGTCTCATAGGCCTCATTGACTTCCTGGGTCTCATAGGCCTCATGGATTTCTTGGGTCTCATAGGCCTCATAGGTCTCCTTGGCCCCATGGGGTTCCTGGGGCTGATAGGTGATTATTTCTTTGCAACTCACCTTATCCACCCAGTTTACTGTGTTATAGTCGTGGCACTCATCAAGCTGCTGTCCTTGGTCGGCCCCTTCAGTTATTATATGCCCCATCATTACCCCGTGCTCTCGCAGGAGCGTAGTGAGCCGTCGGGTGTCGATGCCTGTAATTGCGGGTATATGTTCTCGCTGGAGCCATTCGGCAAGCGACTCATTGGCGTTCCAGTGTGAGTATTCTGAGCTGTAGTCGGCTACTACGAGCCCTTTTACCTGAATATGCCCGCTCTCCATAAATTCGGGTAGTCCGCCAGCTGCTTCACCCGTGGAGGGCACACCGTAATTGCCCACCAGAGGATAGGTCATTACGAGTATCTGTCCGGCATAACTGGGGTCGGTAAGACTCTCTGGATAGCCTGTCATGGCAGTGTTGAACACCACCTCGCCTGCGACTGATGCAGCGTGGCCGAATGACCATCCGCTAAAGACGCTGCCATCGCTGAGAACTAACTTGGATTTGAGCATTTAGTTTTTGAGTTTTTGAGTTGACTTATTAGTTGACGAGTAAACGAGTTGAAGACTTGACGATTTGTTTCCTTTAGAGGCTTTGTGCGCCAGCCCCCTCTCTCGATAGGGGGTGAGGCTCCCTCAATAGGCTTGTTGATGCACCCCCTTTACCGCTCGGCCGCTTGGGTCGTTGAGGTTTTTGAAGGCGGCGTCCCATTCGAGGGCTATAGCAGTGGAACAGGCCACCGAAGCCTCCTGGTTGACGCTGCGGGCAGCGGAATCGCTTGGGAAATGCTCGGCGAAAATGCAGCGGTAGAAATATTCCTCCTTGTTGAGGGGCGGGTTTATGGGGAAGCGCTGGGCGGCGTTTGCCATCTGCTCGTCGGTCACAGCTTCAGAGGTTATGCGTTTGAGCGTGTCTATCCATGAGTAGCCTACGCCGTCGCTGAACTGCTCTTTCTGGCGCCAGACCACCTCTTCGGGCAGCATGTCAGCAAATGCCTCGCGCACAATTTTCTTCTCGATGGCGGTGCCAGGACACATCTTGGCTTCGGGGTTGGTACGCATTGCCACATCGAGAAACTCCTTGTCAAGGAAGGGAACGCGCCCCTCAACGCCCCATGCACACAGACTTTTGTTGGCGCGAAGGCAGTCGTAGAGATGCAGTTTGGATAGTTTGCGTACGGTCTCCTCATGGAAAGCCTGAGCCGACGGTGCTTTATGGAAATAGAGATATCCTCCGAAAATCTCGTCGGCCCCCTCGCCTGAGAGCACCATCTTGATGCCCATGGATTTGATGACCCTGGCCAGAAGATACATAGGTGTAGATGCGCGCACAGTGGTGACGTCGTAGGTTTCTATGTAATAGATAACATCGCGTATGGCATCGAGACCTTCCTGTATAGTGTAGTTTATTTCATGGTGAACTGTCCCGATGTAATCAGCGACCAGACGTGCTTTGACGAGGTCGGGAGCCCCTTTCAGCCCTACGGCGAAGGAGTGAAGTCTGGGCCAATAGGCTTTTGTCTTTGAATCGTCCTCTATGCGCATCCCGCTGTATTTCTCCGCGATGGCTGAGACCACCGACGAGTCGAGACCGCCGGAGAGGAGAACACCATATGGCACGTCGGACATTAGCTGACGCTTGACGGAGTCGGTGAGGGCGTCGCGGATGTCGGTAATGCTGGCTGGGTTACTCTTCACGGCATCGTAACTGAACCAGTCACGCTCGTAATATCGTTTCATTCCCGGCTCTTCGCTCCAAAAGTAATTCCCGGGCAGGAAGGGCTCGTAGCGGTCACATTGCCCCTCAAGAGCTTTCAGTTCGCTTGCCACATAAACCTTGCCATCATTGTCATAGCCAATATAGAGAGGTATCACACCTATGGGGTCTCTGGCAATCAGGAACTGGTCCCTCTCTTCGTCATAAAGGACAAAGGCGAAGATACCGCTCAACTTTTCCAGAAATTTGCAGATCCGGCTGTGCATGTCGTCGGGGTGTCCTCCGGCACCGCAGCAGTCGTTCCCTTCACCTTTAGCAGATGTGAGGCACTTATACAGAGCCAATATGACCTCACAGTCGCTTCCGGTTCTGAAATCATATTGTCCGGCCAGACAGCGTCTGATGTCCTGATGGTTGTAAATCTCGCCGTTGACGGCCAATACCTGCTTCTGGTCCGGCGAAAAGAGTGGCTGTCCGCCCGACTCAGGATCGACAATGCTGAGTCGTTCGTGTGCCAGGATAGCCGTCCGACCGCAATAGATTCCGCTCCAGTCGGGACCTCTGTGCCTGATTCTCTTACTCATTTTCAACGCTTTGTCGCGTAGCTGAGTTGTCTGTTGCTTGATGTTTAATATAGAAACTATTCCACACATAAGGGTGAGTTTTTAATTTTGTTTTTTTTTATTTGAGATGTTTGCTCTTTAGTAGTCGAGTTGATGGCTTCGCGGGTGACGAGTGGAGTTTTGCCTGACCGCCCCCTCAAAGGACCGTCCTCAAAAGGACGGACACGGCAGCCTTTTCTCCGGTCTACCCGCTTAGAGGCACGGCCGCGGGTGTGTTTTCCCGCGACTCAAAAGGTCGCGGATTCTTCATTTTCAAAAGTTTTTCATTCTTCATTTTCCCAAGTTGGCTGTGATTCTACGAACTGAATGAAGGCCTGATTGACCATCCGGGTGCCGCCGGGAGTGGGGTAATGGCCGGTAAAGTACCAATCGCCTGGGTGATTCGGACAAGCCTGATGCAGTCCTTCAATGCTTTGGAAGACCAGCTGAATCGGGGTTTTCATACCTGCGGGGCGCAGGAGTTCCACTATCTCCGCGTTCAACTCTTCAATGCTGAACGGCTCGTAGATGGCTCTCACTTGGTTGGTGGCAGTGGGAGAGGAGATACATGCCTGATAAGTGTCTGTTATGAGCTGCTCCATGCCGCGTTTTCTGATGAGTGAGATGGCTGCCCTGAAGGCGCACAATTCTTCAAGATGGGACATGTCGATGCCATAATAGTCAGGGTATCGGATTTGTGGAGAACTGGATACCATGATAATTTTGCGGGGATGTAGGCTGTCGAGAATCTTAAATATGCTTTCGCGGAGAGTGGTTCCACGCACGATTGAGTCATCGATTACAACGAGGTTGTCCAGATTTGGACGAAGCGCCCCATAGGTCACGTCATACACATGAGCGGCGAGGTCGTTGCGCTGAGTGCCTTCGGTGATGAAGGTGCGCAGTTTTATGTCTTTCCACACCACCTTCTCAATCCGCACGTTGTAGCCGAGGCTGCGAACGCCGTCGGTCATTCCGCAGAAAGCGACTTCAGCGGTGTTGGGAATATATGAGAATACGGTATTGGTTACGTCGCTGTCAATAGCTTCAAGAATGGCAGGGGTGAGCTGTTTGCCCAAATGTTTTCGTTCGGTATAGATGTCGCGGTCGGAGCCTCTGCTGAAATATATACGTTCGAAGGAGCATGCTTGATTAGCTATCGCAGGTATTATCTGCTGCAGGACACTCTTGCCATTGCGGCGGACTATAAGTGCCTGGCCTGGTTCCAACTCATGGATCTCCTCGGCAGGGAGATTGAAACAGGTCTGGATTACCGGACGTTCGGAGGCAACTACCACCACTTCATCGTCCTGATACCAAAAGGCAGGGCGGATACCCCATGGGTCGCGCATCGAGAACATCTCGCCGGAACCCGTTAGTCCGCACATCACATATCCTCCGTCGAAGTGCTTCATGGTGGATTGGAGCACATTAGTCATATCTATATTACTGTCTATATATTCGGTGATGCCGCGCCCTTCCAGTCCTTGTTCCTTAGCATGCACAAAGAGACGTTCAACCTCGCGGTCCAGGCGATGTCCCATCAGTTCGAGTGTGATATATGCGTCACCAAAGATTCGTGGCGACTGCCCCTGATGGGTGAGGAAATCGAAAACCTCGCCGATATTGGTCATGTTGAAGTTGCCACATAAACACAAGTTTTTGGCGCGCCAGTTGTTGCGACGAAGAAAGGGGTGAACGAAGGTGAGTCCGCTTTTGCCAGTTGTGGAGTATCTGAGATGCCCCATATAGAGTTGGCCGGTGAACGATTCATCCATAC
This sequence comes from Bacteroidaceae bacterium, assembly GCA_024699495.1. GTDB lineage: Bacteria > Bacteroidota > Bacteroidia > Bacteroidales > Bacteroidaceae > Physcousia. The sequence goes on along the minus strand of JAILPK010000036.1, from coordinate 33,871 downwards.
GGCGGAAAACCTCGGTGATGGCATCCTTCCCCTCGGCTTTCTCACGGAACATATATTCCTGCCCGTCAGGTGCATTGAGATTCACGCAAGCCACTCCGGCGCCTTCCTGGCCGCGATTGTGCTGCTTCTCCATCATCAGGTAGAGTTTGTTCAGCCCATAGCGTCTGGAGCCGTATTTCTGCTCGTAGTAAGACAAGGGGCGCAGCAAGCGTATCAGAGCTACTCCACATTCATGCTTAATGATTTCCATTTTTTGGGGGACGATTGTCAGTTAAAGTTCTGTTTGAAGGGTTAATGTATAAACAGCGGGGGGTGAGTTCCTGTTTTCTTAGGTGTGGTTAGCGGTCAGCAGTCTGGGGCTTGTGGACTGCCGTTCTTGTAAACTTTATTTTGAATGCACGCTCTGACGAACGACATGAAGAGAGGGTGGGGGTGCAGAACGGTTGAGGTGTATTCCGGGTGGAATTGGGTGCCGAGATACCAGCGTAGGGCCGGCACTTCGACAATCTCTACCAGATTGGCTGCAGGGTTGATTCCTGCACATTTCATACCTCCGGCCTCCAGAACCTTGCGGAATGCATTGTTATATTCATAACGGTGACGATGGCGTTCTCTGATAAGCTGTTTTTCGCCATAGGCGTTACTGGCCAGGCTTCCTGGCGTGAGCTGACATTCGTAGGCTCCTAAACGCATTGTTCCACCCTTGTCTGTGACATTCTTCTGCTCTTCCATTATGTCGATTACGGGATGAGTTGTTGCGGGGTCCATCTCGCTGCTGTTGGCATCGGCCATTCCCAGCACGTTGCGTGCGAATTCAATTACCATCATCTGCATTCCCAAACAGATGCCGAAAGCGGGTATGTCGTGAGTGCGTGCGTATTCGGCAGCTAAGATTTTCCCCTCGGTGCCGCGGCCTCCGAAACCGGGACAGATGACGATGCCAGCCATCGGAAGGAGCCGTTCTGCAATATTTTCCCGAGTCAGGTTCTCACTGTTGATGAATGTAGTCTTCACCTTGTAATCATTATATATTCCTGCATGTGCAAGACTCTCCAAGATGCTTTTGTAAGCATCCTGGAGATCATATTTGCCCACCAATCCAATCTCAACTGTCTTGGAGGCCTGCTTGCGGCGTTCGAGGAAGGTGCGCCAGGGCCCTAACTGCGGAGTCTCTCCAACAGGAACACCCATCTTTTTGAGACATATAGCGTCGAGCCCCTGTCGCTGCATATTCACTGGAACCTCGTAGATGCTCTCGAGGTCTTGGCTCTGAATTACAGCTTCTGCATCTACATTGCAGAAATGCGCTACCTTGGCCCGCAGTTCGTTGCTCAGTTCATGCTCGCTTCTCAGCACCAGCACTTCGGGCTGTATGCCCAGACCCTGTAGCTGCTTCACACTGGTCTGCGTAGGCTTTGTTTTGAGTTCGCCTGCTGCTGCCAGATAGGGAACGTATGTGAGGTGTATGTTGAGCGCCCGATCCGCTCCCAGTTCCCAGCGCAGTTGCCGGATAGCCTCGAGAAACGGCTGGCTCTCGATATCACCTATGGTTCCCCCGATCTCAGTTATAACGAAGTCGAAAGTACCTTCTTCACGGATTATCCTGCGCTTGATTTCATCGGTGATGTGTGGCACGACCTGAATAGTTTTGCCCAAATAATCACCCCGGCGTTCGCGTTCGATTACACTTAGATAAATACGTCCGGTCGTGACGCTGTTCTGGCGTGTGGTTTCGATTCCTGTGAAGCGCTCGTAATGTCCCAAATCTAAATCCGTCTCCATCCCGTCGGCTGTCACATAGCATTCGCCATGCTCATAAGGGTTGAGCGTACCTGGGTCAATGTTTATATATGGGTCGAACTTTTGGATGGTGATTCGGTAGCCGCGCGCTTGCAGCAGTTTGCCCATCGAGGCGCTTATAATTCCTTTTCCGAGCGACGAGGCAACGCCTCCTGTAATGAAGATATACTTTGTCAGCATGAATGAATGGTTGGTTAGAGCAGAGTTGCTTACATCGAGAACGATGTTCCGAAGATCAGGTACATTTTCTCCGAATTCGGGTTTGCAGTCAGTCCGACAAAAACTGGTAGGTGATATTTGTCCTTGATTACGAACTCTTTCGTAGCGCAAAGGCCAACGTTAGTTACCGCAAAACCGTCAGCCGAATAGAATGAGGTGGTAAAAGGCACTACGCCGAGAGTGGCCTTCCATTCGAGACCGCCCAGCCGGAAGGGAGCAGCCAGTTCGAAGTAGCTTGAAAACGCCCTGTCACCGCTTCCGTTCACTCCGTCGTCACCGGCAAAGTTCGTAAACCATTGAAGACTTAAGAATCCGAAATCGTAACCCACATTGGCTTCCCAAACGTGAGTGGTATTTTTGTTTTTGTATTTGAAGTAACTGCCCTGGGAAAACCAGTAGTCTGTGATGCCGAAATTAAACCCGGCGATCGAGTAAGCTAAGGTCAGGTCCAATTCTTTGGTATCTGTGGCATCTGTAAGTCCCACGCTGCCCCATGCAGAAAGGCTTATGCCTTTGTATGCAACCCCAACAGTGGGTTGCAGGCTGGCATCTCCCACATCCAATCCGCGCCAAATGTATTGGTTTACAAACCCGGCTCCGATGTTTGCTTCTACTTTATCTTGTGCCTTTGCTGTGAAGATGGCACTTGCAGCCATAACTACCGTTAATAATCTCTTTGCCTTGGCTGCTTTTGTATATATTTTGCTTTTCATTGTTTTATTCTGAATTTGAAAATGTTATTTATAGTTAGCTGCTATGCAGATACCCTAATTGTAGCAGCTTTCTCCGTGTTCATAAACATCCAGACCTTCATCTTCAATGCGTGCATCTACGCGGAGACCTTTCAGGTATTTGATGCCATAGAATAACACGAAACCGCAGGCGGCTGCCCAGAGGTCAATGGCAAGTATGCCAAGGCATTGAGCGCCGAAGAAACCCCAACCATGTCCATAGAAAGCTCCGTTGGATACAGAAAGCAAACCTGTGAGCAGGGTACCTATGATGCCGCAAACACCATGAACACTCGAAGCACCTACGGGATCATCTATGTGAAGCACGTGGTCTATGAATTCAATGGAATATACCAGCACAATGCCGCAGATTAGACCGATGACGACAGCTCCCACGGGAGACACAAGGTCGCATCCGGCTGTGATTCCGACCAGACCGGCCAGCACGCCGTTGAGCATCAGTGAGAATGAGGGCTTCCCGTATTTTATCCAAGTGATGAACATTGTGGCAACGCCACCGGCTGAAGCAGCCAGGTTGGTGGTCAGCAGAACATGGCTGATGGCTGTGCGGTTCACCTCGCCTGAAGCGGCCAGCTGAGAACCCGGGTTGAAACCGAACCAACCTAACCAGAGGATGAATACGCCAAGGGCTGCCAGCAGGAGTGAGTGGCCGGGAATGGCGCGGCTGCTGCCGTCAGTGGCATATTTACCGCGACGGGCTCCTAAGGCCAAAGCGCCTATTATAGCCAGCACGCCACCTACGGAATGCACGATGGCCGAACCGGCAAAGTCGTGGAATACATCACCGAAAGTCTGCATCATAAAACTTTCTGCATCGCTGTTGCAGAGCCAGCCGCCGCCCCATGTCCAGTGGCCTTCTACGGGGTAGATAAGCAGCGAGATAAACAGGCTGTAGATAATGTACATAGAGAACTTGGTGCGCTCGGCCATCGCTCCGCTGACAATAGTTGCCGACGTGGCGCAGAATACGGTCTCAAACATCAGAAAGCCCTCCACGGGCAGATCGCCGCTGTAGAAACTGAGGTCGCCCCAGTTTGGTGCGCCGATGAAGCCGGCACCTTCCGATCCGAACATGAAACCGAAGCCCACGAACCAGAAAAGCAGGGAGCCGAACATGAAGTCAACAAAATTCTTGAAAAGTATGTTTGCGGCATTTTTCCCGCGGGTAAAACCAGCTTCGCAGAGTGCAAAACCGGGTTGCATCCAGAAAACAAGCATTGCTGCAAGCAGCATCCAAACGGTATCTAAAGAAATTGCAATGTCATTCATAATAATATATATATATATGTGTGTGTTGTGTTGTTGTTGTGTTTAACTCCTGTGTTATTTCTTGTCGCGAAGTACGCTGTCACCGTTTTCTCCAGTTCTGATAGACCATGTGTCGATGATGTCACTTACGAAGATGCGTCCGTCGCCTATTTCACCAGTCTGAGCAGTGTTGATAATCACCTGGATGGTAGGCGCCACAAACTGGTTGCGGCATACAATGCTGATGGCTACGCGCTCAATCACATCGGTAGAATACTGAACGCCGCGGTATATTCTGGCCTGCCGGCTCTGTCCGATTCCGTGCACGTCGTGGTATTCAAACCAATTGATGTCCGAGCTGAGCAAAGCTTCTTTTACCTCTTCAAATTTCGTCTTTCGAATGATTGCTTCAATCTTTTTCATGCATTAAATAATAAAAAAATAGGTGAACGTCCTGATTTTGTTGTGTCACATTGCAATGTTTCAGCGGCAAAAGTATTGCAAAAAGATAAAATATAATAGAAATACCATTCAAAAAGATGCAATTTACCTGTAATACTTGACATAAGTCAACAAATACAAGCTTATTTCTTTCTTTTTGGACTGATTGTTGCTGAATTATTGCCATTACGATGTATCTTTGCGGCAGTTTTAATACAAAACGAAAGTAAAAATGCGATTTATCTATTCAAAATGACACGTAATATACATTTTACTAAAATGCATGGTGCTGGCAATGATTACATATACGTAGATGCTACCCAGTATCCAATAGCAGATCCGCAGGCGGCAGCCATCGCCTGGAGCGATCGCCACAAGGGCATTGGCTCCGACGGTATTGTGCTGATAGGGAAAAGTCCTATTCCCGAAGCTGATTTCACCATGCGCATATTTAACGCCGACGGTTCGGAAGCGATGATGTGTGGAAATGCAAGCCGTTGTATAGGCAAGTACCTTTATGAGAAGGGGTTCACTAAGCAGACCGCCATCAGGTTGCTCACCCTGTCGGGAATTAAGCTGCTGAACTTGCAAATCTCTACGGCTGGACTTGTGGAGAGCGTCATGGTTGATATGGGAAAGCCCCTGCTGCAGAATCCAGACCAGTTTGTTCCAGCGGCCGGTTCTCTGCCCGACGGAACATTTGTGTGTATGGGTAATCCGCATTATGTAATTTTTGTGAAGAATATAGAAGCCATCGACGTTGCAGCCGAAGGCTCACGATTGGAAATCCACTCCGCGTTTCCCCAGCGCGCCAATATAGAATTTGCCGAAATGCGTCCTGACGGCATCAGGGTGCGTGTGTGGGAGCGTGGCAGTGGAATAACCTTGGCTTGCGGCACCGGAGCCTGTGCTACGGCGGTAGCAGCTATAGTTCGCGGTCGGGTTAGCAATGGGGCGCGCATCATTATGGATGGTGGCGAACTTGACGTCAGCTGGCAATCGCCCTCCGGTCATGTGATGATGACCGGAGGGGCCGATTTCGTTTTCGAGGGTGACATCACAATCGATAATAAGTTGACGAGGTGATGAGTGGACAAGTTGACAAGTTGATAGCTCTGTGGGTGACAAGTGGAGTTTTGCCGGACCGGCCCCTCAAAGGACCGTCCTCAAAAAGGACGGGCACGGCCGCCTTTTCTCCGGTCGGCCGCATAGAAGCCGGCCGCGGGGGGCTTCTCCGGCTGAGCTGGCTCAGCCGATTCTTCATTGAGTCTTCGCCTCGATTTTTGTCGCGACTCGGGCATCAGAAAGCAAGCTTGGCTCTGCGCTCGCTGCTCTAAAAATTATTCATTCTTAATTCTTCATTTTAAAAATATATGCTCAACGAGAATTTTCTAAAACTGTCCGGAAGCTATCTGTTTGCTGAGATTTCCCGGCGTGTGAAGGCTTTCAAAGCTGATAATCCAGATGCACAGGTGATTAGCCTTGGTATTGGTGATGTCACCCAACCGTTGTGCAGCGCGGTGACTGAAGCTTTGCACAAGGCCGTAGATGAGATGGCTCAGCAATCCACATTTCGGGGTTATGGTCCTGAGCGTGGCTATGAATTTCTTCGCGAAGCAATCGTGGAGAATGATTTCCGTGCGCGTGGTATAGATATTGATGCCGACGAGATATTTATAAACGACGGTGCCAAAAGCGACACCGGAAATTTTCAGGAATTGTTTGCCTCAGACATTCGCGTTGCCGTCACCGACCCGGTGTATCCCGTTTATGTCGATTCCAACGTGATGAGCGGCAGAGGCGGAGAGCCTGATGCGCTCGGTCGCTGGACAGACATCACTTATCTCCCTTGTACGGCTACCAACGGTTTCGTGCCAGAATTACCGCAAGGACATGTCGATGTGGTATATCTTTGCTACCCCAACAACCCTACGGGCACCACACTCACCCGCGGGCAGCTGCAGCTCTGGGTGGATTACGCTTTGAGCCATGACGTGCTCATACTTTATGATGCAGCCTACGAAGCTTATATCCGAACTCCCGACGTGCCTCACAGCATCTTCGAGATAGAAGGGGCTCAGAGATGTGCCGTGGAATTCCGGAGCTTTTCCAAGACGGCCGGCTTTACCGGGGTGCGCTGCGGATACACAGTGGTGCCGCGCCAGCTTACGGTGAGAGATTCCGCCGGTCGGCGAGTACAGCTCAACCCGCTGTGGAACCGCCGCCAGACAACGAAATTCAATGGCACCAGCTATCTCAGCCAGCGTGCAGCTCAGGCTATTTATACTCCGGAAGGCAAGAGCCAGGTGCGCGCCACGATAGATTACTACAAGGAGAATGCCAGCCTTATGCGCGAAGCCTTGACCGATATGGGAATGAGAGTTTTCGGTGGCACAGATGCCCCCTATTTGTGGTTACAGCTGCCTGAAGGAGTCAGTTCCTGGCAATTCTTCGATATAATGCTTAATCAGGCAAATGTGGTTTGTACGCCGGGGGTGGGCTTTGGCCCTTCGGGCGAGGGGTTTGTGCGCCTCACAGCTTTCGGCCGGCGCGAATCTACTACAGAAGCACTGCAACGAATAAAAACTCAAATGACAATATGAAACAACAAGGTTTGTATAGCGAGGCCTACGAGCACGATGCATGCGGCGTGGGGATGATAGTAAACATTCAGGGCGGGAAAAGTCACGAACTGGTTGACAATGCCCTCCGTGTGCTGGAGAATATGGAACACCGTGGTGCCGAGACGCGTGATAAGACAGGCGACGGAGCTGGCATCCTCATGCAGATTCCACATGAGTTCATACTTCTGCAGGGCATCCCGGTGCCCGAGAAAGAACATTATGGAACCGGGCTGGTATTCCTGCCCAAGGACCCGCAACGGCAGCAGGATATTCTGGCTGTGATGATCGGTGAGATCGAGCGCGAGGGGCTCATGCTGATGCACATGCGCTCAGTGCCCACCTGCCCGGAGGTGCTCGGTCAGGGCGCCCGCGAGGTAGAGCCCGACATACGTCAGATTTTCGTGACACGCAGCCCTAATCCCGTAAGCAGAGAGGATTCGGTTGCGGGCAGCGCCTCTGCCGCCAGCGCGGCCATGGGCTTGGATATAGCCTTATATAAGGTGCGTAAACGTATAGAGAACCAGATTTCTGACGAGGACTTTTATATCTGTTCACTCAGCACCAAGTATATCATATACAAGGGGATGCTTACGAGCGGACAGCTCAGACGCTATTTCCCCGACTTGTCCAACCCCTATTTCACCAGCGGACTGGCTCTGGTGCATTCGCGCTTCTCCACCAACACCTTTCCCAAGTGGAAACTGGCGCAGCCCTTCCGCCTTCTGGCTCACAACGGCGAGATTAACACCATTCGCGGCAACCGCGGATGGATGAAGGCGCGTGAGAGTGTGCTTAACAGCAAGGCGCTGGGCGATATCCGCGACTTGCGCCCCATAGTGCAAGATGACATGAGCGACTCCGCATCGCTCGATAACGTGTTCGAGTTTCTCGTGATGAGCGGGCTCAGTCTGCCGCAGGCCATGGCTATATTAGTACCCGAGAGCTTCAACGAGAAGAACCCCATCAGCGAAGACCTGAAGGCTTTCTATGAATATCACTCCATCCTGATGGAGCCGTGGGACGGACCGGCAGCCCTGCTCTTTTCCGACGGCCGCTATGCCGGGGGTCTGCTGGACCGCAACGGACTGCGTCCCAGCCGATATACCATCACCAAGAGCGGACTGATGGTGGTGGCCAGCGAGGTCGGTGTGCTCGATTTCGACCCGACGGACGTGGTGAGCAAGGGCCGTCTGCAGCCTGGTAAGATTCTGCTGATTGACACGCAGGAGGGGCGCATCTATTACGACGGTGAGATCAAGGAGCAGCTGGCAAAGGCTCATCCCTATCGCGAGTGGTTAAGCACCAACCGCATACAGCTCGAGACTCTGAAGAGCGGCCGCCACGTGACCAACAGCGTGGAGAACTATGAACGTAAGCTGCTCTGCTTCGGCTTCGGGCAGGAGGATATCGACAAGACGGTGGTCCCGATGGCAACTGCCGGTCAGGAGCCCGTGGCTGCCATGGGAAATGATACTCCGCTGGCTGTCATAAGCGACCGTCCGCAGGTGCTCTTCAACTATTTCCGTCAGCAGTTTGCCCAGGTCACCAACCCCGCCATCGACCCCATCCGTGAAGAACTGGTGATGTCGCTCACTGAATATATCGGGGCTGTGGGAACGAATATCCTGACTCCGGATGCATCCAACTGCAAGATGGTGCGCTTGCCGCAGCCGGTGCTCACTAACACTCAGTTGGATCTGTTGTGCAATATCCGATATAAAGGCTTCAATACAAAGAAGATAAGCATGACGTTCTGCCCCGGCGCTGGAACTGCAGCTGCGGGAACCGATGCCGAGTGCCAGCGCGGCGGCGAGGCATTGGGACGTGCGTTGGACCAGCTGTGTAAGGATGCCGAAGCAGCAGTAGATGAGGGCGTGAACTATATCATTCTCTCCGACCGGGATATAGACCCCACTCATGTGGCTATCCCCAGTCTGCTGGCAGTGAGCGCCGTTCACCACTATCTCATCAGCGTGCAGAAACGTGTGCAGACAGCTCTGATTGTAGAGAGCGGAGAAATTCGTGAGGTGATGCATGCAGCCCTGCTGCTTGGTTATGGTGCCAGTGCCATTTGCCCCTATATGACATTTGCCGTGCTTGACCATCTGGTGAGCGCTCATCATATACAAGAGGCATATCCTACGGCGGAGGCCAACTATATCAAGGCAGTGGATAAGGGCTTGAAGAAGATAATGTCGAAGATGGGCATTTCCACCATCCGTTCCTACCGCGGTGCAAAAATCTTCGAGAGCGTGGGGCTGAGTGAAGACCTGCTCCGGCGTTACTTCGGTACAGAGGTCAGCACGGTGGGCGGAATCGGACTCAAGGAGATTGCGCGCGACGCCATCCGCTTGCATCGTGAGGCGTTCAGACCGGCGGAGATCAATGAGTTCCTGCCAAACAACGGCCTCTTCTCCTGGCGTAAGGACGGGATTATACATGCTTGGAATCCCGAAACGATAGCCAATCTGCAGATAGCTACCCGCATCGGTTCGTATAAGAAATTCAAGGAGTGGGCACGGATGGTCGATGAGAAGGAGAAACCTATCTTCCTGCGCGACTTCTTCTCGTGGAAGAAAGCAGCCACCCCGACACCTCTTGACGAGGTGGAGCCTGTAGATAGCATAGTCAGGCATTTCGTCACGGGCGCTATGTCGTTCGGAGCTCTTTCGATTGAGGCTCACGAGGCCTTGGCGCTGGCAATGAACCGGCTTGGCACACGTTCCAACACGGGCGAGGGCGGTGAAGACAACATGCGCTATCACTCTGATGTCGATGGCGTGTCGCTCTCGAGCAAGACCAAGCAGATTGCCTCCGGCCGCTTCGGCGTCACAGCTGAGTATCTGGTAAATGCCGAGGAAATTCAGATCAAGGTGGCACAGGGAGCCAAGCCCGGCGAGGGCGGTCAGTTGCCTGGATTCAAGGTCAACAAGATCATTGCCAAGACCCGCAATGCCATCCCGGGCATCTCACTTATCTCCCCACCGCCTCACCATGACATATACAGCATCGAGGATCTGGCACAGCTCATCTTCGACCTGAAAAATATCAACCCCACGGCTGCTGTCAGCGTCAAGCTTGTGGCTGAGAGCGGGGTGGGCACCATAGCTGCCGGAGTAGCCAAAGCCAAGGCTGACCTCATCGTGGTGAGTGGAGCCGAAGGCGGAACGGGCGCAAGCCCGGCCTCGTCAATGCGTTTTGCCGGCATCTCGCCCGAGATCGGTCTGGCTGAGACACAGCAGACGCTGGTGATGAATGGCCTGCGTAACCAGGTCCGCCTCCAAACCGACGGACAGCTTAAGACTGCCCGCGACGTGGTGCTTATGGCCATGCTCGGAGCTGACGAGTTCTCGTTCGGAACGTTGCCATTGGTGGTTCTTGGCTGTGTGATGATGCGCAAGTGTAACACCAACACCTGTCCGGTGGGAGTAGCTACGCAGGACGAGCGTCTGCGCCAGCGTTTTCTCGGCAAGGCTGACTACGTGGTCAATTTCTTCACCTTCCTGGCTCAGCAGGTGCGTGAATATCTATCCGAGATTGGTGTGCACAGGCTTAAGGAAATTATCGGTCGTACCGACCTCATCAATGTCGTTCTTCCCGCCAGAGATTCCATTCAGGCAGACTCCGCTCTGGCAGTTGCCTTGGGTAAGTGGCAGACGATTGACTTCGGCAGGATGCTCCACAGCCCGGCCACCGACAAACCTCTCTATTGGGACCGTGGTGAATACACCAAAGTGAGCGGGGTGAAGGACGAGGAGATAATCCAGGCTGCTGCAAAAGCCATTGAAGACATGGAGGAGGTGAGTCTTGATTATGCCATCCGCAACACCGACCGCGCCGTCTGCACCATGCTCTCCGGCGTCATAGCGAAAAAATATGGTGAGGAGGGGCTGCCGGACGCTACCATCCGACTCAAATTCAAGGGCTCGGCCGGACAGTCGTTCGGCGCCTTTGCCGTGAAGGGACTCGATATCAGGCTCGAAGGGGAGACAAACGACTATTTCGGTAAGGGCCTCTCCGGCGGGCGCATCAGCATCTTGCCTCCCGTGCGCCGCAACGCTGATTTCCAGGCCGAAGACAATATCATAGCTGGAAACACCGGTCTCTACGGGGCCACAGGCGGCGAGCTTTATGTCAACGGGCAGGTGGGCGAGCGCTTCGGCGTTCGTAACAGCGGCGCGATAGCTGTTATCGAGGGCGCCGGAGACCACTGCTGCGAGTATATGACAGGCGGAAGGGTGGTAGTGCTCGGACGCACGGGCCGCAATTTCGCTGCCGGCATGTCAGGTGGTGTGGCCTATGTATATGACCCCAAGCATACATTCGATTATTTCTGTAACATGGATATGGTAGAACTCAATCTGGTGGAGGGCTCCTCTTCGCGCCGCGAACTGCTCGAACTCATCAGACAGCATTATCTCCACACGGGAAGTCAGTTGGCCGGTCGTATGCTCGACAACTTCTCCCGCTACATAGAGGACTTCGTCCAGGTAGTTCCCATCGAGTACAAGCGTGTGCTCGAGGAGGAGAAGATGCAGGAACTGCAGCGCAAGATTGCAGATGTACAGAGAGACTACTGAAAATGAAGAATCGGCGGCGCCTCCAAGCGGGCCGACCGGAGAAAAGGCGGCCGTGCCCGTCCTATTGAGGACGGTCCTACGGTCCTTTGAGCGGCCGCTCCGGCAAAACTCCACTCGTCAACTTTAAAACATATATACATCAAAATGGGAAATCCAAAAGCATTTTTAACCGTGGCTCGCAAAGAAGCCGGATACCGGCCCGTTCACGACCGCATTCACGACTTTGGTGAAGTGGAGCAGACGCTCAACACACGCGACCGCCAGGAGCAGGCATCGCGCTGCATGGATTGTGGCGTGCCCTTCTGTCATTGGGCCTGCCCGCTCGGAAATAAAGACTCAGAATGGAACGACGCGCTCTACCATGGACAGTGGGAGATGGCCTATAAGATTCTGAAGAAGACAAACCCCTTCCCCGAGTTCACTGGCCGTATCTGCCCGGCTCTCTGCGAGAAAGCCTGCGTGCTCTACCACACAACAGGGGAGGCAGTCACCAATCGCGAAAACGAATGTGCCATAGCCGAGCGCGCTTTCCTTGAGGGCTATGTTACTATAGAAAACCCCGTGCGTAATGGCCGGAAGGTCGCTGTCGTTGGCAGTGGCCCGGCTGGGTTGGCAGCAGCCAACAGTCTTAATCTGATGGGCTATGATGTAACGGTGTTTGAGAAGAACGAGGCAGCAGGCGGATTGCTCAGATATGGCATACCCAATTTCAAACTCAACAAACAAATAATAGACCGCCGTATCCGTGTGATGGAACAGGAAGGCGTAAGGTTCGTGTATAACTGCTTATTGCCCGTAGTTCCTGCTGACGACGGCGAATGGAGCATGGACACCCTCTATGCCGCTCTTGATCACGCCTGTCCGCAGGAGGGCGGATGGGACGGATGGCCCGTAATCCTAGCCACGGGCACACCCACAGCCCGCGATCTCAACGTGCCGGGACGCGAACTGCAGGGCGTGCATATGGCTCTCGAACTCCTCTCTCAGCAGAACCGCGTTTTGGCTGGAATGGAATTCAGTAAGGAGGAGCGAGTAACCGCTAAAGGCAAGAATGTGCTGGTCATCGGCGGGGGCGACACCGGAAGCGACTGCATCGGAACCGCCCACCGTCAGGGCTGCAAGAGCGTCACCCAGATAGAGATTATGCCCAAACCGCCTGTGGGCCACAACCCCGCCACACCATGGCCCAACTGGCCCGTTATCCTCAAGACCACTTCCAGTCACGAGGAGGGGTGTACCCGCCGCTGGAACATCAACACCCTTGAGTTCCTCGGCGAGAAGGGCCATGTCACCGGAGTCCGCGTTCAGCCCATCGACTGGAAGCCTGCTCCCGACGGCGGTCGTCCGCAGATGGTCCAAGCCGGTGAGCCCGAGGTCATCAAGGCCGAACTCGTGCTGTTGGCAATGGGATTCCTCAAGCCTCAGCAACCGCATCCTCAGCAACCCTCCGGCTGGCAGCAGCTCTTCGTATGTGGCGATGCCGCCAGCGGTGCTTCGCTCGTGGTGCGCGCCATAGCCTCCGGTCTGAAGGTGGCCGCAGAGGTGGAGCGTTCTTTTCAGGAAGTAAAGAAATAGAATACCAATCATTATTAACCAGAAACCCTTCCGGCACTTGACGAAAAGGCTGCGAGGGCCCTAAAACACAAAAAAACATGGCAAACGAACTCAGATTTCAAGTAGTAGGAGAGGCATTCAAGAAGAAGCCCCTCGAAGTGAAGGCACCCGCCGACCGTCCCTGTGAGTATTTCGGACGCAAAGTATTCAACCGCGAGAAAATGTATAAATACCTGCCCAAGGACATTTATGCAAAGATGATAGACGTGATTGACAATGGCGCACAGCTCGACCGCAAGGTGGCTGATTCCGTTGCTGCAGGAATGATTCAGTGGGCTAAGGAGAATGGCGTTACGCATTATACCCACTGGTTCCAGCCCCTCACTGAAGGCACAGCCGAGAAACACGACTCTTTCATCGAGCACGATGGCAAGGGCGGAATGATAGAGGAATTCAGCGGCAAACTGCTGGCCCAGCAGGAGCCCGATGCCAGCTCCTTCCCCAGCGGCGGCATCCGTTCTACATTTGAGGCTCGCGGCTACTCCGCCTGGGACCCCACCTCTCCCGTATTTATCATCGATGACACCCTTGTCATCCCTACAATCTTCATCTCCTACAGCGGCGAGTCTCTCGACTACAAGGCTCCTCTGCTTCGCGCCCTCAAGGCGGTCAATGTCGCTGCTACAGAAGTGTGCCACTATTTCGATCCCGCTGTGAAGAAAGTCACTTCCAACCTCGGGTGGGAACAGGAATACTTCCTCGTGGATGAAGGCCTCTATGCAGCCCGTCCTGACCTCCTGCTCACGGGGCGCACCCTGATGGGACACGACAGCGCCAAGAACCAGCAGATGGACGACCACTACTTCGGCAGCATACCCGAGCGAGTCGCCGCCTTCATGCGCGACCTTGAGATTCAGGCTCTCGAACTCGGCATCCCCGTCAAGACACGCCACAACGAGGTGGCGCCTAACCAGTTCGAGTTGGCTCCAGTGTTCGAAGAGACCAATCTGGCTGTTGACCATAATATGCTGCTGATGTCAGTGATGAAGCGCGTAGCACGCAAGCATAGTTTCCGTGTGCTCCTTCATGAGAAGCCGTTTGCAGGAATCAACGGCTCCGGAAAACATAACAACTGGAGTCTGAGCACCGACACCGGAGTGCTGCTCCACGCTCCCGGAAAGACTCCCGAACAGAACCTCCGGTTCGCTGTGTTTATCGTTGAGACTCTTATGGGAGTGTGGCGTCACAACGGGCTGCTCAAAGCCAGCATCATGAGCGCTACCAATGCCCACCGCCTGGGAGCCAACGAAGCTCCTCCTGCCATCATTTCCAGTTTCCTCGGTACACAGCTCTCCGAACTGCTCGACCATATCGAGAAGGCCGACAAGGACAATCTCTTCACCATGGACGGCAAGCAGGGACTGAAACTCGATATCCCGGAAATTCCCGAACTTCTCATCGACAACACCGACCGCAACCGCACCTCACCATTCGCCTTCACCGGCAACCGCTTTGAGTTCCGTGCTGTGGGCAGCGAAGCCAACTGCGCCAGCGCAATGATTACCCTCAACAGCGCCGTGGCCGAAGCCCTCGTGTCATTCAAAAAACGCGTGGATGAGCGTCTTGCCATTATCAGCAAGGATTTTGAACAGTCAGAGCACAACGCCACTTTCCATGCAATAATTGATGTCCTTCGCGATGATATCCGCACATGCAAACCCATCCGTTTCGACGGCAACGGCTACAGCGACGAGTGGAAGGCAGAGGCAGCACAGCGCGGACTTGACGTGGAGACCAGTTGTCCGGTTATCTTCGAGCGTTATCTTGACGACGCCAGCGTGCAGCTCTTCGAGAGTGTGGGCGTCATGACCCGCAAGGAACTGGAGGCCCGCAATGAAGTGAAGTGGGAGACTTATACCAAAAAGATTCAGATTGAAGCCCGAGTACTCGGCGACCTCTCCATGAACCACATCATACCCGTGGCAACCGCTTACCAGAGCCAGCTGCTGCGCAATGTGGAGCGTATGTGCAGCGTCTTCCCTGCAGAGAAGGCAGAAATGCTCAATGCACGCAACCTCAAAATCATCGAAGAGATAGCCCAGCGCACGGCCAGCATCGAGACCGGCGTGGACGAACTGGTGGCTGCCCGCAAGGTGGCAAACAAGATTGAGGACGAACACGCCAAAGCTATTGCTTACCACGACACCATCGCCCCAATGCTCGACACCATACGTCGTCAGATTGACAAACTCGAACTGATTGTTGATGACGCTTGCTGGCCATTGCCCAAGTACCGCGAACTGCTGTTTATCTGCTAAACATTTGGTTACTATATAACGAGAATGAGGGCGTGCTCACACGTCCTCATTCTTAGTTATTACACCTGTCCGATGAAAGCATATAAGTCTCTCCATCTGCATACCAATCATAGGAAAACGATTATTGGAAGAACAAGCCAAATTACATCGGGGGGTATGCTGCAATACATCAAGGGTTAATTCACTTTACATCGAGGTGTAACCCACTTCACACTAAGGTGTATTTGCTTGTATGGCTGAATGTGATGCTATGCAAACCGACGTAAGTAGAGTTATAATGCAAGATGCGAAGCGGTGTGCTCTGAAGCAGGTATAGTTGTAATGCAGGTTATGATGCGGTGTGGCTCAAAAATGGGTAAAATTGGGTGCAAGAATCAGATTAAGATGAGACATTTATTTAGAAATTTTTACCAGTTGCTGAAGGCGAGGCGAACACCGATGACAACAGATTATGGACAACAGAAGTGGTTGAGCAATGAGGAGTGAGGGCTCAATGGTGAGGGGCTCAAGCATCAGATTTAAGGTTGAAGATAGGGTCACTTATATGTGGCAAGGCAAGTAAGCGTATCCGCTTACTTTTTAGTCCTAATTACTTATTCGTGGCATTTGGTGATTCTGATAGCTGCTACGCTCTATGGCGCTAACAAATCGAGATGATAATTTGTGTGAGTGGGCCAAATAGGAAGTGTTGTTCAAGATACAAAAACATCCCAACTCCTGCGAAAGAGTTGGGATGGAGGAGTCCTGGTTTTGGCGGACTGTAATGGTTTTTGATAGGTATTGGGTGATTATCCTTTTATAGGGGGATGATCAGAATTCGTCGCCGTAACGTTCCTTGGTGATTTGTGAAAGCGACTTGCCACGAGTATTGGGCGCTCCGATGACTCCGACTATAAGAGAGATGACAAGTAGCGCTATCATGCAATAGGCTGCCAGAGTAAAGCCTTCGCCATTCTCTCCATAGATGAATGTAAATACAAGTCCCCATACGGCAGAGAGTCCGCGTACGATGAAGAACATAAGTCCTTGTGCGCCGGCGCGGAACTTGGCTGGGAAGAGTTCGCTGCCCCAGAGTGCGTAGAAGATTTGCACGGAGAGGCCGCCCTCTATTCCCCAAAGGATGGCAAATGCCCAAAGCGAGGCGCTGCTGCCAATTCCTGTGGTTACGACCATTGCCCACGGTGCTATCGCCACCAGCAGGCCAAGGATATAGATGAATTTGTGGCTTATGCGGTCTATGAACTGCGACAGGACGGCTGTCGTTGCCACTGTGCAGAACCACAGGACGCAGCTCAGCCAGTTGGCCTGCTCGTTGCTGACGCCTCCAGCTGTCTCGTAGATATGGGGCAAGAAGAATCCCATCACAGATGCCACGAGGTTCCACGTAAGATAGATTACTGCGAGGAAGACAACTGTGCGGACTGCAATGCGGTTGGTGAAGATCAGTTTTATGTTGTCCAAGATGCCGCTCTTGTCCTTCTGTTTGTTGGCTTCAAATTCCGCACTCTCTTCTAATTGCCGCTGCAGGTTCCAGGCAATGAAAGCTACGACAAACAGGGTGAAGAAAACGACACGCGAACTGAACACCTGAACTGCGTTCTCAGCTGCGTCTGCTCCGATGATGGCATGAGCCACTGATTCCACGATGTCGAATAGATAGCCCCCGGGGGCAAACAACATTCCAAACAGAAGTATGATCATTGGCCCGAATCCCCAGGACATTTGCGATATACAGATGTTACGGCCACGGTTGTGTACTTCAGAACTCTCTGAGATATATGTCCATGAGGCGGGAACTCCGATGCCTACGCTGATGCCTGTGATGAGAAATCCGGCCAGCAACATCGGGAAGTTTACTGAAAGCATTACTATCAGCACGCCTGCCATATATACGAGCAGGTTGTAAGTGAATATAAACTTGCGCCCGAAACGGTCTGCCAGAAAACCGCCGATGATGGCTCCTATGGCTGCGCCCAGGGCATTGGCGCTGATGGCGTTGAGCCATCCCAGATGCATCTCGCTCAGCCCCAGGTAATTCTGCCACAGGGTGATGCCGCTGGCACCAGCGACTATTGCTCCTGCATCGAGATAGTTGTTGAGAGACACCGCAAGGGTGCTTTTCAAAGAATTGTCTTTCATATATGAGTGTTTTATTGGCTGTTGGCCGTTTGGCTTTAGCGTTTGCTGGTCACATCCTTCTCATATTGCTGAATAACAGGAATGAAGTCTTCTCCTACTGGAACATTGTTCTTGAGGTTGAAGTAGTCGAATACGGCTCCGAACGGGAGGGATTTGGCTTCTTCGAGCAGAGCGAGGCGCTCAAAGTTCTGTCCGGCATCTTCGTATTTGCGCAGCAGGGCGAGGGGCTCGAGCAGTGCCTGAAGCAGACATTTCTGAGTTGCGCGAGTTCCGATTATATAAGCGCCGATGCGGTTGATGCTGGCGTCGAAGTAGTCCAGACCGATGTGTGCGCGGTGGAGCGCATCTGCGCGTACAATTTCCTTGAAGAGGTCCAGTGTCTGGTCGTTCATGATTGTCACATGGTCGCTGTCCCAACGGATGGGGCGGGAAACATGGAGCATCAGTTCGGGCACGAAGAGGAGCAGCGAAGCAACCATGTCTGATACGTTTTCTGTCTGTTCGTAGTGGCCTGTGTCCAGCGTGTACATCAGCTTGCGTGTGGCGCAATAGCCGGCTACGAAGTCGTGGGAACCTACGGTGTAGCTTTCCAGACCGATGCCGAAGAGCTTTGCCTCCAGACAGGTCTTCATTCCGGGCAATTCCTCTTTGAGGATTTCATCGAGGCTCTCAGCAAAGATTTCGCGGTAGCGTTTGCGCTCTACGGTCTGGTCCTTGGAGCCGTCGTGCACCCATATATTCATGATGGCAGGGTCTCCCTGTGCGCGTCCCATGGCGTCGGCGATGCGCCGGCAGCGTTTGGTATGTTCAATCCAGAACTCGCGGATGGCGGGGTCGGGGTTTGAGAGGGTGAGGTTTCCGCTCTTGGGGTGGGAGAAGCTGGTGCTGTTGAAGTCCAGTTTCAGCCCCTGCTCCTTGGCCCACTGGATCCAGCTCTCGAAATATTTTATCTCTACCTGGTCGCGGTCAACAAACTGCTTGCCGAAATCGCCGTAGATCTCGTGCAGGTTCAGACGGTGGTTACCGGCGAGGAGGCTCTTTGCGAAGGCTACGTCGGCGCGCACCTCATCGATATTGCGGGCGCGGCCGGGGTAGTTTCCTGTGGTCTGGATGCCTCCGCTGAGAGCGTCGTTGCGTTCAAAACCTACCACGTCGTCTGCCTGCCAGCAATGAAGGCTGACGGGAGTCTGTTCCAATTGGGAGATAGCCTTGTCTGTATCTACTCCGATAGCTGCGTAACGTTCGCGTGCAATCTCATAGGACTGCTGAATCAGTTGTTCTTTCATAATAAATTTATGTTTTGTTTAGTTGAATTTTATTTGGGGAGATAAGTCTTGAGCTCTATGCTCCGGCCGATAATAGATCGCATCTCTGTGAGCGAATCCACAAAGCCTGCGGCGCGCACCTGCACGAGGGCGTTGCCGAGTCCGGTCCCTTCCATCGGCCCGGCAATTACAGGCATCTGTAGTGTGTCGGCTGTGAATTGCATCAGGTATTCGTTGCGTGAGCCGCCGCCTATTACATGAAGCCGCTGAATATCTACGGATGAGATGCGGCGCAGGATATTTATGATTTCCAGATAGCGTTTGGCCAGGCTGCGGAATATCACGCGGACATAGTCAGCAGGAGTTTCCGGAATGGGCTGACGGGTTTCGCTGAGATAGTCACGTATTGCAGCTGTCATGGATACGGGATGTGCAAAT
The DNA here is from genome assembly GCA_024699495.1 of Bacteroidaceae bacterium. Taxonomy (GTDB): domain Bacteria; phylum Bacteroidota; class Bacteroidia; order Bacteroidales; family Bacteroidaceae; genus Physcousia. The sequence continues at coordinate 14,493 of JAILPK010000036.1, read as the reverse complement.
CGCGGATCATCGGGGTTGATGAGGCTGTCGCAGCGGGAGGTAAGGCTGAGGGCGTTCAGCTCGTTGACGTCTGAGGGTATGCAACCGGCGGCGCTCTCTCCGCTCGCTTTCTCTGCAGCCGCAGATTGGGCCTCCCATTCTTTGCGGCATTGCTCGAAAATCCAAAGTCCCGTGATGTTCTTCAGGAATCTGGTAGTAGAGTCGAGTCCTCCTTCGTTGGTGAAATTCTCCTTGTAGCTCTCTTCGGTGATGATAGGCTTCTGGCTTTCGATGCCCAGCAGGCTCCATGTTCCACAGCTCAGATAGGCGTAATTGCCGTCGGCTGCCGGAACGGCTGCCACGGCTGAGGCTGTGTCGTGGCTTCCTACTGCTACGACGGGAATGGGGCCGAGTCCAGTCACCTTCTGAATCTGCTGGTTTATCACGCCGATGTTCTCTCCGGGCACCACCATCCTGCCGAATTTACTGCGGCTTAGGCCCAAGGCCTGCAGGATGTCGGAATCGAGATCCCCCGTATTGGGGTTGAGCATCTGAGAGGTAGATGCAACTGTATATTCGCATACAGCCTCGCCGGTAAGCATGAAAATCAGGGCGTCAGGAATGAAGAGAATCTTTTCTGCGTTGGCCAGCGCAACGCTGTTCTCGCGACGAATGGTGTCGAGATGGAAGAGGGTGTTGAAGGGCATAAACTGTATGCCTGTTCGGGAATAGATTTCTTTTTGTGGCATCTGCTCCCCGAAGAAGCGTTCCATAGCTCCGTCGGTGTGCGGGTCACGATAGCAATAGGGGAGCCCGAGCAGCAGGCCGTCGGCCCCAAAGAAAGCCACATCGCAGCCCCATGTGTCTATGCCGATGCTGGTAAGGTTTATTCCTTCGGCAGCTACTTTCTGCAGGGCTGTGATTATTTCGTTGTACAAGTGGGGCAAGTCCCAGAATATATGTTTCCCAAGAGGAATCTGCGGATTCTTGAAACGGGTGAATTCGCGCATGTCTATACGCTCCCCGTCGAATGTTGCCAATACGGTGCGACCGCTGGTAGCACCAAGGTCAACAGCGAGATAATGTGTTGGTTGCATAGCCTTTTTGCAGTGATTTTGATTACTAATCATGCAAATGTAGGCAAAAAATGCGAACTGAAGAAAGAATTGACAAAAATAATGGGGGAAAGCATAAAAAAACCTTCCCCCATTGGCTATTTCAGTATTGTGCGTCCCACTGCGCGCCTGATTTCCCATATATAAATCAGACAGGCGAGCAGGAAATAAATTCCAGCCTGATACCACATTGCCATAACCTCATGGTTGATGTCGCCCAAGGTGGCTCCCATGGAGCCGGCGCGGATGTAGGCATTGCATCCGAAGGTTGACGGGAAGATGACTGCTATCCATTGCCATATCTTGGGGATGGCCGAACCGGGCCAGCTGACTCCGGTGAGGAACAGGAGCGGAACGCTCATGAAGACGAACAGCAGGATGCAGTCCTCGCGGCGGAAGATAAAAGCAGAGAAGCAGAAGCCGAGGAATATACAAGCTAAAAGATATGGCACCATGAAGCCGAAAAATACGTTCCAGTGCATAAGCTGTGGGAGACCGAAGAAATGCGAGATAACGACATTCATATATACGGCCATTACCAGATAGAGAAAAAAATAGAGCATGGACTTGCCCAGAACGACACTGACCACATGCTTATAGCCGGATTGGGGCGGGATGACCAGACCACGGTTGTTCTCACGTGTGCGCCCCATAGACATGCCGATGCCGAGGAACAGGGTCTGCTGCAGGATAAGCATCAGCACCGGGGGTATAAGGAAAGCCGAAAAGCCTCCTTGGGTATTGTAAAGCTGCACATGCTCGAAGTCGATCGGCATCCGCGCTACCTCTTCTTCGCGGCGTGTGCCCGGATGCAGGTAATTCTGCACTTTGATGTCGCGGTTCATGTCCTGGGCCACATTGGTTACGCCAAGCAGCATAACCTTGTAATAGAGCATGGATGTAAGGTCACTGAAGACTCCTACCACCACCTGCTTCCCATGTGCCAAATCACGGTCGAACGAATGCGGAATCTGGATGATGCCGCTGACTTCGCGCATGCGCAGCATCTCTTGTGCTTCGGCCATGTTCAGGGCGTGGCCTGCTATCTTTACTTCCGGGGTGGCGTCAACCTTGCGGATAAACTCCCGCGTGAGGCTGCTCTGGCATTGGTCAACCACGCAAACAGGCAGATTGTGCTGAGTCTCCGTCGTGTAAATGAAGGCGTAGAGAAGCGGATAAGCCAGGGGCACAAGGAGTATAAAAACCATGATGCCCTCGTCGCGCGAGATCTCCTTCAGCTCGTTATACCAAACTTTAAATATATTTATAAACCAGGTCATGGCACATATTCTTTATTTAGGAAACCGTCTTTAAGGCGCGGCAGGAACAACAACGGCAGCAGACTGAATCCCAACAGGGCCAGGATGCTCTTCCATTCGTACATCGCAGGGTAACCGTTGAGGGCCTGCGCCTCATATAGCAGGAAGTAATGATGCAGGGGAAAGAGGTTGGCGAGCCATTGCAGCGGCAGCTGCATCGCACTGACAGGAAATGAGAAGCCGGCCAGGGAGAAGGAGAGCACACCCCAAAGCGAGCATGCACTCATGGCAAATCTCATCTCACCCACGAAGACCTCGAAGAAGAACAGCCCCAGACCCTGGGAGGCTATTACCGCCATGAAGCCCCAGAGCATCATTCTCTCGATACCGCATTCACAGGGGAAATCCAGATACATGTAGAAGATGGCCTGAGCAAACCACATCAGTAATGTATAGAGCATGGTCTGAGGCAACAGCTTGCCCCACACGGCCACCAGGGCATTCCCCCCGGCCATGTCCAAAAGCTCTTTCTGACGTCCGCGTTTCCACTCTATTCCCATGACATAACTGGTGGTGATGAGGATTACCAGCATGAATATACCTGGCACAAGCAGATTGGTCAGCACTACGGAGTAGTTCAGATAGGGATTCCCAAGCGGGTGGGACTCGATGACGATGGGTTGCAGGATTGGCATGATGGCCCGCTCGTTGACTCCTTTTGCACTGAGAGTCTCCCGGGTAATTGCCATTCCTGACAATTCCGACAGCTTGCGCATGTCTTTCATCAGCAGTGACGCAGCCACATAATAAGAGTCGTTGGTATAAAACGAGATTTTGGGCTGACGGCTTGTCAGCGCAGCGTGGGTCGTTCCTCTCGGGATGCGGAATATGGCATATATCTCGCCCCTTTGCATGGCTTTACGTGCGGACGTGAAGTCGTTGTAGTGCGCAACAATTTCAGTTTCCTGCATAGATCCCAATATGCGCACTATGCCGCGTGTTACATGTGTGTTGTCCTCATCAACCACTGCTGCAGGCAGTTTTGTCGGCAGCCCGCTGTTCATCATTGATGTGAACAGAATCATGAAGAACAGAGGCGCAACAATCATGCAAATCAGGAATATCGGCCGCGAGAGAAAGGCACGTAACTCCCGTTCCCCAATCAGAAAAGTTCGTTTCAGGATGTCAAGCATCTCTAACTTCTTTTTTTTGGTGCTGTTCGCTCCTGTTCTGTTTATTTCTTTATGATGGCAGTCATCCCGGCAATCACGTCTTTCACGTCGGAGCCCTTGGCCGGACGGGCTTCCACCTCGAACGTCTTCAGGTCATATTGGTCGAGCGCCTTGGTTGCCTTCCAGGTGGAATAGCTGCCCATGACGGCGATGCGGGCAATCTTGACGTCAATATCTTTGTCCAGCGCAGGGATATATACTTTCAGGTTTGTCCCCACAGTCATTTTCGGCAGATAGTCTTCTCTGATATTAAAGATAAAACGGATGTCGGCATCCATCGCCACATTCATGATGGGGGCGCCTGTGCCGACGAGCTCTCCGATTTCCGGGAATATCTCCGTTACCGTTCCGTCGGCTGTTGCCTTAAGCACTGTTTCTGCCATGTATGAGTTTACCTCCTGAATGGCTCCTTCAGCACGGGCGACCTGCGCTTGTGCAGCAGCCTTGTCCTCACGTCTGGCTCCTTCTTGTGCCATCTCGTATTGACTCTTTGCGGCTTTCTCTGTGGCTTCCATAGCCTGCAGCTGCGCCAGCGCCTCGTCGCGTTTCTGGGCGGCAATAACTCCCTCTTTGTACAGGCGCTCGACACGGGAATAAGTCTTTTCGGCCACCTCGAGACCGGCTTTTGCCTTCTGCCAGAGCTCGTATGCCCCTTGAATTTCCTGCTGGCGGGCTCCATTCTGAGCCTTCTGCTCTATAGCCTGGGCGGCGCTTTGTGCTGCTTTGGCCTGAGCCAGTTTTGCTTCTACTTCGGGGGCTTCGAGGATAGCCAGTGTGTCTCCGGCCTTTACTTTATCACCTGCCTGCACACGTATTTCACGTATTCGTCCAGGCACTTTTGACGACAGACGATAGTCAGTGGTTTCAGCCTCGCCTTGTAATACTTCTTCGGGCTTCGGCATGAAATGCCCTACGATGATGATGAGCGCAAGCACCACAATTATCACGATAGTGATGAGGAGCATGCTATTTACTCTTGTTCTTTTAGCCATAATATTTTTGTTTTTATTTTTTTTTCGTTTCGGTCTTAAATGTCTCTTACATCACTTTGCCTAAAGCCTTGCGGAGATAAAGGTCGGCAAGCGTCCAGTCAATCTGTGCCTGTATGCGTGTGCTCTTGGCCATCAGCCATCCCGTCTGGGCTTCAAGAACGTTGGACACCGGAATGACGCCTTCGGTCATTCCGAGATTCGCAATGCGCAGATTCTCGTCGGCCTGCTGCTGGCTGCGTATGGCTGCCGCAAGACGCTGACTGGCTTCCTGCACCTTCTGGCGGTTCTGGCTTACTTGCAGTTCCACTTTCTCGCGCACCTCTTCCACATCGACATGGGCCATTGCTGCTTCGGCCTTGGCCTGACGCACCTTGTAGAGGCGCTCTCCCCATGTGATTACGGGCACTTTAAGCACAACACCAATATTCCACATGCCCTTCAGCTTCTTCTCAAAACCATTGAAAAGACTGGGGCTCGTAGCTGCATAGCCTGCGGTAAGAGCCAGGTTGGGCATAAACTCCGAACGGGCTACTTTCACCTGTTCGTCCTTGACGCTGGCGGCCAGAGTCAGAGCCTGCAGTTCGGGGCGAGCGGCAAATGCGCTTTCCACAGAGTCATCTATAGCCGTCGGCATAGGCCATTCGTCGAGCGCTTCGTCGGCCAGACGGAACGAGGTGTCCAAAGGCAGCCCGCACAACTGGCAGAGAGCCATGCGAGAGAGCGCAAGGCCGTTCTCCACCTGAATGACAGTGACCTCGGCCTCATTCACCTTCACCTTCACCGACAGGCCGTCGGCCTTGGTTGCAAGACCTTCAGCCACGAGCTTGTCAACATCTCCGTCGAGTTTTCTTACTGTGGCCAGATAGCTTTCTGCCAGAGCCTTCTTGCTCTCAAGTCCGACTATCCGCCAGTAAGCTTCATCTACTTCAACTATTGTCTCATGTTGTTTCAGAGTCTGCTTGTTGGCTGCAATCTTTTCAGCATAGTTTGTAATCTTGTCATAGGCTCTGATTTTGCCGCCCATATAGAGAGGCTGGGTGAGCATTACGGTTAATCCGCACAGGTTCCTCGTGTCTGTGTTGAAAGCATCCACAATGCCTTGACCCACAGAGTTTAGAGAACCTCCCATCGACGTCCCTACCGCATTGATCATCGAACCAACCAGAGCATCCTGGTTGAGCAGCAGCTGCTGGAGCGCAGGACTCTGGGAAACCATGCCCGCGATGAGGGGGTCGGTCATCAGACCGGTAATGAGGGGATTCTGTGAGAGCGATGTCTGCATCTGTCCTACAGCGGCTTGCATCTGCGAGGCAGTCGTGGTTCCCATGTTTGACAGTTGTGCTTTCTGGTCATCACTTAAGATTGATATCTGGCGGCTGGTCCGCATGTATCCGCCTACTGCGTTCACGCGCGGGAAGTAATGGCTTGTCGCAGCCTTGTGCTGCCAGTGGGCTGCTTCTTTGTCGAATTCTCCCATACGCAACGCTTTGTTGTTGCGCAGAGCCAATGCCCGACAACTGTCCAATGTCAGGATTTGCTGGGCTCCGACTGTCATTGTGAGCAGCCACACAAAAGATGTAGCTATGAGTTTGTATTTCATATCAAACATTAATAATATAATGACATTTTTTTGTTTTGCGGGTGCAAAGGTCGGTATAATCTGGTTTATAAACAAATCAAAACGGCCAGATGATTGGCCGTTTTGTGCTTACTATTGGTATTATTTGCAGATATTGGTCAGTTCGGAGGTCGTAACAGACTTCTGCTCCCCGGTTTTCATGTCTTTCAGGGTGAAGCTACCAGCAGCCATTTCGCTCTCTCCGGCCAAGGCCACGAAGGGTATCTGCCGGGCGTTTGCATATTGCATCTGTTTTTTCATTTTTACGGCATCGGGATAGATTTCGGCTCTTATTCCTGCCTTGCGCACCTCAGCCAAAGCTTTCATCGCGTAGGCGGCTTCGCTCGCTCCGAAATTCACAAAGAGCAGTTGTGTGGCGGTGGTGATGGCTTGTGGGTAGGCTTCCAGCTGGTTCAGCACATCGAAGATGCGGTCTATGCCGAAAGAGATGCCTACGCCGGAGATGCCTGGCATCCCGAATATTCCTGTGAGGTTGTCATAACGGCCACCTCCGGTTATGCTGCCTATCTGCACGTCCAGGGCTTTTACTTCGAATATGGCACCTGTGTAGTAGTTCAGTCCCCGGGCCAGCGTCAGGTCCAGCTCCACGGCGTTGTGCATATTCAGCTGCTTGAGCTGGTCCATGATGAAGCGGATTTCTTCCACGCCTTTGCATCCGCTCTCGCTGCTGCTGAGCACCTTGCTGATTGTGGCCAGCTTTTCATCGTTGGAGCCTTCAAGGGAGATGATCGGTTGCAGCGCAGCTATCTGTTCTGCGGTGAGTCCGTCGGCGCTGAGTTCGGCATTCACATTCTCCAGCCCGATTTTGTCCAGCTTGTCTATGGCAACGGTGATATCCACAATCTTGTCGGCAGCTCCGATCACTTCCGAGATGCCCGAGAGGATCTTGCGGTTGTTGATCTTTATGCACACGCGCACTCCGAAGCGGCTGAATACCTCATCTATAATCTGCATCAGCTCCACCTCGTTCAGCAGAGAGTCTGAACCGATCACATCTCCATCGAACTGGAAGAACTCGCGGTAACGCCCTTTCTGCGGCCTGTCTGCCCGCCAAACCGGCTGAACCTGATATCGGCGGAACGGCAGCTGAAGTTCTTCGCGGTGCTGAACCACATATCGTGCGAACGGAACTGTAAGGTCATAGCGCAGACCTTTCTCGCACAGCTGTGCAGCGAGGTGTCCGGTTGACGATTCATTTATGTCCTCAGCGTTAATTCCTTTCATGAAATCTCCGCTGTTGAGAATCTTGAAGAGCAGCTTATCCCCCTCTTCTCCGTATTTTCCCATGAGTGTTGACAGGTTCTCCATAGCCGGAGTTTCTATCTGCTGGAAACCGTAAAGAGCATAAACGCTGCGTATAGTGTCTAAAATATAATTCCGGCGCGCCATCTCGGCAGGCCCGAAATCTCGTGTTCCTTTGGGAATGCTTGGTTTCATGTTCTTGTTTGTGCGGTAAAAACCGCCAGTAATTATATAATAATGATTAAATGCGGCGCAAATGTAGTGAAAAAAGAGGAGATTATTGCCAAATTTGCATACTTTTGCACCATCAACCATTATTTATTGTTATGAAAGTCGTAATTCTTGACGGGGTGACCGTCACTCAGAGTGATTTGTCGTGGAATTCGCTGACGGCGAAAGCAGCCGACATGGGCGTTTCTATAGAACTCAATGTATATCCGCGAACAAAACCGGAAGAAACGGCAGGACGAATAGCGGGTGCTGAAGCCGTATTGACCAATAAAGTGGTGATTTCTGACGAGATTATGGCTGCAACCCCATCCCTGCGTTATGTCGGCGTGCTGGCCACAGGCTACAATGTGGTTGACGTCGAGGCTGCAGCGCGGCGTGGCATCACGGTGACAAATATTCCGGCTTATAGCACAGATTCTGTTGCTCAGCTTGTGTTTGCCCATCTCCTTCATGTCACAAACAGCATTGCCCATTATGCCGAGAGGCGCTCCCTCTGGCCTGCATCTCCCGATTTCTGCTGGATTGACACTCCGCTTACGGAACTCGCAGGCAAGACTTTCGCGATTCGGGGATTGGGGAATATCGGAACCAAGGTGGCCGGGATCGCTGCCGCCTTCGGCATGAATGTTATTGCCGTTACGAGCCGCGAGCCTGAGACTCTGCCGCATGGCGTTGACAGCGTTACGTGGGAGATGGCTTTGGCTGAGGCTGACGTGCTCTCGCTCCATTGTCCGCTCACACCTGCCACCCGCGAGATAATCAATGCCGAATCTCTGTCGCGCATGCGCCGCTCGGCTATTCTCATAAACACGGGGCGCGGACCTCTGGTCAACGAAGCCGATGTTGCTGCAGCCCTCCACTCGGGCTCTCTGGCTGCTTATTGTGCTGATGTGCTCTCCACCGAGCCCCCGGCTGCTGATAATCCGCTTCTCTCAGCCCCGCGCTGCTATCTCACTCCACACATAGCGTGGGCCTCTCATGAAGCGCGCATCCGCCTGTTGGCCATCGCCACCGACAACCTGCTCGCGTTCGTCAACGGACATCCCAAGAATAAGGTTTAGGGGCTGCAACCACCAACGCGGCCAACCAGATTTTGTGTGAACATCTCTCCCCCTTTCTGTCAGAGACGGGTTAAAGACAAATCGGTCATTAGGATTTATGTCAGGATGGCACAAAAAGAGAAGCTGTCATGGCATGAAAAGAACCTAAAAACAAAAGAAAGCGTACATTTCGGCCTAATGACCGATTTGGGTTAGAGACATAATGAAATTCGCCCCGAATGTCAGTCATTTGGGGCGAATAGCTTTTTTGCGGTCCGAATAAGTGTGGAGCTCAATACATATTCACAATTGCTTCATACAGCTCCTGCTTACCGCTCGTCTGTGCAGGCTCGCCTACTTTCTTGCCATAAGCATACGCCTCTTCGAAGGTCATCTTTCCCTCTTCGAAACGCTTCCCTTCGCCCTCATCGAAACTGGCATAACGCTCGCTGACCATCTGCGGAATCGGAGAGTTTTCGATGATGTCGGCAGCTGAAATCAGAGCATGTGCCATAGCATCCATCGCTGCGATGTGGGCTATGAAAATGTCTTCGAGGTCTGTGCTGTTTCTGCGGGTCTTGGCATCGAAGTTGGTGCCTCCGTCTTTGAAGCCTCCAGCCCTGATAATCTGCATCATGGCCTGGGTCAGTTCAAAGTGGTCAATGGGGAACTGGTCCGTGTCCCATCCGTTCTGGTAATCACCCCGGTTGGCATCAATGCTGCCGAGCATACCGGCATCCACGGCGCAGGCGAGTTCGTGTTCGAAGGTGTGACCGGCCAGAGTGGCGTGGTTAACCTCGATGTTAACCTTAAAGTCTTTATCCAGATTGTGGGCTTTCAGGAATCCGATAACAGTCTCCGTGTCTGCATCGTATTGGTGTTTGGTGGGTTCCATGGGCTTTGGCTCAATGAGGAACGTGCCTTTGAACCCCTTGCTGCGGGCATAGTCGCGAGCCATGGTGAGCATCGTTGCCATGTGCTCTTTCTCGCGCTTCATATCTGTGTTCAGAAGGCTCATGTAACCTTCGCGTCCGCCCCAGAACACATAGCTCGAGCCGCCCAGCTCGATTGTGGCGTCTATGGCATTCTTTATTTGCACTATAGCTCGTGCGACGACATCAAAATCGGGATTCGTGCTTGCCCCGTTCATATAGCGTTTGTGTCCGAACACGTTGGCTGTGCCCCAAAGCAGTCTGATGCCTGTCTCTGCCTGCTTTTGTTTGAGATAGGCAACAATTTCCTTGAGATTCTTCTCGTAGGAATCTATGTCTGCAGCTTCGTTAACGAGGTCAATGTCATGGAAACAATAGAATTCGATGCCCAGTTTCTGCATTATTTCGAAGCCGGCATCAGCCTTGTCTTTGGCTGCCTGGATGGGGTCTGAAGACGTATTCCACGGGAAGGTCTTTGTGCCTCCGCCAAACTGATCTGCGCCTTCGGCACATAAGGTATGCCACCATGCCATTGCAAATTTGAACCACTCGCTCATCTTTTTGCCTAATACAATGCGGTCGCGGTCGTAGTAACGATAGGCCAGCGGATTCTTGCTCTTAATACCTTCGAACTTGATTGCAGGTATTTCCGGAAAATAATGTTTCATAGCTTCTTCTTAAGTTTCAGGGGGTGTGATGAATATAGTTATTTGGGCAGATGGGCGCGCCAACGCTCATAGGCTTCTTTGTATTCCGACTGCTTCTCTGTGTCTGGGACAATGACTTGGAGTTTTTTCAGCGTGGCGAACGCCTCGTTGTGATTGGCATATATGCCGGCTCCCATCCCGGCGCCGCGGGCTGCTCCTATGCTGCCGTCGGTGTCGCACAACTCGATGGTCGCACCGGTAACGCTGGCCAGAGTGTCGCGGAATATGGGGCTGAGGAACATGTTGGCTTTGCCCGCACGGATGGTGCTCAGGCTCATACCCATCTCTTGCATCGCTTCCATGCCATAGGCAAAACTGAAGGCGATGCCTTCTTGTGCGGCCCGCAACAGGTGCGCCTGGGTGTGAGTGTTGAAGCTGATGCCATGAATGCTGGCACCCGCCTCTCTGTTGCAGAGGATGCGTTCAGCCCCGTTCCCGAATGGCATAATTGAAAGACCGGCAGAACCGATTGGCACCTGGGCTGCCATCTCGTTCATTTCGGCATACTTGATGCCGGCGGGTGCTATGTTCTTTCGGGCCCAGGAATTGAGAATCCCCGTTCCGTTGATGCAAAGCAGAACACCCAGGCGTGTTGCCTTCCGGCCGTCGGGCATCTCCTGCATGTGGTTTACGTGGGCAAAGGTGTTTACTCTGCTCTGCGGGTCATAGGTTATATGTCCGAGAACCCCATATACAACGCCCGAGGTGCCCGCTGTGGTTGCCGCTTCGCCCGGCTCAAACACGTTCAGGGAGAGGGCATTATTGGGTTGGTCGCCGGCGCGGTAAGTAATTGGAATATAGGGTGAAAGCCCCGTCTCGGCGGCTGCAGCGGGTGAGACTTCGCCTTGCAAGCCGAAGGTCGGAACGATGTCTGCGACGAGGTCTGCAGAAATGTCATAGTAGTCAAGCAGGAATTGCGCCGGGCGGTTTTCCTTGAAGTCCCACATTATCCCTTCTGAGAGTCCGCTCACTGTTGTTGCGGGAACGCCGGAAAGACGCGCGGCTATGTAGTCGCCAGGCAGCAGCACCTTATAGATTCTGGAGAATATCTCTGGCTCGTTTTCGCGCACCCATCTCAACTTCGAGGCAGTGAAATTACCCGGTGAGTTCAGCAGGTGAGAGAGACATTGTTCTCTCCCGATGTCCGTAAACGCCTTCTGTCCATAGGCTACGGCGCGCGAATCGCACCAGATGATGGCGTCCCGCAACGGACGCAGATTTTTATCCACGCAAACCAGACCGTGCATTTGATAACTGATTCCCACCGCCTTCACGTCCTTCTTGTCTGCTTTGCTTTGGGCCATGACGTCTGCCGTTGCGGCCTTCAGATATTCCCACCATGAGTCCGGGTCTTGTTCGGCCCACCCGGGGTGGATGGCCTTGATGGGGGCTTCGCTCTTGGGATAGAATGCGCTGGCCACACATTTGCCGCTCTGAGCATCTACCAGAGACGCTTTCACGCTCGATGAACCGATGTCGTAACCGATTAAATACATGATTATGAGATAAAAAGGCTGATGTGACAAACTGTGTCTGGGCTCCCTCGCTTCAGGCTGGCTTCTGTATGCAGATGCCGTTAGGGAGAAATCTTCATTGGGGTGGGATACGGATGTATTCAGACTTCCTGGGCGACGTAGCTGCGATGTTCGCTAACGCAAGCTTCCAGTGAGCTGGGGGCATCTGGATGTCTTCGGCCTAACGCAGACTCCGCACGAAGAAATCCACGCTTATGGCTGCGGCGCGCGGAACGTCAGGATTAAAGCCGTGGTCGAAGCGGTCAAGCTGATGGTATTCGCTTTTCTTCCACATCTGATGGTAACGCAGTCCGTAGGTGTAAGGAACAATGCGGTCTGCAGTCCCGTGGACTATACATGCCGGCCCCTTATACAGAGCCGCGGTCTCGTAAATCGGCAGCCAGAAAGCCGTAGTTACGTAGTTGCGGCCTATGCGATGGCCCCAAATCTCAATGTATTCGGGCGGGTCGAGCGGGTCGCCGTGGTCTCCCGGCTGATTGAGAATGCTGCCGCGGATGGCGTCATCTCTTATCACAGCCGCCGGAGCGTAGAGCGCCACTGCCTTGATATTCCTCTTCCCGAGTTTTCCGGCCAGCATTGAGGCTACCACTCCGCCTTGGGAATGTCCAACAAGACCGATACGTCCGAAACGGGCATCGGCACTTATGTGCTCAAAAATCAGACGCGCATCTTCAATCTCGTTGGGAATGGTCATTTCCTCAAATTTCCCTTCGCTCTCTCCGTGAGCATTGAAATCAAATCGTATGCTGGCGATTCCCTTGGCCTCAAGCCCGTCGGCGATCTTACGCAGCAGAGGCTCGTTGCGGTTTCCGGTGAATCCGTGGCAGATGATAACTATTGGGCAGCGCTCGCGCATCGCATCTGGTGTCTGCAGGTCAGCCACCAGTTTGCCGTGATCACCCTGGATGATGAGGCGCTCGCTTTTGGCTTCTGTACCGAATGGAAAAAGGATTGTTGCAAGCAGGAATACCCACAGAGCTTGTCTAAACCGCATCTGAATGTGCATTTTCTTGTGATTAATCATATCAATACTTTGGTTTGTTAGTTAATTCTGCTGCAAATATACATATTAATTATATAAAGTGTATATCTTCTTCAATTTTTATTTTTAAATTTGCAGCCGGAAATAACCAAAACACTAAAGTATAATGAAAGCAATTAACACAACAAAGGCTCCTGGAGCCATCGGCCCTTACAGTCAGGCTATTCAGGCCGGAAATTTTGTATATACCTCCGGGCAGTTGCCCATCGACCCGCAGACAGGCACTTTTGCAGAAGGCGGCATCAAGGGGCAGACACGCCAGTCACTCCTGAATATAAAGGCTATTTTGGAGGCGGCAGGCCTGTCTATGGGCAATGTCGTAAAGACGTCGGTGTTTCTTGCTGATATGGGGGATTTTGCTGAGATGAACGCCGTTTATTCAGAGTTCTTCACACAACCTTACCCAGCTCGTTCGGCTGTTGCAGTAAAGACCTTGCCGAAGAATGCAATGGTTGAGATTGAGGTGGTAGCCTACGCTGAGAAATAGTCCGGTTCAATCACCTCGATATAAAAACTGAACGGGCGAAAGCCGTCGTTGCAGCTGATCATGGCACTTTTGGGGTTCCGCATCCATCCGTCGTGGAAATAGCCCTTGCCGTTTGCCAGAGCCAGCACATAGTCCTTCATCGAAGACCAGGCCGACGGACAAAAGCCCTCCGGGCGCTCAGCATCTACAGACACCCAACTATCCCCCTCGCGCACATCACAAGCGTGTTCGAGGGGATTTTCGTATTTTGCCGACAGATCGGGGTATTCTGTCTGGCGTATTGCTGTAATTCGGACCTTATACATCGGGTGGGGGAGTATTATTGGTTATAGCCTGCGGGCCTGAACTGAAGCTGCTCCTCATCAAATACATACTCGTGTTTCAGAAGATAGGCTTTTATTTCATCCGGCTCCCTGCCGAAAGCAAAACACAGCGACTCCAGCGTATCATATTCCTCGTCTCTAAGCAGCATGTTGATGCTGGATACGAGTATTGCGGGTTCTTTAGGAAGATAGTCCATTAAAGATTCTTGGTTATTCTGATTTTATATTCGGGCGCAAAATTACTAATAATCTTCGAATCCAGACTCACAAACTCTGATTAATCAACATAAACTCACAAACTCTTTTTATTCAACGTAAAAAAAGGTGGCGGGCATCTCTGCTAGCCACCTTCCGAGCAATCAATCACTTAAAATACAGGTTTTTCATGTAAATTTAAGGTGTCAGTCGTATTCTTATCTTGCTTTGTTGCGGAAGTTTGTTTCTTTTGACGCTGCAAAGATGCAATGTGTTTTTTACTCTCACACGGGGTAATTTCCTATTTTGGCGGGGAATTTCCCTAAACAACATAAAAATGCCGCATTTATGAGCCTCACACCAAATAAAATCTTCCTCTTTAACTTCTGATACTAAGAAAAATAGTAAGCGTATCCGCTTTGACGCCTTGCTAACATCCCGATAAGTTTCTACCTTTGCATACTCGTTTTTAAGGATTATGCAAATATGGAAAAACTGACAGCAGGTGCCCTTTATGAAAAGACCTGGCACCTTTTTATTTCT
>JAILPK010000067.1 GCA_024699495.1 Bacteroidaceae bacterium | reverse complement strand
CTCTCGATAGACTTCTTGCACTTGGCATCAAAGAATGGTAGCACTTCCATAGAACCCTTGAGGTTCCTTGTGGCAATGAGCTGCTTCTTGAGCTGGCGAATGACTGTACGCTTCTGCTTGAGCGTGAGGATGGCGTCACTGTGGAGTTTATAGGGTGCAGGCTGCATCTTCTCTCCGTAAAGAGCAATCAGTCGAGCATCTATCTCATCCGTTTTGACGGTGGTTAGCATGGCACGGGCGAAGTTCTTCACTTTAAGCGGATTCTCCAGGCTTGTCGTAATACCTGCCTCTGAAAGCAGGTACACAAGCAGGGCACTATAATTGCCTGTCGCCTCCATGACACAGTGATGCTCATCCTTGGAGATAGACCTGATAAACTCATGGATACCTTTGGTGGTGTTCTTGAATGTCTTCGTCTTGCTGTTCTTTTCTGGAGAATAAGCGACAACGAAAGAGTCCTTGCTGACGTCGATACCAATGTAAGTCATAACAATAATGAATATAAACAAATATGCAACATCAAAACATCTTGGAGCCATCATTGCAAATGCGGGGTCAAAGCCCAGTGAACTGTCCGGATTCGGATGTTAAGGAGTGGGGCAGAACATCTTACACTGTCTTATGACGAATGGAAAATCGGCCTTATTCCACTTCCTTGATGTTGTTAACGAATGCAAAGATATAAATTATAATTGAATATACAATGGAATATGGAATATGGAATATGTGAGGGCTGGCGCGATGCGGGCCGAGGGCATTCCGATGGAAGATGTGCTCTGCACTCTGCACTCTGCACTCTGCACTCTTGAACCCTTGAACTCTTAAACTCTTGAACCCTTGAACTCTTGAACTTCTTGAACTCTTGAACTTCTTGAACTCTTGAACTTCTTGAACTCTTGAACTCTTGAACTTCTTAAACTCTTGAACTCTTGAACTTCTTGAACCCTTAAACCCTTGAACTCTTGAACTCTTGAACTTCTTAAACTTCTTAAACTCTTAAACCCTTGGAATAATGTGCCCCTGTGGCAGCCAGGCGCATCAGATGGACAGCTACCAAAGCGGCTGTTTCTGTGCGCAGACGACTGCTCCCGAGACTTACTGAGCGGAAGCCGCAGGCATGGGCCGCACGGACTTCATCTATGCTGAAATCGCCCTCTGGCCCGATGAGCACAAGACATGAGGGAGACGGCTGAGAAGAACGAAGGAGAGGGTCTGAGACGCCCTCAGCACCTGCTGACAGGGCGCCCTCGCCGGCAGCATATTCCGCCCCGCTCTGCTGCCCGCGGCCGCAGGGCAGAAGGATATCAGACAGGAGTGGTTTTGAGCCCCCGCCGACATCTTCCATATCATAGCAATGGGCTATGAAACGCATTGGCGGCAGATTCTCCTGTCGGATAAAATCCTGAAAACGCAGCATGTCATCCAGTTGGGGGAGCCATGCCTTGTGGCTCTGCTTCATGGCTGACACAAGGATTCGTTCCAAGCGGTCTGCCTTTACTGAGGTGCGCTCGGAGAACTGGCAGTTGAGCAGCGAGAGGCGGTCGATGCCTATCTCTGTGGCTTTCTCCGCCAGCCATTCGGTGCGGTCTATGTTTTTCGTGGGAGCCATGGCAAGATGGATATGCCCCGTCCACTCCCGCTCAGCCGCAATCTGCTCTTCTACAGCGAACGCACATCGATGGCCCGATGTAGCGGTGATAGTAGCCCTGAAGAACGAGCCCTGCCCGTCCATAAGATTGATTTCATCGCCAACCCCGAGCCGGAGCACACGAATGACATGCCTCGCTTCTTCCTCTGGCAGATAACCCGAAGATATGTCTGTGCAATAGAAAAAGCGGACTTCTTTCATTGTTGTTTGCGCTTCTTGATTTCGTCGCGCAAATCGGATGCAATCTCGAAGTTCTCCTTACTTATGGCATCTTTAAGCGCGATTTCGAGCAATTCCACGCTCATGGATCTGATGTTCATGGCATAGCCATTCTCGAGGTGGCGTATATACTGAGCTTGTAACAGCTTCTCATCTATACAAAAACGGCATTTGTATGTATTGACTAATATAAGAGCATCAGGAGCGTAGCAGGGAGACATCACAAGTTCTTTCCCTTCCTTGGTGACCGCATACACAGTGCAGGTAAATACTCCGTTTTCAACATTCAATATCTCAATGCGGTCCAAGCGTACTTCCAGCTGGTCTAAAAAGGATTTCATTATATCAACCATCGTGACCGGCAGATGTGAATTGCCAAAAAGCATCCGGGCCATCAGCCCATTGCCGCGCCGGCCGGATATTGATATGGGGAGGCTGCGATTCCCGTTCTTCTCTTTAAGAAGAATCAGAAAGTTCTCGCCGGCAGTTCTTATTGCACCGCTAAAAGGAATTTCCAAATCAACGAGTTTCATGGTTTTGGGGATTTTTAAACAACAACGCAAAAAGGATTGCTACCACCAACGCATAGGCAGCAAAGATATACCAGCAGGTTTGCCAGCCTTGAATTATCTCCTCGCCCGAAACGCCCGCGCGCTGTGGGATAAATACATAATTATTAATTACGGCCTGGGCAACCAGAGTTCCGATGAATGCCCCAAGACCGTTGGTCATCATCATAAACAGGCCCTGAGCCGAACTGCGAATACTCTCGTCGGTCTCCTGATTGACAAACAGCGAGCCGGAGATATTGAAGAAATCGAAGGCCACACCATAGACTATCATGGAGAGGATAAACAGCCAGACGCCGCTGCCGGGATCGCCAAGACCGAAGAACGCGAATCTGAGCACCCATCCCACGAGAGCCATCAGCACCACATTCTTGATGCCGAATCTGGAAAGGAAAAACGGGATCAGCAAAATGCACAGCGTCTCGCTCATCTGCGAGAGTGAGATGAGGATATTGGCATGCTGTACGCCGAAGGTGTTCTGGTATTCCCCGATGGCTCCGAAAGAGGTGATGAAGGGGTTTGCGTATCCGTTGGAGATCTGCAGGCAGAAACCGAGCAACATCGCAAAGATAAAGAACATGGCCATGCGCGGATTCAGGAACAGTTTGAAGGCATTCAATCCCAAGGCCTCTGCGAGAGATTTCTTTGTCCCGTCTTTCACTATCGGCATACGGGGCATGGTGAGAGAATAGGCCGCCATCAACAAGCTGAGACAGCCGCTCACCATCCATTGGCCCGGAGTGGGCTGAAGGCCTGTGAGGTCAACGACCCACATCGTGACTATGAAACCTACGGTGCCCCAGACGCGAATGGGCGGGAAGGCCTTCACGGTATCCAGGCCTGCCTTCTCAAGCGCTGAATAGGCCACAGAATAACTCAGGGCTATTGTCGGCATGAAGAACGCCACAGATAAGGTGTAGAGGGAGAAGAGGATGGCGAAATTGACTTCCTGACCCGCATTATAAGCATAGGCGGAAGCGCTGATCATGAATATGCCGGCCAGGGCGTGGCAGAGACTCAGCACTCGCTGCCCCTCCATCCAGCGGTCGGCCAGAATACCCATCAGCGCAGGCATGAAGATACTCACGATGCCCTGCACAGAATAGAACCAGCCTATATTTTCACCTAATCCGACACCCGCCAGATATGTACCCATAGATGTCAGATAGGCGCCCCATACGGCGAACTCAATAAAATTGAGAATGGTAAGACGAAACTTCAGATTCATGTCTTTATTTTGTATTGTGATTTAGCTTCGGCAATTTATTTGTCGCCGCGAAGATAGGACTTTTTGATTTAACTGCAAAGAAAATAAATGTTTTCTTTTGTTATATTGGCGCTAATTCGTATTTTTGCCGACGATATGCACATATATCCACTCTTATTTATATAAATGAAAAGAATACTGATTGCCGCCTTTTTCTCCATGGTCTGCCTCGCCGCAAACGCATCTGCTTCGGAGGCGCCGCAGGATGCTACACGCGTCTGCAACAGGCCCGCAATCGGCAAACGTATGTTTCGGAGCGATGCCGTAGAGAAGAAAATCAGGGAAATAAAGAATCTGCTCACCAACCGCAGGCTGGCGTGGATGTTCGAGGGCTGCTTCCCTAACACCCTGGACACGACCGTGGATTTCACCGAGAGCGATGAGAACGGCCTCCCTGACACCTTCGTAATCACTGGCGACATCAACGCTATGTGGCTGCGCGACTCGGCCGCACAGGTTTTCCCCTACGTACAACTGGCCAAGGACGACCGGCATCTGCTCCGCATGCTGGCCGGCGTTCTGCTACGGCAGTTCAGATGCATAAACACAGACCCCTATGCCAACGCCTTCAACAAGCGCCCTATGCCCGACGGCTGCTGGCAGTCGGACATGACACAGATGAAGCCGGAAATACACGAGCGCAAGTGGGAAGTGGATTCGTTGTGCTATGTGTTGCGCCTGGCTTACGAATACTGGATTCAGACGGGTGACACATCTGTATTCGGAGACTCGTGGCTGGAAGCCGTAAGCAATATCCTGGCCACATTCAGAGACCAGCAACGCAAAACCGGCAGAGGCAACTATCGGTTCCAACGCAAGACTGAACGCCAACTGGACACGATGAACAACGACGGATGGGGAGCTCCCGTGAGGCCTGTAGGTCTGATCGCCTCCGCCTTCCGCCCATCCGACGATGCCACTACCCTGCTCTTCCTCACCCCATCCAACTTCATGGCTGTCCACCAACTGCGCAACGCCGCCGAGATTCTCTCTTCTGTAAATAAACGCAGCGACATGGCATCTCAATGCCGCACCCTCGCAGACGAAGTCGAGGCCGCTCTGAAGCAGTACGCAATATACGACCATCCCAAATACGGCAAGATTTACGCCTACGAGACCGACGGCTTCGGCAACCATCTGCTTATGGACGACGCCAACGTGCCGTCGCTGCTGGCAATGGCATATCTGCAGGATGTTCCGGCAAACGATGAAATATACCAGAATACGCGCAGATTCGTATGGAGCGAAGACAACCCGTATTTCTTCAGAGGGCGCGCGGGCGAAGGAATCGGCGGACCGCACATCGGTTATGACATGCCATGGCCGATGAGCATCATGATGAGGGCTTTTACGAGCGACAGCGACGAAGAGATAAAAGAATGCATCGAAATGCTTATGCAAACGGACGCCGGCACGGGTTTCATGCATGAATCCTTCAACAAGGACGACGCCCGACAATTCACGCGGGCATGGTTCGCATGGCAGAACACTCTCTTCGGCGAACTGATCATCAAACTGATATCCGACGGCCGTATTGATTTAATAAACTCCATCCAACTCTGACACACACACACAAACACACAAATGAAACATCTGTTCTACTCCACCCTTCTGACTCTTGCCTCTCTTTCGGCAGCCGCCCAGGATGCCCCGGCCACATTAACCGACTGGGCAGACAGGCTGGCAAGCTTCGGCAGTTCCATACCGCAGGAAAAGGTTTATGTGCACATGGACAACTCCTGTTATTTCCTGGGGGACACAATATGGTTTAAAGCATATACAAGACGCACTGACAAAGGCATCCCCAGCAACGTGAGCGGTGTCTTATACGCTGACTTGCTGAATCAGGACGGATATCTGGTGGAACGCCAGCTGATAAAGATGACCAACGGCGAGGGATGGGGCGCATTTGCTCTCAAAGACACGCTCTATGCCGGATTCTACGAACTGAGAGCTTACACCAGATGGCAACTGAACTGGGGACAGAAAGAACATCCCCACACGCCTAATGCCGAAAAGTGGTTTTACAGCCGCGCCATGGCCAAAGAGTATTACCGCGACTACGAGAAGCTTTACAGCCGCGTTTTCCCCGTTTATGACCGTCCGAAGGAGATAGGAAAATATTACCACGACATGACTCTGCGACCCCTGCGCAGATATTTCAAAGACGACTCGCCGGCTCCCGCTCTCACGCTTTCTCTCTTTCCCGAAGGCGGAAATCTGGTGGCGGGATTGCCCTGCCGCATGGCATTCGAAGCAGCAGACGAGGAGGGCAAAAGCTGCTCAGGGACATTGGTCATTCTTGAGGATGGGCAGCAAATCGCTGACGCGGGCACAGTCAGTCGCGGACGCGGCGTGATATCAGTAACTCCCATCCAGGGACGGAAATACGAAGCCCTCTTCACCGACTCGGATGGCAAGAGCATAAAGACTTCATTACCAGAGATTAAAGAAAAGGGAGTTGCAGTAAGAGTAGAACAGACCGACGGGCGTTTCTCCGCTGTAATAACCAAGAGTCCGGACATCGCCGCAGCCATGACCGTAATGCATGAAGGCAGGTTGGAACAGATGCAGGAGTTGAGCGCCACCAGCGAATCCATCCTACTCAACACCGCAGAATGGCCGGCCGGAATACATCAGCTTACTGTATATGATTCCGACGGAAGGATTTGGGCAGACCGACTCTTTTTCGTTTCCAAGCCTGCCCTGTTTGCCCCTACTGTGACCATTGAAAATGCCAAGAGCCAGTATGAGCCATTTGAAAAGATTGCCCTGGACATCCAGCGTACTGATTCTGCAGCCGCAGGAAGCGGAGCCACGATTAGCGTGAGCGTGAGGGACGCGGTCAATTCGGACTATCTTTATGATAATGGAAACATCATGACCGAGATGCTGATGGCTTCAGAATTGAAGGGATTTATCCCACAGCCGGATTATTTCTTTGAGAAAGACGACGAAGAACACCGCGCTGCTCTTGACCTCCTGATGATGACGCAGGGATGGAGACGCTTCGATTGGCACTCGATGACTTTTCCGCGTGCCTTCGCCATATCCCAGCCTATCGAACATACCACGCCCATAATTATTGGGGATGTAAGCGAATACCCCCACTTCATGCGCGAAGACGAACTGATAAAAGCTCAAATGATAGAGACTATGCAGTTCCAGGGCTTGTCCAAAGAGGAAATCATGGACCAGCTGGCACTCTCATTCGGCTACTGCGACCTGAGCGACAAACTGAAAACGATGATTCAGAACACCGTTGGCCACAGCGTGAACGACGGGAATGTAAACTCGGAAACGGCAGAAGAAGACATGACACAGGAACAGGACATAACCCAGCTTGGCGACTACGAAAGCACATGGGATATGTCAAAACAGGATATCATCCGCAGCGGACAGCAAAAGACTAGCAGCATGGATGCAAACGAGATGAGCCAGCACAGCACTATGAAGCGCGATGTGCGCCTTCATGCGGAGTTCCAACAGGTGGGAGTACCAGGGATAGTCGGAGATATGGACACGGAGAATTTCGTGTTCCGCATTCATCAGCCTTATTTCACGGGCTATTGCGTGATGTTCCTCACCGCCAGCGACTCCACAAAATGGAAGAACGGCAAGGCACCTATATGGATTAGTGTCGAAGAGGAGGACTACCCCGAGTTTTACGTTCGTGTGCGGTGGCCATACCCGCGTTTTGCCCTGCCTTACAACTACTATCAGAAACATCTGGCTCCGATGCGGGAATCGCAGTCTGCAAAACTCCCCACAAGCGGCTTCTCTCTGGACCGTGAACTGAAGGAAGTGACCATTCGTGCCAGCCACGGCGGACTGCGTGCGTTCGACCCCTCCAAACCGGCATTCTCCCTGGATGCCTACGATGCCTTCAACAGCGCCTGTGATGCCGGTCTCTCAATGCCTTATTTCAGCGGACAGTCACAGATACGCCATGCCGTAGCGCGCACATTCATCGGAGACATGAATATGCATCGCAACTACCCGCTGGAAAGCAGATGGGAGGGGCGTAACAGCACTTTCAACAACTCCGAGCAGACTATAAACAAATACAGCCAGCTCACTAACCTCGACAGCATATTCATCTATACAGACTATTCGCCACGCAACGAGGAAGACCCGCGATGGCAACAGAGCAATCAGCCATCTGTAACCATCGACCTGCGCCTCATTCCACAGGACGGACAGCGCATGACATATCGCGACCGACGATATATCCTTCAGGGATTCAACGAGGCAGAGGATTTCTACCACCCCGACTATTCATCCATGCACCCGTCAGAGAGCGAAAAGGAATCTTATCGCCGCACATTATACTGGAATCCCTCCCTGCCACTTGATGAAAGCGGACACGCACAAATCACATTCTACAACAACGGACGCAAAACAAGCATCACTGCAGAAGCCCAGGGACAAACACCTGAAGGCACCCTCCTGTATTCAAAATAAGATAAAGGCAAAAGGGGACAGGAATTTTTTGCCTAGGTACGTAGCAAAAAGTTCCTGTCCCCTTTTGCCCTCACCCCTTTTGCCCCTGACATATTTTTGCCCCAAAACACAAAATTTATTTCGTTATTGGGGCGAAATAGAGTTAAACGATGGGGTATAGGGATAACATATTGACGTTATCTGAAGCTGATGAGTTATGAATCATGGTGAAACTTGCACAAACCCCTCTTTTTGTGGTTTGCAAAAGTTAAATTCGTTAAATCTTCATCCTTTTTGTCCTTCACAGAATCCACGTCGACATTTTTCTACTGTTTAACAGGGCAAAAAGTTCCTGTCCCCTTTTGCCCCGACTGCGATAATTGGCTGTTAGACAGCGTCGGTTAATAATTCAAGCCGAACTCATGCATGGCATTTTGATTCATTTTAGAGGGAAATGTGCACTATATCGTGTTAATGTCTGTCATATCAGAACCTCTTTGAAGAATTTTTTGTAACTTTGTAACCAAATTCACATAGGATTGTATCATCATGAACGAGAGTTTCGCTATACAGCTCTTTGAGGGCAAGAAAGTTCGCATCGTATGGGATGCAGAACAGGAGAAGTACTATTTCTCTGTAACGGATATAGTGCAAGT
>JAILPK010000045.1 GCA_024699495.1 Bacteroidaceae bacterium | reverse complement strand
GCGCATCAGTGCGGTGTGCGGTGTTTTTTGAAGAAAAAATTTTTTCAGGCTTTAGGGGATTGGTGCTAAAAAAATACTGCCTCGCGCTTCGCAGCGCAAGACAGCCTACTTCTAACAACAGCCAGGGACTAACCCTGGATGCGGGGTAAAGCTCCCGTGAGTCTCAGCCCACGGGAACCTAAGGGTGTTAATTTATTCTTCGTCCCAGATGTTCCAGTCGTTCTGTTCCTTGGACTGGACATCTATAGACGAATCAGCTTTAGTGTTATTACTGATTGAGAGCAAAATGTTGTCGGCCTCGGACATACTCGTCACCTCCATGGCCGGAAGAATATAGACTTTCTTTTCCATTTGTTCTGAGTTTATTATTGGTTTAAAAGCAATCCCCAACCCCTACCTGACGAGCAGGGAGGGGAGTGGGGATAGGCTATTATTTTACAATCACTTTCTGTCCGTTGACGACATATACGCCACCCTTCTGCATGCGGCTCACCTTGCGGCCTGTAACGTCGAAGATCTCACCCTTTTGGGCGCCCTCTATAACGTTCTTGATGGCTGTAGCGGTGTCGAAGTAGAAAGCCTTTGTTGCACCACTTGAAACGGTCAGATAGCACTTGTTGGCAGGAACGGTAATAGCATCATTAGCATCTACGGCATAGAATGCCTGAGCGTCGTCGATGGTCTGCAGGACATAGCCGGAAGTGATTTCAGTTGCTGCGTAAACACCGGTGAGAAGGCCGGAGGTATAGGAAGTCTTACTTGCTGTGCTCTGTCCATAGAAGGTCTCTGCAATGGCAGCCTCAGTAGTATTCTCAACAACAACAGGCGTGTTGGCCGGAATTGTCGTTTCGACTTCCGCCATAGTCAGTACATTGTCCGAAACAGCTGAAACGGTGTATGCTGTAACATCGTCTGGAATAGTCACATCGAAAGGAGCGATGAAGGTGCCGTAGCTGCTGGCTGAGATGCTCATTGTGGCAGCAGTGCAGTAGCGGGTGAGAGTCACGTTGTTGAAAATCATCCAGCAGTCATGAATGTAGTTGGGCTTCTTCACTGTCAGCGTCAGGTCGGTCTCGCCATCGAGGTAGATATATAACTCATTGGTTGCCTCACCATTTGTGAATGTGGTAACAGCGCCAGTTACATTGCCCGGACGGGTTGTAGTATCATACCAATCCGTGAAGCGGACTTGTTCGTCGTTAGCGGAGAGGAAGGAAGAAACCACATTGTAACCTGCTGCGCCCAAAGAAGTAGAGGTGGCTGTGGTTGCACGGCGCTCAAAACCGTCGACGGTCACCTTATAGATACCAGCAGGAAGACTGGAAGCAGCAATGGTCTGGCTGTAATAACCTGTGGCGCACCAAACCTCTGCGTAACCAGTTCCGTAAGCCGGCTGATTATCTTGAGTGCGGTTAGTGGCATTCCAAGTCCAATCGCCAACTTCACCAGCGAAGGTAGCTGTTCCAACAGCAGAAGTGTAATCCACAGCTGTGTAGTTTTCGCTGAGGTAAGTCTCAAAGTTTGCTGCAGTTGTGGAAATACCAGAAGCAGAGATAACATTAGTGATATTATCCGTGGGATAAGCATCGATGATGGCATCGCGCTCAGCGGTGGTCTTCAACGTCCAAACAGTAGCACTAGATTCTGCGTCTGTCGCATATACATATTCACCATAGCCACCAGAAGCATGAGCTGTATAATAAGCGCCATCAGAAGTCTTCAGATAGTAGCCATCGGTTGTGGGTTCGAGAGTCCAACCAGTAGATGAGCCATCGGTGAAGATGGATGTGCCGGTGAGGAAGAGATAAACACCAGTCCAATCAACGAACTCAATTGAAGAAACACCCGTTGCATCGGTAGCCAGGTTGAAGGGAATGCCATACTTGTCGGCACTGGCCTCAGTACCCCAAGAGTTACCACGACCCAGGAACAGTTTGTTGGTGGCGTCGTAGAGTACATATTCTCCATCGAAAACAGTCGGAGTGTTCACCGTCAGACTGATGGCCTCGTTCATGCTCTGATCAGCATAACCATAGACACTGGCGGGAATTGAAATAACATAAGCGGTATTGGCTGCCAGCGTGCCAAGGTCGAGGCTGAAACCATTGGTTACAGCTGTCAGAGAAACGGATGTTCCATTGACGGTAGCTGTGGAATTATCCACCAGTGCAGGAGAAGCATCTGGATCGCTGGTTGCAGCGCTGGCGAAAGTAACGGTGAAGGTCTGATTCTGGGTGTAACTACCATCAGCCACGCTCAGAGTAGCATCGCCAAGAACATAAGAGTAAGAAGCGGCAGCAACGGCCAAGGTCTGGGCAGAAGCGGACTTCACATAGTAGCGACCAGCAGTGAGGGCCACGTTCTCTGTGCCAGAGAAGTTGTCAGTCACTGAAGACTCATTCTCGATGAGGATGGTTTCGTCGGTGGTATAAACGATATCACCGATAGTGGTCGTGGTCAGATTGTAATTGCCAGCCACTGCGATGTCGAAGTAATACCAAGTATCAGCAGTCATAGTCTCCGTGGGAAGGGCCTCTGCCTCGCCACCGATGGTGGGACCATAATAATAGAGTTCGAAGTTGTCCCAAACGCACCAGTTAGAAGAACTTGTGCTCACTGCCAAATAATTACTATACTTTTGCACAAAGAATGAAAAGAAATGGTTGATTTTAGCAAGTAATTGTATTATATAAGGTTGCGTGAGCTTATGGAAACATGTTTTATTGATACATTCCCCCCTATCTGTGATTGTATTTTGGCCGTTGGTTGAAAAAAAACAGTTGACGGGTTGGGATGTAAGTTTTTGAGTGCGTAAGTTGAAACGAGTTGACGAGTTGAGAAGTTGATAGCTTTGAGGGTGAGTGAGTTGTTGAGTTCGTAAGTATTTAAGTTTTTGAGTTGTTGGTCCGATAGTCTTGCATCTCATCCTTAAGAACTTACAAACTTACAAACTTACAAAACTATCGGCTTAACTACTTAACTCCATAACTACTTAACTACTTAAAACCGCGGTCTCGGTCCTCGGCCTTCGGCCAGAGCCGCATGCGGCTCCAGCCTTAGACCTTAGACTATTGACCTTAGACGCGGCCTTCGGTCAAAGGCTAAACTCACTTGCGTTCTACGCCCTTCGTGCGGATGAGATCGAAGAGATAGCCTGCTTTTATGTAAATGGCATAGTTGGCAGAGCGGCCGAATGGATCGCTCTTGCCATTGTGGAAGATGTCGCTGAGGGCATAATAATAGCGCCCCTCTAAAGAAAAACGACCTATGCGCGACGAAATTTCAAGTCCGAGGCCACCTGTTAGACCATATTCAAACTTGCGCTCCACCTCTTTGTCATATTGGGCTGTGACCTGATTGGGGCGCAGGGCTAATGTGGCATCGCTCCATTCTCCTCCCCGATGGTCGCCTCCGCCTACGTAATAGGCTATCTGCGGGCCGATCTGAAAGAAAAACTGTGCCCCGCGCAACTCTCGGCCCCAAGCCAGACGAGCCAGAAATGGCATCTGGATATAGTTGAGGTCGCGGCTGTAGGTGTCAGTGCTTGTTTCGATTACTTCTGTCCATCCCAGACGTGCGAAATTGATTTCTCCCTGAAGACTGCATATCGCGCTGAAGTATCTCTCGCTAGTATAGCGGAGAGTGACGCCGAAGGAAGGGCCTCCATGCCATGTCTTCTTGACGGTCGGGTCGAACGAGACGCGGCTTATCACATATCCTCCGTTGACACCCACCATGAAATCATTGCGTAAATCACCCACTTGCGCGCGCATATTAATACTCGCGAACATTAATAATATAAGGGGGATGAGTTGTTTCACGTAACTATTACTGATTGGGGATTCGAGATATGCAGAGGAGGAATGCGGATTTGATACGAGTGTTAGACTGTATTAGTGGACTTGAGGTAACAGGATGGCGGCACGAAAGAGATGTGTGTTGAGAAGAGAGGGCTGTGGGCGTCAGGATTTAGCGCAGATGAGATGTGTGTTGGGAAGAGAGTGCTGTGGACATCAGGGTTTAGTGCGGATGAGCAGTTGGATAGTCTGGTCGGGCGCGTAATGAATCAGCTGGGTGTGGTGGTTCTGAAATCCGCTCCCCTCTTCTGAGCGCACAAACCAGAAGTCGTTCTGGAAGGGTCTGGCTGGAATGCTCTGCAGTTTTTCGTCCAATTTTTCGCCATACAGCTGCAACCCACGAAGGAAATAATAGCAGAGATCGAATCCCATCATTGCATACCGGGGGTAAGTGGACATCATCGGGCGGTGGAACCAGCGGATGAATGTGCGCTCAAAATCAGACGACCGGCGGTCGAGCGGGTTGCGGTAAAAAGGGCTGTAGATATACGTGCCGAAATAGTAAAAATCGGTAAGCAGGGTGTTTGTATATGCTTGCCAGTCGGGGTATCCGAGCAGGTTGATATTCACTTCGGGATGTGCGCGTTTATACTCTTTCAGGTGGGGCAACAGCGTGTTCAGTGCTTTTATGTCGGGGCTGTTGAGCACCACCATGTTGTTTTTCAAGCTGTTCATGGCCTGATCCATAGACATCTCGTCGGCTTCGAGAGGCATGGGCCGCATATATATCCCCTGCTGCGAGAGGCGGCTGCGCAAGGTCTCAGTGAAGCTGTTTCCCTCGGCGTTTTTGTCCCTGGCATCAACGAGAATGAAATTGTAGTCGGCAAACTGGGTAGTGGTGAGCCACACAGCCTCTTCCTGGCTTATGGTCTGAGTGGCAAAGGCCTGGCAATGGCGCGGACTGCCTTTGACAAGATTTGCGGGGGCAGCAAAAGGGTTGACGAGCCATATATTATGCCTGTGGCAATAATCGCCAAGAACAGGAATCTGTGACACATAGAACGGGCCGAAGATTATGTCCATGTCGGAGAGGTCGTTCCTGAAGAGCAGGGTGTCCATGTCCGACGGCGTGTTGCCGGTGTTGAACGTGGTTATATCTACACTCAAGCCCTGTTGTTTGAGGCTGTCAACAGCCAGGAGCATGCCCTGATAAAACTCCACCATGCGTGCGCTGCGGTTATTGTTCTCCTTCAGTGGGAGCAACACACCCATCTTTATGGGCTTGGCCTGCAGGTTAAGGCAAAAAGAAAGAAGAATAGCCAGCCCCCAAGCTCTCTGAAGCCGGAGGGCAGAGAGAGAATTCCGGAATCCATCCGCAAGGGTGAGGACGGCTGCGCGCACAGAGGATGTCATATCTTTCAAACTCATAGACTGTAAGTGGGATTAAACACCGGTTTGGAGCGAAGCGGCCCATGAAGGGCCGCGATGCAAAAAAACAGCCCCTGACAACGGAGTACAGGGGGGGACGGCTCCTAACGGAGTCTGTCGAGAGAGCGTACCAGCATCTCGTCTTTCAATATGGAGCGGAAGGCCAGATAGCTGAATATGCAGGCCATGGCGGGCAGTGCTGCCCAGGGCGTCAGTTGGAAGTCGGCCATAAAGCGCTCGGCGAGCATCATGGCAAAGAATGTATAGACGCCGTACCAGGCTATAAGGAGTATGCAACACAGCATAGCCAGTCTGCTCTGAACCAGTCTGTGCTGAAAGAGGAAGATATCTGCGATGAGACTTGTGGCGACGATAAGAAGCAGTGCGAACAAAGCCCATGGTGTGAACAGATGTGAGCCGGCGGCCTCTGTCTGAAGCACCGGTTCTGCTGCTTCTGCCATCGGCATACCGATTGCAGGGCGGGCAGTTGGGACATGCACCCACAGGTTATAGAGCGTTGCTGTCTCTTCGCCCCGCGCATCAATGAATCTGCCTATAGGCAAAGAGAGACACACGATGCACAAGAGCGCTGCCAGCACGAGCCACAAGGTCTGAATCCGTTGCCACATAAGTCTTCGGATTTAGAAGTCGTCCTCATCCTGCATCTTCGCAGGGTTGCGGAAATATACTTTGCCTTCGATGAACTCCTGGGTGGCAATCAGTGTCGGCTTCGGCAGTTTCTCATAGAAACGGCTGATTTCGATCTGCTCGCGGTTCTCAAACACCTCATCGAGATTATCGTTGGTGGAAGCGAACTCCTGCAGTTTCTTGGAGAGCTCCTGCTTGAGGTCAACGGCAATCTGGTTAGCACGCTTGGCAATGATAGCCACGCTCTCATAGATGTTGCCTGTCTCTTCTGCCAGCTCCATAATGTTGCGAGTGACAGTGTTTGTTGGTGCGTTTGATTTCTTGTAATCCATTATGTGAAATTTATATGTTTTTGAGTTTTTAAGTTCTTGAGTTTGAGTCAACAAGACAACAAGACAACAAGTTTTTTGTTAGCGTTAAGGTTAAAGTCTTTCAACTCTCTACTCTCAACTTGAGCCTCCGGTTCTTAGCCTCAGACCGCAGCCGCCTGTTCTGTATGGTGAAGCAGCTTCACCTCTCTGCGCCAGTCCAACTTCAGACCTCAGGTGCCCTCTTCATCCACCTGCCCTTTTAGGGCTTTTTGGCTTTTAGTAAGATAGCCTTGGGCCTCTTTCAGATATTTGCTTTCGGGAAACTCGTTGGCAAAGCCATAATACTCGTCTATGGTCTGGCGATAGCGCTCCAACCGCTTCTCCTCAACGCTCTGGCGGGCCAGACGATAACGGCTGCGGAGGATCATTATCGATAACTGCTCACGGCGCTGCGGAGTGGCATAGGGGTAGTCCCTCAGGGCATTCTCGCATGTGGCAATGCACGACTCGTAGTTAGATACCGACCCGCGACCCATGGTATTCATCACGTATGAGCCCAGGTCGTAGTAGAGTTTTGCAGCCAAGTATTCCTTCTCCAGCAGGTGGTCCTGTAGTTCTTCAATCATCTGCTGAGTCTGTGCTTTCAGTCGGGTGTTGGGATAGCGGTCGAGGAAGAGCTGTAGCTCATCGATGGCCTTGCGTGTGGTGGTTTGGTCGAGGCGTGCATCGGGCGCGCCGTCGTAGAGTGCCATGCCGCTGTAATAGTGTGCCAGCTCTACATAGTAGCCACGCGGGTAGCTGGCATAATATTTCTTGAATGCTGTAGCCGCGCTCTCCAGATCGCCGTCCATATATGCGCTCATGGCCATCATAAACAGACATTCTTCTCCGTTGGCCGTCCCCTTCATCGTAGTCAGCAGTTCGCTGAACAAGTCTGTCGCATGGGTATATTCTCCCTTTACGTAGCAGGCTTTGGCCACCTCGTATTTATACTCGTAGTCAGAAGATTTAAGCACCGCGTTGTATTCTCCGCAAGAGGAGAGCAACACGAGGCTCACGGCTGTCAATATCAATAATCTTCTCATAAAAATGATCCAAATCGGGCGCAAAAGTAGTCTTTTTGAGTGAAACTGCCAAATAAGAGCTCTGAAATTACGATTAATTTACTATTTATAATGTTTTGCGCAGGCGTGTAAGGCATGTTTTTAATATAATTAGAGCGTAAAATATGTCAGATAAGAGAGCGTAAAACATGTCAGAAGCGGACACGCACGAGAATCTGCAGATCTGATTTCCACGGGGAGGCAATTCTTGTCGGGCCGGAGGAAATCTCGTCGCGGTTGAAATAGCGGGTGGTCCCGAACTTTGTCTCCACCATCCATATATCTGAGGCCGACTGCCAGCGTAGGGTTGAAGCCAGACGCGCTCCATGGTAGAAGAGAGCCGGGAAACTGAACGTCTGAATAAGATTCGGCTCATAGAAATAGATGCGGCTGTAGAAGTCGTCGGTGTGGAAAAAACTTAACATCGCGCGCCACTGCCACCTCTTGGCCGTGAGACGCGAAGTGCCCATGAGGGCGTACCCCAAAGAGGTGCTGCCCGAAGTTCTGTATAGATGAGTCTGTGCCGAGGCCTGAAAGCCCCATATCTCTGAGGGCTGATATGACCAGGCACCCCTGATCCGATGGCTCCAATAGCGGGCGTCGCTGCGCTCCTTACTCTTGATGCGGTAAGTCACACAAATACCGTGTCTGCGCCCCTGCCACGAGGCTTGCAGCATACCCTCGCCGCCGCGGCTGGAGCGGGTCATGGAATATCTCGGGAAGGGGGAATAAAATACATCTGCGCAGGCAGAGAGAGCGAAGGAGTTATCCCAGTTGACATCGGCCATTAGACACAGACCGCTCTCGTTCTGGTTTTTGGAATTCTCCCCAAAAGAATTGCCATAGGGGGAGAAATAATATTGTGAATAAAAGCGATGGATGGCCGCCAGTTGAATGGCGGAGCTGGCTTTCCATGCTACGCGGTGGAGCAGGGCCCACCCGTCCTTGCCGGCCGTGAAACTGCGTGCTGTTTCCCCGCTGAAGAGCCACGGTCGCCGACGGTATGCGTAGTTTAGCGACACGGCCCCGAACTGATGTCCCTGGGGTGCAATCTGCTGGTAGAGTGAGGAGCCGGGCAGGAATTGGTGGTCATAGCGCTGAAAGAGGCCGGTCATACCCGCCGACCACCCATTGCTAGACCACTCTATATGCCCTCCGGCAACCATACTGCCCACCGTTCGCCGGTGGCTCAGTTCGTTGTCTGTGCGATGCAGACCGCTTGATATCAGATTATTGATAGAGTTGTCCGGCTGGATTACCGCATCGAGACGTCTGTAGGAGAAAAAGGGGGAGAGAGTCCAGTGGCTGGCGAGTCGGAAATCAGCTGCTGCGCCGCGAAAAAAGTTTACTTCGTCCGCAGAGCGGTGAACTTTTAATCCGGAGGGATTTCGCCACTGAGAGCCCATCATCTTACCGAACCTGAAACTATGTCCAACCACAACTCCCTCGGCAAAAGAAGCCTTGTAATCCCCTACTAACAGGTTCTGCATCCACCCTTTCGTTGTGAGGGATGCATAAACGCCGAGAGCATCCCACAGAGGAGTCTTACGGCAGAACATACGCTCGCCGGCGTCGCTCTCACCGCGAACTCCCACCTGCAGATGATGAGACAGTTTGTAATCCCACCGAATTCTGTTGGCCATTCCCCGGGCCCAGGGCCACCCGTCGCGCTTATACAGCGGGACGGACACGTCGGCCGTAACCTCGCTGCGGGCTAAGGAGAAATCCCACCTGTCTGAATATTCCTCCTCCTGAGGATTAACATA
This sequence comes from Bacteroidaceae bacterium, assembly GCA_024699495.1. GTDB lineage: Bacteria > Bacteroidota > Bacteroidia > Bacteroidales > Bacteroidaceae > Physcousia. Next base: position 69,983 of record JAILPK010000045.1, on the reverse strand, counting down.
GGTAAAGAGATGGAGCAGCTGCCGCTCACGCCAACTGACCGACTCCACTACAGCCAGTTCGCTCACAGAACGAATGTGGCCATAATAGTCGCGATGGCGCAGAATACCCTCGACTGCCTCATCCGAGAGGAAGAACATTCGTGCGAAGTCCTCTTCCGTAGCTGAGTTGAGATCTATCGGATGCTCGTGCAGTTCATTCAGTTCTTCGATGAAATCGGCCCATTGGGCGTCGTCACCAAGAGTTTCCATTATGTCTTCGCCGCGCATCGCCTGCTCCTCGGTCAGTTGCTCGAGGAAGGCCTCCCACGTGATATGCTGAGCAGAGATTGTGAGCACGTGCAGAGATAAAACAAGGGACAAAAGACGTTTCATATTGCAAAAGTAGCGATTTTTTTGGCTTTTAAGCAAATAAGCTGTAATTTTGCGCGCATTTTTATTTAAGAGCGCCCTCAGACCTCGTCCCAAGGTCACCACATCGCGCCAGCCACAACCGTAAACGGCAAGCCGTAAACAGTAAACGCCGCTCTGCGGCCTCCGGCCGCCCAACCATTAACCTGCGGCCCTCCCCGCAGCTCCACATATTACATATTACATCGCCCCCAGACCTCAGACTTTAGACTTCAAACCTCAGACTATAACAATGAGTAAATTCGAACTCATATCGAAATATAAACCCACTGGCGACCAGCCCGAGGCCATACAGCAGCTCACCGACGGGATCCTCAGCGGCGTGCCCGCTCAAACCCTGCTCGGAGTTACGGGCTCGGGAAAGACATTCACTGTGGCCAACGTGATTGCGAATGTGGGCAGACCGACGCTCATCCTCAGCCACAACAAGACGCTGGCGGCTCAGCTCTACGGCGAGATGAAGGCATTCTTCCCCAACAACGCCGTGGAATATTATGTGTCATATTACGACTATTACCAGCCCGAGGCATATATCCCGCAGACTGACACCTATATAGAGAAGGACCTGGCCATCAACGACGAGATAGACAAGCTGCGTCTGGCCGCCACATCGGCGTTGCTGTCCGGGCGCAAGGATGTGATTGTCGTGAGCAGCGTCTCATGCATCTACGGCATGGGAAACCCCTCGGCATTCTACGAGAATGTTATTGCTTTGAAACGAGGCATGCTGCTCGACCGCAATGTCCTGTTGCGCCGCCTCAACGACTCGTTATATACCCGCAACGACATGGCTCCCGAACGTGGCGAATACCGCGTGAAAGGCGACACGGTGGATATTTCTCTTGCCTACTCGGATTATCTGTTGCGCGTGACATTCTGGGACGATGAAATAGACTCCATAGAAGAGGTGGATGCCGTGAGCATGATGCGGATCGGCACCTACGAAGAATATAAAATCTATCCCGCCAACCTGTTCATGACCACCAAGGACCAGACGCTGGCCGCCATCCATCAGATAGAAGACGACCTGACCCTAAGAGTGGACGAGTTCGAGAGCATGGGCAAGACCCTCGAGGCCAAGCGCATTCACGAGCGCGTGACCTACGACATGGAGATGATCCGCGAGCTGGGCCACTGTTCGGGAATAGAGAACTACAGCCGTTATTTCGACGGCAGGAAACCGGGCACACGACCCTATTGTCTGCTAGACTTCTTCCCAAAAGATTTCCTGATGATCATCGACGAGAGTCATGTCAGCGTTCCGCAGATCGGCGCCATGTACGGAGGCGACCGCTCACGCAAGACCAATCTCGTGGAATACGGATTCCGGCTGCCGGCGGCGCTCGACAACCGTCCGCTGAAATTCGAGGAGTTCCAGCAGATGGTGAATCAGGTCATCTATGTGAGTGCAACGCCCGCCGACTACGAGCTGGCCCAGAGCGAGGGCATCGTTGTCGAACAGGTAATTCGTCCGACAGGACTGCTGGACCCGGTGATTGAGGTGCGCCCGACCACGAATCAGGTGGATGACCTAATGGAGGAAATCCAGAAGCGCATTGAGGCCGACGAGCGCACCCTGGTGACGACTCTTACAAAACGCATGGCTGAGGAACTTACTGAATACCTGATGAACAACGGCGTCGAAGCCCGCTATATCCACAGCGATGTAGATACCCTCGAACGGGTGAAAATCATGGACGACCTGCGAAGCGGCGCCTTCGATGTGCTGGTCGGTGTCAACCTGCTGCGCGAGGGCCTCGACCTGCCCGAGGTGAGCCTCGTGGCCATCCTGGATGCCGACAAGGAGGGCTTCCTGCGCAACCACCGCTCACTGACTCAGACCGTGGGGCGCGCGGCCCGCAATGTCAACGGTAAAGCTATAATGTATGGAGACAGCATCACCGGTTCGATGAGACAGACCATCGACGAGACCAACCGCCGCCGCGAGAAGCAGCTCAGATACAACGCCGAACACGGCATCACACCCACACAGATACGCAAGGACCGCATGATGGGAAATCTCATCTCGGCCGGAGAGAGCGCCGAGACTGCCCGCGACCGTCGCGCCTATGTAGGGCCGGACACTGCGGAGACTGCACGCACGCAGCTGGTAGCAGAGGCCGAAGCAGAATACATGTCGAAGGACGAGCTGCGGAAGACAATCGACAAACTGCGCAAACAGATGCAGGAGGCTGCCAAGAGTCTGGATTTCGTCACCGCAGCTCAACTGCGCGACCACATGCTGGCTCTCATGTCACATCTCGAAGAAGAATAATTATCATGAGCTCAGGGTGCTGCCCTTAGCCCGGTAAACATGGAGATACAAGAGATACTGAATATATATGCGCGACACCCGCAGGTGAAAGCCTTGGCTAAGGCGCTGGCAGGGAATCAGAGGAGCCAGATACGCCTGAGCGGCCTTCAGGGTTCTGCTGCAGCTTTGGCTTTCGCCGGTCTGGCCGCCTCGGACTCGGCAGCACTCGGAGCTGCGGTATTTATGTTCGTTTTGGACGACGGAGAGCAGGCCGGCTATTTCTACCACGACCTCGTGCAACTGCTAGGCGACCGCAAAGTGCTCTTCTTCCCCTCCTCATTCCGCCGCGCCGTGAAATACGGGCAGCGCGATGCCGCCAACGAGATTCTGCGCACCGAGGTGCTGACTCGTCTGGGCAAGTCCGAGCGCCAGCAGGAGCCGCTCTTCATAGTGAGCCACCCGGACGCCATTGCCGAACGCGTGGTATCACAAAAACAGCTCGACGCACAGACGCTGACTATAAACGAGGGCGAAAACATCAGCCTCGATTTCGTTGCTGAGACGCTGATAACCTTCGGTTTCAACCGCACTGACTACGTCTATGAGCCGGGCCAGTTTTCCGTTCGCGGCTCGCTGATCGACGTTTTCTCCTTCAGCAGCGAATACCCCTTCCGTCTGGATTTCTTCGGAGATGAAATCGACTCCATACGCACCTTCGAGGTTGAGACCCAGCTGAGCCGCGACCGCCGCCAGCAGATAACGCTGGTGCCCGAGATGTCTGCCAACACTGACGACAGAGTCCCGCTTGCCGAACTGCTGCCGGCAGAAACTACCCTCGTATGCAGCGACGCCGTATATATAGTGGAACGCGTAGGCAAAGTCTGGGAGGAAGGCTTCTCCCAGCAGGCGCTGATCGAAGAGGCGGCGCAGAACAGATACAGGGCCTCCGGCGCGGCTGCAGATGCAGACGACAGACAGGGGAGCGCCCTCAAGAAAGAGGAACTGCTCACTGAAACCACCCTCTTTGCCAAGGGAATCAGCGGCTTGCGCCGCATCGAATGGGCTTCCAAAGACCGGAGTAAATCATCTGTCAGCATTGCATTCGACACCACCGCACAACCCATCTTCCACAAGAATTTTGAACTCCTGACTCAATCTCTGACCACATATCTCTCACAGGGCTACAAAATATACATCCTGGCTGACAGCCAGAAACAAAACGACCGCCTCAAAGCCATCCTCGACGAGAGGCCACAGCCGCTCCCCTTCACTCCAGTAGATAAGACCATCCATGCCGGATTCACCGACAACCGTCTGAAAATATGCCTTTTCACAGACCATCAGATATTCGACCGATTCCATAAATACAATCTCAGAAGCGAGCGCGCCAGAAGCGGCAAGGTTGCTCTTACACTCAAAGAACTGCAGGAGTTTGAAATCGGCGACTACGTAGTCCATGTTGACCATGGCATAGGGCGTTTCGGCGGACTCGCCCGCGTGCCAGTCACCGCGGCCGATGGGAAAACCACCTATCAGGAGATGATTAGGATTACCTACGACCGCGACGACGTGGTCTTCGTCAGCATCCACTCCCTCCATAAGGTAAGCAAATACAAGGGCAAGGAGGGCGAACCACCGCGCATAAGCCGCATCGGCACCGGGGCTTGGGAGCGCATGAAAGAGCGCACCAAGACGAAGATAAAAGATATTGCGCGCGACCTCATAAAACTGTATTCACGGCGCCGCGAGGAGAAAGGCTTCAAATTCAGTCCGGACGACGTGATGCAACACGAGCTGGAGGCATCCTTTCTATATGAGGATACCCCGGACCAGCTGAAAGCAACCAACGATGTCAAAGCCGATATGGAGCGAGCCCGCCCGATGGACAGGCTTGTTTGCGGAGACGTGGGCTTCGGGAAGACAGAGGTGGCTGTGCGTGCTGCCTTCAAGGCGGCCGTGGACGGCAAGCAGGTGGCTGTCATGGTTCCGACCACAGTGCTTGCCTACCAGCATTTCCACACCTTCAGCGAGCGCCTGAAAGACTTCCCCGTCAGAGTGGATTATCTGACTCGCGCACGCACCGGCAAACAGACTACCGAGCTCTTGGCAGACCTCGCTACGGGACGCATAGACATCCTCGTCGGAACACATAAGCTGATTGGCAAAAACGTCAAGTTCAAGGATTTGGGGCTCCTGATTATTGACGAGGAACAGAAATTCGGCGTAGCGACAAAAGAAAAATTGCGTCAGATGAAAACCAATGTTGACACGCTGACCCTCACCGCCACACCTATTCCCCGCACCCTGCAATTCTCGCTGATGGGAGCGCGCGACCTCAGCGTAATCCAGACGCCGCCGCCCAACCGCTATCCCATTCAGACAGAGGTGCACACCTTCTCTGCCGACATCATAGCGCAGGCCATCAACTTCGAGATGAGCCGCAACGGACAGACATTTATCGTGAGCAACCGCATCTCCTCACTTACCGAACTGGAGCAGATGGTGCGGAAATACGTCCCCGACGCACGCGTGGCTATAGGCCACGGACAGATGCCGCCCGACGAGCTGGAGCGAATTATGACTGCCTTCGCCGCCTACGACTATGACGTCCTCATTTCCACAACAATTATCGAAAGCGGACTGGATATTCCCAATGCCAACACGATAATCATAAACGCAGCTCACAACTTCGGCCTCTCCGACCTGCATCAGATGCGCGGACGTGTGGGACGATCTAACAAGAAAGCCTTCTGCTATCTCCTTGCGCCCCCCTTGGCTGCGCTACCGCAGGACTCGCGCCGACGGCTGCAAGCAATAGAGAACTTCTCAGACCTCGGCAGCGGAATACACATAGCCATGCAGGACCTGGACATTCGCGGAGCCGGGAACCTGCTGGGGGCAGAACAGAGCGGATTCATCGCAGACTTAGGCTATGAGACCTACCAGAAAATCCTCTCCCAGGCAGTAAAAGAACTGCGCAACGAAGAATTCAAGGAGTTGTTCGAACAGCAGATGGCCGAAGGGGAGACAGTCACTGGCGAAGATTTCGTTGACGAATGCCAGTTGGAGAGCGACCTGCAGATGTATTTCTCCGACAAATATGTTCCCGGAGCATCCGAACGCATGCTACTCTATCGCGAATTGGACAGTCTGGAGACCGACGAAGCCATCGAAGCCTTCCGCAAACGGATGGAAGACCGCTTCGGTCCCATCCCCAAGGAGGGCGAGGAACTCATCCGTGTAGTCAAATTGCGCCGCCTGGGCAAGTATTTCGGAGCAGAACGTGTGATTCTGAAAGCTTCGCGAATGCGGATGTATTTCATCAAGGACGACAATAGCCCCTTCTTCCAAAGTGAAGCATTCGGAAAGATTATAAGTTATTTCTCCATGCATCCGGCCGACTGCCGACTGGAAGAGACTAACGGGCGCCGCTCCATGCTCATACGACCTGTCACAAGTGTGAAACAAGCTGCCGAAATCCTTGAGTTTATTAAGAATTCAAATTGACGAGTTGACAAGTTAACGAGTTGATACTTTAGTGGACAAGTTGGGATGTGAGTTTTTAATGGCCTCACCCCCGACCCCTCTCCGAATGGCGAGGGGCGGCGGGTAAAGGTTAAGGGTTGGGAGGCCGCAGAGCGGTGTTTACCGTTTACGGATGTGGCTGGCGCTGGGCGGCCGGAGGCAGATGTAATATGAATATGTGGGGCTTATTTCACCAGAATCTTTTGGCCATTTCGGATGTAGAGGCCCTTACGCAGGGTATGCGTGCCATTTCCTACGACTCGGCCGCTCAGGTCATACAAAGAGCCGTCGCCAGCATGAATGCCGGGGGCTGAGCCTTGAATCGACTGAAGGCCTGTTGCCATCTCGTCTATCGTGATATAGCCCTTCACGCTGCCGCCACTTGATGCATTTGCATAAGTGTAAGCTTCGAACGGGCGGGCAGCACGGCTGCTGCGCACAAATACAGAACCGGCAGGATAGGTGTGTCCATCTATAGTGTAAGGTTCGTCATTCAGAACAAAGACAGAATCGGAAGCCAGAGCGCCGGAATAGGTGGGCTGCAAGCCGAACTGCGGACCTTCTTGAGCCACGGCTCCGGATGAAGGCTGAACAGTCACGTTGTATGCCACGAAGGTTATATTGCCAGTAAGATTATACTCTGGTGTATATTTCTCGCTGTTAGGCAGCGAGATGATATACGGCACGTTGGCACGGATGCTGGTGGCACGGGCGAAGCCAGTCGGTGTCATCTCAGCCAGCCAGAAGTGAGGTGTATCGGTATTGGTCGTGTCTCCCTCATCTACTCCGAACGGCACGATACGTCCCTTCTCCTCGCTCTCGATGCTCTGCACGTCGAACGGCAGGACGATGGTCTCCCAACCGCTAGTAACACCCGGGTAGGTGGATTTGGTGAACTCCTTCACGATGGTGACGCGGTGGGCTGTGAAGGCCTGCGTGCTGGCGAACGGACGCTGGTCGTAGAGGGTGAGATTGGCGGCGACGCCGTCCTGAATCACGTTACCGGCATAGCTGACCTCCACTCCGGCGGGAGCGAATACCAGCAGGTTTCCGTGGCTCTCGGGAGTGCCGAAGCACTTGGCATCAACAGGAGCCTCGCTGTTCCAGTTCAGAACGGTCAGGTCTGTCTTTCCTGCGAAAGCGCCTTCAGCCACACCAACAACCGGGTGACCGTTGACCTCCTGCGGAATAGTAACCTCCTTGACATCCTCGTCATAAACAACGGTTGAGATCTGGTAGCCCTGAGACTGCTCGTCGTACTGATAAACAACATCATCGACACGGATAATCGGTTCGTCGATGGTGTAAGAGCCAGTAACAGTCACATCGTGGGCAGGCATCGAATCGGGCAGACCCGTCCAGCCGTTGAAGGTGAAGCCTTGGCGCACTGGTGCCTGAATGGGTTCAGCCTTCGAACCGTAAGCAACCAGGATACTGTCGATTTGTACTCCGTCAATTACGAAGCGCAGAACATACGAGTTCGGAGTGTAGTGGCCTAAGACGGTGAGGTCTGAGGCAGGCATCGTAGCGGGATACTCGTTCCAAGCGAAGGTGTAACCTTCATGCTCAGGAATATTCGTGGGCGGAGTGATGGTTGCGCCGATAGTCAGGCTATCTGTGATCTCTATCAGCTCCTGACCCTCAACTCTCCAAGTCAGCTTGACAATAGTAGTAGTGAATGAGCCGTTGATCTCGACATCGTGCGCAGGCATAAACTCGGGAACATCTATCCATCCGCTGAAGGTCATATTCGGCTGCGGCTGAACGTCGATGGTCTGAATAGGCTGGCCGTAAGTGGCGCTGTCGGTCTGGAAGTACTCGCCGTTGATGTAGTAGTTGACTGCATACTTGTTGGGCTCCAAGATACCGTGAATATCAAGATTACCGCCCGGCATAGTCTCGGGAATACCTGACCATCTGATTGAGTGGCCTGTAAGCTCGGGGAGATCTTTCGGAATAATAATCGGGGCTCCGAAGGCCAGAGAATCGACTCTGTTGTAAGGCTCGTCGCCGCCCTCAACAATCCAGGTGAGAGCGTAGAGAGTCTCGGTGAAGTAGCCATAGATATTCAGATCCTCGGCAGGCATCAGCTCTGGTACGTTCTGCCACCCGCTGAAGGTCTTGTTCTCCTGCGGCATAACCTCGGGAGTCTGAATCGGCATCTGGTATGTGACGCTGTCAGTCTGCAGGAAGTTGCCATCGACATAATAGGTCACACTGTACTTTCTGGGCTCATAGAAACCATGAATCTCAAGGTCGTTGCCCGGCATCGTTGCGGGCACGTTGTCCCATCTTACTGAATAGCCGACCTTCTCAGGAACATCAGGAATAGTGACAGCATCGCCGAACGTCAGGGAATCCACTTGGTTGAAAGGCTCGTCGCCACCCTCGAGCATCCATGTCAAGGCGTACTGAGTAGCGGAGAAAGTTCCAAAGATATCAATGTCTTCTGCAGGCATAAAATCGGGAACATTCTTCCAGCCGCTGAAGGTCTGGTTCTCCTGCGGCATAACCTCCGGAGTCTCTATCGGCATCTGATATGTGACGCTGTCAGTCTGGTATAATATGTTGTCTATGTAGTAGTTGACACGGTACCTGTTAGCCTCATAGAAGCCGTGAATCTCAAGGTCGTTGCCGGGCATCGTTGCGGGCAGACCGTCCCATCTTACTGAATAACCTACCTTATCAGGTACTATCGGCGTAGTGATGGGAGTTCCGTAAGTCAGGGAATCTACTTGGTTAAATGGCTCGTCACTGCCTTCAAGCATCCAAGTGAGAGCATAGAGAGTCTCTGAGGTATAACCGTAGATCGTCAGGTCCTCAGCTGGCATATACTCGGGAAGATTCGGCCAACCGTTGAACGTCATATTCGGCTCAGGGTTAACCTCGGGCGGCGTAATCGGCGACTGATATGTTATGCTGTCCGTCTGCAGATATTCACCGTTGAGATAGTAGGTTATGCCGTACTTATTGGCCTCATAGAAGCCGTGAATCTCAATGTCATTGCCGGGCATCGTCTCAACCAGACCGTCCCATCTTACTGAATAGCCGACCTTCTCGGGTACATCTGTCGGAGGAGTTACGGGGGCACCGAAAACCAACGAATCCACCTTGTTGTATGGCTCGTCGCCACCTTCAAGCATCCAAGTAAGAGCATATCGGGTCGCGGATGTCTCGCCATAGATAACCAGATCCTCAGCTGGCATAAACTCAGGAAGATTCTGCCAACCATTGAACGTTATATTCGGCTCCGGGTTAACCTCCGGTGGCGTAATCGGCGCCTGATATACGACGCTGTCCGTCTGCAGGATTTGGTTATCAAGATAGTAGGTTATGGCGTACTTTCTGGCCTCATAGAAACCATGAATCTCAATGTCGTTGCCAGGCATCGTCTCAACCAGACCGTCCCATCTTACTGAATAGCCGACCTTCTCAGGTACATCTGTCGGAGGAGTTACGGGGGCACCGAAAACCAACGAATCCACCTTGTTGTATGGCTCGTCACCACCTTCGAGCATCCAAGTAAGAGCATATCGGGTCGCGGATGTCTCGCCATAGATAACCAGATCCTCAGCTGGCATAAACTCAGGAAGATTCTGCCAACCATTGAACGTTATATTCGGTTCCGGGTTAACCTCCGGTGGCGTAATCGGCGCCTGATATACGACGCTGTCCGTCTGCAGGTATTGGTTATCAAGATAGTAGGTTATGGCGTACTTCCTGGCCTCATAGAAACCATGAATCTCAATGTCGCTTTCTGGCATCGTTGCGGGCACGTTGTCCCATCTGACTGAATAACCGACCTTCTCGGGAACAGCAGGAGTCGTTATCGGGTCGCCGAACGTCAGGGAATCCACTTGGTTGAAAGGCTCGTCGCCGCCCTCAAGAATCCAAGTCAAGGCGAACTTAGTTTGAGTGAACTCAGCCATAGCCGTCACGTCTGCATCCGGCATAACATCAACAAGGCCGTTCCAACCTGTGAATGTGAATCCGTCCTTGAAAGGAGTATCTGCTGGCGGAACGATGGTTGTGCCAACTTCGACTGAATCTGTGTACCAGATGGTATCATCAACCATATAATATACATAATGTGTATTTATATTAGGCTGTGGATTGCTCGTCTGAGCTACACGTTCTAGATTGAAGCTGCGCCAACCGAGCCAGTGGTCACTGGTAGTCTCGTCTGCTTTCAGTCCGATTGTGACAGGGGTACTTTCACTTAGATTAAAGTACAGTTGATTAACGCCATTGCCAGAATCGAACCAAGTAGCAGCCTGCGCCCTATTATTCACCTCAGTACTAGAGACCGTGACGATATTCATCTGATCCGTATTGGCATATAAGAGCGCAGACATATCTGTACGTGTGAATGCCTGAACAGAGAGACGATATGAACCCGCAGGCAGAGTTACACTTTGAGTGATGGTAGCCCCAGATTTGTTCCAGTATTCAGCTACATTGTTCGTAGCGTCCGGTGTGGCACCATCGCTAATATTCCAACCATTAAAACTTGCTGTTGGCGTTGAGTTTGTGATATAGTATTTGGTTACATCGATGTCTTCTAACACAGTTATACCCTCGAAGAATATTCTAGCCTGCGCCCTAACCTGATTGCGAGCCTCAGTTATCTCATCAAGAGTTGTATAATCTGAAGCTTGGATTGCCATAAGATTTGTGCGTACGTTATCTGCCACACCCTGATCATCCGTATATGTGGAGGGGTTATCGATTATAACAATCAAAGCATTTATCTCATCATTAAGCACAGCAAGCGAGTCAGCCAAGAAAGTTGTGTTATCTATCATCTCTAATTGCCACACATAAGCTGGAGTTAGTGAGTATCCAGCTTCAGGCAGAGTAGAGGACACTCCATCAAATACATCCCAATATGTATTTGCTCCCCAATTTGTGCTATTGGCATTTGTTGCTCGGACAGCATACCTTTCATCATTCAAAAAGAACACCTGACGCTCCCATGGGTCACGTGAATCAGAATATGTAATAATGTGTCCTTCATTTACAATATCACCAGTACTTCCACCACTCAAGCTCGGATTGGTGAAATTGCATCCTAAGTCCCAACCTGATTGGTATGCTCCATCAGAATTTAGAGATTCTGAGAATACAAAGGTGGCAGCTTCAGAAGTAGAAGAAACCAAATAACCAGAACTGTTAAGATAGTACATGGTTCCTCCTTTTTCCGTTTTGATTCTGTACATAGCACCTGAAGTCAGGTACGCCTGTGCAGCTTCATAATAGGCAGAGAGGTCTTCCTCCTGTGCCAGGAGATTTGTTGCCGTAATCAGGGCAACAATCATTGTTAGTACACGTGTTCGTCTCATAGTATGTACATTAATTATTATTAGGAGTTATGACTGCTGATATAATCCACAAGCCAGGCTCCGACTTCCTTAGTACCATACTTTTCACCGCCCTGGACCTGGATTTCAGGAGTGCGCACATTGGCATCCAGACTCGCATTTACAGCGTCGCGAACCAGCTTCCCCTCGGCTGTGAGGCCGAAATATTCGAATAGCATAGCTACCGACAGCACCTGAGCCAAAGGATTTGCGATATTCTTGCCCTTTGCCTGAGGCCACGAGCCGTGGATCGGTTCAAATACAGGAGTATGTGAGCCTGTGGAGGCAGATGGGAGCAGGCCCATAGAGCCGCTTATACATGAGCCTTCATCTGTCAATATATCGCCGAAGGTGTTTTCAGTAACCATAACATCGAAGAATTTTGGTTCCTGAATCATCCTCATCGAAGCATTATCCACATACATGAAATCGGTGAGAACGTCCGGATACATAGGTGCCATCTCCTTGGCTATCTGACGCCAAAGGCGAGATGAAGCAAGCACATTGGCCTTATCGACTACCGTCAAGTGCTTGCGTCTGCGCCGCGCATATTCATATCCGACGCGCAGTATGCGCTCTATCTCCGGGCGGGAATATTCATTTGTGTCATACGCACGATCATTGTCCTGATACTTCTCACCGAAATACATGCCACCGGTAAGTTCACGGATGCATATAAAATCAGCACCCCTCACCAGTTCGTCCTTCAACGGAGATTTATGCACGAGGCAGTCGAAAGTCTGAACAGGGCGGATATTGGCATAAAGGCCCAGGCGTTTGCGCATGGCCAGCAGTCCTTGTTCGGGGCGCACCTTGGCCGTGGGGTCGTTGTCATACTTCGGGTCTCCCACGGCTGAGAAGAGCACAGCGTCGGCTGACATACACACTTGGAACGTCTCTTCCGGGAACGGATCCCCCACCTTGTCAATGGCATCTGCGCCACAAATGGCATATTCATATGTCACTTTATGCCCGAAGCGGGCCGCAACGGCAGAGAGAACGTCAACCCCTACTGCCGATATTTCAGGTCCTATGCCATCGCCTGCCAGGACTGCGATTTTCAAATTCATATTCAGTTTGATGATTTATTTAACTGTAACTTTCATACCATTGATTATATACACTCCTGATTTGAGTGCGCCACTTACACGCTGGTAGTTGGGAGCCACCTCCCTACCATTCAAGTCATATACAGGCCCGTCGAAATTGTCCAAATTCTTGGCGCTCACGGCATGGATAGCGTCTGGGACCTGGTCAGTAACGCGGATTACACCCTTGGCAGCCAAATCCGAGTCGTCCCAATAGAGTCCGGCCTCTGCATCAATAACAAGAGAACTGAGCGACGGGCTTCCGGCCAATGTGGTCACATCTGTGAAGAGTGTATATTCCTCTCCCACTACCGGCGTCCAGCTGTCGCTCCAATGCAGTTCGATGGTGGCATTGATGCTCAGTTTGTTGATATTGTTCAGCGTCATATAAGTGCTGTTTGACAATATTCCGAGCTGAAGTACGGAGTTGTTGGCGAACGTGACATTTGTTCCTCCGAAATTGATTTTGCCGGAAGTCGAAGCCGCAGAAGTACCAACCTGCAAGGTGCCTTGAATGATATATGAGCTGTTGCTTAGTGCTCCGGTGGCGCTTGTAACGCCGCTCAGGACAGCTCCCTTCTTCACGGTCAGGGCTCCAGTGCCGAGTTTCACGTTGTTGCCGCTGATGTGGAGTTCACCTTCCTGGACCACAGTAGTTCCAGTATTATCATTGGCTATATTCGTGCTTATCTTTCCGCTTCCCACCTTCAGGAAGTTTGAATTTGAAGTTATAATAGCTTTCAGGACCCAATTATCGTCATTGCCCAGTTTCCAGGTATTTGTGCCACTGCTTCCGTCATTTGAGAATGAAGAATAACCGCCAAGTTTGCCGCTGCCGGTGACACGCCCTATAGCAAACACCTTGCCTGTATTCTGCACAGTAGTGTTGTCGGCTATGTTCAGAGTACCCTTCGGCATGCCTTTTGCGGTGTTGAGAGTCCAGCGCGGGCCGGGATCCTTAGAGCTGGTGGCAACTGCATTGATAACGCCCTCAAACTGGCTGAAATCGTCACATATCTGAGTGCGTGTAGCATACCATCCAGTCCCTTCCACTACTGGGCAGTTGATAGTCAGCGTTCCCTCACCAGTGATTAAATTGGAGTAAGAAGAATTATTAACCAAGGTCTGCACACCAGTCTTGCCCTTTGGCACAACGATATTGTATGAAGAGCCGGCATTCTCCAGAAGAATTCCAGCCTGGAACTCGACAGTCTGAGCTGGTTGCGTGGAATTCACACACTGCACTGTGCCTGCTGCAATCACCAAGCGTGACACGGTGTTGTTGGTATTCAGTTTCATCCATCCGTTGCCCTTCTTCGTAAGTAAAGTACCTCCGATGGACTTGTTAACCACGAAGTCACCCGCGTTGTTGATTACGCCGCCTTCGGCAGTTACCATATACATTGGCGAGCCCTGGGTTACAACACCGCTCGTCTGCAACTCTGCTCCGTTCTCTATTATAAAACGACTGGCCGAGGTGTTGACGGCTCCAAGATGGCCATAAGCCTGGTTTGCGTTACTTATAGAGGTGACTACCACTGTGCCACCGCTGATTCTTGTGCCACCGGTGTAAGTATTGTCTGTGTTTATTGTCAGCTTGCCGCTGCCGCGCTTTACGAGAGTCGTATTTCCGACGAGAGCTCCGCTGCCGGTGAAAGAGAAGTTCTTCTCTCCGTCAACAATGACGCTGTCTGGTTCCAGGTCTCCCTTCAGGGAAATGCTTAACTTGGCAGCATTGTCATTGAAGGTGACGACATCTCCCGTAACAAAATACTCACTTGTTGCAGTAGCGTCTGAAGCCAGCGTGAAGTTTTCGCTGCTGCCAAAATCCCAAAGATTGCTCTGATTTCCGTTCCAAATTATAGAACCAGCCTGACGCACATCACCTACGATGAGATACAGTTTGCCGTCCTCGAGTGAAAGCACGGTTTTCTTGCTCGTACCCAGTCCTTCGAGTGCAATGTTTGAGATGTTTCCGGTTAAATTCTCCACTGTGCCGAGCAGGTAGCGGCCGTTTGCGGGTGCATTCTGAGTGCCTATGTTGAATTCGAACACTGGCACTAGATACTTTGGACCATATTGCCATGATTTGGTTTCAATGGTCATTACCTTTGTCGCAATCTGGTCCGCGTTGACATTCGTGCTCAGATCGAACACCACGCGGCTACCGAATCCCAGATTCAGTGTGTCTATAGTAATTGTTCCTATCGTGCCTTCACCTGCCGGGCGGATTGTAGAGTTATATTGTGCTTTTATTCTGCGGAAGGAGCCCTTTGAGTTGAGGGTGGTGTGGCGATTCAGCCAAAGAGTAGAGTTCAGCAGTGTTCCGTCGAAGGTGAGTGTTCCATTCCACACATCGGTGTTTCCAGTATGCTTCATTGCCACTGCGGGGAGGATGAGTTCGCCTTCGCCCTGCTTCACAAGACGAGTAGAACCGGCAAAACCGCCGCCTGTGGCTGTGCATTTATAGTATGTATATTTTGGAGCAGTAATGCTGCTTACCTCGGATGCGTTCATTCCCTGAATCCAGGCTGGTACATTGAATACTGCCACCCAGGGTTCTGCGCCGTCGGCTATAGCGACGCTGTTGTCTTCGTTCTCATATACCAGCACCTGCTTGCCATTCATGTCAGCACCTATAGTTCCTCCATTGGCAATGAGTTCGCGTCCTGTGGTGGTGAGTGATGGCGGTGCTTCGGTGATGCCCTCCATCTCTCCGAGGAAGAAACTTGGGTGAGGGGGTTGGTTGTAGCCTATCGTCTCCCACACCATGCCATTGCGATAGCCATGGTCGTGCCACAATGTCGGAATGCGGAAAGTAGTGGGGCGCGACGTAGTATAAAGACGCATGCCAGTACCATTTGCAACCAGCAGTTCCTCACGCCAGTCACCGAGTATGTCACCCGTAAGGCAGGCGTTGTTCTTGGAGTCGTTATTCAGGTGACCCTCAGAATTGAAGATTCGCCCCACTCCCATTTTCTCTATCTTTGCGGCCTTGGCTGTGCCCGGGCTGTCAAGGATTTCTGAACAGAGGTCACCATCCCAATAGATGCGAAAGTTAAGCGCATATCCCTCCAGGCCCTCGATCACACGGTCTGCAGTAAGGCTCAGCACTCCAGTCTGCGACGATTTGCCAATGCTGCCAGGATATCTATTGGTGAAATTGCCTGCCAGCGCACGCCCGTCATCGCCAGTGCTCTGCATCCTATAATAGATCTCAGATGTTGTGGCGTTGCGGTAGTTCATCGCCGGTTCGTCCTCATTGCAAGCAAAGAACTCAAGTCCCCAGCGATAAGGGTCCAGATCAGAGCAGTGTTGTGCGTCTCCGTGTCCAAGGCCAGAGGTAGAGAGGCCCTTGCCGTTGTCGTCTATGATCATCGAGCCGAACACAATCTCATCGCGTCCATCCATATCCACATCCTGGATACCGAAGTTGTGGTAGCCATTACCAAACCATGGGCTGCCCCACCCTTGGTTATTGCTCCAATACCAGCGCTGTGTCAGCGCATGAGTCTCCGGATTTACGTCCAGAGCTGTGAATTTATGTCTGGTATAGCATCCTCGCCCGAGGAAGATACTCGGTTTGCGGCCATCGAGATACGGCGCTCCGAAATAGTGTTTCGTGCTGCGGTGTCCTCCATCGCCGTCCTTGCCCCAAACGGCCAGCGACTGCGACTCTCCGCTCTCATATCTCTTGAGCGGATAGGCCATCGGCGTGAATGTGTCCTTTGAGGAGTCCCATCCATAGGGCTCTCCTGTCTCACCGTTGATATACAACAGATATTCGTTGCCCTCGCATGTATATTGGGTGCGCGGAGCATAGTAATTCATATTTCCGACCGCAATATTGTGGCCAGTCGCCGTGTGGACATACATGTTATCAGCACCTCTGAGCAACACTTCTGCCTTTCCGTCCATGTCCCAGTCGTAGGCCACGGCATCCCACTGTTCGTCTGGACCTGCCATCATGTTTGGCCCCAGGTCTATCCACCACAAGCGGGTGCCGTTGAGTTTGAGAATCTCAATGCGGTGGAAGTTCTTTTTATTGTTGGCATCATTGACGCCGCCTGTAAAGTTGCGCTTGCATACCAGCTCCACCTGTCCATCTCCGTCCACGTCGGCTGCCACGCAGTCGTTGAACTCATACTGCGAGGTAACATCCTCTCCGTTGCGGTTCACGGCCGGCTGGCAGTTGATGTCCAGGTAACCCGTGTGCGGGTTGTCACCCACTCCGTTTACAAGATTGGATATTCCAGTCCAGCGGGTCACCTCTGCACATTTTTCTCCTTCTACGCCGCGTACCACAGGTGCTACCTGGTATTTGGTCGAAGCGTTGCCAGTGGAGTGGACATAGTTGCTCACACGCAGATTGGAAGCAATTTTGCTTCCGTTGGCATATAGGTTATATGTTACGTCATAGTATTCTTCGCCTAGTATTCTCCATGATACATAATTCCCGCTTCCGGACATGGCTATCGTGGCCACAAGTCCGCGATCCATGTTATCCATAAAGCGTTGAGCTCGCATGGAAATAACGCAAGCCATCAGGCAACATAGAATGATAAAATGTCTCTTCATAATTTAGTTCTTTGTTAAATTCATTAGATTTTGCGCCCAAAGTTAAGCATTTTTTCATAAATCAATCTTCATTATTTGGCTATTAACAAAAATTTGCTTTACTTCGCGGCATCAAAGATATCTTTTATGACAAAATTCACACAGTCAGCGTGGCCCATTTTCGAGCGCGCAATCAATGATTACCACAAGTTGGACGATGTTGACCAACCATTCAACAACCCTTACAACCCTGGCACAATTGAAGCCGATCTGTATCGTAAATGCTGGATTGACACTGTCCAATGGCACTTCGAGGATATCATCCGCGATCCGAACATAGACCCCGCAGAAGCTCTCGTGCTGAAGAGGCGTATAGATAAAAGCAATCAGGATCGGACTGACCTTGTTGAAACTATCGACAGCTATTTCTATACCAAGTTCCACGATGTCACTCCCCAACCCGACGCCACCATAAACACCGAAAGTCCGGCTTGGGCTGTTGACAGGCTGAGTATTCTCTGTTTGAAAATCTACCATATGAAGGAGCAGGTTGAGCGCACAGACGCGAGCCGCGAACACATCGATGTCTGCAGCAAAAAACTGGCTGTGCTTCTGGAACAGAAGAAAGACCTCAGCACCGCCATCGACCAGCTGCTCGACGACATCTCCGCCGGGCGCAAATGGATGAAGGTTTATAAGCAGATGAAAATGTACAATGACCCAAGCACCAACCCGGTCCTATACTCTAAGAAGTAATTGTAAAGAAGAAGTCGGCAGATGCCTCCAGCACGAAGTAGGGACCTGTCGTTTAGAAGGCTGAGGAAGCTAAGGTGTCCAACGGCCTCACTCCGGCCAAGACCGTGTCTTGTTCCCCAAGCGCAAATCCGGTTTATTCCCCGCTTACGCAGTAATGGCGCAGGCCGTCGAAGGTGTGCACAGCCACGTTGATGCTGTCCTGTGGTGTGCGGTTTTGTGCTATGCTATCCACGAACATGCTGGCATAATAATTCACATGGTAAGCCTGTGGGTCATCCCCCTGGTCGTGGCAGATAGAGATGAAATAAGTCGTTCCGCCCAACGTATTTGTTGAGACAGAATCCTTCTTGAAGGCCCACTCCTGCTCGCCTCCCTGCGTCATCGGCGAGAGGTGGAAATTAAGAAACGCCCCCCCGCGCCAAATACTCTTCACGTCAGTATAATCATACTTTTCAGATATGCTGTCACCAGCTTCGCGTATATTGCCTACGGGATACAATGTATATATTTTGGCCTTCCCCGCCCCATCGGGCACAAAACCGCACACCCCCCTATACAGAGCAGACTCATGATAGCCTGTCAGTTTCTGCCCACTGACATCATAGGTCGTCCCGTCATCCAAGACCATCTGTGTCATCTGGCCGTTGCGGTCGGTATAAAGGCAAGCCATTTCTGTGACTATCGACGGGTAGGCCTCATCCTCCTTACCGCAGGCTCCAAGCAGAAACACAAGGAACAGAGCCAGCGGGAAGAGCGCCCATGCCCGATGCTGTGGCTTCATCATTCCCATAGCGTTGTTTCGTTTCACTTTTTAACTTTCTCGTTGTTGAACACTGGGTTGGCATACATTGTCAGTATGCGCTCGGTTAGGAATTGCGTGTCCGGAGCCGGCAGGTCTATGAGCGAGAGGCGCTGTGCCAGATATTTGTCAAAAGCTTCCGTGTCGGCAGAATTGTATTTTCCTGCGCGAGTGTTTGTCCCTTCGATTCTGTCCGCCGCAATATAATTGAAGGGATAGAGGGTATAAGAACGGTGGATCTCCCTGTCTATATGCTTTGCCACAGCGGAGAAGAGTTCGCCCCGCGGCATTTCACCGGGCAGGGTGTCGAGCCATTCGTCTATACATGGGGCAGCCTCAAAACAGATATGTCCCTTGGCCCCGAATATCCCCGTCTGCATATTCGTCAGGTCGTCTTCGCGGCTCTTCTTGAAACCCTCGATATCACGCTTCTGCTGGAATTCCTTCGCTTTCAGATAATCACAAGGGTCCAGTTCATAGCTCAAAGCCATTGGCACTATATGCATATCTTTCAGTCTCTCTATCATACCGCCCTCTCCGCCCAGGGTCATCATCTTCAGAATGGCTTCCTGGGTGCAGTCATTGCTGTCCTTGGCGCGTCCCTCGCGCTGTGCAATCCATATATTCTCGTGCTTCTGGTTTATGGCGAAATGCATGTAGCGGCTCATCACCACGCTGGCAGCAAAAGCCTGACGCGGCGGCAGCGAGCGCTGTACTATGAAACTCTTGTTTATTCTCACCAGTTTCTTTATCCACGGATATATTAGCAGGTTGTCGCCAATGGCTATCTCCACCGTGTTGTCAAACCCGTTATCTACCAGCAGACACGACAGAAAAGCGGAGTCGAGCACTATATCGCGGTGATTTGTCACGAAGGTGTAGTTGCGCGCGCGGTCGAATCCCTCCGGAAGGACGAGAGAGAGTCCCAGGCTGCATTTCTCCGCTATTTTCTTCAGCAGAGGATAGAAGAATAGCTTCTGAACATCCACAGCTGACATGGTGCGTCCGCCCGGCTGAGCCATGTTGGCAAGGAAGGCGGGTAATTTTGCAGCCATTTCGGGCGCCACCTTCTGCACAATTTGCACAAACTGCCGGTCTGCCATCAATTCATTGAATACCTGAGGAAACTCGTCAGGCGCGTAAGGTCTGATATCCTTAAACTCTTCTGGGATCTGTGTACTCAACATAATTGTAGTTTTTTAGGTAAATATATATCCTTTAGTCTCTACAGAACGTGGGTATGCCTGATTGCATATCTCTATGCCGTCTGTAAACCGTAAACGGTATGCGGTAAACAGTAAACCGAAAACGCCTCAAGCTCTCTTCCCTAACTTGTCTTCGATAATATCTGTCAGGACGTCCTTGATATCCAAACCGGCGGCGCGCACTTGTTGCGGGATGAAGCTGGTAACAGTCATGCCTGGGGTGGTATTTATCTCCAACATATTTATGCGGTCGTGCTCCTTACCGTCCTCGCCTTGCACTTTGGTAATTATATAATCTATGCGAATTATGCCAAAACAGCCGAGGATGTCGTATATTTTGCTTGTTATCAAACTGACGCGCTCTGCCAGCGATTCGCTTATGCGGGCAGGAGTTATTTCTTCCACCTCACCCTTGTATTTGGCATCATAATCGAAGAATTCGTTGTGGGTCACTACTTCGGTTATAGGGAAGACCACACTCTTCACCGATGTCTTGTAGCATCCGCAGGTGATCTCCGTTCCGGGCATAAAGGCCTCGACCATAACTTCAGGGCTCTCATTCATCGCCTTACGTATTGCGGGGCGCAGCTCTTCGATAGTCTTCACCTTGGTCACGCCGAAGCTGGACCCCCCGGCATTAGGCTTCACAAAACAGGGCAAACCGATGTGGTTGATTATCTCGTCGTCAGTAACAAGGTCCTCATAGCCTTGCCTCACCACCAGACTCTCGGAGACGCTCACGCCGAATCCTTTCAAATACTGATTCAGGGTGAATTTGTTGAATGTCATCGCCTCCACAAGAACGCTACTGGTGCTATATGGCATTTTTATCAGGTCAAAATAGCCCTGCAATATGCCATTCTCGCCAGGAGTGCCATGAATGGTTATATAGGCGAAATCGGGGTGAACACGACGTCCAGAGTGTTCAAAAGAGAAGTCCTCACGGCTCACGCTTGCCTTCAAACCGTCGTCAAGATGCGCCTCCCACGTCGTGCCTGTGATTTCCACAATATACACGTCAAAGCGTTCCTTATCCAAAAAACTGTATATTCCCTGCGCACTGCGCAAGCTCACGTCGTGCTCCGAACTGTCGCCGCCGCAAACTATCGCCACTGTGGGTTTTACGGCCATAGCCCCGTCCGTGGGGATAATATCTGAGTGCTTGGTTTTATTTCCTGGCTGTTCTTCCATTTTTTATATAGTATTTTAATCTGTAACTTCTGTTTCTATTGCCATAAGGCCGACTGTCGTCCGGAATTCCTTGGGCTTACTGGCATCCGAAATACATTGGGCTGATTGCCGTCCTGAACACATTGGTCCGACAGCCATCCGCCCCTTAATATCCCATTGCGGCCTCCAAGCGGTGCTTTTCCACAGCTACGAGGCTGTGAGGTTTAAGTTTCTCCACCTTTTGAGCAGAGCTATCAGGTCGGCAGGCAGTTCGCTGGTAAAATCCATCTCCTCGCCCGTTCGCGGATGCTTGAATCCGAGAGTTCGTGCGTGCAACGCCTGCCTCGGACATATTTCAAAGCAGTTGCGTACGAACTGCCGGTAACTGCCAGTGGGTTGCCCCCTGAGTATCTCCGTACCTCCATATTTCTCATCTGAGAACAGAGGGTGACCAATATGTTTCATATGAGCGCGGATCTGATGGGTGCGCCCAGTCTCCAACCTGCATTCCACCCAAGTGACATACCCCAGACGCTCCAATACCGCCCAATGCGTCACCGCCGGTTTTCCCACCTCTCCGTCGGGAGGAAACACAGTCATCCGCTGCCTGTCACGCGGGTCGCGGCCTATATTCCCTTCAATACGTCCCTCGTCAGTTTCAAAAGGGCCCCATACCAAGGCGTTATACCTGCGTCTTGTGCTCTTGACAAAAAACTGATGGCAGAGATCTGTCTTTGCTTCTGCCGTCTTGGCGATGAGCAGCAGCCCGCTCGTGTCCTTGTCTATGCGGTGAACGAGTCCCACACCCGGGTCGTTCGGGTTATATGAGGGCATGTCCCTCAGATGCCATGCTATGGCGTTTACAAGAGTCCCGTGGTAGTTGCCGCATCCCGGATGGACGACCAGTCCCGCAGGTTTATTCACCACCATCAGGTCCTCGTCTTCATAAACCACGTCAAGCGGAATGTCTTCGGCCTCGATCTCGACCTCCATTCGCGGGTGGTCCAGCATCAGCGTCACCACATCAAGCGGCTTCACCTTGTAGTTGCTCTTCACTGGCCGGTCATTCACGTAAATGCAACCGGCCTCGGCCGCCCTCTGTATGCGGTTTCGGCTGGTGTCGCGGAGGTGATCAAGCAGGAATTTGTCCACCCGCAGGGGTTCCTGCCCCTTGTCTGCCACCACGCGTCTGTGTTCATAAAGAGCAGACGACGGCTCCAGCTCATCGCCGAAGTCGTCGTCAATGTCTGCATAAAGTCCCGTATCAGCGCCGTCAGCCGGTGCTGCACCAAGCTTTATGTCAAACCCTTCTTCCATCATTGTTTTTGTCAGAAGTCGAAGTTCTCCTCAACCTCTGTTGTATCTTCCATCTCAGCCTCAGCCGAATCCTTGCCTACCTGCAACACCAGCGGCACGTCGAGCGGCACTCGCTCACCCGCGTGAATATTCTGCCCTCGGCACTTCACTCCATAGACCCAGTCCATGTCTCCGCTAACATACTCCACAGGACCTAACTTGAAGCCCATCGCACGCAACTTCGCCTGCGCCTCACGCAGACTGCAGTTATCTGCTATGTCCGGCAGCACTCTGGTAGGTGACGTACCTGAGTTAATGGTCAGATAGATTATGCGTCCGGCTTTGACCTTCGTCCCTGCAGCGGGTGTCTGGTCTATGATTGACCCGGCGGCGCGGTCCTGGGTATAAGCAGAGTCGGCTATCTCGACCTTCAGGTCGCTTCGCCCCAGAGCATAGCGGGCATCACTCTCCATCATCCCCGAGACATCGGGCACTTCTATGCTCTGCCCGTGCTGGGTATAGCGGTCAAGTCCTATCCACGCACCTACAATAACCAAAATCAGCACGACGGCCATAGCAATTAGGTTGCCAACGACCATAGTGCTGAATACCTTATCAAAGAATTGTTTCTGTGTCACTACTTATTTCTTACCATGCCGTTCATCAGAAACAGTGAGTTTCTTACGACCTTTGGCACGGCGTGCGGCCAGCACTCGGCGACCATTTGCAGTGAGCATTCTCTGACGGAAACCGTGCTTGTTGTTGCGACGGCGATTGTGGGGCTGAAATGTTCTTTTCATTGCTATATTTCGTTTTGTTGATTACGCAC
This sequence comes from Bacteroidaceae bacterium, assembly GCA_024699495.1. Taxonomy (GTDB): domain Bacteria; phylum Bacteroidota; class Bacteroidia; order Bacteroidales; family Bacteroidaceae; genus Physcousia. Next base: position 46,736 of record JAILPK010000045.1, on the reverse strand, counting down.
GATTTGTAAAAAGCGGGTGCAAAGGTACTGCGATTTGACCTAACTTCCAAACAAATGGCAAAAAAAATCATTAATCAGCGTCCTTAATTCACAAATTATCATTACCTTTGCGCCCGAATTCCAACTGAATATACATTTACACACCCCCACAAATTCACTATTAAGAGATTTAATGATCATTAAACCTTAAGCATCAGTCATTAAACTTTAAACACCTTTATAATATAAGTATGATTAAATCACAAGACATCAAAAAGGGCACCTGCATTCGCATGGACGGCAAGCTCTATTTCTGCATCGACTTCCTGCATGTGAAGCCCGGCAAGGGTAACACCATCATGCGCACAACACTCAAGGACGTAGTCTCTGGTAACGTTCTGGAGCGCCGCTTTAACATCGGTGAGGCTCTCGAAGACGTTCGCGTAGAGCGCCGCAGCTATCAGTATCTCTACATGGAGGGTGAGGACTATATCTTCATGAACAACGAGACTTTCGAGCAGATTCCCATCGCCAAGGACCAGATCAATGGCGTTGCCTTTATGAAAGAGGGCGAGAATGTAGAGGTTGTCGTAGATGCCTCCACAGAGACGGTCCTCTATGCTGACGTGCCAGTGAAGGTCAAGCTCGCCATCACATGGACAGAGCCCGGCCTCAAGGGCGACACTGCCACCAACACCCTCAAGCCTGCCCGCGTAGAGACAGGAGCCGAGATTCGCGTTCCTCTCTTTATCAATGAGGGCGAGATCGTAGAAATTGACACACGCGACGGAAGTTATCTGGGACGCGTCAAAGCATAACGATGAAATACTCCGTCATTATCCCCGTCTATAACCGGCCTGACGAGGTTGGCGAACTGTTAGAAAGCCTGTGCAAGCAGGCTTTCTCCGATTTTGAGGTTATTGTGGTTGAGGACGGCTCCTCGATAACTTGCCGCCACGTAGCAGAACGCTATGCCACTCGCCTACAGATACAGTATTTGTCCAAAGAAAACGGCGGACCGGGCCAGGCACGCAACTACGGCGCTACCCACGCGCGTGGACATTATTATATAGTGCTCGACTCCGACGTAGTTCTGCCCGAAGGCTACCTGCAGGCCATCGACACCGAACTGCAGGCCAATCCCTGTGATGCCTTCGGCGGCCCCGACAGCGCCCACCCCGACTTCACACCTCTGCAGAAAGCCATCAGCTATTCCATGACCTCTTTCTTCACCACAGGTGGAATACGCGGAGGCAAGCGCAAAATGGACAAGTTCTACCCGCGCTCATTCAACATGGGCATGAAAGCAGAACTGTGGCACGCCCTCGGCGGCTTCTCCAAGATGCGCTTCGGCGAGGATATTGACCTTAGCATACGGATATTCCGCAGCGGTAGCTCATGCCGCCTCTTCCCCGAGGCCTGGGTTTGGCACAAACGGCGGGCCACCCTCAGGCAATTCTTCAAGCAGGTCCACAACAGCGGCATAGCACGCATCAACCTCTATAAGAAATACCCCGACTCGCTCAAGCTTGTTCATACCCTCCCAGCCCTCTTCACGGTGGGAGTGGTGCTGCTCTCGCTGCTCTTCCTTACAGGACTGGTATTTCTCGGCGTCGGACTCGCTGCAGGATATTGCAATGCCATCGGATGCAATATGGGACTCGTAGTTGCCTACCTCGGAACCGCACTTATGGCTCTGGCCCTCGCCCCGCTGCTGCTCTACTCGCTGCTGCTCTTCGTCGGCGCTCTACTGGAATATCGCAACATCCATGTAGCATTCCTCTCCATCCCCGCCGCCTTCTGCCAGCTCATCGGCTATGGCACAGGCTTCATCCGCGCCTGGTGGAAGCGCTGCATCTGCGGACGCGATGAATTCACCGCCTTCAAAGACAACTTCTATAAGTAAATGCCACAAGTTGCACAAGCCAATAACTGCTGCTACAAAAAAAGCCCCGTCCGTTTACCTCTGCAACCGCTAACCCTTAAAATTAAACAGATTTGAAACTGAAAGAACAATCTGACGAGGACCGCCCGCGCGAAAAACTCATGCAACACGGACCTTCAGTGCTATCGCCCGCAGAACTGCTCGCAATACTTGTTGGCAGCGGCTCACAGGGAGAGAGCGCCGTAGAACTGATGCAGCGCATATTGGCAGATCACGACGGCAGTCTGCGCGAACTCGGACGTATGAACATCCACGAACTGATGGCATACAAAGGCATCGGGGAGGCCAAGGCAATAAGCATCATCGCAGCAAGCGAACTGGCCAAACGGCGTATGGTGGAAGAGGCACGCGAGAAGAGATTCATAAAATCTGGGATGGACATATTCCAACTCATGAGCGCAAAGATCGGAGACATAGACCACGAAGAGAGCTACGCCATCTATATGCGACAGGACTGCAGCATCATCGGGCACCCATATCTCGTGGGACGAGGTGGCATCAACGAGACGTCTGTTGACGTGCGTATAATCCTCAGGGAAGCACTGCAACGCGGAGCAACCACCCTGGCAATAACACACAACCATCCCAGCGGGAGCCTGAAACCCAGCATGGCCGACGACCAGCTCACCGACCGTCTGAACCGGGCATGCAAACTGATGCAATTGCGACTGCTCGACCACATAATCATCACAGACACAAACTACTACAGTTACAAAGAGCAGGGCAAGATATAACACGCCGCCTCACCTAACATCATACAAACTACAGCTATAAACAAGAATATGGAAACTCTCAACATAGAGGAAAAAGTAATCGACTTGCTCCGAACGGTATTCGACCCTGAGATTCCTGTCAACATCTACGACCTCGGACTGATATACCGCATCGAAGTGGGCAACGACGGCAGCACACTCGACGTGGACATGACGCTCACCGCGCCCAACTGCCCAGCCGCCGACTTCATAATGGAGGACGTGCGCCAAAAACTCCTCACGATTGACGGGCTCAAAGAAGTCAACGTGAATCTCGTCTTCGAGCCCGAATGGACTAAAGAAATGATGTCCGAAGAGGCACGAGACGAACTTGGGCTATAAGCCATAATTCAGGCGGCCAAGAGCCATAAACATGGAACCTGAAATCCGGAAAACCAAGAACCGAAAACTTGGAAGCCGAAACCCTGCCCCACCCGCGTTATTGTGTTAGTCGGTTTTGCCGACTAATTCAATCACCTCCAACCTATATAATCAAAAAAGTTCTTTTCCCCTCATGAAGCCAATCTATTTCATCGCAGATGCGCATCTCGGCAGCCGTGCTATCGCTCACGGACGCACCCAAGAACGACGGCTCGTTCGCTTTCTCGACAGTATAAAAGAAAAAGCTGGAGCCCTATATATGCTCGGCGACATGTTCGACTTCTGGTATGAATATACCACAGTTGTCCCGCGCGGCTACACACGTTTCCTTGGAAAGTTGAGCGAACTGACCGACCTCGGGGTCGAAGTACATTACTTCACCGGCAACCACGACATCTGGAGCTACTCCTATCTGGAACAGGAGTGCGGAGTTATAATGCACCGCGAACCCCTCACCATAGAGTTGGCAGACAAGGTGTTTTTCCTTGCGCATGGCGACGGTCTGGGAAAAGAGAAAGCATCCTTCCGCTTCATCCAAAGCATATTCCACAACCGCTTCTGCCAGATACTCTTCTCCGCAATCCATCCGCGATGGGGCTTAGATTTCGGCCTCAAATGGGCGGCCAAAAGCCGGATAAAGCACGAGCGGCAAGGCGGCGAACCGCCATATCAGGGAGAGGATAAAGAAGAGCTCGTCCTCTTTGCAAAGAACTATCTTACCTCGCACCCTAACGTTAACTATTTCCTGTTCGGACACCGGCATATCGAGCTCGAACTAATATTGTCACGCTCTACACGCCTCATCATTCTTGGTGACTGGATCTCCAAATTCACCTTTGCCGTTTTCGATGGAGAACAACTCTGGATGGAAAATTATATCGAGGGAGACACCCAACCATAAAAAATTACCTCAATAGGCAGCTGCTGGGGGGGGAGAGCCCGAAGCCTAAAATCTGAGGTCTGAAGTCTGAGGTCGAGACTATGCGGAAACTGAGTGTTTCTGAAGAAGACTTGAGGTGCAGTCATCGACTTGTGCAAGGGCAGATGCAAGTCTGACCGAAGCAGAAGACGCTAATGACAAGGGGGCTGAAGCCAGGAGTCTGAATAACTAACACGTCAACTAATGTCTGTGCATCCACTCTGCCACCGTCTGATGCTTTATCATTTTGAAGGCAGTGCTGAATGTGCTATAACTGCTGAAGCCGCTCTGCTTAGCCAGTTCGGTGGCCGTGGCACCACGCCTGTCTCTGATAGCCTGATTGTATAGCCGCTCGAAATGCGCTATTCTCAGTCCATTGATATAAGAATTGTAGTTAAGGCCCTGCTTCGCGAAATGATGACTGAGATAGGTGGTGTTGGTCTTCATCTTACGGGCCAACTGGGTGAGTGATGCGTCATGATGCAGATAGAAATGACTATCTACGCAGTTTTTCTTTAAACTTGCCTCTATTCTTTCGAACAGATAGGCGTCTTCTTCTTCATCAATGATATCCTCAACAACATCATTTTCTTCGAGGTCTTCCAATGTTTCCACACGCCACAGTAGGATGACTGTGAGCAGGATGTCGGCCACTTCGATGAGCGTCTCGCTGAGCAGACTGCCACTGGAGAAGGCATAGACCAGCGCGACGATTATCACCACGCCAATCACCACAAACGTCTGCCATACCTCCTTATTCTCAAGATCCGCATGATTCTCGCGCAGCCATTGCCCATATTGTCTCAGAGCCTTTGTTATAATGAACAGAATGGCGAGCATAAGGATTATGTAAACCGCTATGCAGGCCGTGGAGTATTTATTCTCTGTAACGTCGTAGATAACCAGGTCAATCAAACCGATGACTACCACTATGGCAACTTTCCCAAGTGAGCGTTTGCGGTCTTGAAGCATGGCGAGCAAAGTGCACAGGAGCGCTGGCATCACCACTATGGCATCGAAGGACATGCATATAAGACCGCTATGGGGCGTTATGCTGCCTGGTTGGGCGAAGCGAAACAAGAACCACCACAGATGGCTCGTTGCAATCGAAGCGAAAAATGCGGCTGTGAAATATCTTGGCCTGATGGGAGGGTTGATTTTCTGTGAGAAAGCATTTCCCTTTCTGAACAGAAGATAACAGCAGGCGACCACAGACAAGGTGGTAACGCCACCAAAAAGTATATAAAATAGGATGTTTTGAACCACTATTTGCTGGACCATTGGAAATGTTTTTATAATTGCGCCGAAGCAAAGGTAAGTAAAATCACGGCACATTTGCAAATAATGCTTCCATTTTTTACTAAATTGCTGATAATTACCAATTCGGGCACCCTTGGGATAAGGTCTTTAGACTATTTTTCGCTGGCATGGTGCAGAGACCGAAGTGCGGTCCGAGAGTTTTTTTAAGTGGGGCAATATAAAATGGAGATGGCCGATCGTCACCGACCAGCCATCTTCTTAAAAAGAACTAATTTTCTGAAGTAGCTAATTTTTAAATCTATGAACACTTAAACATAATAGTTCTTTCCCCTTTTAATCTTTGTTTGCGCTGCAAAGGTAAGGCAGAAATCTGAATCACGCAATACCTAAATATAAGTAATTTTGGGCTACCTATTGGCCGGCTGCCGGGGAGCGGCTTCGCCGGTCTAAGGTCTAAGCTAAGCTTTAAACGGATCTGCCGTTTTAGGGTCAACTATTCAACAAGTTTTTTGTTAGCGTTAGGGTTAACATTAAGATTAAAGTCTCTCTACTCGTTTACTTGTCAAATCAAGAAACAACTCGTCAACTAAAAAAATAAATGTTAAAAGCGGGGACAACAAATCAAAAAAGGCGTTTTAGCTGTCTGTTTCCCATATTTTTAATGTATTTTTGCACACGATTTGCTTCACCAATGTGATAATCAGTAACTAAAAACATAATAAATTATGTCTATCATCAATCAAATCATCGAACGCGCCAAGGCTAACCGCCAGCGCATCGTTCTGCCCGAAGCCACTGAAGAGCGCACGCTGACGGCCGCCGACAGGGCTCTGGCCGACGGTCTTGCAGACATCATCCTACTCGGAAACATTGACGAAATCCACGCTTTGGCAGAGCGCCTCGGCCTCAAGAACATAGACAAGGCTACTCTCATCGACCCGGCTACCTCAGAACGGCGCGAGTCTTACGCAGAGCTGCTCTACGAATTGCGTAAGAGCAAGGGTATGACTCTGGAACAGGCACGCGAGAAGGTGCTCGACCCGCTATATTACGGATGCCTCATTATAAAAAACGGCGATGCTGACGGACAGATAAGCGGCGCCCTCTCCACCACAGGCGACACCCTGCGGCCCGCTCTTCAGATTATCAAATGTGCTCCCGGCATCACTTGCGTGAGCGGCGCAATGCTGATGATTACGAACGCGCCCGAATACGGAGAAGACGGCGTGCTCGTAGTGGGCGACGTGGCAGTAACCCCCATGCCGGATGCTTCACAGCTCGCACAGATAGCTGTATGCACCGCCCAGACGGCACGTAGCGTGGCCGGATTTGCCGACCCTCGGGTGGCGATGCTCTCATTCTCCACTAAGGGGAGCGCCAAGCACGAAGTGGTGGACAAGGTGGTTGAAGCCACCCGGATGGCCAAAGAACTGGACCCCTCACTGAAAGTGGACGGAGAGTTGCAGGCCGACGCTGCCTTGGTGCCGGCAGTAGGCTCCAAGAAAGCCCCGGACAGCGCCATCGCCGGCAAGGCTAATGTTCTGGTATTCCCCTGTCTTGAGGTGGGCAACATAGCATACAAGTTGGTGGAGCGTCTCGGTCATGCCGACGCCATTGGCCCGATTCTGCAGGGCATCGCACGCCCCGTGAACGACCTGAGCCGCGGCTGCTCTGTGGATGACATTTACAAGATGATTGCCATCACTGCGTGTCAAGCGCAAGGAGACAAGTAAGTTTTTGAGTTTAAACTAGTTGACAAGTTGACAAGTAAACAAGTTGATAGCTTTGAGGGTGAGGTGAGGGCGGCCAAGGCCGCAGGTTCAAGAAGTTTAAGGGATGTAAGATTTAAGTTCTTAAGTTTTTGAGTATGGGGCAACAAGTCAACTTAACTCATAACTCATAACCTATTAACAACTTGTCAACTTGTTTACTTGTCAACTAAAATAATTTTTAATAATGAAAATATTAGTATTGAATTGCGGTAGCAGTAGCATTAAATATGCGCTCTACGATATGAATGACAAGAGCGTAGTCACCAGCGGCGGAATAGAAAAGATAGGTCTGCCTGACTCGTTCATCAAACTGAAATACAACGGGAAGAAAGTGCAAATTGACGCCCCGGTGCCAGAACACACGGCCGGAGTGGAACTGATATTCAAGGTGCTGACAGAGGGCGATTATGCAGTGATGTCCAGTCTGAAAGAACTGGATGCCGTCGGCCACCGGATGGTCCACGGAGGGGAGCGCTTCTCCGAGAGCGTGCTGCTCACACCCGAGGTGATGGAGCAGTTTGCAGCATGCAACGACCTGGCTCCGCTGCACAACCCCGCGAATATCAAGGGGGTGAATGCGGTGAAGGCCATATTGCCCGACACACCGCAGGTGGGGGTCTTTGACACCGCGTTTCACCAGACAATGCCCGACTACGCATATATGTATGCTCTGCCCTATGAATTATACAAGGAACACGGGGTGCGCCGCTACGGATTCCACGGCACCAGCCACCGCTATGTGTCACAGCGGGTATGCGAATTCCTCGGGATAAAGGCTGAAGGGCTGCGCCTCATCACCTGCCATATCGGAAACGGCGGAAGCATCACTGCCGTGAAGGACGGACGAAGCGTGGACACCTCCATGGGACTGACCCCGCTGGAGGGCCTGATGATGGGCACCCGCTCGGGAGACATAGATGCCGGAGCCATCACCTTCCTGATGGACAAACTGAATCTCGACACCAAAGGCATCTCCGACCTGCTGAACAAGAAGAGCGGTCTGTCTGGTGTGAGCGGGTTAAGCAGTGATTTCCGCGACATCCTGGCCGGGATAGCCGACGGGAACGAGCGTGCGCGTCTGGCCAAAGAGATGTATTGCTATCGCATAAAGAAATATATTGGAGCGTATGCAGCTGCCATGGGCGGTGTTGACGTCATACTCTTCACAGCCGGAGCCGGAGAGAACCAATATGAGGTTCGTGAGGGTGCCACAAAGGGTCTGGAGTTCCTTGGAGTCAAGCTTGATGATGCTCGCAACCGCGCATGCCGCGCGACAGAAGCAGTAATAAGCGCTGACGACTCAAAGGTAAAGGTGGTGGTAATCCCCACTGACGAGGAGCTGATGATTGCCCTCGACACTCTCGCAATAGTAAAAAGATAAGCAAAAAAGAAAGGAAAAACTGATGAAACTGTTTGACGTATATCCGCTGTTTCCCATAAATATAGTGCGCGGCAAGGGATGCCGGGTATGGGATGAGAACGGGACGGAATACCTGGACCTTTATGGCGGACACGCCGTGATTTCCATCGGGCATGCCCACCCGCATTACATAGAGGCTGTAAGCAGACAGGTGGCAAACCTCGGGTTTTATTCCAATTCCGTGGTCAACCGTCTGCAGCAGCAGCTGGCCGACCGCCTGGGCAAGGCCTGCGGATACGAGGACTACAGTCTGTTTCTGATAAACAGCGGCGCCGAAGCAAACGAAAACGCTCTCAAACTGGCTTCGTTTCACACGGGGCGCAGCCGCGTGCTCTCGGCAGCCAAGGCCTTCCACGGACGCACATCACTGGCAGTGGAGGTGACAGACAACCCGAAAATCACCGCTCCGATAAACAACAGCGGGCATGTGACCTTCCTCGCGCTGAATGATCTGGAGGCGTGGTGCTCAGAATTGAAGAAGGGAGATGTGGCAGCCTGCATCATAGAATGCATACAAGGAGTCGGGGGCATACAGATGGCCAGCGCCGAATTTATGCAGGGCCTGCGACAGGCATGCGATGAATACGGGACAGTGCTCATCTGCGATGAAATCCAGTGCGGATATGGCCGCAGCGGGAAATTCTTCGCCCACCAGCATCTCAGCGTCAGGCCGGATATCATCACTGTGGCCAAGGGCATCGCCAACGGGTTCCCCATGGGCGCTGTACTCATCGCGCCGCAGTTCGAGCCAGTCTATGGCCGGCTGGGCACCACCTTCGGAGGCAACCACCTAGCCTGCGCCGCCGCGCTGGCAGTGCTGGATGTCATCGAGGGCGAGGGGCTGATAGAGAATGCCGCCGTCGTGGGCCAACATCTGATAGACAATCTGAAAGCCTTCTCCTCGGACAACATAAAGGACATCCGGGGACGCGGACTTATGATTGGCATCCAGTTGGGTACTCCGTATAAGGAGATACGCAACAGTCTGCTTTTCGAGCATCATGTCTTCACCGGATGCGCAGGCACAGACGTCGTGCGTCTGCTGCCTCCCCTCTGCCTCAGTATTGAAGAGGCAGACGAGTTCCTGGAGAAACTGCACAAAGTAATATAACCAAATCCCCAAACACCTCATGAATGACCAACTCAAACAGATAGGAGCACGGCTGCAGGGCCTGCGCGATGCTCTCGACATAGAGGCTCAGGAAGTGGCTGACATCTGTGGCATCACTCTGGACAAATATGAACAAATAGAACGCGGAGAGGTTGATATAACCATCAGCAACCTCATGAAAATAGCCCGCCATTACGGAGTTTCTGCCGACGCACTGATTTTCGACGAAGAGCCGCACATGCGCTCTTACTCAGTGGTGCGCAAAGGACAGGGAGTAAGTATAGAGCGCACGAAAGCCTATAAATACCAGAGCCTCACAAGCGGATTCGCCGACTGCAAGGCCGAGGTATTCATCGTAACCGTCGAGCCAAAACCAAACGCGCACACTATTTACAAAAACACACATCCCGGCCAGGAATTCAATCTGGTCATCGAAGGGGCTATGGAGCTGTTCATCGGCGGTAAAACAATAGTTCTCGAAGAAGGAGACAGCATCTATTTCGACTCCACACAGCCCCACGGCATGCGGGCCATAGGCGACCAACCGGTGCGCTTTCTCGCATTCACAGTAGAATAAATTATCAGGTTTATGGTAGAAAGATTTCTAAAACAGACAACATTCTCTTCTTACGAGGATTATAACGAGCACCTCAGATTCATCATCCCGGAGCATTTCAACTTCGCTTACGACGTGATGGATGTGTGGGCTGAAGAAAAACCGGACGGCATCGCGATTCTCTGGACAAACGAGAAAGGGAAGGAGCGGCGCACCACATACGCCCAGCTGAAAACGGAAACGGACCAGGCTGCGGCCTACATGCAAAGCCTCGGCATCAGCAAAGGTGACCCCGTGATGCTCATCCTCAAGCGCCGATATGAATGGTGGATAGCGATGCTCGCTCTGCACAAGCTGGGCGCCGTGGTTATCCCGGCTACCCACATGCTCACCAAACATGACATTATATATAGGAACACGCGCGCGAGCATAAAGGCAATAATATGTGTTGACGACCCGTATGTGATGGGGCAGATTGAGGCTGCAATGCCTGAAAGCCCAACTGTGAGAACACTCATCGCCGTGAGAAACGACAGCGTTTCAGACAGCGGGAACGCACATCCGGGATTCGCAGACTGGCATCGCGGCATCGCCTCCGCAGACGCCGCCTCGTTCACCCGTGTACTCAACAATAATGACGACACAATGCTCATGTATTTCACCAGCGGGACAAGCGGAGAGCCAAAGATGGTGGCTCACGATTTCCTCTATGCCATGGGGCATCTGACGACAGGCGTCTTCTGGCATAATCTGAATGAAAGCAGCATCCATCTCACCGTGGCCGATACCGGTTGGGGAAAGGCCGTGTGGGGCAAATTCTACGGGCAATGGTTTGCAGGCGCCACCGTTTTTGTCTATGACCATGAGAAATTTGATGCCGACAGTCTGTTGCGGCAGATGGAGAAATACCATGTCACCTCATTCTGCGCTCCGCCTACAATCTACCGTTTTATGATTCGCGAGGACCTCTCACGCTACGACCTGTCATCGCTGCGCTACTGCTGCACAGCAGGCGAAGCTCTGAATCCGGCTGTCTATGACAAATTCCTGAAGCAGACCGGTATCCGGCTGATGGAGGGCTTCGGGCAGACTGAAACCACGATGACTCTCGGCACTATGCCATGGATGGAGCCCAAACCAGGTTCGATGGGAAAGCCCAACGGGCAATATCAGATTGCTCTGCTCAAAGCCGACGGTACACCATGTGAAGACGGCGAGAAGGGCGAAATCGCTATAAAGGTCGGAAAGGAAAAGCCCATAGGCCTGTTCAAAGAATATTATCGCGACCCGGAGCTCACACATGAGGCATGGCACGACGGCTATTATTTCACCGGAGACATGGCCTGGAGGGATGAGGACGGCTATTACTGGTTCGAAGGACGTAAGGACGACGTCATAAAATCAAGCGGCTATCGCATCGGACCCTTTGAAGTGGAGTCTGCTCTGATGACTCACCCCGCCGTAGTGGAATGTGCAATCACGGGCGTGCCTGATGATATCCGCGGCATGGTGGTCAAGGCGACCATCGTTCTCGGACACGAATGGAAAGACAAGGCGGGAGAGGAACTGGTCCAGGAGCTGCAGCAACACGTGAAGCGGGAGACCGCTCCATATAAATACCCGCGAATAATAGAATTTGTTGACGAACTGCCCAAAACCATCAGCGGAAAGATACGCAGGGTGGAGATAAGGCAAAAGGATAGTAAGAAATGAAATTCTCAATAATCGGAGCCGGAAATATCGGCAGCGCCCTGGCCTTCGGGCTGGCACACAGCGGCTTGGTCCGCCCAGAAGAAATCTGTATTAGCAACACGCATTCGGAGAAGCTGGAACGCATCAGCAAGAAAGAGCCTCTAATACGCACCACGACGGACAATAAGGTCTGCATTGACGGGGCCGATGTCGTCGTGCTGGCGGTAAAGCCATGGAAACTGGCTCCGCTGGCTGAGCAACTTAAAGAAATGCTTGATTACAAAACCCAAATAGTGGCATCTATGGTGGGCGGAGTAGGCCTGGCTGATTTGCAGACGCTGTTCCGGAGGGACTCCGACGGCGCACTGCCCCCGATTTATTACCTTATCCCGAACACAGCCATAGCCACGCGCCAGAGCATGACGTTCCTCTCGTCTGTCGGAGCTACGAAACAGCAGGATGAGCAGTTGCTCGCCATCTTCAAGACCTTGGGCGACGCAATGCTCGTAGAAGAGCGTCTGATGAATGCCGGGCTGGTGTTAGCTTCATGCGGCATAGCATACGCATTGCGCTATATCCGTGCCAACACCCAGGGCGGCGTATTGCTCGGATTCAGCCCTGCCGACGCCCAGCGGATTGTATCCCAGACGATGAAGGGAGCGGCAAGTCTGCTCGGCATCGACGGCTCACACCCAGAGTCGGAGATAGACCGCGTGACTACTCCTGCCGGACTGACCATACGCGGGCTCAACGCAATGGAGCGCAATGGCTTCACCACCTCAATCATCGAGGGGCTTATGGCATCCATTCCCAGCGGAAAATAACATTATGTCAGACAGACGCATTGCAATAAAAGTAGGAAGCAATGTCCTGACCAGAAAGGACGGGACACTGGACATCACGCGCATGTCGGCTCTAGTAGATCAGATGGCTGATGCCCGGCGGGCTGGCATCGAGGTAATACTCATCTCTTCTGGAGCCGTGGCCAGCGGACGGAGTGAACTGCATCTACCCGCAACTGAAGCGGCACAGATGGACAGCGTAGAGCAGCGGCAGCTGTTCTCCGCCGTAGGACAGGCCAAGCTGATGGGGCGCTATGTCGAGCTGTTCCGCGACCATGGCATCCATGTCGGGCAGGTGCTGACAATGAAAGAGAACTTCCAGCCGGGCGAACAATATGACAACCAGAAGCAATGCATGCTAGCCATGCTCAGACACGGAGTGCTACCCATAGTCAATGAAAACGACACGGTCTGCGTGACAGAGCTTATGTTCACGGACAACGACGAACTGAGCGGTTTGGTGGCGCAGATGCTTCACTGCGACACCCTCATAATTCTTTCAAATATCGACGGGGTATATACAGGCCATCCCTCTGACCCAGAATCAAAACTGATTCGTGAGGTGGCCCACGGCACTGACCTCTCCGCCTACATCCTGACAGAGCGTTCTGCTGCCGGCCGCGGCGGAATGCAAAGTAAATACCACACGGCCCAGCAAGTGGCCGACGCCGGCATCCATGTGTTTATAGCCAACGGGAAGCGCGACTCAGTAATAACTGATGTTCTATGCAACCCCGACAAGATTCCCTTCACCCATTTCCTGCCAAGATGAATCAAGATTTTGCCAATGTGCGTGACGCCAGCCGTTTGCTGGGCCAAATCGGGACTGAAAGCATAGATGAAGTGCTTTTGGACCTGGCTAAGACTACCGAGGCCAATGCCGAGTCTCTGTTAGAGGCCAATGCTCTGGATCTGCAGCAGATGGATATGGAAGACCCGCGCTACGACCGGCTTCAGCTGACGAAGGCCCGTCTGCAGGACATCGCCAACGACTTGCGTCATGTGGCAGAGCTGCCGTCGCCATTGGGTAAAGTACTGCGGCATAACATTCTTCCTAACGGTCTCGAACTGACACGTGTCAGCGTCCCCTTTGGGGTAATCGGCATAATATTTGAGGCCCGGCCCAATGTCTGCTTCGATTGTTTTGCCCTGTGCCTCAAAGCTGGAAGCGCATGTATTCTCAAGGGGGGAAGTGATGCGGAACACTCTTGCCGCGCTATAGTTGACATTATCCATGAGGTGCTCAACAGACACGGACTGCCGTCTGACACAGCTATGCTGCTGACAAGTCACGAGGACACCGACCGCCTGCTTACGGCTCAGGGGCTGGTGGACCTCATCATCCCACGGGGCAGCAGCAGTCTGATAGAATATGTGCGTGACAAAGCCAGGGTGCCTGTTATTGAGACGGGAGCCGGAGTGGTCCACTGCTATATAGACCGGGCTGCAGACCTGGAGAAAGCCAAGGCGATTGTGCTAAATGCGAAGACCAGACGCGTAAGTGTTTGTAACGCGCTAGACTGCCTCATCGTTCACCGCGACAGCCTTTTCGACCTCCGGGAAATATGCAGGCCACTATTGGAAAAGGGAGTTGTAATCGAGGCTGATGAAGATGCTTACAGTGCGTTGCTGGGAGATGACATAAATATAATCAGAGCCAGCGAGACCTCGTTTGGCACAGAGTTCCTATCTCTTAGGATGGCAATAAAGACCGTAGCATCCATAGATGAAGCCATCGCACATATCCAGAAATATGGCTCTGGACATAGCGAGAGCATAGTTACCGAAGATGCAAAGGCAGCCAGCCGGTTCCTGAACAGCGTGGATGCGGCATGTGTCTATCACAACGCCCCCACGAGCTTCACTGACGGAGCTCAATTCGGGTTGGGAGCCGAAATAGGAATCAGCACTCAGAAGCTGCATGCCCGCGGCCCGATGGCTCTTGAGGAGATTACAACGTATAAATGGATTATCAGAGGCAACGGCCAGACCAGAAAATAACCGCAAAAACAAACAAGCATAACAAAAAAGGATATGAGAGTATTTCAACATGTTTCTGACATAGGAGATCTGCACGCAGCACTCGCTGAAGCACAAGAAGTGAAACAAAACCGCTATGCATGGGAGCATCTCGGACACAACAAGACCGCCCTGCTGATTTTCTTCAACAACTCCCTACGCACTCGTCTCTCTACCCAGAAAGCCGCGATGAACTTAGGCATGAATGTCATCGTCCTGGATGTTAACCAGGGAGCATGGAAGCTTGAGACCGAACGCGGGGTGATAATGGACGGCGACAAGAGCGAGCACTTGCTGGAGGCAATACCCGTGATGGGCAGCTATTGCGACATTATCGGAGTTCGCAGTTTTGCCAGGTTCGAGAATCGGAAAGATGACTATGAAGAACTGATACTCAACCAATTTATTCAATACAGCGGGCGACCTGTGTTCTTCATGGAAAGCGCCACAGTGCACCCCCTTCAGGCTTTCGCCGACCTGATTACTATCGAGGAACACAAGACATGCCAGCGACCAAAGGTAGTAATGACCTGGGCTCCTCATCCCAAAGCATTGCCACAGGCTGTGCCTAACAGCTTCGCAGAATGGATGCTGGCTGCTGACGTGGATTTCGTAGTCACCCACCCCGAGGGTTATGAACTCGACCCGAAATTCGTTAGCGGCGCTCACGTTGAATATGACCAGATGAAGGCTTTTGAGGGAGCTGACTTCATCTACGCGAAGAACTGGAGCTGCCCCGGTGTCACTCAACCGGAAAATTACGGCAAGGTGTTGCATGACTATCATACGATGATGGGATGGACTGTGGATGCTGCCCACATGGCAGTCACCAACAATGCGGCATTCCTGCATTGCCTGCCTGTTCGCCGCAATATGATTGTCACCGATGAGGTAATCGAATCTCCACGCTCTCTTGTCATTCCAGAAGCTGCAAACCGCGAGATTTCCGCTCAGGTAGTATTGAAGCGGATGCTCGAAAATCTATAGCCTTATGTCAAATTATAACCTCAATCACATCGTTGCATCCATAGCGCAGAATGCACATTCAGCCCAAGCTATTCGCATAGCAGGCAAAAGACTATTGCGAACAGCCTTGCTTGCTGTCTTCCTCATCATGTCTGACTCTTATGCTCAGGCGCAGTCGGCCAGTTGGCATTTTAAGCTTACAGGCGAGAAAGTCCAGGGGGCAGACCGGATTCAGGTGACACCCGCAGACCGGTTCGGCAAGAGTAGCGACTACGGCTATGACTTCATCTCAGCTCCGTCCAAAATGGACGAGGGTAAGACCGCATTCTTCAGCGTGCGTGTTCCCGATGGAAATTACCGCGTGACAATGACTGTCGGCAGCAGCAAGCGGGCAGCGGAGACGACCATCCGCGCCGAAAGCCGTCGTCTTATGGCTGAGAATATTGCAACGCGCAAAGGCGAGCATAAGACCCTCACCTTTGTGGTAAACAAACACACTCCGGAGATTGACAGCGAACATAAAGTGCACATCAAACAACGCGAGCGCACAAAACTTAATTGGGACGACCGCTTAACCATAGAAATTAACGGCCTCGCTCCCGCGGTGGCTACGATAGACATTGAACCTGACACCACTGCGACCACAATTTTCCTATGCGGCAACAGCACGGTCGTGGATCAGGACTTCGAGCCCTGGGCTTCATGGGGACAGATGATTCCCCGCTGGTTCAATCAGGATGTCTGCATAGCCAACTTCGGAGAGAGTGGAGAGAGTGCAAGCACATTTATCCAGGCAGGCCGTCTGGCAAAGGCCCTGTCAATGATGCGCCCCGGCGACTATCTGATAGCAGAATTTGGGCATAACGACCAGAAACAGAAGTCGCCTGGAGCCGGAGCTTACTATAATTTCGCCACAGCCCTCAAGACCTTTATCGATGAGACCAAAGCCCGCGGCGGACACATCATATTCATCACCCCGACTCAGCGCCGCTCGTTTGCAGAGGGAAAGATACGGGAGACACATGGAGATTATCCTGACGCAATGCGGTGGGTCGCATCACGCGAGAAAATTCCTGTTATCGAGTTGCATGACATGACGCGGACTCTCTTCGAAACGTTTGGGGAAGAGGGGAGCAAGAAATGTCTGGTCCACTACCCGGCGAACACGTTCCCGGGCCAGGTCAAGCCTCTGGCCGACAACACCCACTTCAACCCGTTTGGAGCCTACGAGGTGGCGAAATGTGTCATTGAAGGGATGCGTATGCACAGATTCCCGTTTGTGAAGGCCCTGCGGAAGGATTATGTTACCTTCTCGCCCGCCGCTCCGGACGACCCAAGCACCTTCAAATGGGCACAAAGTCCAATGTACGAGGGACTAAAACCCGACGGGAACTGATAGCCCATTAGAGCCCGACGCGGTTAACCTAACAGACAGTTAACAGCAAGCAGCAAGCAGCAAGCAGCAAGCAGAAAATACTAATGTAACGGCCTCAACAGAGGTGTTCAAAAGAAAGAATAAATGAAAAACTTTACTTCTATCGGATGCATGTCACGATTCCTTGCCGTGACGTCATTTATGCTCTTTAATCTGACAGTTTCGGCACAGAAGTCGGTTTACATCCCCAACGAATGGCGCAATCCATGGCCGGCCGACAGTCTGCTTTATGCCGAGAGCGACCCAAACAATCAATATACGTGGTCCAAGAGCCGCTCTGTAGAGACAGACAACTTCATAATATTCTGGGATAAATACTATGGAAATACTGCGCCAGACAAACTGCCTTCGTCCGACTTCTACTATTTCAACCTCACTTATATGAAGCAGAAGCTGGAGGAGTTCTTCGAACTGGAGATAAACAAACTCGGCTTTGTTGACCCGGTAAAAAGCAACGTGGCCAAATACAAGATTATGGTCTTGCTCAACCACACAACAACCTGGACCTGCTACGGCGGAGGCTACGACTTTATGGTGCCCGCCCTTTGGCTGAATCCGGCCACGAGTAAACCCGTTGGCCACTCTGTGGCGCATGAGGTGGGGCACTCATTCCACTATATGTGCTTCGCTGAGGCTGCCAACCATCAGAACAGCAACATAATCGGCACTGGATTCCATCTGGAAGTAGGCAATGGACAAGCCATTTGGGAACAGACAGCCCAGTGGCAGGCTGCACAAAGTTTTCCCGAGCTGATGTTTGATCAGAGTTGGAACGTATTCCGCAATTCCCACAACTATGCATTCACCCACGAGTGGCATCGTTACCAAAGCTATTGGCTACATTATCATCTGGCAGATAAATATGGCATCACGACTGTGGCTGATGTCTGGAATACCCCAATGGTAAAGAACGTGGACTTCACTACGGACGGCTGCGACTTCAACCAAAGTCTTATGAAGATGAAAGGGTGGGAGCCGGCTGACCTCTTTAAAGAATACTATGATTATGCTGCACACTGCGCTACGCAAGACTGGGAAGCATGCGCCCCATATCGCAATGCATATATAGGCGATTTCAACTATGAGGCGGTCCTCACCGAAGACGGAAACTATCAGGTAGCCATGGGGAGCTGTCCGCAGAGCACCGGATTCAATATCATTCCTCTGGAAGTGCCCGAGGCTGGAACAACGATAAAAGCTGACTTCACAGCCCTGCGCACAACATCCAAACTCGCCAACGGCGATGCCAAACGCTGCATGAATGGAGAGACATCGTGGGGCACATGGGCCGCAACAACATATAATACCAGCAGCAATGGCGCCCGTGATTCCAAAAAGGGATTCCGTCTTGGTTATGTTGCCCTGCTCAACGACGGAACCCGCGTATATCTGCAGTCCGACAGCGTCTATTGCAAGGGCACGGGCAACCGCTCGGCAGAAGTGGAAGCCGTAGTTCCGGAAGGGACTCAAAAGTTATGGATGATTGTCCTGCCGGCTCCTACTGCGTATTTCCAGCATCTTTGGGACGAAAACATCACCAGCAACGATGACTTCTGGCCCTATCAGGTGAAATTCACTGGCACAGACATCGACCAGGCATCAGCAATCATTTATGCTGAACCCACTATCGACGGGCGCGATATCGCCGACGCCATCTTTGAATACGACGTCAATCTGACCATGGATTCAGAGGGCTATTCAGGCACTTCATTGGCTATTAGCGGGAAGGTCGCTGCGACCCTGGGCACCGCCTTCCAGATTTCCTTGAATGATGTCATGGCAAAACTTGTAGCATGGAACCGTAACGGACCGCAGAAAGGTCAGGTCATGTTCTACGCAGCTACTTACAAGAATGGGCGTGTAAGCCTGCAAAACACGGCTTACACTGCAAACGGCTATGGTCATTGGTTCAACGCAAACGGAACGGTTGTTGATTACTCCAACTCCGGGGCAACGCTCTATTCTGAGTTTGGCACAGGGAATATGTCCTTCTATATAGGTCAGTATCCTAACCATTGCAAGGAGGGCGATCAATATACTATATGCCAACTGTTCAGATATAAGGATGAGAATAACAATGTCGCAAAAGCCACATTCGTTTTCCACATCACGATTGGAACGTCAACAAGCGCTTCGCTAAGGAGCATCACTTATACTGATCCCACCGGAATAGCTACAATTGCTGAAGAAAACAGCGATGAACAAGGTATCTACGACCTTACGGGCCGCCGACTGACTAAACCTTCCGGCAGAGGCATATATATAATCGACGGTAAGAAGGTGTTTATTAATAAATAATGTATATAAAATAACCGTGCGCGGAAGTTTCAGAAAAGTATAATTCATCAAATTTAGGTAATACAACTGCAAAAATAGCACAAAAATTTTGGCAGATGCCCAGAAATAGGTAAATTTGCGGCGGCAAAAGCAAAAAAGAGCTTTTTGCCACATCCTAAAGTATTGAATAACCCCTAAAAACAGACAATTATGGCTTATGTAATCAGTAATGATTGTGTTGCTTGCGGCACTTGCATTGATGAATGCCCCGTTGGAGCTATCTCCGAAGGCGATATCTACTCTATTAATCCTGATGAATGCACAGAATGTGGCACTTGCGCTGACGCTTGCCCATCAGGAGCTATCAGCCTCTGAGCCTCTAAGCACACCTAACTAAAGATTTTAAAGCCTTTACCCTATGTGGTAGAGGCTTTTTTCATCATCTTAAAGAAAAACAAGCCTTTTTTGTTGCATTTATAATTAAAATGGCATAAATTTGCAGACAAGAAAGAAGTTTAAGAGGCGAGCAAATTCGCGGTTTAAGAGTTTAAGATGTTAAAGAGGCGCCGATGGCGCGGTTCAAGGGTTTAAGAGTTCAAGTGGTTAAGAAGTTTGAGTGCCCACAATACGTGCATTATTATTCAGACAACGGAAAGATACATTCAAAGCAATGGTTATAATACTGACATGCCCATCAGTTAGAACCAGAATGGCCATAAGCATCCGAGCTATTTTGCAGAACAACAAATTCACATAAAGTATTGGTTTGCATATACTCAGGGCCACAAAGAGATATGAGTGTCCGGAATAAGAGCACAGCTACATAAGAAAGAGTTCTTAATAAAAATTGTCGCGCCGCCATAGAGAATGTCAAAGCAAATCTCGACAAATGCAAACAGACATTGTAAGTTTTTACTCGTTTTGTTTGGCAGTTCCGAATAAATCGCTTACCTTTGCACACGCAAATCCGCAAAGGCAGTCTTCGCTGACTGCTCAGCCGATAAGGCTGGCGGGGTAGCTCAGCTGGTCAGAGCGTCGGATTCATAATCCGAAGGTCGCGGGTTCAAGCCCCGCCCCCGCTACGCATTATATATTAATGTAGTAGAATAATAAATTTGGAAAAGGGCATTGACGGTTAAACGCCAGTGTCCCTTTTCTTTTTTCCCGTCCCGATTTATAATTATTTACTTTATCTATATGAAATTACTAACTCTCATCATTGCTCTCGGCATTGCCGGAACTGCGACAGCTGACAACAAATCAGCACGCACTGATTCTATTATTAATTTCGACTGGCATTTTCACGCAGGCGATGTCAACAACGGAGAAAGCACGGAGCTTTCAGATGCATCATGGCGCACACTGTCACTGCCTCACGACTTTCAGATTGAGCAGCCTTGGGAAACTCCAAGCGCTGATGAGCGGCCAGACAACAGCGATCCTGGAGCAAACCGCCGCAGTCTGCTCAGCTCCAGAGGATTTAAGAAGATGGGCATCGGCTGGTATCGAAAGTCATTTTCTCCGCCCGCTGCTTGGGAAGGCCGGCGCGTGCTGCTGGATTTCGAGGGCATTCTGCTTGTAGGCGACGCATGGCTGAACGGAACCCCCATCGGAAAGACAGACTATGGTTATCTGGGCTTTGAGGCTGACATTACCAAGCTGCTGCGCTTTGGACAGGAGAATGTCATTGCTGTGAGGGCTGACACACGCAGCGCGACATCCTCTCGCTGGTATACAGGCGCCGGACTTTATCGGGATGTTCATCTCGTAACGACCGACCCACAACTTTATTTCACGCGTCATCCGCTCTATATCACCACCACAGACAATAACAAAGTGAGTATAACAGCTGAAATACACTGTCAGGAACGCAACGTTAAGAATATTCCGATTTCCGTTCGCATCTTCGACCGTGAGGGGAAGGTCATAGCAGAAAAGAAGACCCAGCTGAAGTTCCGCGGTAACCAGAAAACATGCGAATATCAGCTTCCGGACATGCATGTCCAAAATGCGCATCTCTGGAATCTGGAAGACCCCTATCTTTATAAGGCAGAAGTAACTATTTATCATCAGGACGGCTCAGAAGCCGACCGCGTCGAGAGCAACTTCGGAGTCAGAACAATAGAATATGGGCCGGACTTCGGTTTTAAATTAAACGGCAAGAAGATAATCTTAAAAGGAATCGCAAACCACCACACTCTCGGAGCCCTCGGTGCTGCTGCTTACCCACGGGCAATCGAAAAGCGTGTGAAACTGCTCAAGGAATTTGGATTCAATCATATCCGGACCAGCCACAACCCATATTCCGACGATCTGCTCAACCTCTGTGACCAATACGGAATTCTTGTTGTTGATGAACTCTACGACAAATGGCTCAAACAATATGCCGGCGACCGCATTCCATGGACAGAACTATGGCAGCATGATATTCCCGAGTGGATCAAGCGCGACCGCAACCACCCGTCAGTAGTAATGTGGAGTCTTGGTAATGAGTTGCAAACCTATTGGAATATCCCGTACGCTGACTGGGGAGTGACCACCTACAGAATTCAGAAGCCTCTTTTGCAGCGCTATGACCAGACGCGCCCAATCACTGTGGCCATGCATCCCCGAGGACGCAACATAGAGACCGACTCGCTGCCAGCCCCGCTCGTGATGGAAACGGACATTTCTGCATACAACTACAGATATATGTATTTCCCTGGCGACGGGCGCCGCTTCCCGTGGATGAAATTCTACCAGAGTGAGGCTACGACGGCTGCAATGGGTCCCAACTATTTTGAGATGGACCTCAATAAAGTTATCGGTCTGGCCTATTGGGGCGCTATCGACTACCTCGGCGAGAGCCAAGGCTGGCCGGCCAAAGGCTGGGCTCAAGGTGTGTTCAACATTGACCTTTCCACAAAACCAAACGCTTATCTGGCCAAGTCTATATTCTCTGAAGAGCCTGTAGTTCATATCTGTGTTCTGGAACAGAGCCAAGACATCGAATGGAACGGCGTAAAGCAGAAGATTCGTCGTCTCACGGACCATTGGACGCGGACAAAAGGCGAGAAGCTCAGCATCACAACATATACAAATGCTGACGAAATCGAACTAATCGTCAATGGTAAGAGTCTCGGCAAGAAGAAAAATGAGGTCACCAATCCCAAGGTCCGTAATCAAATACGTTGGGACAAAGTGGAATACAAAGACGGATATATCGAGGCGATTGCCCGCAATGGCGGAAAAGTGGTGGCCCGCCATCGGGTAGAGACTGCCGGAAAGGCCAGTAAACTGGTTCTTCAGCCAGACCTTCCCAAGTTAGGCAATAATATAAAAGACAACAGCTTAGTCTGGCATGCAGACGGACGTGACCTTCAGCATGTAGTTGTCACTGCCACAGACAAAAAGGGACGCGTTGTTCCATCTGCAGACTCCGACATCACATTCTCTGTTGACGGGCCGGCTGAAATCATTGCTGTTAGCAGCGGTGACCACTATAGCGACGAACTCACCTTCACCAACCACCGCAGACTTTATGACGGAAGCTGTCTTGTGATTCTCCGCGCAGGCCGCACCCCAGGCGCTGTAACTCTGACTGCCACAGGCCAGGGCATCAAGAGCACCCGCTTGGTTATGGCTACAAAATAAGCAGCTGATTCTTTAGTTAACAAGTTGACGAGTTGACAAGTTGACGAGTTGTTTCCTTAGTTGACGAGGCAAATGGCTCTGCCGTTTTGGGGGCAACAAGACAACAAGTCAACAAGGAGTTAAGGGGTTAAGGTGTTAAGGAGTTAAGCCGTTAGCTCCGTCTCCTGCCGCTCCCGGGCTCCCAGCCTCTATAGTCTCTATAGCTCCCAGCTGTTCCCCGGCCTATGCGGCATTGCCACTTCCCCCTCGCCCACGGGAGAGGGGGTGAGGCCACTCCTTCCAGCCGCACTGCGCCAGCCCAACCACTAAACCTTAACCATTAATCATTAATCGTCTCCGGCCGCCCTCCTCACCGATAACGGTCTTCATCCTTGTCTTCAAGTATGGAGAGATAAGAATTATAGCGGCTTTCTGCTATTTGATGGCTTTCGAGAGCCTTCAGCACGGCGCAACCCGGTTCGTGGGTGTGAGTGCAGTTGCTAAAACGGCAGTCATGACCGAAACGGAATATTTCACGGAAATAATGGGAGACCTCCTCGCGCTGGAAATCGAAGGTGCCGAAACCACGGATTCCCGGGGTGTCTATAATATAAGACATCCCTTTTCCCGCCTCATCACTCTGTGACAGATGCGGGTTGTCAGCAGGCAGTTCGAACATCTCAGAGAAGGTAGTCGTATGCAGACCTTGGTCATGAGCCTCGCTGATGGCAGCAGTTTTGGCGCATGCCCCTGGAACAAGCCGATTAAGCAATGTACTTTTACCCACTCCGCTGTTGCCACAGAACAAGGTGGTTTTGCCCTGAAGGAATTCAATAAGGGTCGAGGGCGCTGACTGCGGTGATTCATGAGATGAGAAGTCAATCCCCTCACCTGTCTCAGCCGAAACAGCAAAGCATGGGTAGTCAAGATATCTATAGAGGTCTATCACAGCATCCAGATAGCGGAGCTGATCCTCATCGTAAATATCAATCTTATTGAAGATGATGGCTGCCGGAACGCTATAAGCTTCGGCGGATGCCAAGAAACGGTCAATAAAGGTGGTGGATGTCTCCGGATGTGCAACGGTGACTATCAGACAGGCGAGATCAACATTCGCTGCTATGATGTGGCTCTGCTTGGAGAGGTTGGAGGCCTTTCGGATGACATAGTTGCGGCGCTCGTGAATCTCTGTGATGAAAGCCTCCCTGCCAACACCCGCTTTGGCCTCTGACGCGCCTGGACAGATAGGTCCGATATTAATGTCAGATGGCGATTCCTTCTGTCCTTTTCTTTTTTTCTGCTTACGAGCTTTATGCTCTGGCTGCGGAGAATCTGCAGGCATCTCTGCGACAGGTTTTATCTCAACAATATCACCTACGGCAACCGGATTGGTGCTTCGGATTCCGCGCAGCCGGAAATTACCTTTTATCTTACAGGCAAACAGACGACCGTCGTCGGTGCGGACATCGTACCAACTCCCTGTGCTTTTGATTACTAAGCCTTTCAAAAGTCAACTGTCTGTAAAACCTAAACAGTCATTATCTCCTTCTCCTTGGCTGCAAAGAGGGCTTCAATCTGCTTGATGTATTTGTCGTGCATCTTCTGCAGCTCATCCTCGCCGTCTTTCTCCAAGTCCTCAGACAAGCCTTCCTTTATGGCTTTCTTCAGCTTGTCAATCGTCTCACGGCGGGCATTGCGGACACTTACCTTTGCCTGTTCAGATTCCTGGCCGCATTGCTTCACCAGCTGCTTGCGTCGCTCTTCAGTCAATGGCGGGATACCTATGCGGATGATTTCGCCATTGTTCTCGGGCATAATACCAAGCGGACTGTCTATGATAGCTTTCTCGATAGCTCTGAACTGGGACTTGTCCCAAGGCTTAATAGCGATAGTACGAGCATCCGGAGTCGTGACGGCTGCACACTGGTTGATAGGCACCAGCGCCCCATAGTTATCCACCCGGATTCCGTCAAGCAACTTAATGTTAGCCTTTCCGGCCCGTATGTGTGAGAGGGCTTCTTCGAGATACATCACAGCCTCTTCCATTTTTTCTTCGGCAGAGGCAAGAAAAGTCTTAACGTCTGGCATAATTTTAAAAAAATGTATAATTGTTTAAATGGTTTAATATCTTCTATTTTGTGGGCAAATTTATGGCTTTTGTTGAATTTTACCAATTTTTTTTCGAATTTACTATAAAAAGAATTACTTTTGTCGCGATTTTATTCCGAATATGACACAAACAGACACTAAAATAGCCTCTTGGCTTGGTCAACTTAATCCAATCTCACTGGATGAAATGAGCGGTATCAAACTGATGAACAGGACTGATACCAAGTTTGTCACCAATAAGGAAAATTTGGCTACAATGTTAGAACTGACCCAAGGAAAATACTTTGCGCAGCAGATCGAAGGCCAGCGCGTGGCGAACTATCGCACTGTTTATTGGGACACGCCGTGGCATCGATTCTTTCTGGAACATCACAACGGGCATGCGCCGCGCCAGAAGATACGCGTGCGAACATATTTGGATAGTGATCTCACATTCCTCGAGGTAAAAACGAAAAACAACCACGGACGCACAAAAAAGAAACGCATCACTGTTCCCGACCACGACAAGCAGCTAATCATCAACGCCGGAGGCGATGACTTCATCTCAAAACTGACCGGAGCCACATTCGACGATATCATCCCCACTGTTCAGAACCAGTTCCAGCGTATTACACTCGTCAACTACGGGAAAACAGAACGCCTAACCATAGATTTCAATGTCTCGTTTCACAACTATGAAACTGACAGCGACGCTGGCACTGGCAATTTGGTAATTATAGAACTCAAGCGCGACGGCAACGTTTACTCACCCGTGCTCGACATCCTGCGCGAGGTGCGCATAAAGACATCCGGATTCTCCAAATACTGCATCGGGTCCGTCATGACCAACCGCGAACTGAAGAGCAATCTCTTCAAGCCAAAGATGGTTTGGATATCGAAGCTCACGGGATATAACTTCACACAGGCCCAGTGAGACCTACCTTTAACCGGATGCATTGAAATGCTGAAATAATACTCTGACATTATAAAATTAAAACCTGTTTAGATTAATGGACATTAACCAAATTAATTACGCGTTAGGCGAAATGTTCGGCGTAACGCTCTTTGACCCCCAGCAGTTCATCTCGTTGGTCATACGCTTCCTCATCAACCTGGCGGTTGTCTCGTTCATCGCCAACAAGTTCTATTATCCACGCAGCATGCGCCGCGACTATATGTTCATCTTCATCCTGATGTCCATGAGCATCTTCCTGCTCGTCAGCCTGATGGAAGGCGGCGGCATGGCCCTGGGCGCAGCAATGGGTCTGTTTGCGATTTTCGGAATCATGCGTTTCCGCACCGAGGCAGTCCCCATCCGTGAGATGACATATCTCTTTATGCTCATCGCCCTCAGCGTAATCAACGCCCTGGCACGCGGTGACTATCATCCCAAAGCCGACTACTGGGACGGCGTGGGCATTGTAACCATTCTCTTTGTCAACCTCGCATTCATCCTCATGGCCTGGATGTTCGAGGGCAGCAAGGTGATGCATCAGGAATGCTCCAAGATTATAAAATACGACAATGTGAGCCTCATCACACCCGAGAAGCGCCCCGAACTGATTGCAGATCTGGAGAAGCGCGTAGGGGTGAAGATCACTCGTCTCGAAATCGGAATGCTGGATTTCCTCAAAGACTCCGCCCTGATCCGCATCTTCTATAACGACCCTTCAGATGTAGGCAACAGCATCGCACGTTACGGACGAATGCCTAAAGAGATGTAGCCATGAAACGCATTCTCTTCATCTTGTCGTTGGTCGTAACCGGCAGCCCCATGCTGGCACAGGAAGACTATGTCAGCGAAGACGCCGGCAAAAGCACCTCTGCCCTTTGGAGCGAATTGGGATTCACCAAAATCCTCCCGCACGACCTCACTTTAGGTCTCGATGCCGGCTTCCGCACAAACGAGGGTTTCAGCGAAGCCAGCCGCTTCGACATCGGTCTGGGTCTGGGCTGGAAGCCGTCAAAGCATTGGAAATTGGGCGTCGGTTATACATTTGTAATGAAGCATTACCCCGTAGAGACGGCGCATAAGGAAGACTATGAATACAAGTATAGAGCTGACGGAGCCAGCGAGAACACGGATTTCAGCAGCTTTATGGGAGCCCCGACCATCACTGACAATGGCACAAATTACACCTACAAGGGCTACAACTATGAGTATTTCACACGCGTCACCGACTCCTATTGGCGGCCCAAGCACCGCATCAGCGCAGATGTAGCCTATTCATACAAGTTTTGGAAAATCCTCAGAGTAAGCCTCCGCGAACGCTATCAGCTTTCGCTCGTGCCCTCAAAGACTGTCAACCGCAAACGAACAAAGGTGACCACCAAATACCGCGACCCGGTTTACGATGGCTATCCTTTGGAATTCACCGGTGAATATGATGATATTGAGACTTACGACCCTGAAGAACTTGACACCACAAAGGTCAAGGATTCCAAGGCTCTGCACACGCTCCGCTCACGCCTCACTCTAGAACTCGACAAGAAGGGATGGGCCGTCACTCCGTTCATCTATTGCGAACTGTTCAACGACCTCGCTGGGAATTTCAGAATAGACAAGGTTCGCGCCTCTGCAGGAATAGAATATGCTGTTTCCCCACGCCACAAGCTGAGCTTCGCATACGTGTTTAACAATGAGAACGATGACGACGGGCATTATAAGATACACGCCCTGAACATCGGATATAAATTCAAATTCTAACAAACCATAATAATACAAACCGACAATGAAACAAATTCTCTTGAGTCTTGCGCTCACAGTAGTCACCGCCACAACGGTTTTGGCTGACAGTTACAACTATCTGACCATTGCCACCTCAAGCTCTGAGGCGAGCGTGGCATTACGCCAACTGAAAAAAATAACATTCGTCGGTGACGACATGATTGTAACCACGGTTGACGGAAATGAAAACTCCTTTGCCCTCGCCGATCTCAACAGCATGTATTTTGCCTCAACGGCTACTGCCATCAGCCGCACCGAAAGCGCGCGTACGTTAGCATACGAGAACGGCCAACTGATTGCAAGCGGGTCCGGAATTATTCAGGTGTTCAACGCAGCCGGTTCCCTCGTGCGCAGCCTCAGCGCCAGCAGCTCACGCACGTCGGTCAACCTCTCCGCCCTGCCTCGAGGCATATATATTGTGAAACAAGGAAACAATACTATCAAAATCGCTAAATAAAGCATCAGCATCATGAAACAATATTACTCATCCTTCCTTATTTCTTCCATTCTTCTGCTTCTGAGCCAGAGTGCAAATGCACAGTGGATTCGCGTTTGGCAGGCCGGCGAAAGCACACGCTATGCCGTCACCGACATAACATCCATCCCCTACACCCTCAGCGGAAGCACAGTGACCATCGGCGATGTCGAGTATTCCACAGCTGAGATTGACAGCATAACAATGGTGAATCCCGTCACCATCACTTGGGATGGAACCACGGCAACAGTAGATATCCCGGAGAATGTCGAAGGCGTAACTGCAGAAATCAGCGGCGGTGACGTGGTTATCAACAACACCAATGTATCTACAGAACAGGAATTCATCCTTCAGGGCTCCAGCTCCAGCGGAAGCCTCACATACAACGGGTCATACAAGGCCAAATTTCACCTCAACGGCGTGTCTCTGACCTCAACAACAGGAGCAGCCTTAGACATTCAGTGCGGCAAACGAATCGATGTATTCCTGATAGATGGGACCACAAACAGCTTGACAGATGCAGCCAACGGGACTCACAAAGCAGCATTCAACTGCCAGGGACACATGGAGATTGCAGGCGGAGGAACACTCAATATCGCTGGAAACACCAACCACGCCATGCGCTCCAAGGAATATCTGTTCCTGAAGAAGAGCACGGGCACAATCAATGTGACAGCAGCAGTAGCTGATGGCATTCACTGCGGTGAGTGGTTCCAGATGAATGGCGGCAGCATCAATATCAGCGGTCAGGGAGCCGACGGTCTGCAGATGGAGACTGCTGAAGAGTCCGACGAGACCCAAAACGGCCAGTTCATAATGAATGGCGGCAGTATCAATGTTAAGATGACCGTGGCAGACACCAAGGGTATTCGCGCAGACTCCACCGTGGCAGAAATGTATCTCAACGGGGGCACAATCTATGTAGAAGTGGGCTCAACAGCATCTGATGCCAAGGGCATTGCCTGCGACGGCAACATGACAATCAGCGAAGACAGCGAGACCATGACCGTGACCGTGGATGTAAACGGCGAAGGCTACAAGGATTCAGCCGGTGACAAAGTCCGCTCCACCGGTATCAAGTGCGAATACATGATGACCATGAACGGAGGAACAGTGACATCAAATGCCAATGGCACTTACGCACGCGCCGTGCGCGCCGGTTCCCTCACAGCAAACGGAGGAACACTGACGGGCACAACCAACGGAGAAAAGAGCCAGGGCATTAAACTCGACGGCGCCTCCAACTACGTCAACAACGGAGGCACAGTAAGCCCGACTCCCACATTCTAACCACAGCTCCATCAGATTGGTTAAATCGTAATACTTCGATAACCTACAAGTCAAATACCTTCTATTATATCAATTGCGCCAAGTACATCAACACGATGCACTTGGCGCAAGCGTAGCAGAGGTGCGTTTACTGTTTATTGTTTACCGTTTATAGGGACACAAGTCGATGACTGCACCTCAAGCATGCGCCGGGAACACTCAGTTTCCGCCTACTCTCGACCTTAGACCGGCGAAGCCCTTAAACTTTTAAAACTCTTGAACCCGCCGCTTGCGGCCCCCGTCCGCTCTCTATTTCTTTACTACGCTGGTTTGCGGCCATCGTAGGCCGGAGGCAGAAGTGAGGAATGCTTTGGCAGTGCCAAATCGCAGGAAGAGGTCAAGACGCACCGGCAGGTGGTTTTTATCATCAGTGATATAGAAGGTGACGACCTCCTTCTCTTTGTTTTTCTTGCCGACATACTCGACAAAGGAAAAGACAAGGCAGTGGTAGGTGGTGTCTGTGTTTTCCATTTTGAAGTCCTTCTTGCCCCTGTAGATAAGAGTTTCTTCCTTCACCCGTTTTCCGTCAGCCATGGGGAAGCGCAGTTTCATGCCTGGTTTGTAGTCAGTGGGGTCGAAAGAGCGTGCCCTCATGAGCATGGAGACCATGTCGTATGCGCATTCGTCCGATGAAGACTCATTTGTGGAAACTTCGCCGTCGTTGTTAATGAAGCGGTGACGTATGTTAATCTTCCCGTCGTTATAACTATACCAGGCTTCATCCACGTTATGGCTTTTCCCCTCGAGGGCGCCCTTACGATAATAAAGGGGAACGAGATTCGGTGTGATATATGCCAGCAGGGTGTCCCGCATCATGAAGAATTTGTCTGTGCGCTTGCTGCCACGGGTGATTAATCCGCATCTGTAAGCTGGTTTTCTGTTATAGCTTACGGAGTCGATGCTCAGATTGGCAGTCCCGGCCTTTATCCAGATGAATTTCCAGTTGAAATAGAGTCGGTATTGCAGGTTTTCGCCTCCGACGAAGGCTTTGTTCTCATATTTGCATTGTCCCTGAGTTCCGGCTACCGCAAACACAAATAGGATAAGAGCCACTCTTCTGCGGGAGAAGAGGGACTTGAGATTGGATGATATTTTTATTCTTGTGGAATTCATAGGGCTATGATTTGAGGCAAGCTACAACGACAACGGACAACAGACAACAGGAGACTGGCGCAGTGCGACTGAGGGCCGCGGTTAATGGTTAATGGTTAATGGTTAATGGTTGGGGCCGCGATGCAGCTCCGCTTCGGCCTACCTTTCGGACGCGAGTGTCCTACATTTCGCTGACGCTACTTTTCGGCCTACCTTTCGGCTGCAAGCATCCGTTAGGGCTTAAGGGGCAAGGCTGCGGGTTCTGGGTCAACTTAAGTAACAACTTGTCAACTCGTCAACTTGTTTACTTGTCAACTCGTCAACTTGTCAACTAGTTTCAACTCAAGAACTCAAAAACTTGTCTCCTTGTCCACTAAAGTATCAACTTGTCAACTAAAGAATCAACTTGTCAACAAAATAATCAACCTGCTCTTCGTTTCTTGCTTTCGCGCTTCATGGCTGCGCTACGGTCTTTGTTGCGCTCCTTGCGTTTTTTCTCTTTGTCTGGTTTTTGTTTTGTTATTTTAGATGGTTTTTGTTTGGGTATGGCAATGCCGCGAAGCTCCCATTTCTGCTCAATCTCCCATCCCGCGCGCACGGGAATTTCCTTTGGAAAATAGAAAGTCTCTTCGGGGAAGCGTCTTGTAGAGTAGTCGCCAGTGGTCCATTCCTCATCGTTATTCAGGTCGATGAAACATCTCAGATAGTATTCACCAGGCTTGAGATAATAGAATTCAGCCCGTCCGTCCTTGTCGGCGCGCTGCTGAGCCACTGGTTTGTCTCCGTTATTGAGGAGCTGGACCACGACGCCAGTGTCGGGGGCTACGATCTGAATGTATAGAGTGCCGTAGTCGTCTTCTTTTCCGACTCGGAAGTCCTGCTTAAAGGGGCGGTTGACGTGCCCGAGAATGCCTCTTACTGCGGCGCTGTCTATCTCAAATCGATATTGTGAGGCCAATTCCCACTCGGCATAGAGGCGGTAAGAACGCGGTTGGCCATCTACTGGTAAGAACTCAAAGGGCTCTGGATTCCACAGAGTATCTTCTTTGATATAGAGATGAAAGGCTGTGGAGTCAGGCGGCGTGACCACAGGTTCGGAGAAGGTGAGCGTGGGGTTCTGGCTCGGTGTCATAGTTCCCGACGGTCTGCACTGCAGAGAGAGATAAGTGTTCAGATGCGGGTTCTCTGTCGGTTTGAAATTCTTATTTTTCTTAGCCATCTTCCGCTGTTCTTTCTCCCATTCGGCGGTCTTCTCGGCAAGTTCTTCCAGCTGACGCGCTCTGGTCACCTTTGGCACCAGTTGCAGGGTGTCTGTTCGCCAATAAAGCTGATGCAGAGTGTCGCTCTCCAGATAAGAGAAGGCGAGGTTTACAGAGTCGTTGTAGGCGAGCGTGGTATCCGGAATCCAGTAGGTTATAGTATCTTCCTTTGCCGAGGCCTCGATAATGAAGCCTCCGTCGCCCTCGAAATTGAGACCCTGAATGCGCGGGAGCGTGCTGGTATTTGCAGAGTCTGCAGGGATGTAATCGTCGGGAACTGGAGCTGTGAAATAAGCTGTGATATGGTCGAGTGCATCGCGCTGAATCTTCAGCAGATGGCGGTCTTGTCCCGCTTCGGTAAACGACCGTAGGACTATGTCATCGGGAAAGAAGTGGGTGTAGTTTACTGCCCGTATGCTGTCATAGCGCACAGAATCGCGCCACACTGTGTCCAGACGTATGTCCGGTCGCGAGGAGGTGGAATAGAGGGCCGTGTCAAAGGCTATCACTTCGCTCTTCTGGCTGAATACCAAATCCCCATCCACATCCTTGAGGGCAAATACTCTGTAACTCCCATTGGCCACCCCCTTGATTACAAAGCGTCCGCTGCCGTTAGTGCGCGCCACCCGCTCGAAGGGTCGTGTCCGGAATATGGAATCGGCATCCGCATCCTTGAAAAGAGAATCGCTGAAGAGGCCGACCAATATCCCCTTTACTGGTTCGAGGTTGTCAGCCGAAAGCACATATCCCGAGACCTCCATAGTGTCAATTGTAGGCCCTGTGGAAAACGAGAAAGTATAGTTGCCCATAGGATTCCCCTCGTTGTTATCCTCGATGGCATCAGAGAAATCTATAGTGTAAGTGGCATTCTCCTGCAGCGAATCGAAGAGGTCAATGCGGACAGCCTTGCCCGCGGCGCGCACATTGGGCATCTCCTTCTGCGGAGGAGATACAATGACTTTCTCCGAGGGGTTCTCCAGTTTGATATACTCATTGAAATAAATCTGGATACGCCGCCTGTCTGCATTCACAGCCCTGTTTTCGGGGTACGAACGCACCACGTAAGGCGGAGTCTCGTCATACGGTCCTCCGTCGGGGGACCCTATGCTCGCGCAGGCGCATACGAGAGAGACCAAGAATAATAAAAGTATGAGATTCCTACTATCTGTCATATCCGGATATTCTATGATTTATATTATTCAGAGTGCATGAGCTGAGGCGGTTCGCACATTCTGAGGGGGGTATGCGCGTTTCGGGCCGGCTGCGAGCGCCCTTTCAGGCGTTAAGCTGAAGCATCTCTTCGATAAAAGTGCGCTGGTTGCTAAGGCGTGGCACCTTATGCTGGCCGCCCAGTTTGCCTTTGCTCTTGAGCCAGTCGTTGAACAGCCCCTTGCGGGCCGTTATGATTTGCAGTCGTTGCAGGGTGATATCCTTAAAGCGCTTGGCTTCATAGTCGGAGTTAATCTCCTGTAGAGCCTGGTCGAGGATAAGAGCAAACTGCTCCGTGTCCTCCGGCATGTGCGCAAATTCTATGAGCCACTGGTGGCGGCATTGGCCATGCTCATCCATAAACACCGGCGCGGCAGTGTATTCCAACACCTCGGCCCCCGTCTGCCGGCAGGCTTCCTTCAGGCCCTGCTCGGCGTTGTCCACAATCAGTTCTTCGCCAAAGGCATTGATGAAGAATTTGGTCCGTCCGGTGATAACAAATTTATATGGGGCAGTGGAGGTGAAGCGCACGGTATCACCGATTTCGTAGCGCCATAGACCGCTCGATGTGGTTATCACCATAGCGTAGTTGCGTCCGGCTTCTACCTCCCATAGCGGGAGCACAGTGGGCTTCTCGCGTTCTATCTCATCCATAGGGATGAATTCATAGAAGACGCCATAGTCCAACATAAGCAGCATGGCGGGGTCCGACGGGTCCGTCTGAATTCCGAAGAATCCCTCCGACGCGTTATAAGTCTCCATATAATGCATTCCTGCAGAGGGAATCAGATGATGATATTGCTCACGGTAGGGAGTGAAAGCAACGCCGCCATGCCAAAATACTTCCATATTGGGCCACACCTCCGACAGGTTCTTCTTTCCGGAGAGTTCAAGCACCCGCGACAACACGCTCAGCATCCATGAGGGCACGCCGCTGATGCTGCGCACGTCGCGCTTCATGGCATCCTGGGCAATCAGTTCGCGTTTCTGTTCGAAATCGCTCAGCAGGGCCACTCTCTTCTCCGGCACTCGCAGCATATTTACCAGAGGGTTTATGTTTTCTATCAGGATGGCGCTCAAGTCTCCTACCAGAGAGTTGCGCAGATTATAGTTGGGGGCATGACTCCCCCCGAGGATCAGCGTGCGCCCGTCGAGAATGCGGCTTTCGGGATGCAGTCTGAGGTATGCAGCTACAGAATCTGTTCCTCCGGCGTAATGAGTATCTTTCAGTCCGTCGGGTGATACCGGGATGAATTTGCTCTTGTCGTTGGTTGTTCCGCTACTTTTTGCATACCAACGTATATTTCCCGGCCAAAGAATATCCGGCTCTCCGTGGCGCATCCGGTCGATATCTCCCTTCAGGTCCTCATAGGTGTTTACCGGGGTCTGGCTGGCCCAGGCCTCGTAGGCCATCGGGCCCGAATAGCCGTGCTTGCGTCCCCATTCGGTTCTCCCGGCCTTGGATATCAGCCGTTTCAACACTCCGAGCTGAATCTCCTTCGCTTTGGTGGCAAAGGCATCCATCCGACGTGCGCGCCGGAGCAGAAACGGCCGTATGATAGAAGTGATGCTCATTATATTACGGGATTAGGTTTTGATGCCGTCCGTGCTCTCTCTGCAATCTGGGACAGCAGTGAGTCGTCCTGCTTCAGTGTGCGCAGAGCCGACCGTGACGCATCCTGATGGCTCTCTTTCTTCGAATACCCTTCTCCGCGACCGCATTCGACATTCTCTATCAGCACCTGCGATACAAAGCGCGGCGACGAGCCATAGCCCAGACGCTCCTCCACCAGTCGGAACTCCAAAGTATAGTGGTTCTTTTGGCTCCACTCTATCAGTTTGCTTTTGAAGTTGGTCTCCTTGCTGGCCATCCTGTCTATATTTATAATTCCGACCATGACATGATCCCGCATAAAATGCATGCAGGCATCATATCCGCGGTCGAGATAGATAGCTCCGACAAGAGCCTCGAATGCGTTCCCACCCAAATAATTATTGTGGGCATTTGAATGCGCATCCGACTGAATCAGCCTGTCCAGACCTATCTCCTGGGCCAGTTTGTTCAGCGTCTCGCGTTGTACAATCTTGCTGCGGGTATTAGTCAGAAAGCCCTCTGCCTTATCGCGGAAATGGCGGTAAACTATATCTCCGACTATGGCATCGAGGATGGCGTCTCCGAGAAACTCCAGACGTTCGTTGTGCCCTTCCACCCCCTTGTGCATCCTCGTCGCCACCGACTTGTGACGCAGCGCCTGCTTATAGTAGCGAATGCGGTGAGGATAGAATCCCAACATCTCATATAACAACAGACGAAGCTCCCTGTCCGACTGGAATGGGAGCTTCATCTTATCTATGAACGGAATGTTGAGAAACACAACGTGATTATTAGTCTTCGAACTTGCGGAAAATCACGCATGCGTTGTGTCCTCCGAATCCGAAGGTATTGCTCAGGGCAGCACGTACGGTGCGGTGTTGTGCGGTGTTGAATGTGAAGTTGAGATTATAGTCGATTTCCTCGTCCTCGTCTCCCTCTTCATGGTTAATGGTTGGAGGAATGATGTCATTCTTCACTGCGAGCACAGAGGCAAGAGCCTCCACTGCACCTGCAGCACCGAGCAGATGGCCTGTCATTGACTTCGTTGATGAGATATTCAGTTTGAAGGCATGTTCACCAAAGACCTCCTTGATGGCCTTGGCCTCGCTGATATCACCGACGTGAGTGGATGTTCCATGGACATTGATATAGTCAATATCTTCGGGAGACATGCCGGCGTCTTCGAGCGCGTTCTTCATCACCAGTATTGCGCCGAGGCCCTCGGGATGCGATGCAGTGATATGGTGAGCATCGGCACTCATGCCTTCGCCTACCATCTCTGCGTAAATCCGGGCGCCGCGGGCTTTCGCGTGCTCCAGCTCCTCGAGGATAAGACATCCAGCTCCCTCGCCCATGATAAACCCGTCACGGCTGGCGCTGAACGGGCGGCTGGCGTGTGTGGGGTCGTCATTGCGGGTGGAAAGGGCCTTCATCGCAGTGAAACCGCCTACGCCGGCGGGGAAGATGGCAGCCTCAGCACCACCGCTGACGATGGCGTCGGCCTTACCAAGACGGATGAGATTAAAGGCGTCAGCCAGCGCATTTGTGCTGGATGCACAAGCAGAGCTGGTTATATAGTTGGGGCCATGGAAGCCATACATGATAGAAATGTGTCCGGCGCAGATGTCGGAAATCATCTTAGGCACGAAGAACGGGCTGAAGCGCGGACCGATGGTCTCGTTAGTCTTGGCATAGTTGCTCACTTCCTCTTCGAAAGTATGCATACCGCCAATGCCCACTCCATAAACCACTCCGATGCGGTTCTTGTCCACGGTCTCCATGTCCATGCCGCTGTCCGTGAGAGCTTCGCGCGCTGCAGCTACAGCATACTGGCAATAGAGGTCCATCTTGCGGGCCTCCTTGCGGTCGATGCCGGCAGCTTCGGGGTCGAAGTTCTTCACTTCGCAGGCAAACTGAGCCTTGAATTGTGAAGCGTCAAAGTGGGTGATAGGTCCGGCGCCGCTTACTCCTTTAACGAGATTCTGCCAAGTTTCCTCGGCAGAATTTCCCAGAGGCGTAACGGCACCAAGTCCAGTTACAACAACTCTTTTAAGTTCCATGTGAAATGGTGATTGATTTTTTTACTGGTGGCTCTCGATGTAATCAATAGCCTCCTGCACAGTCTTAATCTTCTCAGCGTCCTCGTCGGGAATGGTCATTCCAAACTCGCGCTCGAACTCCATGATGAGCTCTACTGTATCCAATGAATCAGCGCCGAGGTCGTCGGCAAAACTCTTTTCGGGGGTAACTGTGTCGGCGGCAACACCGAGCTTCTCAGCCACGATGGCCTGTACTTTACTTACTGTTTCAGACATAATCGTTAAATTGGTTTAATGATGTTCTGTTTTGTTTCGGGCGGCAAAGTTCGTGATTTTTATTCAGATATGCAAATATTTAATCATTTTATTTACTTTTGGCCTGTTTTTTTGATAGATATGCAAGTGCGGTTTTACGCCAAAAGCTCACGTCTGAGCGGGTAATGACCTCTGATATATTCGAACTTTTCCGGGGCTGAGCGCAGCCGTTCGCAGTCCCGGCGCGGGTCATAGAGCTGCAATGCCAGCGCATCCCTGTCTGCCGACGGCCGGAAGTCATCGGGCAGGGCGGGCGGAGCTATATCAAAGGTCATTGGCCTCTGCAGGAATCGGCATATATATTCCAGCGACATGCGTGTGGCATTGGCCTTGCCGTCGGCGCTGTAGCCCGCTATGTGGGGTGTTCCGATATAAACCCTCTCCAGAAGTGGGCGGCTTATATCCGGTTCATTCTCCCATGTATCTATTATCGCGTCGCTGACACGCCCCTCTGCGAGAGCCCTCTCCAGAGCGGCGTTGTCCACCACCTCCCCGCGGCTCGTGTTGATTACCACCGGCCTCCCCGGCAAATTCCTCAGCCGCCGCTCGTCCAGCAGATGGTATGTAGGCCATCGGCCGTCAGTCGTCAGCGGAGTGTGGAAGGATATGATATCGCTCTTCTCGAGCAACTCCCCGAAGGGTGTCCAGCGGAGATTCTCCGGGGCGCATTCTCCACGTGCCTCGCGCGGAGGGTCACAGAGAAGCATCTCCCGAAAGCCCATCCCCGCAGTGCGCTCCGCTACGGCCGTTCCCACATGCCCTACCCCGACGATTCCCAGTACCAGGTCGTTGAGGCGCAGCCCGCGCTCCTCCCGCAGCAGCAGCAGCGACGAATGCACATACTGCGCCACGCTGGTGGCGTTGCATCCGGGGCAGTTATGCCACTCTATCCCTCTCGACTCGAGATAGGCCGTGTCCAGATGATCATAACCTATGGTGGCCGTGACTACCAACCTCACAGCCGATCCCTCGAGCAGGTCGCGGTTACAGCGGGTGCGTGTGCGCACCACCAGAATGTCGGCGTCGGCCACATCCTCGCGCCCTATCTTCTGCCCGGGCAGTGCCAGCACGTGGTCCGCCAGCTCCTCCAGCGGATGCTGAATCCACGGTATCTTCTCGTCAACTACTATCTTCACAGCAGCGGGGGTAGTAAATGAAGCTTCATGCTGTTCGAGCCTTTTATCAGAATGTATGCATTCACCGGGGGCTCCGCAGCTATGGCTGCCTTCACGGCCTCGACATTTGCAAAGACGCTAACTGCCAGTCCCTTGGGCACCTTGAATTTCGAGAGCGCATCGGCAAACATCTCGCCTACGAACCACGCCACCTGGATGTCGCTCCCGATCACCTCTGCCACGATGCGCAGGTGCTCCTCTTCGCTGTCGGCGCCGAGCTCACGCATATCCCCGAGGATTACCATCTTCCGGTCGGCTATTATCTTCCGGAAATTATCCAGGGCTGCATGCATGGAGGTCGGGTTGGCGTTGTAGGCATCTATGATAAGGCGGTTCTTCTTTGTCTGCCGGAATTCTGAGCGCCCCAATCCGGGCTGATATTCTGCCAGGGCTGATTTTATCTCCGCATAATTCATGCCCAAAGTACTCGCCACGCAGATCGCTGCCAGCACGTTGTCTAAATTATATGCTCCTATCAGCTTCGTCTGCACCTTCTCTACATAGTTCATATACTCGCGCCACCATATTTTCAGAAACGGGTCGCACGAAATCATATCCCCCTCTACAGCCCACGTCTGGGTCAGAGCCTGCTCGCGGGCATAGCAGATGCATTTCCTCGAGTCGATGTCTATATTCCGCTCGACCAGCATGTCCTGCAAATCGTAGTTGCTCTCGTTGACGAAGATGCGGCCCGACTCCTTCTTGGCCAGATAGTCATAGAGCTCTCCTTTGGTCTTCTTCACTCCCTCAAAAGAGCCGAAGCCCTCGATATGTGCATGCCCCACATTGGTCACCAGACCGAAGTCGGGGTCCACAATCGATGTCAGCAACGCAATCTCACCTGGGTGGTTGGCCCCCGTCTCTATCACGGCGAAGTCGTGATACTCAGTCATGCGCAGCAGCGTCAGAGGCACTCCGATATGGTTGTTCATATTCCCCTCGGTATAAAGCACCTCATATCTGCGGCTCAGGATAGCCGCAATCAGCTCCTTGGTGGTAGTCTTTCCGTTAGTTCCGGTAATCTGCACAACATGCTTGTTGTATCTCTTGCGGTGGAATGCCGCCATATCTTGCAGAGCCTTCAGCGCGTCATCCACCAGAATATAGCGCCGGTCACCCTTGGGAATAACGTTTGCGTCATCTACCACAGCCACCCTACAGCCGGCTTCAAGCGCCGCGGCGGCAAAGCGATTGCCGTCGAACGACTCCCCTTTCAGGGCAAAAAACATACTGTCTTTGGGGCATTTGCGACTGTCTGTAGTCACTTCCGGGTGTTTCCGAAACACCTCGTGTAATTGCTCTATTTCCATCTTACTGTTGATTTTTGGCGCAAAATTATATAATCCTTTTGGATTATTGGTCAAAAAACACTTATTTTGTGGCGCAAAAAAGAAATATCTGCCAACAAAGAAGTCGAACACTGGCATGAAAAGCCCACAAACTAACGCTCCGCATCTGTCTGCGCACCGCTCTTTGAACGTGCGCGGCCGTCTGCTCAGTCTGGACTCCCCCGTGGTGATGGGTATCATCAACGTCACCCCCGACTCCTTCTTTAAGGAGTCACGCATGGGAAGCCCCGGGGATGTGGTCCGCCATGCAGAACAGATGATGGCCGAGGGTAGCGTCATCCTCGATATCGGGGCCTGCAGCACGCGCCCCGGTTTCCAACCTGTGAGCGCCGACGAGGAGATGCGCCGCCTGGCTCCCGCATTGGAGGCTCTGCGGCGCCGGTGGCCCGATGCCATCCTCTCCGTGGACACCTTCCGCGCCGATGTTGCCGGGCGCTGCGTCAGAGATTATGCCATAGATATCATCAATGACATCAGCGGGGGCGAGTGGGACGAGAAGATGTTCACCGCCGTCTCACGTGCGCGCGTTCCTTATATTTTAACCCACTCTCAGGAGATGCCTCCGGAGAAATATTCATCACCCGACGAACTGATGGCTGCGCTATGCGAATGGATGGCACGCCGGACAGAAGAGCTCAGGCAGGAGGGGGTGGCCGACATCATCCTCGACCCCGGATTCGGATTCGGCAAGACTCTGGAGCAGAACTATTGGCTCATGAGCCGCCTGTCGGACCTGCAGATATTCGACATGCCCGTCCTTGTAGGCGTCTCACGCAAGTCGATGATCCACCGTCTGCTCGGCATATCCCCCGCAGATGCGCTCAACGGGACCACCGTGCTCAACACCGTCGCTCTTATCCGCGGAGCCAGCATCCTGCGCGTCCACGACGTGCGCCCGGCCGTCGAAGCCATAACAATCACCTCATCCCTCAAAATCAAATAGCCAATGATTTTCCCTCTCGGATTAAAGGATATAATTGACATCTTCCTCGTAGCTGTGCTCCTCTACTACAGCTACCGGCTGATGAAAGAGTCACGCTCGCTGAACATCTTCTTCGGGGTGCTTGTTTTCATTGTCTTCTGGCTCTTCGTCTCCCAAATCCTTGAGATGCGTCTGCTCGGGACCCTCCTCGACCGCATCGTGAGCGTGGGCACAATAGCGCTGATTGTTCTCTTCCAGGATGAGATAAAACACTTCTTCCTCACCATCGGAACACACGAGCGCATGCGCTCCGTAATCAGTTTCTTCAGCGGGGAGAAGCGGGTGACCAACACCCGCGAGGACATAATCCCCATTGTGATGGCGTGTCTGAGCATGTCCAAACAGAAGGTGGGAGCCCTGATAGTAATGCAGAGGGCACTGCCACTCAACGACTTCATCCGCTCGGGCGAGTTCATCGACGCCAAGATATCCCAGCGGCTCATAGAAAACATCTTCTTCAAGAACTCACCCCTCCACGACGGCGGACTCATCATCTCCAACAAGCGCATCACAGCCGCCGGATGCATCCTTCCCGTAACCCACGACATGAACATGCCCAAGGAACTCGGCCTGCGCCACCGCGCCGCCATGGGCATCTCGCAGGAGACCGACGCTCTGGCTATTGTGGTGAGCGAGGAGACCGGGAATATCAGCGTCGCTTTCCGCGGCTCATTCAAACTGCGCATCACCGCAGAAGACCTCGAACGCATCCTCACCGAAGACTCTTTCTGAACACCCATGAATATCCCGCCTGACATCCAGATATGCAGCGCCACAGCCACCAACTGGCGGCGGCTGCATGTGGAGGCCGGCGGCCGCCTGGCTTCCCGCGCCAACAAGACCCTCTCCTCCCGGAAGATTGTCGCGTCGGCCTATGGTCATTCGCCGGTGGCACACCGGTGGCTCGCCGATGCCGTCGCCATGGATGCCCCCGTGGAGGAGGTGATGGCCACCCTGTGTGAGCGGGCGCTCCACCATCTTACTGCCGCCGACGGCGACATCCTCGGATTTGTGTATCAGTCTCTATGCGCCGAGGGGGAGCGCAATCGGGCTGGCATCTATTATACCCACGAGGCCGTGACCGGCCGCATGCTTCGGGGCCTCCACGTGGCCCGGGGAGAGACTTTCCTTGACCCCTGTTGCGGCAGCGGCGCCTTCCTCCTGGCTGTAGATGCCGAATCCCCCGCATCCCTCGTCGGCTTCGACTCCGACCCCGTTGCCGTGATGATAGCGCGGACCAACCTGCGCATAAAATACCGCGACTCCGACTTCACGCCCGACATCCGCTGTCTCGACTTCCTCGCCTCTGCTGAGGCCAACGGCGGCTCTGCCTACGACTATATCTTCACCAACCCGCCATGGGGAACAGACAAATCGCGGAGCAGCTCCTCTTCACCGCTTCACACACGCGAGAGAGCCTCCCTCTTCCTCTGGCGAGCCCTCCAGATGCTCAAACCCAGGGGGCAACTCAATTTCCTCCTCCCTACATCCCTCTTCCATGTGCGGAGCCACGCCGCAATCCGCTCCTATATCCTCAACTCCTCAGCTATAGAGGAAATCATTCGCTTCCCCAAAAGCTTCGACGGCGTATTCACTGACTTTGTCAGCCTCCGACTCCGCAACAGCCATGTCGTAGAGCAGCGCTACAAAGTATGCGCTCCCGGTGGATGCCGGCGCATAAATCTCCCGCATGTGGGCAGCTCATCCACAGAAATTCCTCTCTCACCCGTCAGCCGCCTCTGCCACAGCATCATCCGCAAGATGGAGCAGCGGCGCTTCGACGACCTCTCCCGCAGCCGATGGGCACTGGGCATTGTCACGGGAAACAACAAATCAAAACTGCTCCCCTCCCCCGCCCCCTCGCTCGAACCCATCTACTCCGGCAAGCAGGTCACCCCCTTTGTGATGGAACCCGCCGCAGCATTCATCAGATTCTCACCGCAGGACTTCCAGCAGTGTGCAAAAGAAGAGTTCTACCGCTCACCCGAAAAACTGGTCTATCGCTTCATCGCGCGCAGACCGGTGGTCGCCTACGACTGCGAACAACGCCTTTGCCTGAACAGCGCCAACATAGTAATCCCCTGCATTGAGGGCTGCTCTGTGAAGAGTGCTGCAGCTCTGCTCAACTCCTCCCTCTACGCCTTCTATTATTCTACTATCTGCAGCGACATCAAAGTGCTCAAATCCCAGTTATGCAGCCTACCCTTCCCCCGCCTTACTGCCAGACAGAACACAGACCTCTCCCGCTTCACTGACGAAGCCCTGACTTCCGGCTTCCATGAAGAGCTCCAACAGCGGCTCGACACCTATGTATATAATATCTTCGGAATCAACAAAACAGAACAAAAACTCATTGAAAGTATTTGAGTTAGCCTCTCTTGGATTAGTGATTAGAGATTAGTGATTAGCGATTAGTGATTAGAGATTAGCGATTAGAGACAGATGAGCGCTGCGCGCAGATGAGAGATAAAAGATTTGGCCTTCTGCCGCCTGCTAAATGAGATATGAGAGATTTGGCCTTCTGCCGCCTGCTCATTGAGAGATGAGAGATTCGGCCTCATCCTGTTCATTGAGTGATAAAAGATTCGGCCCCCGCCCGCCTGTTCTGTTTGGTGAAGCATGCTTCACCTCTCTGCGCCAGCCTCTCTGGCGCTTCTTTAATTTCTAGCCCTGCTTGCGCTACTAACCCCACGAGATCTGCCTACGCTCCGCCCCGCGCAGCCTCACCCTTAAACCCTTAAACCTTTCAAACCTGCGGACGAAGGCCGCTCAACTCGTTGACCTGTTGACTCGTTGACCTGTTGACTCTGGCGCAGCCCTTAAACTCCTTAAACCCTTAAATCTCTCAAACCAGCGGACGAAGGCCGCTCAACTCGTTGACTCGTTGACCTGTTGACTCTGGCGCAGCCCTTAAACCTCTTAACCCTCTTAAACCGCGACCTAAGTCGCAAAAACGGCTTGCCGTTTCCACCGTCAACTACTCAAGAACTTAAGAACTTAAAAACTTAAGAACTATTTTTTGCTGTATTCAGCAAAAAATATATACCTTTGTGGCGGAATTCTATATAGATTGA
This sequence comes from Bacteroidaceae bacterium, assembly GCA_024699495.1. Classification (GTDB taxonomy): domain Bacteria; phylum Bacteroidota; class Bacteroidia; order Bacteroidales; family Bacteroidaceae; genus Physcousia. Next base: position 3,090 of record JAILPK010000045.1, on the reverse strand, counting down.
CTATGCGAAGGAAAAGAATAAACCAATAAAGATTGTAAAGACATGAGTGATTTGCCCGAAAATGCTTTTCGCGAGTTGCGTGAAGGAGAGAAATATGAACCTCTTATGAGTCCTGAGAGGGCCTACCCCGAGGTAAATGTATGGAGTATAACCTGGGGAATCTTAATGGCTATCCTGTTCTCTGCCGCTGCGGCTTATCTGGGCCTGAAGGTGGGTCAGGTGTTCGAGGCGGCCATCCCTATCGCCATTATTGCAGTGGGAGTGGGAACTGTGGCCAAGAGGAAGGGCGCTTTGGGTGAGAATGTCATTATCCAAAGCATCGGAGCCTGCTCGGGAGCTGTGGTTGCCGGGGCTATATTCACTCTGCCGGCCATATATATCCTGCAGAGCAAGTACCCGGAGATCAGTGCTTCGTTTTTCAATATCTTCCTAAGTTCGCTGCTCGGCGGAATCCTCGGAATCCTCTTTCTTATCCCCTTCCGCAAGTATTTTGTCAAGGACATGCATGGGAAATATCCATTCCCCGAAGCGACTGCCACCACGCAGGTGCTGGTAAGTGGCGAGAAGGGCGGGGAACAGGCCCGTCCGCTGCTTATAGCGGGTTTGATTGGCGGCTTATATGACTTCATTGTGGCCACCTTTGGGTGGTGGAATGAGAACTTCACCACGCGTGTGACAGGTTGGGGCGAAGCGCTGGCAGACAAGGCAAAACTGGTATTCAAGGTGAATACGGGAGCTGCAGTTCTCGGACTTGGATATATAATAGGTTTGAAATATGCTTTTATCATCTGCTGCGGTTCGTTTGCTGTGTGGTATCTGATTGTGCCCGGGATGGCATTCTTCTTCCCAGACACAGTTCTGAACCAATGGGACCCGGGCATCACGACGGCAGTGGGTGCGATGTCGCCGGAGGAGATATTCAAGGCTTATGCCAAGAGCATCGGCATCGGGGGTATTGCGATGGCGGGCATCATCGGGATATGGAAGAGCAGGAGCATCATCGTCCAGGCTGTTACAAAACTGAAGCCGGAGTCTGCTGCTCAGACGGAGGTGAATGACGGCGAGGTGCCCCGCACTGAGCGCGACCTCCCGCTGAAAATCATTGCCATAGGAGCTGTCGCAACAATAATCATAACCTTTCTGTTCTTCTGGTTCGGCGTTATGCAGGGCAATCTCCTTTTTGCCATAGTCGGAATATTGCTGGTGGCAGTGATTGCATTCCTCTTCACCACAGTGGCGGCAAACGCCATCGCTATAGTGGGGTCCAACCCAGTGAGCGGGATGACTCTTATGACTCTGATTCTCGCCTCTGTGGTTATGGTCGCCGTGGGTCTTAACGGCACTTCGGGCATGGTGGCTGCGCTGATTATGGGAGGAGTGGTCTGTACTGCGTTGTCTGTGGCCGGTTCATTTATCACTGACCTGAAAATCGGCTACTGGCTCGGAACGACACCCCAGAAGCAGGAAACATGGAAATTCCTCGGTGTGCTGGTGTCTGCGGCAACCGTAGGGGGCGTGATGCTGCTGCTCAATGAGACTTACGACTTCGCATCCGGAGAACTGGCTGCTCCGCAGGCCAATGCCATGGCTGCCGTTATCGAACCGCTGATGAGTGGCATCGGAGCGCCATGGGTTTTATATGCCATCGGAGCCGCCATAGCTCTGATTCTTACTTGGTTCGGCGTGCCCGCCCTGGCTTTCGCGCTCGGTATGTTCATCCCTCTTGAACTGAATGTTCCTCTGCTCATTGGTGGAGCTATAAACTGGTATGTAACAACCCGTTCGGATGATGCCAAGCTCAACGCGGCACGCGGCGAACGCGGGACTCTGCTCGCAAGCGGTTTCATCGCGGGAGGCGCTCTTATGGGAGTCGTTTCGGCGCTGTTGCGCTTCCTGGGCTTCAACCCGATAAATGAAGCCTGGCTGCAAGACCCGCTCTCAGAGGTCTGTTCCCTCGTCGCTTACATCCTTCTGATTATATATTTGGCTAAGGCCAGCATGATAAAGAAAGCATGATTTCGTACACAGCAAGGGAGGAGCGCATAAACACATGGAGCCACGCCGCCGGGATAATTCTCGGGGTTGTGGTGGGGACGGTGTTTATTGTCTGGTGTGTCCGTGCCGATGACAGCTGGGCCACGACCGCCATATCACTATACCTGGCGGGGATGTTAGGCAGTTATATCGCGAGCACAGTTTACCACGCGCTGCCCTCGGGGTGGGCTCTGAGGGAGAAGATGCGCAAATTTGACCACGCCGCCATCTACTGGCATATAGCAGGTTCGTATTCACCCATCACCCTGCTGGCGCTGCGCGACAGCGGCTATTGGGGGTGGGGCCTGTTTTGTTTTGTGTGGCTGTGTGCTTTAGTTGGGACAATAAGCAGTTTTGTCAATCTGAAGGAGCATAGCCATCTGGAGACAGTGTGTTATGTGCTTATGGGCTTGTCAGTGTTGGTCGCGTTCGGTCCGCTGATGCAGAGTGTTGACACGAAGGCGATAGCATGGCTGATTGCAGAGGGAGTGATGTATATCACTGGAGCTGTGTTCTACGCCGTGGGACCTCGCCGCCCCTACGCCCACAGTGTATTCCATTTCTTTGTTCTTGTTGGCAGCGTTTGCCACATAGTTTGTGTGTGGGATGTGCTGGAGAAATATCTATAGGCCGGGCAAAAGGTCTAAAGTCTAAAGTCTAAGGTCAAAGCAAAGCGACAATTGATAATTGTCGGTGAAGATTTGAGGTCGAGCCTAGGCGACAATTGATAATTGTCGGTGCAGGCTCGAGGTGCAGTCATCGACTTGTGCAAGTCTCAGCGAGAGCTTGAGACGTAGCAGAAGGCGTTAATGACAAAGGGGGCAACAGCCTAGGCGACAATTGACAATTGTCAGCGCCGGAGCGGGCAAAAGGCAAAGCAACAACTGAGAGTTGCCGGTGAAGGCTTGAGGTGCATTTATCGACGTGAGGGCGTCCACGCGAATGTATACGCCTTACCTAAAGGCCGCACTAGCGATCTGGGGTGCAGTCATCGACTTGTGCAAGTCTCAGCGAGAGTTTGAGACGTAGCAGAAGGCGTTAATGACAAAGGGGGCA
>JAILPK010000003.1 GCA_024699495.1 Bacteroidaceae bacterium | reverse complement strand
TTGCCGGCGCAGACGGATTCCGTGAAGCGTGCTGAAATGCGGGAGAAGATAGGCCTGGATTTGTCTGTGCCTGACTTTGAGACGAAGCGGATTGATGCGAAGGTGATGGGCGAGCGCTTGGCGGGGATTCTTGCTTATCTGATGGAGAACTATCACCAAACTGTTTATGACAGGAAGTTGGGATTAATCGCCAGTGAACAGAATGAAGCGATGGAGAATGTATACTTCCAGATTAAGAAGTTGAAGTTTATCAATGCAGTTAAGAAAGGGAACGATATAATAATCTTACTACGCGCTGACCTTCAAAAGAATCCAGTGAATATAAAGCAGACAGACATTACATTTCATTTTACCGATGGGCTATCAGAAAGCGAGCAGGTAAATGAACTTTTTGCCTATATATGCCATTATGTTAAAGCGAGAGAAGCACTATAATATATACATCTTGTGTGGATATCGTGAAGGCGCAGTTGCCTGGGATTCATGCAGCCCATATCCTTGCATTGTCGCACGAAAGCCATAAGAAGAAGGGAAGAAGAGGGGTAGAAGCCCCATGCCAGCCAAGCTGGAATCCGGCTGCAACATAAAAAAGAGAAAACAGCGAAACAACATATGAAGAAGATACTGGTGACCGGTCATGCCGGATTTATAGGGAGCAATTTGGTACACCGACTGTTCAAGGAAATGGACGGTGGAACCATTGTAGGTATTGATAATCTCAATAACTACTATGATCCTTCTCTCAAGACCTACCGTCTTGAAGAGTTGGAGAAGGCTGTGCCTGCCGGTATCAATTATGTGTCAGTGAAGGGCAGCATTGCTGACCGTGAACTGATAAACAAGCTGTTTGAAGAATATAAGTTTGACATTGTAGTAAACCTTGCTGCTCAGGCGGGTGTGCGCTACAGCATCGAGAATCCGGATGTCTATATCGAGAGCAACATCATTGGCTTTTACAACATCCTGGAGGCGTGCCGGCACTCCTAGGACTGTCATTCTGAGCAAAGCGAAGAATCTAGCTACCAGGGTGTCCAGCACTTGGTCTACGCCAGCTCCTCCAGCGTCTATGGCGGCAACAAGAAGGTGCCTTTCAGCACCGACGACCGGGTGGACAATCCCGTCTCCCTCTATGCCGCCACCAAGAAGAGTAACGAGCTCATGGCGCATTGCTACAGCAAGCTGTACAATATCCCCAGCACCGGCTTGCGCTTCTTCACCGTGTACGGTCCTGCCGGCCGGCCGGATATGGCGTATTTTGGCTTCACCAACAAGCTGCTGAAGGGCCAGATCATCCAGATCTACAACTACGGCAACTGCCGCCGGGATTTCACGTACGTGGACGACATTGTTGAGGGAATAACAAGAGTGATGGCCATGGCTCCGGCCAAGCAGACCGGCGAAGACGGTCTGCCCATCCCGCCCTACAAGGTGTACAACATCGGTGGCGGTCAGCCCGAGAACCTCCTGGACTTCGTGAACATCCTGCAGGAGGAACTCCTGCGAGCCGGTGTCCTGCCGCAGGACTACGACTTCGAGGCCCACAAACAGTTGGTGCCTATGCAGCCCGGCGATGTCCCCACCACCTATGCCGATGCCACCGCCCTGGAGCGCGACTTCGGTTTCACCCCCAAGATCACCCTCCGCGAAGGCCTCCGCCACTTTGCTCAGTGGTACAAGGAGTACTACGGATAGGAGAGTAAAAGGCTGCCCCCAATGATAGGCAACCTTCTTGGGATGGTTTCCGTCGCAACCCTCAGAACCTTTGAGATTGAACTGAGTGTTACTTTGACTCGCCGGAGTTCCAGGGTAAAGCCAAAGGAGAACGTGGTTTTGAGTTTGACCATAATTGAGAGAGTCAACATTACCTCTGGGAGTACGCATCCGGATAAAAAAGTAGAGCATCTCCCTTTTCAGGAAAATGCTCTATGTTTATGGTCTGTTCAAAACCAGCCCTTTCTCAAGGGGCACACCCTTTACCAAGAGCAAAGGTAGAATAAGTTTTTGGAATTCCAAAAGGATTGTATAGATAATTATAGAGCATAGTTGCAGCGTGTCAAAGACCATTTTGTCCCGCAAGATAAGAAGAGTTATCCGTTTCATCACCAAAAGAAACGTTTAAGTTATAAAGTGCTGAAATAGATATAATTGCAAGGTTATTTGAAACGGCTTTGAACGCTCACTATCCCGAGCGAGAGCAATATTAAGCTCGCTTAAATACTGCCGAGTCGCGACAGAACTCGACAATAGTCAAACAGAGTACTGGCTTGATCTGCTGCACGAGACACAATACTTAGACGATAAACAATATACATCATTGAATGATGACTGCATAGAGTTAGTCAAGATGTTAACGGCAGCCATAAAAAGCTGAAAGAATAACCTTTCACCTCTCACCTTTCACCTAAATAATGTAGTGATAAGATAGTGGTAAGGTCGATGGTTCGAAGAACTTGGAACTTGAACGCCGAAGGGGTCGCGAGCGAATAGCGAGAAGGTTTAGCTCGACGGTCCAAGGGGGAAAGTCAACGAAGTGGCAAATTTGGAACCTGGAACTAACAGGGTGGCCGATGAGCGAGAGAGACTTGGAATCTGGAACTTGGATCTTGGAACGGGCGATAGCCCTATGAAACTTGAAACTAAGAGGGGCCGATGAGCAACCGCTCCAGGCATAAATGTCTGCAAGCAGCCATTAGAGCCTTCCGCTAAGGAAGCGGTACAGCCCAATGGTCGCTGGCGCGCCCATCCGGCTGTGAGATTATTAGAGCGGCAGTGCCGCACAAACAACGCGAATTAACAGTTAACAGTTTAACGTTTATCATTTAACACGGCTTCCTGCCTTACGCGCAGCCGGAGTCGCGATGGGGCAAAAGGTATTCCGCACAGCCTTAAAGCCCCAACCATAGGACAGTTATCCCATCGGGATTCTCTCATAAAAAAAGGTTCAATAAGTCTCGATGGCCTGTCCTTTCTGGAGAATACAAATAATAACTTGAATATGAATATAGCAGTAGCAGGAACAGGATACGTGGGCATGAGCATTGCCACTTTGTTGGCTCAGCATAACCACGTGACAGCAGTGGATGTAATCCCTGAGAAGGTGGAGAAGATCAATAACAGGATCTCCCCCATACAGGATGACTATATTGAAAAATACCTTGCGGAAAAAGAGCTCGATCTGACCGCAACGCTCGACGGCGAAGCCGCCTATCGCTATGCAGACTTCGTCGTCATAGCAGCCCCGACCAATTACGACCCCCAGAAGAACTTCTTCGACACCCATCATATCGAGGACGTCATTAACCTCGTGCTGAGCGTCAATCCCGATGCCGTGATGGTCATCAAGAGCACTATCCCCGTGGGCTATTGCCGCTCCCTCTATGTGAAGTA
>JAILPK010000066.1 GCA_024699495.1 Bacteroidaceae bacterium | reverse complement strand
CAGAAATAAAAAGGTGCCAGGTCTTTTCATAAAGGGCACCTGCTGTCAGTTTTTCCATATTTGCATAATCCTTAAAAACGAGTATGCAAAGGTAGAAACTTATCGGGATGTTAGCAAGGCGTCAAAGCGGATACGCTTACTTTTGTCCCGCCTTGCCTTGCCACATATCAGTGACCCTATCTTCAAGCTTAAATCCGATGCTTGAGCCCCTCATCATTGAGCCCTCACTCCTCATTGCTCAACCACGTCTGCTGTCTATCATCTGTTGTCATAGGTGTTCGTCTCACTTTCAGCAAAAGGTAAGAAGCCTCATGCAATGCCACACCTTGCTCTGATTCTTGCACCCAATTTTACCCATTTTTGAGCCACACCGCATCATAACCTGCATTACAACTATACCTGCCTCAGAGCACACCGCTTCGCATCTTGCATTATAACTCTACTTACTTCGGTTTGCATAGCATCACATTCAGCCATACAAGCAAATACACCTTAGTGTGAAGTGGGTTACACCTCGATGTAAACTGAATTAACCCTTGATGTATTGCAGCATACTCCCCGATGTAATTTGACTTGTTCTTCCAATAATCGTTTCCCTATGATTGGTATGCAGATGGAGAGGCTTATATGCTTTCATCGGCCAGCCATAATTTACTGTTTACTCATATTTATACACGCACCTCAAAACTTGAAGATTTAAACCTTCATTCATCTGATTCAGGTTTAGTCTGCTTAAATTATACATCAAAACATCTAAACTTAAACATATACCATAGAACCCCTTGAACCCCTTAAACTCCTTGAACCCCTTGAACTCCTTGCCCCCCTTGAACTCCTTGAACCCCTTGAACCCCTTGAACCCCTTGAACTCCTAAAACCAGCTGTAAAAGAGTAGTAGAAAGAGCAGACTTAGTGGAAAACGAGGCAAGGAATTGGAAACAGGTGCTTGCCTCGTTTCTATTTGCTCGTAATCTACAGTAAAAGTATTTGAGGACATGGTGTAAACATTACGCTTTAAAATACAAGTTCCAACTAAAAGACTAAAAAAGTAGTTCAAAACTGTATAAAATCGGAATAAATTAGGAAAACATCATGTTTTTTATCGGCATCCAATAAAAATGGCACTGCATTTTGTCGGAGTTAAATTAGTTATTTGTATCTTTGCAGACGAGATTATTTAGTCAGACCACGAGCATCTGACAGCGTGACTTCATCGCTCGTTAAAGCATCTGATAAGTTCTCCTGCAAACGTCTGACTCTTATAGATTTCACATAAATATAATCGATACTAAAGTGGGCTATTCGTCTTAATAAGAGATGTAATATCTTTGAGAAATACAGTATTTATTTGCCCAATAAAAAATACGAATTATGACAACATTTTCCAAGTTCCAACGCTCGACAAAACAGATTATTTCTTTTTGTGCCCGTTCATTCTCAGCCCTTACCGTCCTCTTCGTTTTGAGCTCTATTATGGCGATGAGTTCGTGTTCGGACGATGATACGCCGACGGAAACTGCAGACCTTGTACTGAATGACGGAGAATGGACGGGCACCGGAGAGGGACGCAGCGGAAGCATCATCGTCAAAGTGTTGGTGAGGAACCATCAAGTGGAACAGGTAACCATGGTCAGCCAGTCGGAATCAGTCTTCGCCCAGGATGCCATCAACAGTCTTGTAGAAAAGGCTCTCGGAAGGAGGGACTTGATGAGCGTTGAGGTAGATGGAATCAGCGGTGCCACACTGACTTCAACAGGTGTGATTGATGCTATCAACACGGCCCTGCAAGCGGCAATGGGAAGAACAGCCGATGCAGACAAGAACTACACAGACGGCACGTGCGACATCGTGGTGGTTGGTGCCGGTGGCGCCGGTCTCTCTGCTGCCGTGGCCGCTGCAGAGACAGACAGTGTATTGAAGATTGTGGTTCTGGAGAAGCAGGGCATCTTAGGTGGCAATACCAACTATTCCACAGGCGGAATCAATGCGGCAGAGACGGCCATCCAGCAAGAGCTTGGTATCGAGGACTCCAAACAACTGTTTTACGACGACACCATGCGAGGCGGAAAATACGAAAACATCCCGTCGTTAGTGAGAAATCTGGTAAACAATGCGTCAGCCACCATCTCGTGGCTTACGGGGCTTGGCGCCGACCTTACAGACGTGGGACTGATGGGAGGCAGCAGCGTGAGGCGCACACATCGTCCTAAGGGCGGTTCGGCCATCGGGCCGCACCTGATGAAGATTCTCAAAGCGGCCTGTCAGAAGGAGAATATAGAGCTTCGCACATCCAACAGAGTTACGGGTCTGCTCTCGGCAGCAGATGGCAGTGTGACAGGTGTTCGCGTGCAGAATGCTGATGGCAGCAGCTATAAGCTAGCGGCGCAGGCAGTCGTTATTGCCACGGGCGGTTTCGGGGCTAATATCCCAATGGTGGCACAGCTACAGCCTTCGCTCAGCGGCTTTGCAACGTTGAACCACCCGGGAGCCACCGGCGATGCCTTCGCATGGGTGACAAACATCGGAGGCGCTACAGTACAGATGGCAAACATTCAGATTCACCCCACAGCAGAGGCCAACAGTCACATCCTTATCACCGAGGCAGTCCGGGGCAACGGAGCCATATTAGTGAACAACAAAGGACAGCGCTTCTGCAATGAGATGGACACGCGTGACGTGGTGTCGGCTGCCATCCTTGCACAGACGCAAGGCGAGGCGTTGCTTGTCTTTGACCAAAAAGTACGTAAGTCGCTGGCTTCCATAGAGACCTACACCAGCCAACACCTGCTCAGCGAAGGCAACACCATCGCAGCATTGGCTGCCGCAGTAAGCGTCCCTGACGAAACACTCTCGCAGACCATCAGCCGCTATAACATCCAGCAGAAAGCAGGCCGTGACGATGACTTCGGGCGCAGTGCCACTGCCATGCCGGTATCACTGGATACGCCGCCGTTCTATGCCGTTCGGGTGACTCCGGCCATTCATCATACGATGGGCGGTCTGAGCGTGAATACGCAAACACAGGTGCTGCGTGCAGACGGCACCCCCATTGTCGGACTCTATGCCGCAGGCGAGGTGACGGGCGGTCTCCATGGTGCCAACCGTCTGGGTGGCAATGGCGTGGCCGATATCGTTGTCAACGGTCGTCTGGCGGGTTTGGCAGCCGCCGCGCTGGCAACAGGAGCAATGGCGGCCAAGGCCGCAGTTTAAGGGGTTTAAGGGGTTTAAGCTGTTGGCCGTAATCTTTTTTAGGGCTACTGGGGCTTCTGGGGCCACTAAGTTTTCTGGGCCACTGGCCCCAACGGGCCAGCCTCTACAACCGCTCCGCGGCTTAATCGCGGCTCTGCCGCTTCCCCCTCGCCCACGGGAGAGGGGTCGGGGGTGAGGCCCTCAGACCTCAGACCGCCCGCCTGAAGTGCTTTTATATGAATGACTCGGGCAGACAGATGTTGTCAATGCCAATAGCATCGCTGAACAAAGGAGCAATCTCGCTATCTGTGAATCCGGCAATGCCACACCCGATGCGCGTGACATAGAAGAATAATTCGGGATGTCCTTTGGCAAAGGCTATAAACTGGTCAACATACGGTTTTATAGTTTCCACACCTCCCTGCATGGTGGGAATCGCATAACTCTGGCCTTGCAGTCCCACACCCTGTCCCCAGATTGCCCCGAACCGTTTCAGGGCCGCTCTGGCAGCTCCACCTCCGTGGTAACCCTGTAAGTTGCTGCCGAAGACGAACACCTCATCAGCCTTCAGCGAGGAAACGGCGTCGGGCGTATATTTGGGGCGAGCCAATCCATTATAGATTCGTTCTCCGGTTCCCCTGACAGGTCTGCAGAGGGAGTCTTTTATCAGCGTATCAAATAATGTTCTTACACGCGTGTCATGACAGTGTTCTTTCCAAAATATGTCGAAGGAATCTGCTGTCAGTAACAGCTGAGTGTCCCCGGACATTTTGTTGCGGGCGTAGATGTCATTCATCTCACGGTATAAGTTATCGTCCTTTACATTGTCCGCAATTATCTGAAATATGCTTCTCATGTAACTCAAGATTCTCTGTCTTAAGTTAGATATCCTATATGCCGAGAAGTCACTCTTATCCCACAGATGACGGGAGACAAGCATGCGCATCGTTTCGCCCCGGCCGAGCAGATCCGATATTGTGCCTAAACAGTTGTTATATGTCAGCGTCTTGGATCCGTCGATGCCTTCCAAGAAAGCTCTGGGGACCTCTTTGATGCCATTTCGGGTGAATGCATCTTCGTTCTTATAGTATGACAACTCTGATGAAACGAACTTCAGCGTGTGCTGACACCTCTCTTTATCGAAATAGTTTTCAAGGTAGTCGGCGAAGATTTCATCCGGAGAGACAATATCAAACAATGTCAGGCAGGAACGCAGTTTCATAGCATCTGTCGCTCCGAAAATCCTTTCCGCATCACCATGAACTGGCAGCGCGCACGTTATCTCCCGCAAGCGCTTGCCCAACGTGGCATGCTCCAGATAAGCATTTGCTTCAAGAAGAGATTTGATACTGTATTTATGTGATGTTACGGTATGTCCTAATCCTTGGATTTGGGGGAACACATACCACATCCAGTGGGACTGTTTCCGCCCACCTTTTACTTCCCGCAAAGCGCTGCTGTAGGAATCGTAAGAGTCCTGTGCTGTTACGAACCTCTCTAAGCCGAACAGATCAACCTCCATGTCTTATCCTCCTATTCTATTATTGACTGACGTATAGGTCAAACTCCTCATTCACGCGAAGCATCCACTCTGGCAGTTTTGCCTTTGCGTTCGCTATGAGTTCTTCGGGAATCTCACGATAGAAAGCGTATGCCATCGGCCCCGAAATGGCGGCGAGGGTGTCGGCGTCGCCGCCCAGCGCAATAGCAAGCTTCAGACAGTCGGCGTAGTCCTTGCTCTCGAGAAAACAGATTAGAGCTGCCGGTATTGTCCGCTGGCAAGTCTCATCAAAATAATAGTCCGGCTTAATATCAGCATAAGACAGTTCTGACCAGTCAGGGTAGTATTCATCAAGAACATGATGGCGGATGAAGTCCTTGTCCTTACCTTGCATACCATAATAGATAGCAAGGGCGGTGGCAACAGCCCCCTTGATACCCTCCGGATGGTCGTGAGTAGGGAGCGCCGTGAGAGTCGCGAGTTCTACGCACTCGTCCTTGCTTCTGGCCATGAATCCGGCAGCAGACACACGCATACCGCTGCCGTTGCCGTAAGAATTGTATGGCGGCTCAATCTCTTTTGTGGAAAGCCACATCGCAAAGTGTCCTCCGAATCCTCTGTTGAAGTCCGCGCGGCATCTGTTCCACAGATTTTCAGCCATATCCAAACCTTTTAACAAGGCTTCGGCACATGCGAATGTGCATACTGTGTCATCAGTGTAAGTGTTTGACGGCAGAAGGAGGTCCACAGCGTTATAGTCTTTTGTCCTCCCATCAAACTCATAAGGCATGCCGGCGATGTCGCCCACGGCAGCACTGAGTAATAGATTTTTCATGTTCTTGTCTCCTTTCCTTTTAGAATTCCAGCCGGAACCCTTTTTGTTTTAATTCATTATAGCTCTCTTCGTTAAATCTGTACAGATTAGCTTCGCGCTTTGGCGTTGGCCAAACCGTCTCATCCAGCTGAGTGAGGATATTGAAATGAAGCATCTTCTTTGCGAAGTTGCTCCTGTCAAACCTGACTTCCAATATCGCCTCATACAAGTTCTGCAGTTGTTTCATGGTGAACTTCTCCGGCAACAGTTCAAAACCTACCGGCTCGAAATGGATGCGCTCGCGGAGACGCTTCAACGCTTCCCGGAGAATCCTGTCGTGGTCAAATGCCAATTGGGGAACCTTGTCAAGTGCGAACCATCCAGCTTTTGCCGCGTCATCACCCGCCTTCACATCCTGAATCCGCACCAGCGCATAATAAGCCACAGTAATAACTCTCTCCCTGGGGTCGCGCTTCGGGTCGCTGAAAGCGTGGAACTGTTCTATGTATGCGCCGGTGAGTCCCGTTTCTTCTTTCAATTCCCGCAATGCGCCTTCTTCACAAGACTCATCCATCTTGACAAAACCGCCGGGGAACGCCCATTGGCCCTTATACGGCTCAATGCCTCTTTCCACAAGCAGCACCTGAAGCTCTGTCCCATCGAAGCCGAAAATCACGCAGTCCGCTGTAACAGAGGGATGCGGGTATTTGTAAGTGTACATACTATCCTCCATTTTCCCTTCTATTGTAAAAATTACACCGCAAAGATATGCACATTATTTTAATCCACCAAATTATTTGAAGTAAAATTTACGCAAGTGGAGCGCAGAGCCAAACGAGGGAGCAGCGAGCGCCATGAAAGTTAACTTTCTTATGGCCGGGTCGCGTCTGAGTTCAACGAAGTTAACCTTGCTTGAGCTATGCCGAGTCGATTTTGGAGCAGCGCCCCATAAAGGTCGCGGGAAAACACCCGCGAAGCTATCAACTTGTCAACTAAAGAAACTAAAAACCTCAAAAACTAACATTATATCACAGAAAAGTATTACCTTTGCACCCGCAATTAAAGGATACGTCTCTTGGGCACAGACTATATAATAATTCGGGGAGCAAAGGAAAACAACCTGCAAAATGTCTCACTGAAAATCCCCAAGCATAAGATAACCATATTCACTGGGGTCAGTGGCTCTGGGAAGAGTTCACTCGTTATGGATACTATTGCCGCGAAATCGCGGCGCGAGCTGAATGACACATTCCCCACTTTTGTACAGCAATATCTCCCTAAATATGGAAGGCCTCATGTGGATTCCATTGACAACCTGCCTATTGCCATAGTCATAGACCAGAAGAAGCCTGCCCAGAATTCACGCTCCACGGTTGCTACCTACACTGATATTGCAGCGATGCTGCGGCTGCTCTTTTCGCGAGTCGGAAAGCCGTTTGTGGGGTATGCTGAATCATTCTCTTTCAATCACCCAGAAGGCAGTTGTCCGCGATGCTCCGGATTAGGCGAAATCCGTGAGCTGGATATTCATAAGCTTGTAGATTTCGACAAGAGCCTCAACGATGAAGACACCATCCACTACATCGCCTTCGGCAAGGGAGGGTGGAGGTGGATTCGCTATGCCTATAGCGGTCTCTTCGATTTAGACAAGAAAATCAAGGACTACACAACCGAAGAACTTGACCTGTTTCTCAACAGTCCCCAGATCCGGCTGAAGAATCCCCCGCCCAGATGGCCAAAGAGCGCCAAGTATGAGGGCCTCATTCCCCGGATGTACCGCAGTATCATCAATTCTGAGGAAGGACTGCTACATGCTGCTGCGCTCAATCCAATGCTCAATATGGGGGTATGCCCAGACTGCGGAGGCACCCGCGTCAACGAGCGCGTCAGGTCTTGCAAGATAAGTCCTGCAGCCACCTCTCCGCAGACAGAGAGACTCAATATCGCAGAGGCCTGCTCTCTGAGCATCACGCGCCTCAACAAATGGATTCAGAGTATAGAGTCGCCTCTGGCGGTGGATCTGAAGGCCGCAATCATAGCCCGCCTCACCGCTCTGGAAGAGATTGGACTCGGATACTTAACGCTGGACCGCCCGATAGGGACTTTGTCCGGCGGCGAGGCACAAAGATGCAAGATTGCAAAATATATCAATTCCTCGCTTTCAGACGTCCTCTATATTCTGGATGAGCCCAGCACGGGGCTGCATAACCACGACATACAACGCATGAAGAAGTCGGTATGCCGCCTCCGGGATGCCGGCAACACAGTGATTCTCGTAGAACATCACCGTGAGGTTATAAAGATTGCTGACCACATAGTGGATATGGGTCCCGGACCAGGCATTGACGGCGGTAATATTGTTTTTGAAGGCACATACGCCGAACTGCTGAAAAGCGGAACAGCTACAGGCGAGGCGTTATCGGAATCTGTCCGTTGCCCTCAGGCACAGGATAGCGCGACTAAGGGCCCGGCACTTCCGGAAGCAGACAGCTTGAATCCGGTTGGCAGCTGCCCGACTGCAGCAAGTGTAGCAGCTGGTGGCGAGAGGAAGACTGGAGAGAGTTTCACTCTGTCACACGCCACGCTTCACAACCTGCGCGACATCAGTATCTCACTTCCGCTCAACGCTTTTGTCGCGGTGGCAGGAGTCGCCGGTTCGGGCAAGAGTTCGCTCATGGAATGTTTTCGCAGAGCCTACCCCGCTCCCTCGGAGATGGTTTACATCAGCCAAAAGGATATCGGAGTAAGCCTGCGCTCCACACCCGCTACTTACATGGATGTGGCTCCAGATATCCGCAAACTGTTCGCACGCACACATAAAGTAAAGGAGCAATACTTTACCTTCAACGGCAAAGGGGCATGTCCTGTGTGCGGAGGCAAGGGAGTGGTTATCTCAGAAATGGCATTCATGGATAATATTGAGACCGTATGCGAAGCGTGCGGCGGGCGCCGCTTCAACAGCGAAGCACTGCAGTATGAGGTGAAGCCGTCACATCCCCTTGCGGACATTCACAGCAGGGCATACCCCACCGCCCCGTTCCCGCTGTCCCAGAGCGGGGGCCTCAACATAGCGGAAGTCTTTGACCTCTCTGTGCGACTCGCATGTGACTTCTTCCGGGACACCGCTATTGAGAAGAAACTACATCCTCTTATCGAAGTGGGACTTGGCTACCTGCATCTGAACCAGGCGCTGAGCACTCTGTCGGGCGGCGAACTGCAGCGGCTGAAACTGGCCTCCTATCTTGGCATCGAGGGTCGCATCTTCATCATTGACGAACCGACCGAAGGGCTCCACCTTAAGGACATCGCACATCTGACAGGCATCTTCCGGAAGATGGTAAGTCAGGGTAACACTGTATATGTGATAGAACACAACACGGAGGTAATCCTCGCTGCCGACCATGTAATCGAACTGGGCCCCGGGGCAGGGGAAGAGGGTGGCAGGATAATATTTTCCGGCAAGCCGTCCGAAATGGTCGGATGCAAGACATCAGTAACAGCAAAATATCTGTAAAATATGAAACCATCAATCATCTCATCACTTAAGGATTATAACCGCGAGACGTTTGTCAAAGACCTGCTGGCAGGAATAATCGTGGGAATCGTGGCTCTGCCGCTTGCCATCGCCTTTGGCATAGCTTCGGGAGTGACTCCAGAGCAGGGCATCATAACCGCGATTGTGGCTGGGCTGATAATATCCCTGTTCGGCGGTTCCAAAGTGCAGATCGGAGGCCCCACGGGCGCTTTCATCGTAATCATCGCGGGCATCATACAGCAATATGGCATCCAAGGGCTTATGATTGCCACTCTCTTAGCAGGCGCATTCCTCATAATGCTTGGCCTCTTCCGTTTAGGAACTATCATCAAGTTCATCCCCTACCCTATCGTCGTAGGTTTCACCAGCGGGATAGCGCTCACTATCTTCACCACTCAGATTAAAGACCTCTTCGGTCTGACCGTAGCCGGAGAGGTGCCGGCAGACTTCATCTCCAAATGGGTATGCTACGCTCAGAACGCGGCGAGCGCGGATATGTGGAGCACAGCGGTCGGCATAGGCAGTGTGCTGATTATCGCCTTATGGCCCAACATCAAATACATACGCTATATAGGCGGCCATGCCTCAGCCCTCAATAAATTACCGGGTTCGCTCGTGGCTATCCTGGTGATGACGGCAGGGGTTGCCATTCTGAAATCCTACGGGCTGGCAGAGAGCGTGGAAACCATAGGTGACCGGTTCAGCATAAAAGCCTCGCTGCCCCAGCCGGCAGTTCCGGAGATGTCATGGGAAATAATCCGCAATCTCTTCGCTCCCGCCATAACCATTGCGGTATTGGGTGCAATCGAGTCGCTTCTGTCGGCCACGGTGGCCGACGGCGTTACTGGCGACCGCCACGACTCCAACCAGGAGCTTATCGCCCAGGGAATAGCCAACCTCGCGACCCCGATTTTTGGCGGTATTCCGGCCACGGGGGCCATCGCACGCACAATGACAAACATAAACAACGGCGGACGCACACCTATAGCGGGTATAATTCACGCTGTTGTTCTGCTGCTGATATTCCTCATTCTGATGCCCTATGCCAAATATATCCCCATGTCCTGTCTGGCAGGCGTGTTAGTGATAGTGGCTTACAACATGAGCGGGTGGCGAACATTCAGACAGCTGCTTAAGAACCCGAAATCAGACATCTCCGTTCTGGTGATTACATTTCTCCTGACCGTGGTCTTCGACCTTACTGTAGCAATCGAGGTCGGACTGATGCTGGCCTGTCTGCTCTGCATGCGCCGCATGGCTGAGACGACACAGGTCAAGGTGCTCACGGATGAGGTCAATACGGAAAATGACGTTGACTTCGAATCAACCAATTTGGAACACTTCAAGATTCCTGACGGGTGTGAGATATATGAAATCAACGGGCCGTTCTTCTTCGGTATCGCCAACCGGTTTGAGGAAATCATGGGACGCATGGGCAAGCGTCCGCGCGTTCGCATAATCCGAATGCGTAAGGTGCCTTTTGTAGATAGCACCGGAATGCATAATCTGGAGAATCTCGTGCTGATGTCCCGCCAGGAGAACATCCGCATCATCCTGTCAGGGGTTAATCCCAAGGTTTATGACGTGCTGATGCACAACGGCTTTGGAAAGATTGTGGGCGAAGAGAATATCCTCCCGCACATAAACAAAGCGCTGCAGCGGGCACAGGAGATACTAGATGATTGAGGGTATAAGGAGTCTTAAACCCCTTAAACTACTTAAACCCTTAAACTCCTCACCCTCCTATCTTGGCCGTGATTCCATAGGAGGCGAATTGGTGGATGCAGCGCTCCAAGACTTGGTCTGACGGGGTTGACATCTGAATGGAATCCGGATTATAGCATGAGCCGCGTCTGTGGTGCTTGTCCTTCCCTACGTCGTGGTATGGAAGAAGGGAGACAGACGGAGGATTGGAGTCGGCTGACGGAAGCGCCTGAATAAACTTTGCGGTGGCCTCTATATTCTGAGGGTCTGCATTTATGCCTTCGATGA
Organism: Bacteroidaceae bacterium; assembly: GCA_024699495.1. Classification (GTDB taxonomy): domain Bacteria; phylum Bacteroidota; class Bacteroidia; order Bacteroidales; family Bacteroidaceae; genus Physcousia. Next base: position 101,413 of record JAILPK010000066.1, on the reverse strand, counting down.
GCGGAATCCGGAACCAGCAACGCCCGGCAAGAGGTTTACCCTCAGAAGCCCACTTCCGGGCCAGCATCCGAATGTTATTGAGAATGACGTCATTGGGCACGCCGGTATATTGGCGGTGCAGGACCGAATCCATCACCTTGAGGTCTATCAGGAACAGGTCGGTTTCCGAGTCTATGGTGCCCACTATGTCGGGTTCGGCATAAAGGGAGGTATCTACAGCGCGATGCAGATCTCTGAGGCCCAATTCACGGAGTATTTCAAGCGCGTCCCCATGATGCATCAGCGGCTCCCCGCCACAAAGGGTGACTCCGCCCCCGCTATCCACCATGATATCACGCTCCTTCTCCACCTCGGCCATCAGCTCGCTCATAGTCCACTCCCGGCCGCACATCTCAAGCGCAAGAGCGGGACATCTGGACGCTATTTCTTCAGCATTTGACGTTGGGTATCTGTCAGTGTCATAGGTCTCATGGGCACCATAGGTTCTTTGCGTTCTTAGATACTCCAACTGGCGGGGGTGTATGCCACAACTGTTGCAGCCGATGCACTTCTTCTGCTTGAACATAAGTTCCGGCCCGGAGTGCCAAGACTCGGGGTTGTGGCACCAGACACAGCGCAACGGGCATCCCTTCAGGAACAGGGTTGTTCTTATCCCCGGTCCGTCATTGATGGCATATCGTTTTATATCGAAAATAATCACAGAGCCAGAAGCTGTTCGCCGTGGGTCTTTGTCTTTATCTGCTTGGGTTGGATGACATTCTCGATGATGCCTTCTTCACTGATGATAAAGGTCGTGCGCAGGGTTCCGAAGTATTTACGTCCATACATGGACTTCTCTGCCCATACACCCATCTGCTCCACGAGATTATGCTCTGTGTCGGCAATCAGCGGAAAGGGCAGCTCATGTTTGGCCTTGAACTTCTGATGGGAAGCAGCGCTGTCAACGCTGACTCCGACCACAGCATACCCCTTCTTGCGCAATTCGCTATAGTTGTCGCGAATGCTGCATGCCTCAGCTGTGCATCCGCCGGTGTTGTCTTTCGGATAAAAATAGAGGACCAGTTTCTGCCCGCGAAACTGTTCGAGGCGAATCTCCGTTCCATTCTCGTCAAGCCCGAGTATTTCGGGTGCTTTGTCTCCTATATTCATAACAGGTATAAATGTTGGTGGTTATACTTTCCGCTGTCCGGGATTACACGTCTTCGTTCTCCGTGCGGGCGATGATTTCATTTTGAAGCTGAGTGGTCATATCATTGAAATAATCGCTATATCCGGCAACCCGGACCAGGAGGTCCCGGTATTGGTCGGGGTGTTTCTGGGCATCAAGGAGGGTTTCGGTATCTACGATATTAAACTGAATGTGGTGGCCACCGAACTTGAAGTAAGTGCGGATGAGGCGACCTAACTTAGCCATATCCTCCTCGCGGTTCAGCAGATTGGGCACGAAACGCATGTTGAGCAGGGTTCCTCCGCTCTTCGTCTGATCGAGTTTTCCAAGCGATTTGATGACAGCCGTAGGTCCGTGGGTGTCGGCGCCGTGGGCTGGCGATGTCCCGTCAGAAATGGCGAAATGTGCCAGGCGGCCATTAGGTGTAGCTCCGCATACAGAGCCAAAATAGTTATGGCAGGTGGTGGACAGCATATTGAGGTGTGTTTCTCCGCCTCGTGTGTTGGGACGTCCCTCAATAGCCTTGACCAGGTCGTCATAGACGCGGACGGCGATGTCATCGGCATACTTGTCATCATTACCGAAGAATGGGGTGTGGTTACGTATATACTGACGCATAATCCTCTCGTCGGCATTTCCGGAGCCCAGTTCTCCCCAGTTGTGGCTACAGGCAATGAGGAGCTCATCCATAGAATAGCGCTTATCCTCGAACACATGTTTCTTTATGGCGGTGAAGCAGTCTGTGATTGTACCCAGACCTGTGCATTGGATATAGGTGGTGTTATATCGTGCTCCGCCGCTGTAATAGTCCTTGCCTTTCTCTATGCAGTCGTCGATGTAGAGACTGAGGAATGTGGCAGGGGCATACAACGAGAACATGCGCTCGATGTAGTTGTTCACGCTGAGTTTCATGTTCACGAAATATTCCATCTGCCTATGCCAGGCTGCATAGAGTTGCTCAAAGGAAGTAAACTCTCTCGGGTCGCCCGTAAGCAGGCCCAGGGTTTTCCCGCTCTCAGGGTCAACTCCGTTGTTGAGTGTTATCTCAAGAATCTTGGGCGTATTCAGATAGCCTGTAAGCAGATAGGCCTCCTTGCCGAAAGCGCCCACTTCTATACAGCCCGAGCATCCGCCCTCTCGCGCATCTCTGAGCGCCTTGCCGGCTCTGGTCATCTCCTTGACATAGGTGTCAGGGTTAAAGATGGAGGGGTAACCGTGGCCTTGGCGTATGACCTTTATGCCTTCGAGCAGGAAATCGTCGGGGGTGTTTTCAGCAATATGAATGCTCAGTCCGGGCTGCAGTTCGTGGAGCTCCTCCTGAATCTCGAGAATCATAAACGAGATGTCGTTAGTGGCGCTGTTTCCGTTGCTGTCGATTCCTCCGATATTGATATTTGTGAAGTCGTTGTATGTACCGCTCTCCAAGGCCGTGACGCCTACCTTTGGCGGAGCAGGCTGGTTATTGAACTTTATCCATAAGCACGATATGAGTTCCTTGGCCTGGTCGCGTGTCAGCGTTCCCTCATCAACTCCCTTCTTGTAGAAAGGATAGAGATGCTGGTCGATGTGTCCGGGATTCATCGAGTCCCACCCATTCAGTTCGGTCACAGTGCCGAGATGCACAAACCAATACATCTGAATGGCCTCCCACAGGTCGCGTGGCGCATGGGCGGGGACCCATCTGCAGACATCAGCAATCTTGAGCAGCTCGCTTTTCCTCTGCGGGTTTGTCTCTTCACCTGCCATCTTCTCTGCCAGTTCGGCGTGGCGCCCGGCAAAGAGGATTGCCGCATCACATGACACAGCCATAGCCTCCAGCTCCTGCTGCTTGTCGGTGGCCTCCGGGTCATAGATGTAGTCGAGGCTATCCAGCTTCTTCTGAATACGGGCTTTAACATCAAGCAGCCCCTCGTGGTACATCTTTCCATCCATCGCAGTATGTCCGGCCGCGCGCTGCTCCATGAACTCGGTGAAGACGCCTGCGTGATATGCCTCGCTCCACTCCTTGGACACATGGTTGAAGATGCGCTCACGCTGGGTCTTGCCTTCCCAGTAAGGTATCACCTCACGCTCGTAGGTGTCTATATCTTCCTGTGATATTGAATAGCGCTGCAGCTCGCGTGAGTTCAACGTATGCAGGTCCTCCACGCTGTGGCAAGTCAGTTCGGGGAATGTAGGCACTGCCTTGGGCAGAGGCCCGCGCTCCCCCACGATGAGTTCGTCCTTACCGATATAAATAGTTTTCTTCTTGCAGATCTCATAAAAATTTCTGGCTCGCAACAGAGGGGTCGGCATAGTGCCGTAGTATTTCTTGTAGAACTCTGTCTCTATGAGAGCACGCTCTATGCTGAGGGTTGTCGGAGTATCGAAATTCTCCTGACGGAGGCGCTTGATGCGCTCATTCATCCCGCCCTCGTTTTCCGGATGTTTGATGTTGAAATTCATACCATTTATGATTTTGGGCGCAAAGTTACATTAAAATGCGTAGGCCGCAAAACTTTTATAAATAATTATATTTATACACTCTCTTTTGCGGCATAGACCTCCTCTAGAGACATCGGTTTCCTAATTGTGCCAAGCAGTTTCACCTTACCGTCGGGCATAACCGCATAATTCAGTTCGTTGCGCAGACCGGTGAAGTCTCTCCAAGCCTGCAGTTTGTCATAGCAGATGAAATCTGTGAACTGATGTTCGGCCTCCCACTTGTCCATCAGCTCGGGAATAAAATAAATGCCGGGCTCCACAGTGAACACAAAACCGGGTTCAAGCGGGCGGGCCAGCCTCAGGCTCTTGAAACCAAACTGAGTGCTTTTCTTCTCCCCTTCGAGATAGCCTACGTATTGCTCACCAAGATTTTCCATGTTGTGAACATCAAGTCCGACCATGTGACCAAGGCCGCAGGGGAAGAAGAGCGCATAGGCCCCGATGTGTGCGGCCTCTGAGGGGTCACCCTTCATCAGTCCCAATGCCTTCATCCCCTCACATATCTTTGTGGCAGCAGCTATATGGGCGTCACGGAAAGGGACGTTGACCGCCAGGGTATCTACAGCTGCATAGAAGCTCTGCAGATGAATCTCATAGATGAGTTCCTGACGTTCTGTAAAGCGGCTACCTACGGGCATCGACGAAGAGAGGTCACCTGCGTAATGGGATTGCGTCTCTGCCCCTGCATCCAGCAAGAAGATGTCTCCCTCTTTACATTGATGTATGAAACCGTGATTATGCAACACCTGCCCCTGAACAGTAGCTATGGTTGGAAAGGCCAGAGCGTTGCCGTGGCGGCAGGCCACCTCCTCTACGGCGGCTGCTACCTGCGACTCATAAACTCCCGGACGCACAGCCCTATATGCTGCGAGATGCATCTCGGTGCTTAAATCCACGCTCTCCTCTATGAGGCGGATTTCCTCCAAGTCCTTGTGGTTGCGCTGCGCCACAATGGCCTTGATTAACGGAATGCTCGCCAGCGCCGGTTGTGCAGCCGGCTCGATGCCGAGCAGTTCCCAAAGCCACACCCTATGGTCACCACGATAAGGCGGAAGGAAATGGATGGGCTGCCCCTTCTGCCGCGCGCTGTCAAGGTAAGCCTTCAGTTCAGACATCTTGCGGGTGTCTTTTATGCCGTATTCGCAGGCACGCTCCCTGAGGGTCGGCATCGTGCCCGTCCACACAATATCATCTATCGTCAGCTCGTCTCCAAAGACAATCTCCCTGTCCTCGTCTATATCAATGACAGCAGCAAGGTCCGGGTTATCCAACCCGAAGAAATACAGGAATGTGGAGTCCTGCCTAAAACGATATGTGTTGTCTGCGTAATTCATGCCTACCTCTGCATTGCCCAGGAAAAGCAGAAGGCCGCGCCCCATATCTTTTTTTATGCGGGCACGCCGGCGCAGATAGCTTTCAAGACCTATCTTCATGGGAGTAGTGGATTTTTTGGGGGTTACGGTTGTGTGAATTCGTTTACTTTCTTGTGCTTGCTGATCTGCTCGCTGGTATCAGGGAAATACTCGGCAAGCAACTCATAAAGGTCCGGGTCATAGACTTTGAGCTCCTCGCGGGTATTACACCAGTTGTGTTTCCCGTCGGCATAAGGCATCTCTGCATTCACATTAAACCAATCCTGAACAGCCTCGGCGAAATACTCCATCCGGTCGGTGATGCGATATGTGCCATCCAGTATTCCGCTGCCCTTGGCCTTTTCATAGAGTTTGGCGAGCCGCCCGTCGAACTCGGGCTCAGCAATCATAAGCCCAATGCAATGAATAGCATGCGCAAACTCATGAATCAGGATATCCTCAGCATGATATTTGTCTATCTGATAAGCCAGAACATTCTCCTCAGCACAACTCGTCAAGGGCTCTTCCACTGTTCCGCCCAGCCCGCGCGCACGCAAATCCCAGTTCAGAGCAGTATCATTCACCAGGTAGTGATGCTCCGGCAGGTCTGTGGTTCCCTCATACCGAGCCATAATTGCCACGCGGGCCTTGGCCTTTATCATAGCATTCAACACCTCGGGCTTCAGCATACAAGTCATGGAATAAAGAGTGCGGAAAGCGGCGGTGAAAGCGGAGTCAGGGACTCGCCATGAAGACACAAGAGGCAAGCCATTAACATCCACATACTTGACATAAAAACTATCTAAGCCAAGTGAGTCAGGAACAGCTGACACCACACACTCGGGGACTTCATAAGCAGTTTCTTCAACCTGCTCATCACGTGTATTTGGGGCACTGCAGGCTGCCATGAGCAGCAAGCCGCCCAGCGCGATACTTGTAAGTTGTATTTTCATATTTTTACATTTGTTGAATTGTCAAGGCCTCACCCCCGCTCCCACCCCCATCCCTCCCCGATGGAGGGGAGCAGATAGGGCGAGGGGCGTGAATAGCTTTGAGGCCGTAAGCGCAGCCGCGGGTCTAAAGATGTTAGAACTCCTCTATTTCATATAAGAATAGCGGTAGTCAGTGGGACTGACCAACGTCTCCTTAACGACACGCGGAGTAATCCATCGGATAAGATTGAACTCGCCGCCGGCCTTGTCGTTTGTTCCACTAGCCCGGGCTCCGCCGAAGGGCTGCATACCAACTACAGCCCCCGTTGGCTTGTCGTTGATGTAGAAATTTCCGGCGGCGTATGTCAGACAATCCATCAGATGCTCTATGGCAACGCGGTCGCGTCCGAACACAGCTCCCGTGAGTCCGTAAGGTGAGGTCTCGTTACAGAGGGCTACGGTCTCCTCGACCTTGTCGTCGTCATAAGGATAGACAGTTAGAACAGGGCCGAAGATTTCTTCCACCATAGACTTGAATTGGGGATTGCTTGTCTCAATTATCGTTGGCTCCACAAACCATCCCACACTCTTGTCACACTTGCCTCCAAGCACTACCTTTGCGTCAGATGCAGCCTCGGCAAAGTCTATATAACTCTTGCACTTGTCAAAACTGGCCTCGTCGATTACAGCATTCACATAGTTCCCGGCATCACAGACGTCACCCATCTTAATCTCACCTGCCATACATCTGATATCCTCGAGCACAGTAGGCCACATGCTCTTCGGGATATACATTCGTGAAGCAGCGGAACACTTCTGCCCCTGGTATTCGTATGCTCCGCAGAAGGCAGCAGTAGCCACCGCTTTCGGGTCTGCCGAAGGATGTACAAAGATGAAGTCCTTGCCGCCGGTCTCTCCCACGAGGCGCGGGTAGCTGATATAGCGGTCAAGATTTGAGCATGCCTGTCCCCAGAGGCTCTTAAACGTTGCGGTGCTACCAGTGAAGTGGATGCCGGCAAAGTATTTGCTCTCAGTGCATACTTTTCCGATTAGGGCGCCGCTACCTGGCAGGAAGTTGATTACTCCGTCAGGGAGTCCGGCCTCCTTATACAGTTGCATCAGATAATAATTGGAAAGCAGCGCAGTGGTTGATGGTTTCCAGATTGCGACATTGCCCATAAGCACGGGCGACATGCACAGGTTAGAAGCAATCGAAGTGAAGTTGAATGGAGTTACGGCCAACACAAAGCCCTCGAGCGGACGATATTCTGTATGGTTGATGTTTCCGGCTCCATTCTTCGGCTGCATAGAATAAATCTTGGAAGCGTAATGGACGTTATAACGGAAGAAATCAATAGTCTCACATGCTGAGTCTATCTCTGCCTGATATATATTCTTACTCTGCCCAAGCATGCATGCTGCATTCATGATTGGACGATATTTTGTAGCTAGCAGCTCTGCCATTTTCAGGGCAACGGCAGCGCGCGTAGTCCATGGAGTACGGCTCCATTCCTGCCATGCTTTCATTGCTGTTTCGATGGCGAGCTGCACTTCTTTCTCGCTCACCTTATAATATGTGGCAAGCACATGCTTATGGTCATGGGGGCAGGTCACCTTACCGGTGTTTCCTGTTCGTATTTCCTTTCCGCCTATGATAATGGGGATATCCACGACAATACCAGATTGACGCTTCAGTTCGGCTTCCAGCGCGACACGCTCTGGAGAGCCACTCAGATAAGACTTGACCGGCTCGTTTGCCGGAATGGGGAATGTAATTGCTGAATTGTTCATGTCAAATATTTTAAATTAAACATATATCATGTAGTCCGCTGACTGTTGTCCGCTGTCGTTAAGGCCGCCTCATCTACTATATCTTCACCTTCACCTCAGACCCTCTATAACATAAGGTCTTGGTTACCTGCATAGGCTGGTCGCCGCGGCCCGCGTCAGCAGACACGCGAACGATGCGGAACGTACGTTCTGCCAGCATACCGGGGAATTTACCCTTGCGTTGCCCTATAGTGAGGGTCTGCGTTGAATCATCCCAAACGAAAGGGATCTCGGAAAAGATGTTACGCTCATAGTTATAATTATCTCCTTCATCTTCATATAAAATGAATTGGCCGTCGGCCCCGGGATAGACGCGAATTTCCAAATCATCCCAAGCCTTCTGCGAAGCGTATTGCACTTCTGGTCCGAAGGGAAGAATACTTCCACCCCGAACATAAACCGGCATTTCGGTGATTGGCGTGGGGCGCTGAACTGTGCGCGGTCCCTCAAACGCCTTGCCGCTGAAGAAGTCATACCATATCCCTGCAGGGAGATAGACATCCACTGGCGCGGCGGCTTTCTTCAGATCCGGATAGATTGCATATCCGTGTCTTTTGTCTTCTTGCCAGGTATAAAGAGGGGAAGTGACGGGCTTGACAAGCAGTTGCCTGCCAAACATATACTCGTCACCATGTGAGATGGCGGTGGTGTCCGACGGGAAATCCATGACCAGCGCGCGCATCATCGAACCGCTACGTTGCACACAATCGCCGGCGCTTGAATATATATACGGCAGCAGACGGTAGCGCAGACGTACCGCATCCACCTGAGCATCATAGGCCCAATCGCCAGCATTTCCGAAATGATATAACTCGCTGGGCATGGGCGACGAGGCATGATTCCGCATTATTGGCATGAATGTGCCCCACTGCATCCATCGGGTGTGAAGCTCCTGTAGGGCAGGGTTCTTGGGGTCGTTATTATAATCCCAATAAAAGAAACCTCCGATATCTGAATTCCAGAAAGGGATGCCACACAGAGTATAGTTGAGGCCCGAAGCTACCTGATCCTTCATCTCCTGCCAACTGGCTTGTATGTCACCGCTCCACGAGAAGGTCCCGTAATGCTGCAGACCGAAAGCACCGCTTCGTGTCATCTGCACAGAGCGTCGGCCCTTATATCCTTTTTCCTTCTTGATCCGCTTGGCTTCGGCCTCGCGCTGATGCTCATAGATTCCGCGATTGGTCACAAGCGGGAAGGCATTCTTCACGCTTCGCCATGTGCCGTCGTGTGTCTTCACGTCATCATCCCCTGGGCCCTCGAAATGATCCGGCTCGGTGGAATCAGTCCACCAAGCATCAAGCCCCATATTATATAATGTAGTGAGATAATGCCAATAGATGTCCCGGGCCTTCGGATTGAAGGGGTCGTATGGTTTTACGCCGCGCCTCATGGGCCACGTCTCAAAGGGCAACAAGGCTCCAATCTTTTCCAGGTCTGTATAGGGCTTGGTCCACGGGCCGAAATTTGCCCAGATGCTTATCATCAAGTGGGCATTTCTGCCATGCACATATCCGACCATCTCGCCGGGGCTCTTTATCCTCGGTTTCAAGCCCTTGTCCAGATATTCCTTTGCCAGCGCTTTGAGGTCTTCAGGCAGATACCTCGCCCAAAGTGGATCGCCCACCTTATTAATATAATAGGGGTTCATGAAATCCATGGCGTTCCAGTTGGAATCACAGCCCCAGTATTGCCAGTCCTGGACTATCCCATCCAGAGGGATTCCCAACTCGCGGTAGCGATCCAAGGCGAATACCAGTTCGTCGCTTGTCTTATAGCGTTCTCGGCACTGCCAATGTCCCATTGTCCACAGAGGAAACATTGTTGCCTGCCCCGTAAGCTGACGGATGCAGTCTATCAGCCCATCCTGACTTCCATCTCGGAACATGAAATAATAGTCTGCGCAGACTCCCACCTCGCTCCTGAATGTTGTAGCGTCAGGCGAGTCCTTAAAATGCGAGCGTCCTGCGTTGTCCCAGTAAACGCCAAAGCCGTTCTGAGTGGTGAAGTAGGGTATTGGGGTATAAGTGTTCCTGTTCCAGATATCTATATCATATCCCCGGCCGCCCATCTTGCTGCTGCGCAGTTGTCCGAGGCCAAATATTTGCTCCTCCGGACGTAATTGCCATGTCTGGCTCACCCGGTATTTGCCTTCATCCGCATCGCCGCGCCGCATCTCGAAAGAAGTTGATGTCTCCGTAAGAAGGGGCTTACCGTCCGGAGTGCTGAAAGTAAGCTGGCCGGTCTGGGTATCTACGGACACACTCAAGAGATCACTCACCAGCATATTCTCGCCAGACTTGCGGGCTGCCTTCTGCCGGGGAGACATAATCACGCTGTAGCTCTTCTTTTCCGGAACAACGCGCCCCTCTGCCATGGGCCATTTGCGGACTCGGACTATTCCAGCAGAGTAGAATTGCACGCAAACGCCCATCTGTTCAGACTCTATGAGATGGGTGAAGGAAGAGGGCATCTCTGCCTTCTTTGATACCTTTGCCTCTCCGGGGGCTGCAGCCAGCTTCAATGCAACAGCCAGCAGAATTAAGAGTGTTGTATTCCGTAGCCTCATATTACTTTATGATGTATGTTTGGTTTACAAGCGCAAAAATACAGGAAAAAAGTAAAATCCCAAATTATTGGGGAAGAATTAATACTTATTTCCTGCGCTTTATGAAAAATACGCATATTGCAGCAATCGTAAGCAATGCGGAAATGACGAGCGAGAGATTGTAATTGAGGCTTAACGTGGTTGGAGAGACGAGGAAGAAATCTATTACTACCATCGTCATGAATATAGCTGGAAGGAGTGTCAGCCAATAGCATTTCCCCTCTTGCGAAAGATAGACAGTGCATACCCACAGTGTCACTGCCGCCATAGCCTGAGTGCCCCATGCCACATACTGCCACACAGTGCTGAAACCAGAGGGGTTGCCGATCTGCCACATCAGAAGGGCTATACCCACGGCAAACACAGGCAGACTGAGCAGCAGACGGCTGCGGGCGGATGTCTGATTGAAACCGAATGCCTCTGCCAGGATCAGGCGGGCAGCCCGGAACGAACTGCCACCTGTGGTTATCGGGGCCGCAACAACTCCCAACAATGCCAGAATACTGCCTGCGATACCAAGCCATCCGGAGCATATTATATTGACCACAGTAGGAGCATCAAAATACTGTATTAACGAACGGGCCGTCTGCCCCTCGAATGCGGCAATCACCTCCGGTGAACAGACCTCTCTCCACCCGCCGGAGAAGAAGAAATAGTTGGATAGAGTGGCCCAAACCAACGCTACAACGCCCTCAGTAATCATAGCTCCGTAGAATATGGCGCGGCCTTGCCGTTCGCTCTTCATGCAGCGTGCCATCATCGGCGACTGTGTGGCATGGAAACCGCTTACTGCGCCGCAGGCTATAGTCACGAAAAGCGCTGGGAACAGAGGCTGGGATAAGCCCAGTCGCTCGGCACCCCAGTTGCCAAGACCGTCCCACACTTCCGGCAAAACGGGCTGTTTGATGACGAGCACAATACCCAAAGCCACGACCATGAAAAGCATCGAGAGGGCAAACGCGGGGTATATGCGTCCAATGATCTTGTCTATTGGCATCATCGTTGTGGCAACATAATAGATAAATATCAGAACAACCCACATCATTTTGTCACCCCAAATGCCTGAAAGAATAATAGCAGGACAATAAACAAAAAAGGCGCCCACCAAAACCATCATCAGCATGGTAAAAACTACCATCGTGCTTCTGGCAGCCCCTCCGAGATACATGCCTGTCAGTTCGGCCTGACCGCATCCGTCATGGCGCAAAGAGAGCATTCCGCTGATATAATCATGCACTGCCCCTCCAAATATGCAACCAAACACAATCCACAGATAGGCCGAAGGGCCAAACCAGGCACCCATTATGGCGCCGAAGATCGGACCTGTTCCCGCAATATTGAGGAACTGAATCATAAATATACGCCAGCCCGGCAGCACAATATAATCTATTCCGTCGGCCTTCGCGATTGCCGGCGTCACACGGTCGTCGGGACCAAACACGCGCTCTGCCACACGGCCCCAAACCATATAGCCTATTATCAGGGCTATCAAACTAATGAAAAAAGTTATCATACTTATTTATGCTTTCGTATTCTTATTCTTTTGTCATCCCTATATTCTTTTTATTTTATTTCTTCTTACTTACATCTGTCTTTTTCTGACTCTTGATTCCACCCCAGTTAATCATCTGATATATGCCGGCGCCGCTTGAATAACCCGAATTTCTCTTTCTTTGGGAAATTTAAATGAGCTGGCGCCCTTGTCCTGTCTTTATTCATTCAATTCCAGCCATCTCATCTCTTTTGCGTCGAGCTCTTCCGAAAGCTGGGATAGCCGGCGGCTCTTTTCTGTAAGATCATCCACGGAGAGCGTTCCGCTGCAAAGAGCTGTTTCAATATATGACTTCTCTGCCTCAAGAGCGGAGATGTCTGTTTCCAAAGCCTCCATCTCCTTCTTCTCCTTATATGAGAGGCGCCTCCTTGCTGCTTGTCCGGCACCAGAGCCGTCCGCAGCGCCCCTGTCTTTGGGTCCGCTGCTGACCTGGAGCGCGTTGTCCCTGCGCTCCGACTGACCGCCCCTCTTTTTCGGTTCGGCCCTGCCCGTTTTCTTTGCTATCTCAGCCTGGGCATTTCTGTACTGAGTATAGTTGCCAGGGTAATCTCTGACCACCCCGTCGCCTTCAAATACAAGCAGATGATCCACCACCTTATCCATAAAATAGCGATCGTGGCTCACCACTATAAGACAACCCTTAAACGTCCGGAGGTATTCCTCCAGAATATTCAGCGTAATGATATCCAGATCGTTGGTCGGCTCGTCCAAGATGAGGAAATTAGGGTTCTGCATCAGAACAGTGCAGAGGTAGAGACGTCTCTGTTCTCCTCCAGACAACTTATAAATATAATTCTGCTGCTGCAAGGGGGAAAACAGGAAATGCTGCAAGAATTGCATTGCGGAAAGCTGACGCCCCTCACCCAAATCAACATATTCGGCTATCCGTCGCACAGCGTCAATGACCTTCATCTGGCTGTCAAACTGCAGCCCTTCCTGCGAGAAATAGCCGAAACGTACTGTCTCTCCGACGACAAAACGGCCGCTGTCGGGCTTCACCTCGCCTAAGAGCATCTTCACGAAGGTGCTCTTCCCCGTTCCGTTCGCGCCTATGATTCCCATCTTTTCGTAGCGCGAGAAGTTATAATAAAAGTCTTTCAGGATAACCTTCGGCCCCATGCCTTCCTCCCGGGCCGGAAAAGTCTTGGATACGTATTCAGCCTCAAAAATCTTTGAGCCTATATAAGCTGACTTCACCTTCAGACTCAGGGATTTCTCCTCTACCTTCTGATGTGCTTTGGCCTCAAGTTCGGCGAACGCCTCCTTTCGGTAGCTTGCCTTATGCCCCCTGGCCTGGGGCATCCTGCGCATCCATTCTAACTCATATCTGTAGAGGTTGTTTGCCCTTGCTATTTCTGCGTTCATCGCATCAATACGTTCCTGGCGCTTCTCCAGATAATACTCGTAATTACCTCTATATGTGTAGAGGCACTCGCCGTCAAGTTCTAAAATAACAGAGCAGACACGATTAAGGAAATAGCGGTCATGAGTCACCATCAACAATGTCTTATTCGAGCGGATAAGATACCCCTCCAACCACTCTATCATCTGAAGATCCAAATGATTTGTGGGTTCATCCAGAATAAGCATATCAGGCTCTCTGCACAGCACATTTGCCAGCGCAACACGTTTCAACTGCCCGCCGCTCAGCTCGCCCACAGGCTGCCCATGGTCGAATATATCCAGTTTGCACAGATATTCCTGTATGCGGCGGGGCTCCTCTTTGCATTGCCAGAGACAAGCATCCATGACAGACATCTCACGAGGATATTCTGGAATCTGCTCCAGATATGCCACCTTCAGATCTCGCCGCCATGTAATCGAGCCATTGTCGGCAACCTGCTTCCCCGCAATGATATTGAGCAGCGAAGTCTTCCCCTCCCCATTCTTTGCGATGAGTCCGACACGCTGACCCTCAGCAACTCCGAATGAGAGATCGCGGAACAGCGTTTTGTCACCCACGCTATATGTGAGACCTTCGACTTGTAAAAAGGGATTTACAGTTGCCATTTTCTTCTTTTTCGGGCACAAAGTTAAACAAAAAGTAAGAAAAATGTTACTTCAAAACATTTTTTCTTGTTATTTTTCTTTCTGTTTACGACTTTTGTTGTATCTTTGCACCCGAAACGGGGATTTTATGTTGTCTGTTTCATTTTTATTATATTTTTAATTCCCTTTTTTTAATATCCAACAGGCGGCCAAGTCCGCACATTTTTATGCACACAAAGGATGAGTTGGAAAGCCTTACCATCGAGCAATTACGTGAAATTGCTAAGGCAATCCATATATCAGTCAAGCCAAATGCTGAAAAAATAGACATTATCTATGCAATTATAGACGAGGAAAGCCTACACCCCTTACCCGAAGTCAAGCCAGCTCCTAAAAAAAGAGGGCGGAAGAGTAAGGCCGAGAAAGCTGCCGAAGAAGCCTCTAAGACTGAAGAGGACCCGAAACCGAAAAGTAAAAAGACATCTGCCGCTTCTGCCCAAGAGGAGGCTGAAGCTCCTGTGACTGCGGAGAAAACCGCTCCGAAGAAACGAGGTCGGAAGAACAAATCTGAGAAAGAGGCAGAAGAAGCCAAACAGGCTGTTTTGTTCGAGACTGCACCTGAGCCTCAGGAGGTTCCCGCTGCTGACGCCGCACCGGAAACAGCCAAAGCCCCTGAGGTCCCTGCTATACAGGAGGCTGTCGGCAATACCGTGACGGATAAAATGTCCGGAAGCCAAGCACCCGGTCTCTTATCTGAAAATTCACCTGAAGTCAAAGCATTCTTCGAAGCCGAGGAGCCGGACTTCATCGTGACAATTCCCATCCCAGACATCGAAGAGGTTCCTGTTGACGGTCTCACTGATACCGCAGTAGTGAGGCCTACCAGCAACATGTATCCAGCAGAACCCATTTTCCAACAGCCAGCCGCACAATCCGGCAAGCTGGAGGAACACAGACGCACACCACGCTATGATTTCGGCGACCTTATCAAAGCCGAAGGCGTCCTTGAGGTGGTCAACGAGGGATTCGGCTATCTACGTTCTTCAGACTATAACTACCTGCCGAGCCCTGATGACGTATATGTTTCACACCAGCAAATCAAACAGTTTGGGCTGAAGACGGGCGATGTAATCGAAGGAGCAATACGCCCACCGCGCGAGGGCGAGAAATACTTCCCTCTGATTTCCGTTGAACATGTGAACGGCGTGGACCCGGCACGCATACGCGACCGTCAGGCTTTCGAACACCTCACTCCCCTGTTCCCAGATGAGAAATTCCGACTCTGCCAAGGATACAATGACAACGTCAGCGTGCGTGTCGTCGATCTCTTCTCACCTATCGGCAAGGGACAGCGTGCGCTTATCGTAGCCCAACCCAAAACGGGTAAGACAATTCTCATGAAAGATATCGCCAACGCCATAGCCGCCAATCACCCCGAAGCATATCTAATGATGCTTCTCATAGACGAAAGACCGGAAGAGGTGACAGACATGGCTCGGACTGTTAATGCTGAAGTCATCGCCTCCACCTTCGATGAGCCCGCAGAACGCCACGTGAAAATCGCCGGTATTGTTTTAGAGAAAGCCAAGAGGATGGTTGAATGCGGACACGACGTCGTCATATTCCTCGATAGCATCACCCGTTTGGCACGTGCCTACAATACAGTTGCACCCGCAAGCGGCAAAATCCTCTCAGGTGGTGTTGACGCACAAGCCCTGCACAAACCAAAACGCTTCTTCGGCGCAGCACGTAACATCGAGGGAGGCGGTTCTCTCACTATAATCGCAACTGCCCTTATCGACACCGGCTCCAAGATGGATGAGGTTATCTTCGAGGAGTTCAAGGGAACAGGCAATATGGAATTACAGCTCGACCGCACACTTGCCAACAAGCGTATATTCCCTGCCGTCAACATCATCGCCAGCAGCACACGACGTGATGACCTGCTCCACGACAAGACCACGTTAGACAGGATGTGGATTCTACGCAAATACCTCTCAGACATGACTCCAATAGAAGCGATGAATGAACTGAAGAACAGACTTGAGGGCACAAAAAACAACGATGAATTTCTCCTAAGCATGAATTCGTAAGAAACGGCAGATGGAGGCTTTGTAAAGTGTAGAGCTTAGAAAAGCAAACGGGCGAAGATTCGCCCGTTTGCTTCTAAGGTTGTTTTGAGTTTTTTGAGTAGTTGACAAGTTGTCGGGTAGATTCTAATATTTCTGGAGACTTGGGTTAAGACGCTTGTGCCAGAATAAAGTTGAAAAAGTATAAATCTGTCAGGGTTTAGGCCGTATGTTAAAGAGGCCGCAGGGCAGTGTTTTTAGATATTGGCCGTTTTGTGGACTAAATAAATTGGCATAACTAATGAAGGCCAAAGCCTTGACTCAAACCCTAACGAAAAAATTGCTGACCTATTGATCCCAAATGCTTTTTTCCCGATTGCCATGAAACTAAAAAACTAAAGAATTAAAAGAAAGCATATCTAAACTCTACAAAACCTTAGAGGTTAGACATTATCCTCCTCAAGATTAAGAGACATCACTCTTCTTCATCAAATACGTCATCTGAGGGGCTCATCATCTGTTCGATCTCCTGTTCTTCACGCAACTGGCGTTGGCGCATTTCACGGCGGTATGCGAGCGAGAGGACATAGCCGACAGCCATAAGAATAAGGATTATCTGTACAGGGCGCACGAAAATGTAGAAATAGGCGCTGTGAGTTTCTTTAGGACGCAAATGCTTTTCCTGCTTTTTAGTCACTAAGCCCCTATTCTTCTCTTTTTCTTCTTTTTCAACTGTCTCATCTATCACATCAAACAAAGACATGCCATTAGCCCAACCCGCCTTTACACTTTCTATTATCTGCTCTTTCGTAATTCCATCCTGCACATAACAGCTGCTGCCGGACTTGGATGTCATATACAGACAAACAGTGTCTGGTTCTACATTTTCGTCCTTAATGCTGCAATGCATCTCACACTCCTCCAGCGAAGATATTATTTCATCTTTATATATCTTATCTGGACTCTTAAGCGGAAACGTACCAATACCGAAATACTTCTTGAAATGCAGTTCGGAACCGACAGCCAAGCAAGAACATTCGGGACGGGGGACAGCCTTGAAATAGTGATACGCCATGTAATTTCTTTAAATTTGGCCGCGAAGGTACTAAAAAATTCAGAGATGGCAAAAAATTGTCTGTTTTTATTTGGTAGTTTGCCAAAAACGGCCTTACTTTGCAGACAGAAGGAACAGCAATTTTAAAAAAAATGTTTTCAACAGCTTACTTTTGGTGGTGGCGCTCATGATAAACCGATCGTGAGAGAATTGCCATTACCATTTATGTTTATTATAAAGGAGGCCAGCCGTTCTCACGACCGGCCTCCTTACTATTACGATTTGTAAGTTGAGACGAGCCTCAAAGACAACAATCAAATGACAACAGGTGACTGGCGCGATGTAGAAAAGGTTATCACAAAGACAGAAAAATAATTAGAAATACATATAATATATAATTATTAACTAATCAAAAAAAATCATTATGAGCAAACAGAAACGCTACTTCCTGACTGAACAGGAGATCCCGACTGAGTGGTATAATATTCAGGCAGACATGGTCAACAAACCACTACCTCCACTCAATCCGGCAACAAAAAAACCGTTGAGTCCCGAAGACCTTTACCCCATCTTCGCCGAAGAACTTTCGCGCCAGGAGCTAAACCAGGTGGACCCGTGGATACATATTCCTGAACCTGTAAGGGACATGTATAAATATTACAGATCCACACCGCTAGTAAGAGCCTATGGTTTGGAAGAGGCAATTGGAACCCCGGCACATATCTATTTCAAGAATGAAAGTGTGAGCCCTGTGGGAAGTCATAAACTGAACTCCGCCATAGCACAGGCATATTACAACAAGATGCAGGGAGTTACAAACATCACCACCGAAACGGGCGCCGGTCAGTGGGGTGCAGCCCTCTCCTACGCAGCAAAGGTGTTTGGTTTGGAATGTGCAGTATATCAGGTAAAGATATCATATAACCAAAAGCCATATCGCCGTTCTATCATGCAGACGTTCGGCGCAACGGTGGAGGCATCGCCTTCAATGTCCACGCGCGCCGGAAAGGACATCATCACCCGAGACCCGATGAATCAGGGTTCACTGGGCACAGCCATCTCCGAAGCTATTGAACTGGCTATGAACACGCCCAACTGCAAATATACGCTTGGTTCGGTGCTTTCCCACGTGACTCTTCACCAGACAATCATCGGTCTCGAGGCTGAGAAACAGATGGAGATGGCAGGAGAATACCCAGATATCGTGATTGCCTGTTTCGGAGGCGGCTCGAACTTCGGAGGCATTTCCTTCCCCTTCATGCGGCATAATATCAAGGACGGCAAACACACCCGTTTCATTGCAGCCGAGCCATCGTCATGTCCGAAACTGACCCGGGGCCAATTCCAATATGATTTCGGAGACGAAGCAGGATACACCCCTCTGCTGCCTATGTTCACACTTGGACATAATTTCATGCCCGCCAACATCCACGCAGGCGGTTTGCGCTACCACGGCGCCGGAGTGATTGTCAGTCAGTTGCTGAAAGATGGCATGATGGAAGCGATGGATATAAAGCAGCTGGAGTCGTTTGACGCAGGCGTTCTATTCGCACGTGCTGAAGGTATAATCCCGGCTCCAGAGAGTTGCCATGCAATTGCAGCAACTATTCGCGAAGCCAACCGTTGCAAGGAGACAGGCGAGGAGAAGGTCATCCTCTTCAATCTATCAGGACACGGTCTGATAGACATGACCGCATACGATCAATATCTCGCCGGGAACCTGCAGAACTACGAGGTCACGGACGAGGATGTTTCCAGCAACCTGTCACAGATCGAGAAAATCATCTGATGCCAGAACAAACTTGAAGACAGAAAGGACACGCAAATGTCTGACAAAGAGTAAAGGGGGCGAAAATTCGTCCCCTTTACTGTGAGCCGCTACTCAGACTTGAACTGAGGACCCTTTCATTACGAATGAAATGCTCTACCACTGAGCTATAGCGGCAATTTCGGGATGCGTCTCCCTTAAATCGGGCGCAAAGGTAGTTTTTCTTTGTGAATTACACAACACATTAGATAGTTTTTTTCTTTTTTTTTGTTCATCTGAGCAGATTAGCGTATCTTTGCAGCAAGTTTAATCATTTAGGATTGTTGTTTTCATGATTTTAAATAATCGTAAAACACTAATTATCTGTTCAGGCTGTATATTTGCTTTGCTGAATACAGTTTTACTATGGTGGATATGCAGTCTGTTTATGTCTCCTTTTGACATAGAGGAACCTGTATATCTATATATCCGCAAGCAGGACACGGAAGAAACAATAAAGCAGATGCTGCGAACAGATGCGCACGCATCAAACTTGCGCGGGTGGAGTCTGGCAAGGATGATTACAAGTTATGCCCCACATACGGGGAGATATGAAATAACGCCTGGGGAATCGATGTGGAGCGTATATCGCAAACTGCAGCGTGGGCGCCAGACGCCAGTTCGTCTCGTGCTGCCTTCACTTCGTTCCATGGACCGTCTGGCATCATTCATCGGGGCAAACCTAATGCCCGATTCAGCCGAAGTGGCCAAGGCGCTGAGCGACGAGGCTTTCACTGCAAGATACGGTTACTCCCCGGCGACAATCCCCGCCCTGTTCATCCCCAATACATACGAATTCTACTGGGACGTGACCCTTGACCAGTTTGCAGAACGTATGCAGAAGGAAAACAAGCGCTTTTGGGAATCTGAAGACCGCAAGGCCAAAGCTGCAGACATGGGACTAACCCCAGAAGAGGTCGTAACATTGGCAAGCATAATAGATGAAGAGACTGCCAACAACGGCGAAAAGCCCTTGATTGCAGGTATGTATCTGAACAGACTGAAAGTAGGGATGCCGCTCCAGGCAGACCCGACCGTCAAGTTCGCCGTGGGCGACCCGACTCTGCGCCGCATCCGACGTGGACATCTTAAAGTGGAAAGCCCATATAACACATATATTAATGCCGGGCTCCCGCCAGGCCCCATCCGGATTGCCTCTGTGGCAGGGATTGACGCCGTACTGAATTACGCGAAACACAACTATCTGTATATGTGTGCAAAAGAGGACTTTTCAGGAACACATAATTTTGCTGCCACCTACCCTGAGCATCAGCGGAATGCCGCCCGCTACGCCAAAGCGCTCAACGAGCGTGGTATTCAGTAGGGGGCGAAGCAGCAGAGCGAGTTGTTCGGGGGCAGAAGCCTTAGACAACCCATAATACACAGGTGCCCCGGAAACCACAGCCACCCTACCCCGGCGAAGAAAAGCTGAAAGCTAAAGACCAATAGCTAACATCCAAACGGCAGGATGGCATGATGAAGCAGCGATGCGGCTGTTCGAGAAGGGCAAGCAGTACAAAACAAGCCTATATTCACAAAACAATAACTAAACACTATATCACGTGTCGTCAGCACTCAGATTTCAAGTTGTCGGAGAGGCCTTTAAGAAACAGCCTATCGACGTCCCAACGCCCGCAGAGCGCCCCTCGGAGTTTTTTGCAAAGTATGTATTTAACCGGCAGAAGATGGAACAGTATCTGCCAGCTGATGTCTATCGCAAAATGATTGATGTGATGGACAACGCGGCCACGTTGGATATGGAGACTGCCGACGTGGTAGCTGACGCTATGAAACGCTGGGCCATGAGTCTCGGCGTGACACACATTACCCACTGGTTTCAGCCTCTCACGGAAGGAACAGCCGAAAAGCATGACGGATTTGTTGAGCATGACGGCAAAGGAGGAATGGTTGAGGAGTTTTCAGGCAAGCAGCTAGTACAACAGGAGCCAGATGCCAGTTCGTTTCCAAGCGGAGGTATTCGTTCCACCTTCGAAGCCCGTGGTTACTCCGCATGGGACCCTGCATCACCCGTATTCGTAATGGGTGATACACTTATGATTCCTACCGTTTTTATCGCCTACACCGGCGAAGCCCTTGATTACAAGGCTCCGCTGAAGAAAGCCCTTCATGCGGTGGATAAGGCAGCGACAGAAGTGGCGCGGTATTTCTACCCCGACGTAAAGAGTGTGAGTTCCAATCTCGGATGGGAGCAGGAATATTTTCTCGTTGACGAGGACCTCTATGCAGCCCGCCCTGACCTGCTTATGACAGGTCGGACGCTTATGGGTCACGACTCGGCCAAGAACCAGCAGATGGATGACCATTATTTCGGCTCTATCCCCGAGCGAGTTGTCGCTTTCATGAGAGACCTAGAAATCAAGGCTCTGGAGCTGGGTATTCCATGTAAAACACGTCATAACGAGGTGGCGCCGAACCAGTTTGAGCTGGCTCCGATATTCGAGGAAACCAATCTGGCTGTTGACCATAATATGCTGATGATGTCGCTCATGAAGAAAGTGGCACGCAAACATGGTTTCCGATGCCTTCTCCACGAGAAACCGTTTGCCGGAGTTAACGGTTCGGGAAAACACAACAACTGGAGTCTGACCACCAATACAGGCATCCTGCTCCACGCTCCCGGGAAAACTCCTCTGGACAACCTGCGTTTCATCACCTTCATCGTGGAGACCCTCATGGCAGTGTGGAAGCACAACGGACTGCTCAAAGCAAGCATTGTCAGCGCAACCAACTCACACCGATTAGGTGCCAACGAAGCCCCGCCCGCTATAATCTCAAGTTTTCTTGGCAAACAACTGAGCGACGTGCTCGAACATCTGGAACAGACGACAGACAACGAAATCCTTCTCTCCGGAAAGCAGGAGATGCATCTCGGCATACCGCAGATACCAGAAATACTCGTGGATAACACCGACCGCAACCGCACATCCCCGTTCGCATTCACCGGCAACCGCTTCGAGTTCCGCGCCGTAGGTTCTGAAGCCAACTGCGCCAGTGCAATGATAGCCCTGAACTCGGCTGTGGCGGAGGCTCTGCTGAATTTCAAGGAGCGTGTTGACGGGAAAATATCCGAGTTGGCTGAAAAGTCTGAATTCAAAGACGGCAGACACAGCGCCACATATCATGCTATAATAGAGGTCCTCAGAGAAGACATAAAAACCTGCAAACCAATCCATTTTGACGGAAACGGCTATAGCGAGGAATGGAAAGCAGAAGCCGCCCGCAGAGGGCTCGATGTGGAGGCCTCATGCCCCCTCGTGATAGACCGATACCTCGATGAAGAGAGCATCAGGATGTTCGCCCTTACCGGGGTGTTCAACCGCGCAGAATTGGTTGCCCGCAACGAAATCAAATGGGAGACATACACAAAGAAAATCCAAATTGAGGCGCGTATATTCGGCGACCTTTGTCTGAACCACATCATTCCTGTGGCAACACGCTATCAGAGCACTCTAATCGACAACGTGCACAAACTTCAGGATATCTTCGACGAAGAGACGGCAAAATCTCTTTCGAGTGACAACATATCGCTTATAAAACAGATTTCGGAGCACACCAGCTACATAACTACTCACGTAAGCAAACTCATTGATGCCCGCCGGGTAGCCAACCGCATAGAAAGTGTGCGCGACAAGGCAATTGCGTACCACGACACAGTAGCGCCGTTACTGGAAGATATCCGATACCATGTCGACAAGCTCGAACTGATTGTAGATGACGAGCTATGGCCTCTGCCAAAGTACCGAGAGATATTATTCATCCGATAACCGCCGGTTGCGCAATCACCTTTTTTAAGTAAAAGAGATAAAAAGAAAGCAAAAAAGTTTGCGTTTCAAACAGTTAAGAAGTAATTTTGCGGGCTGTCTGCCAAGAAGAGATGGAAAAAACCATGTTCGATACGCTGCTTGACCTGCCCTTATTTCAAGGGCTTGGACATGATGACCTCAACCGTATTCTTGAATCCACACACCTGTATTTCGAGAAACGAAGCAGCGGAGATGTTATCGTTAAGGAAGGCGATTTGTGCGAGGATGTGACGTTTGTGCTGGATGGGAAAGTATCGGTAGAGAATACAGCAGCGGACGGCTCGTGGTCTGTAGAAGAGGAAATACACACCAGCTCAGCCATCGGCATAGAGTGCCTGTATGGAAGCAGACGCACATATCCCAGCACTTATAAGGCACACTCACAGACCCGTCTGCTGCGGATAGACAAGCGTACGATAGCAGCCCTCACTGCCTATTTCGAAGTGTTCCGTATAAACCTGCTCAACTATCTCTCCGCGGTTCTTGCACGCACAGTTCAACCTCACTGGCTACCTGCTCCAGAGACGTTGGAGGGCCGAATTGTAATGTGGCTTCGTTCCCATGTCAGCCGTCCTGCCGGATATAAGCAGTTCCATCTGACCATGACCGTCCTAGGCAGATATTTAGGCGAAGATTACAGATATATCTCCCGCGCCCTGCACAAACTGGAAGACTCAGGACTGCTTATCCTAAGCCGCCATACTATTACCATACCGGCATTTGAAGCCCTTCTTCTTCACAAACAATTATGAACAAGAACAGAAAATCATGACAAACCCTTTCTTCGATAAAAACTACCCTACACCTCACAATACTGCGCCATTCGATGCCATACGCTTGGAGCATTTTGAGCCCGCTATAATGGAAGGAATACGCCAGGACGAGGCCTTCATAGAAAGTATCGTCAGCAACCCGGAACCTCCTACGTTCGACAATACGATTGCGGTCACCGCCCCCGACGATATGCTGGAACGCGTCACCAAGGTGTTCTTCAACCTCCTTTCAGCAGAGACCAACGATGAGATGGATTCGTTGGCACAAAAGCTGTCACCCATCCTGACCGAACATGCCAACAACATAATATTCAACCATCGCTATTTTGAGCGCGTAAAAGCTGTTCACGACAATCCGGACCGCGAATTAACCCCGGAAGAGCAGATGCTGCTTAATAAAGCATACGACGGCTTCATCCGCAGCGGGGCAGCCCTCGGAAAAGAGGAGCAGGCGCGTCTCCGCGAGATAAACAACGAAATGAGCCTGCTCACGCTGCAATTTTCACAAAACAACCTTAAGGAGACCAACGCTTTCCAACTGCATCTGACAAAAAATAGCGAGTTGAGCGGACTGCCCCTCTCCACACGCGAAGCTGCGGCCCTGGCCGCAAAGGAGGCTGGACTGGAAGGATGGCTCTTCACTCTCCACGCCCCCTCTTATGGCCCGTTTGTTACTTACTCCAACCGGCGCGATTTGCGCAAGCGCATGTATCTTGCCAAAAACACGATTTGCACTCACGACAACGAGTATAACAACTATGATATCGTCAAGCGTATAGTGAACCTGAGGCTCGAAAAGGCGCAGATGCTGGGATATAAGAACTACGCTGACTACGTACTTGTAAACCGGATGGCAGAAAATGCCAGGAATGTGAATAAGCTCATCAATGATCTGCTCGCAGCCTATCTGGAGCCGGCACGCAAGGAACTTTCTGAAATAGAGGAGAAAGCACGCAATATAGAGGGCGGAGACTTCAAACTTGAGCCCTGGGATTTGGCCTATTATTCCCACAAACTGAAAAAAGAGCGGTACAATATCGATGCTGAAATGCTGCGCCCCTATCTGGAGCTCTCAAAAGTGAAGCAGGGCGTATTCAACCTCGCCACGCGCCTCTACGGGATAACATTCAAGGAGAATCCCGAAATACCCGTCTATCACCCCGATGTAAAAGCCTATGACGTGTTTGATGCCGACGGCTCATTCCTCGCCGTGCTTTACACCGATTTCCACCCGCGCAAAGGCAAGCAGAGCGGAGCATGGATGACGAGTTACAAAGACCAATGGATTTCTAAGGAAGACGGCAACAGCAGACCACACGTCAGCGTAACGATGAACTTCACAAAACCAACTGAGACAAAACCATCTCTTCTCACACTGGGCGAGGTGGAGACTTTCCTTCACGAGTTCGGGCATGCCCTACATGGCATATTCGCCAACACACGCTTTGCAGGACTCTCGGGCACGAGTGTCTATTGGGATTTTGTGGAGCTGCCTTCGCAGATAATGGAGAACTACGCCGTGGAACCTGACTTCCTCAACACTTTTGCCGTTCATTACAAAACAGGGCGGAAGATCCCTCAGAAACTAATTGACCGTATAATTGCGAGCCGCAACTTTAACGCGGCATACGCCTGCATTCGTCAAGTCAGTTTCTGCCTTCTGGACATGGCATACTACACCATTACCAAGCCCTTCACAGCCAACGTGCCCGGGTTCGAACGCAAAGCATGGAAACGCGCGCGCCTCTTCCCCGAAATCGGCGACACATGCATGAGCGTCCAATTTGGACATATCATGTCCG
This sequence comes from Bacteroidaceae bacterium, assembly GCA_024699495.1. Classification (GTDB taxonomy): domain Bacteria; phylum Bacteroidota; class Bacteroidia; order Bacteroidales; family Bacteroidaceae; genus Physcousia. Next base: position 76,169 of record JAILPK010000066.1, on the reverse strand, counting down.
GCGGATATGCCGCTGGGTATTACAGCTATAAATGGGCGGAAGTGCTTGACGCAGACGCCTTCTCTCTGTTCAGACAGAATGGCATCTTCGACCGCAAGACAGCGCAGCGCTTCCGCGATAAAATTCTTTCGCGGGGTGGAACAGAGCATCCGATGACTCTCTACCGCCGATTCCGCGGACGCAAGCCGCGCATTGACGCCCTGCTGGAACGAAACGGCATAAAGCCAGCCTAAATAATATTAATGTATTATATATATACCTTCTGATGAAAGATACAGACACTATAGACCAATCGCCGGCCACCTCGGCCTCAGGAGACAGAAGCACTAAAGCCCTTGATTTGCGCTACCTGCGTATGGCACGCATCTGGAGCGAGAACAGTTATTGCACTCGGCGCCAGGTCGGCGCATTGGTGGTGAAGGACAAAATGATAATCAGCGACGGATACAATGGCACGCCCTCCGGTTTTGAGAATATCTGCGAGGACGACAACGGCGTTACGAAACCATATGTCCTACATGCAGAAGCAAATGCCATCACCAAAATCGCACGGTCAGGCAACAACTCCGAGGGGGCTACGCTGTATGTTACAGACTCCCCATGCATAGAGTGTTCAAAACTCATTATCCAAGCAGGCATACGCCGTGTGATATACGCTCGGGAATACCGCCTCACCGAAGGGATTGACCTGTTGCGCCGCGCGGGAATACAAGTAGAATGTTTACCTATTGACGGATATGAATAAAGAGAATAAGAACCGCTTTGTCCCCATACTGCTTGCCCTGTGTGTCATTGCCGGGATTCTGATTGGCACCTTCTATGCCAACCACTTTTCCGGTAACCGCCTGAGCATCATAAACACGGGGAGCAGCAAACTAAACTATTTGCTGCAAATCATTGACAACAGCTATGTTGATACCGTGAATATGAATGACATAGTTGAAGAGGCAATGCCCCAAATCCTTTCGGAGCTGGACCCCCATTCGAGCTACATCAGTGCCAAGGATGCTGAGGAGAGTGTAGAGGAACTGAGAGGCAGCTTCTCGGGCATAGGTGTGCGCTTCACTGTGCAGCACGACACCGTCCACATCATGAACATCATCAAAGGAGGGCCTTCAGAGAAAGTCGGCTTGTTGGCTGGAGACCGCATCATCGCGGCTGACGGCAAGAGCCTCGTAGGAATGGAAAATCAGGATATTATGAAGCTACTGCGCGGGGAGAAGGACTCGAAAGTAAGCCTCACAGTAATCCGCTACGGGCAGAAGAAGCCGATGAATTTCACCGTAGTACGTGGCGACGTTCCCGTGGAAAGTGTGGATGCATATTTCATGCTCGACAAAACTACAGGTTACATAGCCATACAGTCGTTCGGAGAGAACACCTATGCGGAGATGCTCGTTGCTCTGGCGGAGATGAATATTCAAGGCATGAAAAACCTGATTGTGGATTTGCGGGGTAACCGCGGAGGCTACATGCAAACCGCCATACAGATGGTAAATGAATTCCTCCCTGCCAACCAGCTGGTTGTCTATACAGAGGGGCGCAAGTCTCCAAGAGAGGAGTACAGGACCGACGGGCGCGGCTCTTTCCAGCAGCTTCCTATCATCGTCCTTGTAGATGAAGGATCTGCATCTGCTTCGGAGATTTTTGCTGGAGCTATACAAGACAACGACCGCGGAACGGTTATCGGCCGGCGGACCTTCGGCAAGGGGCTTGTACAGCAGCCTATTGAATTCAAGGACGGCAGCATTGTGCGCCTCACCGTGGCACGCTACTATACGCCGTCGGGCCGCTGCATACAAAAGCCGTATGAAAAAGGCAAAGGAGAAGAATATGAGAACGACCTCATCATGCGCTACGAGCGCGGCGAGTTTTTCTCTGCCGACAGCGTTCGGCAGAGCGGACCAGAATACAAGACACGTATTGGCCGCACTGTATATGGCGGAGGCGGCATAATGCCGGATATCTTCATCCCTGAAGACACCACCCTCTACACATCTTACTATAAAGAGGCGTTATATAGCATGCTTATCGGTCAGTTCGCGCTTAATTTCACAGAAGACAACCGTCAGAAACTCAACACCCTCAAGACATTGGAGGAGATGGAGAGTTGGCTGAGCAAACAGAATATTCTGGAGCAGTTTGCCTCATTTGCAAATGAACATGGTCTGCGCCGTAGGAATTTAATGTTGCGCCGCAGCGCTCCTCTCTTCGAGCGCAGTCTGTATGCAACTATCATGTATGATGCCTGGGATCAGCAAATGCGGATTCAATATCTATGTAAAGACGACCCGGCTGTAAAAAAAGCACATGAACTGCTCTTGGCTGGAGAATCTGTTCCAACAAAAGAATGAACAAACAGGAACTCAGACAATTGATACGCCAGCGCAAGGCTGCCTGCCCACAAACGGAGCGGGCAGCACTTTCGGCGGCTGTCTGTAGGCTTGCCGGGGCCAACCCGCATATATCGGAAGCAAACACTATTCTCCTCTATCACCCCCTGCCTGACGAAGTGGATATCCGTCCGCTCATACACAGCCTTTCTGCCTCATGCCGCATCCTGCTGCCCGTAGTAGTAGGTGATGACCTTGAATTGCGTCTGTACAGAGATGACAAGGACCTCAGAGAAGGAGCCTTCCATATATTAGAACCTATGGGTGAGGCTTTTAATCAATATGATGAAATAGACACCGCTGTCATCCCCGGTATGGCATTCACAATAAACGGAGACCGCTTAGGGCGGGGCAAGGGATATTACGACCGCCTGCTGAGCAGACTGTCAAACACCTATTTTATCGGCGTCTGCTGGCCCTTCCAGATTGTGGATGACATTCCGCATGAGAAACACGACATTCGCATGGAGGAAGTTTTAGCGGCCGGGATCTGATGTTTGGGCTATGCGGTGAGTGGGCTGGCGCAGATTCTATGGCGAATCCAAATTCTGTTCCGATGACCCATTCAATCTGCCCATTTCGGGCCACATCGCTACGCATCTCGCATCACAACTCTATTCACTTCGGGGCACATCGCTACTCATTAAGCCATACATGCAAATACACCTTGATGTAAGGTACATTACACCTCGATGTAAAGTACTTTACACCTCGATGTATTTGTTCATAACCCCCGATGTATTTTGACATGCGTTTCTATTGACCGTTTCCCAATAATACGTATGCAGAGGCATAGGCTTTTATGCGCTATAATGTAAGAAAAGAACGGCCGGAAACCAAAGCGAGAAGTGATAAGCGAGGAATGAGGAGTGAGATGTGAGTGGCCTGCAGCAGATGTCTGAAAGCTTTGACTTTTGACCTTTGACCAAAAGCCCTAAATAAACATGATTTTCTGAATGACCTGCGCCCCTACATGGTTATTTAAGCGAGCCACAATCTGCGGTCGTCCCAACATGAGTTCCTGGCGAATTACGGATGAACGCAGTTCGACATAGAGTGTCTGATTCTTGACAAATACTCGTCCTGTATAGCGCATAATCCCCTGCCCCATCACTTCGCCCCAAGCCTTTTCTATTCGGTATTCGTTGTATGGTGTCTCCAGCCCCTCTTCACGCATAAACTGGTTTATTAACTCACCAATCTGCAAAGCCTTCTGCCGTCTCATAGGCTCACCTCCCCCCTGCAGACATGGAACAACTTATAATCAGAATCCATCCTTACGAGGATGCTGTTAAGATGATCACGGTTGGTATCGGTGATAAAAATCTGCCCAAACCCCTCTTCGCCCACCAGTCGGACAATCTGTTCTACCCTTTCAGCATCAAGTTTGTCAAAGATATCATCCAGAAGAAGCAAGGGGGCCGTTCTGCTGCCCGTACGGCGCAGGAAATCAAACTGCGCCAGTTTCAGCGCAATAAGATAGGTCTTATTCTGCCCTTGTGAGCCTTCTCTCTTTATTGGATAGCCGCTTAGTGTCATCTCCATATCATCCTTGTGAATGCCATGAAGAGAATAACCCATAACAAAATCCTTGGCTCTGTCACGCTGTATGATATCCAACAAATCACCCCGCTGGGCATGGGAGGTATATGACAGCCCCACCTGCTCACGCCCGAGGCTCAAACTGTCATAAATACGTTGAAACACTGGAATCAGTTCCTTCACATACGCTTCACGGGCCTCATATATCACCAAACCATTTCGCGCCATCTCCTCCTCCCATAGCGAGAGTAAATCATAATCCACCTCCGGCTCTTCCTGCTTTAGCATGGCATTGCGCTGCTGGAGAGCATGGTTATAATGTATCAGCGCATTAAGATAATTGTGGTCATACTGCGATATTACCACATCCATAAAGCGCCGGCGTTCCTCACTCCCCCCAGATATAAGCACCGAATCCATCGGAGAGACAAGAACTACAGGGATGATTCCGATATGCTCAGCCAGACGTTTGTAGGCTTTTTTGTTGCGCTTGAGCTGCTTCTTTTGCCCTCTGCGGAGACCTAAATATATCTCCTCGTCTGCGCGGCCGTCCTCGTGCTCAAAAACACCTTGAAGCACAGCAAACTCCTCGCCGTGGCGGATACATTGCGAGTCAACACTGGCTGTTATGCTTTTGCAGAGCGAGAGGAAATGTATGGCATCAAGCACATTTGTCTTTCCCTCGCCGTTGTCCCCAATGAGACAATTGATTTTTGGAGAGAAAACCAAGTCAGCCTGTGAAATGTTTTTGTAATTTATGATAGACAGTTTGCGTAAAATCATCTGTTCGTGAAGCATTTTTCGCGTGCAAAAGTAAGAAAAGAGGGGCAAAAATGGAAATAAAGAGCCAAAAAGTTGAGTAAACCATATTAAATAGCTAAATTTGCACCGCTTTTCATGCGGATATGCGTGGCAATAAATATCGAAAGACTAAAATCATTAACATAAAATGGCACAAAAACAACAAATTGCAGCTCCTGCGGAAAACGAGGCGCTGACTATGACTGAGGCTTTTATTGACAAGTACAAGAAGTACATCATCTATGGCACTTGCGGCATTCTGATTATCGCTGCTGCCATAATCTCCTACATTCAGTTTGTGGCGAAGCCAAACGCCCAGAAAGCAAGCGAGGCTCTCTTCAAGTGTGAGAAATATTTCGCAGCTGAGAATTATGACAAAGCCCTCAATGGCGACGGTCAGGGTTGCATCGGTTTCCTCAAGATTGCAGATGAATACAGCTGCACCAAGGCTGGCAATCTTGCCAAGCTTTATGCCGGCATCTGCTATGCCCAGACAGGCAAGGACCAGGAAGCCGTGGGTATGCTGGAGGATTTTGACACCAAAGGTGATGCCATCATCAGCCCCGCTGCTGTAGGCATGCTCGGTAACTGCTATGCCAATCTCGGTCAGACAGACAAGGCTATCAAGACCCTTCTGGAAGCCGCTAAGATGGCTGACAACAACAGCCTCTCTCCCACCTACCTCATACAGGCTGGAGAGCTCTATGAGTCTCTTGGCAACAAGGAAAAGGCTTTACAGATATATGAGCAGATAAAAGACAAATATATCAACTCAATGTCGAGTCAAGACATCGACAAATACATCGAACGCGTAAAGTAAACAACATGGCTTCAGCCCTGCACAACCTATCCGACTACGACGCGAAAAGCGTCCCGTCGGCTAAAGGAATGAAATTCGGCATAGTTGTGGCCAACTGGAACGACCGCTTCACCTACGCCATGCGCGACGGAGCGATCCAGACTCTGGTTGCAAACGGCGCGGAGGAGTCGGACATAGAAATATTTCATGTGCCTGGCAGTTTCGAACTGATTTACGGCGCTACGAAAATGCTTGATTCCGGAAAATACGATGCCATAATAGCTATAGGGTGTGTAATCCGCGGAGAGACGCCCCATTTTGACTATATCTGCCAAGGCACAACCCATGGCCTGGCCGAACTGAACCTGCGCGGACAGATTCCGGTAATCTACGGACTGCTCACCTGCAACAACACAGACCAGGCAGAGGCCCGATGCGGAGGTATCCTCGGAAATAAAGGCGATGAATGTGCCGTGACCGCCATAAAGATGGTCGCATTCGGAAAAGCCTGAGGAAAACATGGCAAAAGAAAAAGTCAAAACCATCAACATCAAAAACAGGAAGGCCGAGTTCGACTACCTCCTCCTTGACAAATTTACAGCAGGCCTTGTCCTTACAGGTACCGAAATAAAGAGTATCCGTCAGGGCAAGGCCAGTTTGGTCGATACCTATTGTCTCATCATCGGCGGCGAAGTATGGGTGAAAAACATGCATATCGCGCCCTATGACTATGGCTCATATAACAACCACGTGGCACGGCGCGACCGCAAGCTCCTGCTCAGCCGGCGTGAGATACACAAACTGCAGCAAGCAGAAAAGACACCTGGTTTCACGATAGTTCCGACATTGCTTTTTATAGACGAAAACGGCCGCGCAAAACTGGATATTCACATTGCACGGGGCAAGAAGAGCTATGACAAGCGGGAAACCCTCAAGGAGAAGGAAGACCGCCGCGAAATAGACCGCAAATTCAAACATAATTTCTAATTAGACATGTATGGGAGAGACGCTTGCTGCCGCATTGGGTCAGCGCATCCTTCGCATTGACGGCGCACTTGGTACCCTGATTCAGACATACGGTCCGCGGGAAGAAGACTTCCGCGGCAAGCGCTTTCGCGACCTGCCTGGCCAAATGGCGGGAAACAACGACCTGCTCTGTCTCTCACGGCCCGACATAATACGCGACATCCACAGGCGATATCTTGATGCCGGGGCAGATATAATAGAAACCAACACTTTCTCTGCGCAACGCATATCTATGGCAGATTACCACTGCGAGCCATTCTGCAGGGAAATGAACCTGTCTGCTGCTGCTATCTGCCGCGAGTTGGCAGACCATTATACTAACCTGAATCCGTCAAAACCGCGGTTTGTTGCAGGTTCGGTGGGGCCAACAAACAAGACCCTGTCAATGAGCCCAGATGTCAGCGATCCCGCCCTTCGCACCGTTTCCTTCGACGAGATGTCCGATGCCTATGCCGAACAGATGACAGCCCTCATCGAAGGTGGCGTAGATGCCCTTCTTATAGAAACCGTCTTTGACACGCTCAATGCCAAAGCCGCACTGTATGCTGCAGAAGAAGCGATGCAGACTGCAGGCAGGCGAGTGCCCATAATGCTGTCTGTAACAGTTGCAGACAAAACATACAGGACCCTCTCCGGCCAGACTCTTCAGGCTTTCCTCGCCTCCGTCAGCCACGCTGACATCCTGAGTGTAGGGCTCAACTGCTCGTTTGGAGCTGTGGAGATGCTGAATCCCCTGCGACAGCTTGCTGCCGAAGCACCATATTACATCAGCGTCTATCCAAACGCCGGATTACCTAACCAGCTCGGCCTCTATGACGAAACGCCCGAGACAATGCGCCGCGACATGCGCTCTTTCACAAGAGAGAATCTGGTGAATATCATTGGCGGATGTTGCGGCACCACAGATGCACATATCGCTGCTTTCGAACCTCTCACTAAAGAAGGAAGCCCCCACATACCGGTTTCTCCTCCGGCAGACCTATGGCTAAGCGGGCTGGAGCGCCTCATCATACCTTCTGCAAAGTCTGAACAAGGCAGCGTCCCCTCTTTCACTGTAATAGGCGAACGCTGTAACGTGGCCGGTTCGCGCAAGTTCCTGCGCCTCATCAAGGAAAAGAACTACGACGAAGCTATTGCCATAGCACGCAAACAGATTGAGGACGGCGCACGAGTCATAGACATTAATATGGATGACGCTCTCTTGGATGCACGTAAGGAGATGACCCATTTTCTCAACCTGCTCGCATCTGAGCCAGACATCGCACGCGTGCCAATAATGATAGACTCATCTAACTGGGAGGTCATCCGCGCCGCTCTGCGATGCATTCAAGGAAAGGGTATCGTGAACAGCATTTCACTAAAAGAGGGCGAAGAGTCTTTCGTCAGCCACGCTCGTGAGATACGTCGGATTGGCGCTGCCGTAGTTGTCATGGCATTCGACGAAGATGGGCAAGCCACCTCATTCGAACGCCGCGTCTCTATCTGCTCCCGCGCGTATCATCTGCTAACTGAAGTAGTCGGAATGCCTGCATCTGACATCATTTTCGACCCGAATATCTTAGCTATTGCCACGGGCATAGAAGAGCACAACTCTTACGCAGCCGACTTCATCCGCGCGACAGAGTGGATTAAAGAGAATCTTCCAGGCGCACATGTCAGCGGTGGGGTCAGCAACCTCTCCTTCGCCTTCCGTGGGAATAACTGGTTACGTGAAGCCATACATGCTGTGTTCCTATATCATGCCAATCAGGCAGGAATGGATTTGGGAATCGTGAATCCTGCAAGCTCACTGGCCTACTCGGACATCCCTGCCGAAGCCCTGAGCATAATAGAAGATTCTATATTAAACCGCACCACAGATGCATGTGAAAGGCTTACGGCTCTTGCGACAAAACTGAAAGAACAGGAAGAAGCACAAGCATCGGACTCTTCTGATGGAAAAGCAATCAAAGAAGCAGGCAAAAGCAATACAGCGGATGAGAAATCACCTGTTGCAGCCCGCCTTGTCCACGCCATACGCTCAGGCAACTCCGACACCCTCGAAGCCGACCTCTCAGAGGCTCTCAACCAATATGGCAGTCCGCTTGAGATTATCGATGGTCCACTGATGGAAGGGATGAAACTGGTAGGAGCGCTTTTCGGCGACGGCAAAATGTTTCTTCCTCAAGTCGTCAAGGCCGCACGCACGATGAAGAATGCTGTGGAGATTCTTCAACCTCATATCAGCAAATTAACAGCAGAGGATAACAGCAGCAAAAAGCCAAAAGTGCTGCTTGCCACAGTCAAGGGAGACGTTCATGATATCGGAAAAAATATAGTGAATGTGATTATGGCCTGCAACGGGTACGAAGTGATTGACCTGGGCGTTATGGTAGCAAGCGAGACAATAGTGAAAAAAGCTATTGATTTAAAACCTGATGTCATAGGTCTCTCCGGCCTCATCACACCATCACTCGAAGAGATGGTTCGTGTGGTTGCGGCTCTGCGCGAAGCCGGGATACATGTGCCTGTGCTCATCGGCGGAGCAACCACATCCCCATTACACACCGCACTAAAGATTGCTCCCGTTTACGGAGGACCAGTCATCCACGTGAAGGATGCAAGTCAAAATGTTCCTACCGCAGCCCGGTTTATTGATCCCGAAACGGCTTCCGAAGCAATCGCATCGCTTAAAGCCAAACAGGAAGAATTGCGCCACCAGGCCGAAACCGGCACTCCATCACTAATCCCAATTAAGGAGGCCCGCCGCAAGAAAAGCAATTTCTCTGATTAATCCCCAGGTGCGTTGGAAAGAACCTATTATTATTCTGCATTTAATGGATCCATTTATCACATCAAAACAAATACTTGAAAGCATCGGTGGCTCACTGAATGCGGAGACGATGCCTCGGCTTACTCCTGACAAGATTACTCTCTTGGCTTATACCATGTTACATGAGGAGGTCATGGATGGCGGCTTCATCCAACTGATCCACAACGGCCTCGGGCCATTCATCTTCCTGAATCCTTTTGCTAAGGCCATACGCTTATGGGGAAAGGGGACTGATGACGAAGAAATCCTGCACAATCTCTCCAACCTGATATACAAAGGCCGCAAACTATTCGAAAAATATGGCGAAGAGCTTACCCGCGATTGCACAGACGATGAATTTATGGCCCTCTTCGAACAGTATCCCGATTTCGATGACTTAGACGATGAGTTCGTGGAAAATGAAGAGGATTATTCAGCTGCCATAGAACGCTATATAACCGCTCACTCCTCTCTCTTTGAGACTACTTAACCGCTGGAGGGCGCTAGTCATTAGCCTTTATACATTAACTTTTACCTCAAGCGCACGCATTGCATTAAACACCGCGAGCACTGTGACACCGACATCTGCGAAGACTGCCATCCACATTGAGGCTAGACCAAAAGTGGCAAGAAGAAGCACACCGACCTTCACTCCTATTGCAAAAACAACGTTCTGATTTGCAATTGCTATCGTACGTCTAGCTATACTGATTGCAGTAGCTATTTTACTCGGCTTGTCATCCATTAGCACAACGTCAGCCGCCTCAATAGCTGCATCAGATCCTAACCCACCCATTGCAATTCCTACATCCGCACGCGCCAGGACGGGCGCATCGTTTATGCCATCTCCCACAAATGCCGTAAAAGCCTGCCTTTTATGTCTGCCTCCATTATCCACTTCCCCGCACCCGTCCGAGCTAATGGTCAAGGGAGTCTCAGGGCGAGTTGTTTGAGGCTCGCGAGGCGAGTTGTTCGAAGGGTAGGACTCCAAGCATCTCTCCAAAACAGAAACCTTGTCCATAGGCAGGAGTTCTGCATGGTATTCTTCAATGTCAAGCTCTGTTGCGACCTGCTTTGCCACTTCTTGCCGGTCGCCTGTGAGCATCACTATTCTCTTGACACCCAAGACTTTCAGACTTTTGATCGCCTGTTTGCTGTCAGCCTTAACCATATCATTTATAAGAATATGTCCAGCATACTCTCCGTTTATGGCAACATGGATTATGGTTCCGCTGTCTTCATGCTCACATTCTGCAGGCTGAGCTCCGACATAATCCATCATTTTCATGTTGCCCACGCTGACCAAGTCCTTTTCCACACGTGCCTGTATGCCATGTCCCGCAATCTCATGCACGTCCGTAGTAGAACACCCGTCTGTAGCCTCGTCAGGATAAGCATCGCGCAAGGCCGCGCCTATGGGATGTGTAGAAAAATGTTCCACATGGGCTGCTAAATGCAGCAAATGCTTGGCGTCATAGCGGCTTGGATGGACTGCCGTAACGGCAAACTGCCCATGAGTAAGCGTTCCGGTCTTATCGAAAACAACAGTCTCTGTCTTTGCCAGCATGTCAAGGAAGTTCGCGCCCTTCACGAGAATACCATTTCGTGAAGCTCCTCCGATACCACCAAAGAATGTCAGTGGGACTGAAATCACCAGTGCGCACGGACATGAAACCACAAGAAATATGAGAGCACGGTGTATCCAGGTAGACCATATAGGCCATGAGCCATAGGCGGCGTCTGCAGCGCCATGAAGAATGAGCCACAGAGGGGGAAGCAAAGCCAATGCTAAAGCAAGGAATACTACAATCGGCGTATAGACTCTCGCAAACCTGGTGATAAAGGCCTCGCTCTTCGATTTGTGCTCAGACGCGTTCTCGACCAGACTGATTATCTTTGATACTGTGCTCTCGCCAAACTCCTTGGTCGTTCTGACACGCAACAGACCAGAAATGTTGATACAACCGGATATAACCTCGTCATCCACAAAGACGTCCCTTGGCATACTTTCGCCTGTCAGAGCCGTAGTGTTTAGGCTTGAAGTTCCTTCAATCACGATACCATCCAATGGCACACGCTCACCCGGACGGATTACAATGTGCTCCCCCTTCATGACACTCTCAGGCGCAACACTTTCTATTTTGCCATCACGTTCCACATAAGCAACATCTGGACGTATATCCATAAGGTGGGCTATACTGTCGCGGCTCTTCTCCTCGGCATATCCCTCAAATAGTTCGCCTATTTGAAAAAAGAGCATCACAAACACGGCTTCCGGGAATGCAGTCTCTGCTCCAGGCATAAAGCCTATAGCCAGCGCACCCAGCGTCGCCACAGACATGAGGAAATGCTCATTGAAAGCGTCACCGCCTAAAATGCCTTCCGCTGCTTCCTTTAGCGTATCATGCCCTATCAGAAGATACGGAATCAAATAAACAAACAGCAACTGCCAAGTTGGTAATCCATACTGATGCTCAATAAAAACCGCTGCAGCAAGAAACAAAGCAGATACCACGATTAGTACCAACTGCCCTTTCAGCCCCCCATGCTCATGATGATGGTGATGATGCTCATGGTCATGATGATGCTCATGGTCATGATGATGCATATGTGAGCAACACTCATGCTCGTGATGATGCTCGTGATGATGATTTTTTGAGCAACACAGGTGTTCGTTATTATGTGACATAGTAATTATATTGTTTAATATTTTAATTTAGATATGATCAGATTGTATGAGCCTTTATCTATTGTTGTCTATAGTTATCATTTCGAATCTTGAGTACTTGAGCCGCCGCATCGCGCCCCCCTCGGTCATCCTGTTTGCTTTTTTATAGGGTCAGCCTCTGCCCAGTCGCGCCATCCGTCTGTTGTATGTTTTACGCATAAACAGGTGGCAAAAAGACCATCTTCTTTCTAAATTCACCGGCAAAGGTAGAGGAAATATTGTGCAACTCAGTTGCAAATATTATTTTTGCAATTAATACAGCCTGCGCTTAATGGCCATGGCCAGAGGCGAAGGCGGTTATGAAGGACTATGAAGTTATGAAAGGCTTTGCTTTTCCCCTTGATAATTATGCTTTTTGTAATTGCGCAAGCCTCCCTCTTGCACCAGACATTTGTTTTACGGTTCTATTCGCGATTGACTTTGAATTCCTCCTCCCCGAGGTTCTTGCTTTGAATCGGCCTTAGAACTGAAGCAGAAACACTCTGTTTAAGGCTGTTCTCGAGCCTATACGCCGGCTTTATGCCCAAAAGCGAGTTCTTGGAAACTCGCCAACCTCCGCCTTCCCTATAGGATATAAACTAAGGGCTAAAGGCTTATGGCTAAACCACCGCCCTGCGGCTTCTCTAACCATTAACCTCCAGCCCTTAACCATTGCAAACAAAGCCCAATATTACACAATACCTTGTGCCATCATGGCTTTGGCTACTTTCATAAAGCCTGCAATATTGGCGCCCTTGACATAATTCACGTAACCGTCGGCCTGAGTGCCATACTTGACACACTGGGCATGTATGGCATGCATAATACCATGCAAACGTTTATCTACCTCCTCGGCACTCCATGAGATATGCATGGCATTCTGGCTCATTTCCAATCCGCTTGTAGCCACACCTCCAGCATTGACAGCTTTACCTGGGGCAAAGAGCATGCGTGACTCCACGAAAGCGTCGATAGCCTCAGGAGTGCAGCCCATGTTGGAAATCTCACCGACACACGTCACGCCGTTCGCAATGAGCTGCCGGGCATCCTCTCCGTTAAGCTCGTTTTGTGTAGCACACGGAAGGGCTATATCACACTTAACCTCCCACGGACGTTTTCCTGCCACAAATACGGAGCCGGGGAATTCATCTGCGTATGGTTGGCAAATGTCATTACCGGAGGCTCGCAGTTCGAGCAGATAGTCTATCTTTTCGCCGCTTATGCCCTCCGGATCGTAGATATAACCGTCAGGACCGCTTATAGTTATAACCTTGGCTCCCAGCTGGGTGGCTTTGGTTGCAGCTCCCCATGCCACATTGCCGAAACCGCTTATAGCGACTTTCTTGCCTTTGATATCGATGCCTTTGGTCTGCAACATCTGATTAACAAAATAAAGACCTCCGAACCCAGTGGCTTCCGGACGTACCAAAGAACCGCCATATTCCAAGCCTTTACCTGTAAGGACTCCACTCCAGTCGCGGGTCAGTTTCTTATACTGTCCGAAAAGATAACCGATCTCCCGAGCGCCGACTCCGATATCTCCTGCAGGGACATCCACCTCGGGACCGATATACCGGTATAGCTCGTTCATAAATGCCTGACAGAAGCGCATCACCTCTGCGTCACTCTTACCGCGTATGGAAAAATCAGAGCCTCCCTTTCCACCTCCCATAGGAAGAGTGGTAAGAGCATTCTTGAATGTCTGCTCAAAGCCGAGGAACTTGAGGATAGAAAGGTTGACAGATGCATGAAAACGCAGGCCACCCTTATACGGGCCTATGGCGCTGTTGAATTGAACACGATAGCCGAGGTTGACTTGCACCTCGCCCTTGTCATCTACCCATGGCACACGGAATGTGATTATGCGTTCGGGTTCCACAAGACGCTCAATCAATTTTGCACGCTCAAACTCAGGATGCTGGTTATAGACTTCTTCAATACTCATCAGTACTTCTCGTACCGCCTGCAAGTATTCTTTTTCTCCTGGGTGTTTGGCCTCCAGGTTGGCCATAACTGTTTCGATCTTCATAATTAATTAATGTATTAGTTTTAGGTAACGTAGTTTCTACTCATTAGTTCCGAAAATCGACGAAAGAATCGCCCTCTTTTATCGGCTTTGCAATGCAAAAGTAATTGCTTTTGCGCTGAACTCCAAGAAAAAACAGTTCTTTTTTTATCTTAAAAAAATTAAGGAAAATTTGGCAGTATAAGTGGAAAAGCTTACCTTTGCAAGCCGATTATTATCAGTGAAGCCCCTAAAAGGCTCACAATCTGTGTGTTAATAGTCATTCTAAGGCCTGGAATGACGGTTAGTGAATCACAGACTTGGACTCTTATGAGCCCAAAATAAAGGAAAAGCGGGCGCGTGACGCTCGCAGGTAGTAACATTAAAACCAGAAAACGAAGAATGGACACTTTATCGTTTAAGACCATTTCTGCCAACAAGGCAACAGTGACTAAAGAATGGGTCGTGGTAGATGCCACCGATCAGGTTCTCGGTCGTCTGGCTTCGAAGGTCGCTAAACTCTTACGCGGCAAGTACAAGCCCAATTTCACCCCTCACGTTGATTGCGGAGACAACGTAATCATCATCAACGCAGACAAAATCAAACTCACCGGCAAGAAGATGACCGACCACGTATATCTTTCTTATAGCGGTTATCCCGGCGGCCAGAAGAGCAAGACACCAGCTGACATTCTTGCAAAAAAAGGTGGATATGAGAAACTCATCCGCCGCGTAGTCAAGGGCATGTTGCCAAAGACCAAGCTGGCAAGTCATATCATCATGAACCTCCACATCTATGAGGGTGCCGAGCATACCCACGAGGCTCAGATGCCGAAGTCAATCGATATTAACCTCTTAAAATAAACAGAAATGGCAGTTGTAAATGCATTAGGACGCCGCAAGAGCGCCGTTGCCCGTGTTTATGTGACAGAGGGCCAAGGTAAGATTACTATCAACAAGAAAGATCTTACCGAATATTTCCCCAGCTCAATCCTGCAATTCGTAGTTAAGCAGCCGCTGAATCTCCTTGACGTTGCTGACAAATACGATATCAAGGTTAATCTCTACGGAGGTGGCTTCACTGGTCAGAGCCAGGCTCTGCGCCTCGCCATTGCCCGTGCACTGGTAAAAATCAATGCTGAGGATAAGAAGGCCCTTCGTGCTGAAGGATTCATGACCCGCGACCCCCGCGCTGTTGAGCGTAAGAAGCCAGGTCAGCCCAAGGCTCGTCGTCGCTTCCAGTTCAGCAAGCGTTAATCGGCTTAACGGTTTAGTATCTAAATCGCAGGGACTCAGGCTTGAATTACTCGACTACCCTCCGATTGGTCTAACAAAGATTAAAAAGAAAGTAAACAATTTAGAAACCCAACACAAATTATGTCAAGAACAAATTTTGATACACTTCTTGAGGCCGGTTGTCATTTCGGTCACCTCAAGCGCAAGTGGAACCCCGCCATGGCTCCTTACATCTTTATGGAGAAGAATGGCATTCATATCCTCGACCTCCACAAAACAGTTGTGAAGATTGACGAGGCTGCAGAGGCTTTGAAGAACATCGCCAAAAGCGGCCGCAAGATTCTTTTTGTTGCTACCAAAAAGCAGGCCAAACAGGTTGTAGCCGAGAAGGCTGCTTCCGTCAATATGCCATACGTAATCGAGCGCTGGCCAGGCGGTATGCTCACCAACTTCCCAACCATCCGCAAGGCTGTGAAGAAGATGGCTCAGATCGACAAGCTCACCGCCGACGGCACGTATGCTAACCTCTCTAAACGCGAAATTCTCCAGATCACACGTCAGCGTGCCAAGTTGGAGAAAAACCTCGGCAGCATCGCCGACCTCACCCGTCTCCCTTCTGCTCTCTTTGTAATCGACGTATTGAAGGAGCAGATTGCAGTACGCGAGGCTAACCGTCTTGGTATCCCCGTATTTGCTATTGTAGATACCAACTCCGACCCCGACAACGTTGACTTCGTAATCCCAGCCAACGATGACGCCACTAAGAGCATCGAAGTTATCCTTGATGCCTGCTGTGCCGCTATTGCCGAAGGTTTGGAAGAGCGCAAAGCAGAGCGCGTTGATGCTGAGACAGCCGTTAAGGATGGTGCTCAGGGTGCTCAGAGCGCACGCGTTGAGGATGAAGAGGAAGAAAGCGAGACTGAAGAAGCTCCTGCAGAAGAGTAAACCGAAAAAAGTATATTGACAAACTGAAAATAAAATGGCAGTATCAATCAAAGATATCCAGAAGCTGCGCGAAATGACTGGCGCAGGTCTGGCAGATTGCAAGAAAGCACTTGAAGAGACCGGCGGTGAAATCGATCCCGCAATCGAGATTATCCGCAAGAAAGGGCAGGCTGTGGCAGCAAAGCGCAGCGACCGCGAAGCTGCAGAAGGTTGTGTTCTGGTAAAAGTTGACGGCACCTTCGCCGCAATTATTGCCTTGAAATGCGAAACCGACTTCGTTGCCAACAATGCTGATTTCGTAAGTCTTACACAGAGCATCCTTGACGCAGCCGTTGCAGCCCGCTGCAAGACATTGGACGAGGTCAAGGCTCTCCCCATGGGCGAAGGCACCGTGCAGGATGCAGTTGTTGCACGTAGCGGCATCACCGGCGAGAAAATGGAGTTGGACGGATACAGCACAATCGAAGGCGAAGAGATCGCCATATACAACCACCAGAAGAAGAATGTGCTTTGCACAATGGTTGCCCTGAGCAATAAAGTTGCTGACGACACTGTGGGTAAGAACATCGCAATGCAGGTGGCCAGTGCAAGCCCCGTTGCTATTGATGAGAGCAGCGTTCCTCAGGAGACTAAGGACTCGGAACTGCGCGTAGCAATTGAGAAAACTAAAGAAGAGCAGGTTCACAAAGCTGTAGAAGCTGCTCTGAAGAAGGCCGGAATCAACCCCGCACACGTTGACAGCGAAGATCACATGGAGAGCAACATGACCAAGGGTTGGATTACAGCTGAGGATGTTGCCCGTGCCAAGGAAATCATTGCCAAGGTAAGCGAGGAGAAGGCTGCCAACCTGCCTGAGCAGATGATTCAGAATATCGCTCAGGGCCGTTTGAAGAAGTTCCTTAAGGAGGTATGTCTCCTTGACCAGGAATATATCTGGGACAAGACTAAGACTGTTGCCCAGTACCTCAACGAGGTAGAGAAGGGCCTCACCGTCACAGCCTTCAAGCGTTTTACTCTCCGCGCTGAGTAAATCAACTCTGACTGACTGCAAAGTCACCCCCTACCCTAACGGGTTAATAAATATAGCCTCCGAAGAAATCTCTTTGGAGGCTATTGTTTTTACACACAGCCTCACGCCCGCACTCTCTCCAAAGGGTGAGGGGCGTGAACAGATGCATCACGACAGCCAAACATATTCATATCATCGGAGGGCTCCGGCCGAAGCCTTAGACAGGCGCGAAGACGATATGTAGCCAAAGCCGCAGGGCGAAGGTTTCCCCTTTAACCTTCAAGCGAAGCCTCTGCTGCCAAGTTTTTCTTAAATATATGTAAAGAAAAGAACCACATATAGTTTTTTTTGTACTTTTGCAGCAGAAGAGACGTCTGTTCAATGACTATTGAAGTCAGGAATAAGACAAGTAAGAAAATATTAGGCTGCAATAACCAGAAGTTCAGAGTTCCCATGAAAAAATCGGACCTTTACTGCGGATCCCCTTTCCATCGCCTACTCCATCATGTAAGATGGATTGGGGAAAGGATTTTTTTCCCCCTATTTATATCCTTCCCAACATTTACCATTGCCCAGACTGACTGGCTGCAGATGAACGTAAATTACGGAGGCAATAGTTGGACGTTCCCCGTTCCAGCTCAGAGCATACAGGACATCACTGTAAGCAGCAACCACCAAAACATCATAATCAGCACCAACTACCTGCGTAGCATCCAAGTGCCGTATCTGCGCTCCGGTTTTACAGACGACGATTGGTTGATGAGCTTGGACAGCATAACCATTGCCGACTCCCTTTCCAACTGGGGGCGCGACAAATATCGCGTGTTTGCAATCAATATCAGCACTGAAGACGGAGCAGACATCACATCAAAAGAGACTTACGTGCCCTGTTATGTCTCAGTGGATGCACGCGGGCAATACCCGCAGCTCGGAATCTCCGGGCGCGTCCGAGGGCGCGGCAATAGCACTTGGAGTTGGTATGAGAAGAAGCCATACCGCATCAAATTCGACCAAGGCAACAAAATGCTCGGAATCGCCAAAGACAAGGACTGGGTCCTGCTGGCCAACTGGCGCGACGTCTCAAAAGTGATGAACACCTTCTGCTCCCTGGCTGCCGATTATATGGGCATCCCATTCACCACCCCAATACGTTTTGCAGAACTGTTTATCAACGGAGAATACAAGGGACTATATCAGGTGGCAGAACAGGTGGAGGTGGGTAATAACCGCGTGGAAATAGATGAGACAGAAGGCATCCTGCTGACACTTGATGAGGATGACGGCCCCAATCACAGTCCTGGCAGCGGGGATAACTTCTGGTCGACAGTATATCATCTCCCCGTATGTGTGAAATATCCGAAGGATCTGACCGCCGAACAGCTAGATTCCCTCAAAGCCGAGTTCGCACATCTCGAACAAGCCATATCCTATGGCAGCTATTCCGCCGCCGACTCGCTCATGGATATGAAATCCTTCATTGCTATGCTCCAACTTCAGGAACTGGCATTCAACGTAGAATTGGAAGCTCCGCGCAGCATATTCCTCTTCCGCGACAAAGGCAGCAAATGGACCTGGGGACCAGCATGGGACTGGGATGCAGGCTTCGATTTCAGCTGGAGTGACATGTACACAGGACACACCTATTTTAAGAGCTACCAGACATCCCTGCTCGGTACAGACCCTTACCACCGGGTAGGCGCACGTACGAATAATCTCAACCATTTCTTCTCTGACATGTTCCAAAACCGCAAATTTACGGAACAGTTCAAGAATCAGTGGGCCTCCTATTCTGATAGCATTGTTGCCAAACCATGGGAAGAAACCCTGCTATACGTCAACGGGCTTGAAGAGGCACAGAAACTGAGTGACGGCAGTTACACCTCTCCGCAGCAGCGTGAGGATGAGCGGTGGCCAGTCAGCGGGTTCACGGCCTCCAACGAACGACTGAAGATGAAGAAATGGCTAAAGAACAGGCTATCCTATCTGAACTCCCTCTTCAACGTCATACCCCTGCCCGAGGAGAAAGAAGACCCTATCATCCCCGATCTGCCGGACGAATACATACTTAAGGGCACGTTAACCAAAAACTATACCCTTACGCAAAGCAATGGATACAGTCAGAACTTCAAGGTTAAGACAGAAAAGAGCGAACTGGCAAGCATACTCGGCGTGGACGCATCTGCACTGAACAGTTCCACCCTCACCCTGGTTCCCCTGAATGCTGACGGCTCTGAGGGCAACAATACAGCCAACGGCTCCTATGGAGCGTGGTTTGACAACGATGGCAACACCACAAACTTCAGCGGAGGATATCCCTATGTCTATCTCGAAAGCGACGATCTCTTCTCATGGAGCTGCGGTTGTCACCCTACCAACAGTTCAAGCGGCAACGACTGTACCGTGACCATGCAATACCGCCACGCTGCTACAGCCTCCGCCGTGAATGTCAGAGTGACCTTCAGCATAGATACAGAGAGCGGCGGCGGATGGCCGTGGTGGTGGTAATAAAGGCAACAGGCCATAATGACTATCATCAATTATTTTTTATCAGCCACAGAAGACATAGCCAATGCTGCTGGAGCTACGGGAGCGGGGAGCAACGCCAGGAGCGGCATCTTCGCTTACCTTTCTTCAGTATTAATCCGATTGTATAAAGCATAAAAAGGAGAATATGAAGATATTTGGAGTAGGCATGAACTACGCCGAGCACAATAAAGAGCTCGAAGAAACGTTATATATAACAGATGAACCCGTAATATTCACCAAGGCGGATTCTGCCCTACTCACCCGCGGGCGCCCGTTTTTCCTGCCGGACTTCACAGAGAGATGTGATTTCGAAACCGAATTGGTAGTCCGCATAAGCCGCCTCGGCCGGAGCATACCGCTTCGCTTCGCACACCGATATTATGATGCGGTGACAGTAGGGATAGACTTTACGGCACGTGATCTGCAACAGCGGTTGCGGGCACGAGGGCTCCCTTGGGATATCTGCAAGGGATTCGACGGCAGCGCGGCAATAGGCGAGTGGCTCACCGTCAGCGAGCTCCCCTCCGGAATCCAGAACGTGCATTTCCATCTTGACATAAATGGTCATACTGTACAAAGCGGAGACAGCAGAGATATGATTAACTCAGTCGATAAGCTCGTGGCTTATATCAGCCGGTTCTTCACCCTCCGCACAGGCGACCTGATATTCACAGGGACTCCCGCAGGAGTCGGCCCCGTACATATTAATGACCATTTGGAAGGCTGGCTCGAAGAGCACCTTCTTCTCTCCTTCAACGTTAAATAAAACAAATGAAATATCTGTTTTCCATACTCCTCTCCGTTCTCACTATGAACGTCGCAGCTACCGGCACCGGAGACTTCACGTTCATAGACTGGGAGCGTCTGCCCATAGACTCCATACTGCCTCAATATACCGAGGTCGTACCTTTGGAGACCGACTACCGGCAAAATAACTATACGGTAAATGTGGAATTTGCCGAATGGCAGACCGTCACTGCGCGCGAACAAGAGATTATAGCCCGGCGCTTTGCATCCGAGATTTCAGACACGCTGACTATAAGTGCTACCAAAGGTGTGAGCCGCCGCAAGGGGATGCTGGATATTGCTTTTGTTCCTATTATCCGTTCCGGAAATACATATCTGAAACTGCTGTCAGGCAAGATCGTCATAACTGCTCATCCTACAGCGGCTGCAAAGAGAATAGAAGCACGCCACTCCGCAGAGAATGCTGACCGCTATGCATCCCATTCACGCCTCGCCTCCGGCCGTTGGATGACCGTGACACTCTCTGAAGACGGCATCTACCAACTCACCGACGACGCCCTGCTGCAGATGGGCTTCACTACACCTGCCAACTGCCGCATATACGGGCAAGGCGGACATCTGCTGCCTGAGCTGATTGATGAAGGCACACATTCCGACGACCTCATACCTGTCAGCACCCTACGCCTCTCTGACCGCTTCCTGTTCCACGCCAACGGACTGACGACTTGGACCAATGGGCATCACGTGGTAAACCACTATGCCAACCAAGCCTCCTATTTCATAACCGAGGCAGACAGCCCCGCAGAGGATATCGAGTCCGTTTCCCCGAGAGCCACATCCGACAGCGTCACCATCCTTGACACCTACACCGCCTACCTAGTACATGATCCGCAGGCATATTCATGGTTTCAGGGCGGCCGCCAACTATTTGAGGATTATGATTATTACAACGGCAACGCCAAAAATTATACAGTAAAAGCCGTGAGCCACATTCCTGCGTCCTCCACAGCCAGCTTCAAATTCTCCTTTTCCGCCAGCGACCGCACACAGATAACCCCCACAATCAACGGCACTTCGTTGGGCGAATTCAACATCTCCGCGTTGGCCGACGAATATACCAAAGCAAATATCATTAACTACAATTATCCCAACCAGGACTTACCCGTCTTGGCTACAAATACCGTGCGCTTTACTACTACGGCATCCACTCACGCTCGGCTCAACTATTTTGAGATGACTTATACTGGCAGCCTGCGTCTGAGTGCAGAGCATCCCTATCTTGAGGTCTATATGCCAGCAGACTCCGTAGCTCAGGCTTTTGTTATCGAATATGCTGACGGCATGAGGCCCCAATGTTGGCTCCTCGACGGGCCGAACACCCCTGCCGTAAATATCTCCGGCTCTCTGCGTGACAGCACAGATGCCAACGGAACCATCCATCACTATCTTGATGTGAATCTGACAGATGTTGACAGCGACCGCCGCTATGCAGTATTCGACGCAGCATCCACATATCCATCCCCCACCATCGGCCACGCAATAGAGAATCAGGACCTGCATGCCCTCGACTCCATAGACATGCTGATCATCACCCCGGCATCAGGCATCTTTGACGCCCAAGCAGAACGCCTTGCAGATGCTCACCGCACCATTGATGGCCTCGGGGTGGCTGTCGTACGCGCAGACCAGATATTCAACGAATTCTCTTCAGGCACACCGGATGCCACAGCATTCCGTCTCCTGCTGAAGATGCTTTACGACCGTGCGGAAAACATAAGTCAGGCTCCGCGATATCTCTTGCTCTTCGGAGACGGAGCCTGGGACAACCGCATGCTGACGAGCGCATGGAAAATGTATGACCCCGATGATTTCCTGCTCTGCTTCGAGAGTCAGAACTCCGTCAGTGACACACGCAGCTATGTGATGGAAGAATACTACGGTCTTCTTGACGACGGCGAAGGTGGCAACCTGACCAATGACAAGACGGACATCGGCGTGGGGCGCTTCCCCGTGCGCACCGTGTCCGACGCAAACACGATGGTGGATAAGACTATCGCGTACATTGAGAAACGCGAGGCAGGTGCCTGGCGTAATATAGTGTGCATGATGGGTGACGACGGCGACAACAACGACCACATGGTGAAGACCGACAATGTGGCCAACCTGATTTCCGAAACCTACCCCAGCCTTGAGGTGCGTAAAGTGATGTGGGACTCTTACAAGCGCGAGACTCGCTCCAACGGAAACCGCTACCCTCAGGTGGAAAAAGTAATCAAGGAGCAGATGGAAGAGGGCGCATTGGTAATGAACTACACCGGTCACGGCAGCACATACTGTCTCTCACACGAGTTCGTTCTGCTGCTCAAGGACTTCGCTGAGTTCTCTTCCCCCCGCTATCCGCTCTGGGTCACTGCCGCCTGCGACATCATGCCTTTCGATGGTACACAGGACAATATCGGCGAGACGGCCGTGCTGAACCCCAACGGAGGAGCCGTAGCATTCTTCGGCACTACCCGCACTGTATATGCTGGCAGTAACCTACTCGTCAACCGCGCCTTCAGCCAAGTGCTCTTCGGACGTGACGACAACGGCGGATGGGCCCGTGTGGGTGACGCCGTAAGAATGGCCAAAGTCAATGTCATAACCAACGGGCGCGACGTGAATGCCGAAAACAAGTTGCAGTTCGTCCTGCTCGGCGACCCCGCGCTGTCATTCAACACAGCCCCAAACTCCATTGTGCTCGATTCCATCAACGGCATTTCTGTTGACGCCCTGCCCGACGGATTCACGCTGCACGCCGGAGGCAAGGCGCGCTTCAGCGGACACGTAAACGCATCTGACGGGTCACCTATCAACGACTTCGACGGAATCCTCTCCGCCCGCCTTTACGATAGCCAAAACTATATTACATGCTATAACCAAACTGCAGCTGACTCCGCATTCAAATTCAACGCATACAATAAGATTCTGTACAACGGCTCTGACAGCATCCGCGCCGGCCGCTTCTCTGTCAGTTGCCCGATTCCGATAGACATCAACTACTCCGATGATTTCGGACGACTGCAGTTCTACGCCATCAGCAGCGACGGTGTCACCGAAGCCAACGGCTATTCCGACACCTTCCTTGTAGGCGGCACAGAACCGTCACTCCAGGACAAAACCGGCCCAACGATAACTGCGTGGCTGACCAACGAGGAGTTCACTGACGGTGATGCCGTCAACTCAACACCATATTTCGTGGCACGGCTCGAAGACGAGAGCGGAATAAACTCTGACGGAAACGGACTTGGACACGACCTCGAACTGATTATTGACAACTCAGCCTCCAAGACTTACATCCTGAACGATTATTTTACGGCTGACTTCGGTGATTACACCCGCGGCTCCGTGGCCTTCTCCATTCCGCAGCTCGAAGAAGGTGACCACACACTGCTCTTCCGCGCATGGGACAACCTCAACAACACCTCCACAGCCACCCTGCGCTTCGTTGTTGACCCCACTCTTCCCATGAGCATTCTACAACTCGCAGCCACACAAAACCCCGCGTCCACATCCACCTCATTCATTCTCTCCTTCGACCGCCCTGGCAGCGAATGTGAATTTACACTTGAGGTGTTCGACTTCTCCGGCCACCTGCTTTGGACATACACTGCATCCGGAGCATCATCCACAGGCACCTACGCCGTGCCGTGGAACCTCTGCACCAGCTCGGGCTTCCCCCTCGGAGCAGGCATCTATCTCTATCGCGCACGCGTCAAGAGCGACAATAGCGAAGAGGTATCAAAGACACAGAAAATCATCATATACAAATAGAGATTACCTAAATCTCCCCCTATCATGAATCATAAGAAAATTTGCTTACTGACAGTCCTTGCCATAACCCTTACCGAGGCAAAGTCTGAGGATATAGAAGATCGCTATAACCCCGTAACTACCGGCGTCATCTCCATGAGCATTGCGCCCGACGCACGGAGCGGAGGTATGGGTGAGGTGGGCGCCGCCACCGAACCCGATGCCAGTTCGCAGTTCTGGAACCCCGCCAAGTACCCTTTCTGTATCGGCCGCGCTGGGATGGCATTATCTTATACCCCATGGCTCCGCAAACTGGTTAGCGACATCAACCTGGCCAATATCTCGGGTTTCTACCGCATCGGCGACTACTCCGCCCTCAGCGCCTCACTCCGCTATTTCACACTTGGCGAAGTGACTATTGCCACCGCCTCCGACTACGGTTACAGCGTAAGTTCTATGGATGGAATGACCATACATCCCTACGAACTGTCTGCAGATGTCGCCTATTCGCGTATGCTATCTGAGAAATTCTCCATGGCTGTCGGAATGAGATTCATCTTCTCCGACCTGCAGTATGACTATTCGGCCGAGAGCAGCCCGGGCAAGGCGTTCGCTGCAGACATCTCCATGTATTATAACAACTATTTCATGATGGGTAACCGCGAATGTGGATTCGGCCTCGGACTGAACATCTCCAACATTGGCTCCAAGATCAGCTACGGAGGAGACGAAAACGCCGAATTCATTCCCACAAACATGCGGTTGGGAATGAATTTCCTCATCCCGTTCAACGAGTATAACCGGATCTCTATCGCAGTGGATGCCAATAAACTGTTAGTGCCCACATACCCCCGCCAGGGAGGAGATGAGACCCCGGAGGACTATACCGAACGCGTGCAACGCGAATACTACGACGTATCTCCTATCGCAGGCATCTTCAAGAGCTTCCATGATGCGCCGCGTGGCTTCAAGGAGGAGCTCCAGGAAATTCAGCTCAGCGCCGGTCTTGAATACAACTACAACGACCGCTTCTTCCTGCGCGCAGGATACCACCACGAGGCCGCCAACAAAGGTAACCGCAAATACATCACAGCCGGCGCCGGTTTCCACATGAGTGTATTCTCGCTTGACGCCTCATACGTCTTCTCCACTTCGCAGAGCAACCCGCTCGACCAGACCATGCGTTTCACACTAGCATTCGACCTCGACGGCATGCGCGACCTGTTTGGAAAGAAGAAAAGGTAATTAGATATTACAATGAAACATCATCCATTTCTTGTCTTTTTATTCACTATTATCCTATGTTCTCTGGTATGTACAACGACATTTGCTCAGGGACAGGGAGAAGTCAGCTTTCTTTATTCTGATGAACTTCTGCAGGCAGCCCAAAAAGGGGATCCAGATGCCATGTATAAGATAGGACTCTGCTACTATGTAGGTAATACGGGTAATTCACCACTAATCCTAAATAAAGTACCGTTCGCTCAGGACTATAAGGAGGCAATGAATTATCTAACAAAGGCAGCTAAGAAAGGCTCATCTTTGGCGATGATAAACATTGGTAACATATATAGGAGTGGTGTAGGTGCACCAAAGGGGAAAGACATTAAGGAGGCTCTCAAATGGTATGAGAAGGCTGCCAAGAATGGATACGTCGATGCTTTCGTTAATATTGGCCAAGTATATGAGAAAGAGAGTATAGCCCTGATTCAGGCAAAGTTGATAAAAACAAGTATCTTCATAGATCCCATAGATGCATCAGGCAATATCTGGGAGAATA
The DNA here is from genome assembly GCA_024699495.1 of Bacteroidaceae bacterium. Taxonomy (GTDB): domain Bacteria; phylum Bacteroidota; class Bacteroidia; order Bacteroidales; family Bacteroidaceae; genus Physcousia. Next base: position 50,070 of record JAILPK010000066.1, on the reverse strand, counting down.
CGCGTGTAAAGGCGGTGGATTACTATCGAAAAGCAGCTGAGATGGGGTCTGCTCTCGGAGCCTACAATATGGCTGTTCTCCATACTAGCGTCGCACATCAGGGAGTGGCAAGAGACTATCACGAGGGCCTGAAGTGGTATCGTAAAGCAGTTCAGCTGGGCAATAAAAGAGCAATGGTTAATATTGCACAGATGTATAACCAAGGACAAGGTGTACGTCGCAACCGTAGAGCAGGCATCAAGTTGATGTGTATGGCAGCGGAATCCGGAGAGCCTCAAGCAATACACAACATAGGGGTATATTACTTCAATGGTACAATGTTGCCTATGGACAAGGAGAAGGCACTCGTGTTTTTCCTGCTCGCCAACAATAAAGGCTACAATAATTCCAAGGCGCTAACTGATTGCTACAAGGCTGGGGTACACAATGCCGACAAATACATAACTGAAGCCGAATGGCTGGAGACTGTAAGACGTGATATTCAGACCGATGCATTGCCCACGGTAGAAATACCACAAGTTGACACTCTTTATACCACCGATTACGGCTATGTTATCAATGACTGCAGCGACTACTATATAATAAGCGAGGATGGCATTTGTCTCACAGAGCATCGTTATGATAAGATGGTAGTGGATGAAAAGACGAGTGAGATAAAAGCTGTTTTGAACGCTTATGTAACTTCTATAAATGAGGATTACTCAGAGAGCGAACCCATCTTGGATCAAATGCTTGATAAGATGGTGGAAACTCCAAATCTGGCTTCAGGCATTGCTGATTTAATGCTGCGCCTTTGTTATGAGGAGCAGACGGACTATCGCGCCATTGCCTACTACAATATGGCTGCGTCTCTCATCGATGGTCCCTTGTCGTACATCGGAGAGATGTACCTCAGGAAAAGCCTTGATATTAATCCTCAATTCGAGCTTGCCCAAGAACAATTGAAACTGTTAGAGAAAGAGAAAAAGGAACGCAAGAAAGCAGCTAAGAAGCGCAAGCGCCAATTCATTATGGAGTGTGTTAACATTGGGCTGTCCGGCCTCTCTGATATAGCAGGCAACCTAGCCAGCATCCAGTCAAACAAGCGGGATTTACAACAGCGTGAGAATGAACGACGGGAGATGATTCGCCAGAAGAATAAGGCAAAAGTTAAGGAAAATAAAGCGAAGCTGAAAGAGGGAAAGAGGGAGATTATACGGACTATGGCACGCAATAAAGCCAGTAGAGCCTACAGCGACGAAATGGGCCTGATATATGATATGAAACTCTATCCCGACCACTACGACGAACAGGCCAAGCAGCAGATACAGTCGCACATGAAGCAAATGCGCGAGGATTATGGCCTACAATACAACGAGTTGGAGGATTGGTAGCATCGTTTAACTACTTAAACCCTTAAACTAAACATCCCCCTGGGTTGCACAGGGACTTTTAAATCATTAAATCGTAAAATCGTAAAATATAACCGTGTTTCGCGTAGGTTTTGGTTTCGACGTACACCGCTTGGTTGAAGGCCGCGATTTGTGGCTCGGCGGTATAAAGATAGAACATACTCTGGGTCTGTTGGGTCACTCGGATGCCGATGTGCTAATCCACGCCATCTGTGACGCTCTGCTTGGAGCTGCCAATATGCGTGACATTGGCTACCACTTCCCCGATACAGGGGCTGAGTTCGAAGGCATCGACAGCAAAATCCTTCTGAAGCGGACCGTAGAACTCATAGCCACCAAAGGTTACACAATAGGGAATATCGATGCCACCATAGCGGCGGAACGTCCCAAACTGAACCCGCACATCCCTGCCATGCAACAGTGTCTTGCCAACACAATGAACATAGATCCAGACCGCGTCAGCATAAAAGCCACCACCACCGAACGCCTTGGCTTCACGGGCCGCGAAGAAGGCATCTCCGCCTACGCCGTCTGCCTCATAGAGGGCTAGCAAAACAAAAGTCTCTGAAGATTATTCAGAGACTTTTGTTTTCTCACAAATTGCTGGCCATGCGGCCGTAGCTGTTCCTTTCTCACATCTTATGCCCACTAACTAGCTACATGAAATATTCATGGATATTTTCATTTGTGCTAAGTTGTGAACAGTTGTTCTGTGGTAGTTTTAGTTCGTAAGTCCGTAAGTATTTTAGTTTCAGCAGCTGAATCTTGTTACTACTTGTCAAGACTCTGTTCACCAAGCAAGACAGACATCGGGCGCAGCCCACGCCTTCGGCTACATATAGGCTGATACCTACCTATCGAACAACTCGATCCGCAATTCTCGAACTCACCTCCCTTGGGGAGAGGACCTGAGGGGAGGGGCATTGTCTACCTCACACAGGCTTCAGCGCGAGGCGATTTCATCGAGGATTTTCCACACGTTGAGAAGGCCACGGGGGACATGGAAACAGCCTTTCCACTTACCGCCCTTAAGTGGCAGAAGGACTTCGCCCTGACGGTTGAGATAACCATACCACTCGGGGTGGTCGGCATCGCGGAAATGAATCCAGGTATAGTCATGCACCTTTTCAAACCACTTCAGACAACGCTCATCGCCCGTGAGCTGGTATCCCTTGATGAGTGAGATGAGGGTTTCGAGATGCACCCACCAGAGTTTCTGGTCCCACTCCAATTCGTGACGGGGATGGCCCAAGCGATCCATGAAATAGAATATTCCGCCGAACTCTTTGTCCCATCCGTACTCGACCTCCTGCAAGCATATCTCTACTGCCTTTCGTATGAGTTCGGGGCGACCGAGGCGCTTGCCCAGATCCATTACGAACCACATAGCTTCAATGGCATGGCCGGGGTTGAGTTTGCGTCCGTCGAAGCAATCAACGAGGTTGCCGTCCTTGCCCAAGGCTTCAACGATAAGGCCAAGTTCGGGACGATAGAACACATCCATCACCTCATGAAGACAGTCGTCAATAGCTTTCTGAAGGAATGCGGGTTCGAGCAGTTGTTCAATCTCCAAAGAGACATTGCAGAGGATCATCGGCAGATCGAATGTCTTCATGGCGCGTGCCCCTGCTGATGCTTTGCTCCACTTGCCCTTTGGGTTGTCCACCTTGGAGAGTACGATGTCGAAGGTGCGTTTTGCGATGTCAGCATATTCAGCTGCGCGCTCATTCTGGCCGGCCGACTTAAGAGCGATGGAGAGCTGCCCGAAGGCAATTACTGCGAAAGTGTAGGAGAATATGTTATATGGTTCCACGAGCGGATGCCCCTCGCGGTCGAGTGCAAAATACCAGTTGAGATTGCCGTCGTGGCCATGAGCTTTCAGAAACTCCGCGCCCTGGATGGCGCAGTCGAGCCATTCCTGACGGTGCTCTACAGTATTGTAGAGTTTGGCAAACATCCACACTTCGCGACCTTGCAGCCACACAAACTTATCAGTGTCATAAACGCTTCCGTCGCGGTTGAGGCAAGTGAAGTAACCTCCGAGCTCCTTATCCTGACTCTTGTTGAGCCAGAAGGGAACTACGCGGTCCAATAACTCAGAGCGATACTGCTCCGCTAATTTCGTGAAATCAATCATTTAAATATTTATTTTTTTGAATACATTAATCAGTTTTCTTTTTCATATATGATGACCTTGAATGTGCACATATAACGGTCATGAATATTTTTTGGGTGCTTCATCTAAACCCAGAAGATCAATCATGTTCAGCAATATTACATTTATGATTCATTATATATCCCCATTCATGGACATTCGTGTGAAAAAGATAATTCAAGTGAATTGTAACTTCAACTCAATGTCTTCCATGTGAGCCCCTTCTGCTCTTCCTTCTGCGGCCAAATATAGCTGAGGAGTAGGGCAACGATGACGCTAACGAGCATCGAGACGAAGCCGAAGAGTAGGAAGTTGGCCTGCGTGCAGAAGTTCATGTAGAACACCGTGGCAGTGCCGCAGAGGAAGCCTATGAGGGCAGCCTTCGAGCCGATGCGCGGGAAGAAGATACCCATCATGAACAAGCCTCCAATGGCGCCGCTGAGCAGGCCGAGAATGGTGTTGAAGTAGTCTAGTAGCGACTGAATATCAACTGTTGCCATGAGCCATGCGATAGCCATGCCAATCAGTCCTGCACAGATGCCGGCAATGCGAGCCGTGCGCACATCTGACGAGGTGTCAGCTGTTGCAGCAGCATCGTCTTTACGGCGCTTCCATTTAGACCAGAGGTCAACGGTGAAGGCTGTGGAGATGCTGTTGATATTCGAGGCTATAGTGCTCATCGTGGCAGCGAAGACGGCTGCAATGAGCAATCCGGCCAGGCCAGCCGGCAACTGGCTCATCATGAAGAATGGGAATATGGCATCGCCCTTGGCCATGGTGATATCGAGCTCGGCAGGGTGAGTCTTGAAGAAAGTATAAAGTCCAGTGCCTATGGTGAAGAAGGCGATGGTGACTACTACGGACATCAGGCCGTTGGTTAGGATGCCGCGTGCAGCGCTCTTCTCGTCGCTGGTGGTGAGATAACGCTGGATGACTGTCTGGTCGCTAGTATAAGAAATGAGGTTATTTGCCAGACCTCCCAAGATGACCACCCACCAGGTGGCGTTAACGAAGTCGAAGGGATTCTCAGCATCGAAGAGGAAGAGGCGGAACTTATCGTGGTCTGTGGCAATCTGCCAGAAATCACTTGCCCCGTTCTCACCCGTATTCATTATCAGATAGCCGGCTGCGAGAATGGCACCTCCCACGAGGATAATACCTTGGATGACGTCGCCCCAGACCACGGCTTCCACGCCGCCCATAGTGCAATAAAGGATTGTGATTAGAGCCATCAAGGAAATACATATATATATATCAATCCCTGTCACTGCGGTCATAGCCAAGGATGGCAAGAAGAGCACGAGGGCCGTGCGGGCAACCATGAATACGATGAACAGGATGCTTGCCATAAGGCGGGTAGCACTGTTGAAGCGGCGCTCGAGATACTCGTAAGCCGTGGTTACGTTCAGACGGCGGAAGAACGGGAGATAATACTTGATTACGGGGAAGGATACTATCAGGATGCAGATCTGCATCGGATAGTAAGTCCAGTCTGTAGCGTAGGCCTTGGCAGGAATGCTCATGTAGGTGATGGCGCTGAGCATGGTGGCAAAGATGCTGATACCGGCTGCCCACCAAGGGATGCGGCCGCCGCCCTTGAAGAAGTCGTCAGACGAGTTGCTGGCGCGCTTCATGAAGTAATAACCCAGATAGACCATGCCCAAGAGGTAGAGAATGAGGACGGTCCAGTTGAGCCATCCGAAATGTGCCTCGTAATTGATGTCAACCCGTGTCACATCAGAACTGCGCACACCGGGCTTCTCCTCACCGTCAATGACGAGGGCTGCCAAACTGCCTGAAGGGGAGGCCAGAGGCACTACGGAAGCACCGGCGCGGGTGATGAGGTCAGAGTCGAACACTGTTGCCCAAGAGTCGGTAACAGTATGATAGACAAGGATCTGGCGGTTGAATTTGTACCAGGCGGGCTCTTGTGTCATGTAAGAATAAGCCTCTTCGCGCAACTGAGCTAGGCGCTCGGGGGCAATGGCTGTGTCGGCCATCAGGGCATTACGCTCCAGGGCTGACTCAAAGATTTGTTTGTTCACTCCACCGAAACAGAGGATGTGAGCTGCACCGGAAGAAACAGCCGAAGCACCGACCAGAGCGAGCAAGTCATATTCGGTCCCGGGCTTGTCCGTGGGCTTATCTGCAGGTCCGTCAATGCGCTGAGCCGCGTCTGTGCCCTGCCCGTCGGCGGTTTGGCTTAGGGCAAGCATCGGGTTAGTGCTCATCAGACTGGTTGCGAACCAACTGTCCTTGCGCGGGTCGTAATAGACACCATTGGAAACGGCCTTCTGATAGCGCGGGTCAAAACCGCCGAGAACATAGAAGCTGGAGCCGATGGCACCTTTCTGCACGGCAGCGGAGGGCTGAACACGGGCAGGACCTGGCATGTCAGGCAGTTCTTCCCAAGAGGCAGACTCAGTTAAAGGCCAACTCAGGCGGAAGGCTTTGCGGTTCACTTCGCCATCATGTTGCCCACCAGCCACATAAATGTAACCGTCGCCGAAGGCTGCAGCGAAATTGTCGAGACCTACGGGAAGAGCGGGAAGGGTAGTGATTGAAACGGCATTGCCTTCACACTTCAGAAGAACAGCCAATGTCTCGCTCTTCTTTCCGTCTGTGGTGCCGCCCATGCAGACAACGCCCTCGGGGGTTGTGACGCTGGTGCCGTAGGCCATGGCAGCCGGAAGCTGACCGACACGCATCCATCCGTCAGAATCCCGACCATAGCCAGATGTTTTTACAGTTGAGAGAGGAAGTGCAAAAATATCTGCATAGAATGCCTTCCGACCGCCATCGGCAGCAGCTGTGTCGGGGAAATTGCAGCCGCCGGCCACTATGACGTGTTGGTTGGAAATGCCGGCAAAAGCACCGCTCACTCCTTGACCGCCATTCAATGAAAAGAAAGGCATCTTGGTGAAGGAACTCGTGTTAAAGCGATGAGTCTGTGCAGATAATGTGGTTATGCCTATCTGAACGATAAACAGGGTTAGCAGGATTAACAGTTTATTTCTGGTCTTCATTTTGTAAAAAGGTCAGTTAAAGAGATTTGTCAAGAATGACCCACCCCTTCCCGTCAATGGGGGAAGGGGCAGGGATTTTATTATTTATTGCAGTGGTTCAGGAAGTCGATGGCATCGAGTTCAGCCTTCAGTCGGACCTCCTCTTCGGGGGTTAGGTTCTGGAATGGTGTGCGGTTGGGCCCCATGTCAAGTCCGAGGAATTTCATGATGCGCTTACCGCCCACGATGTTACCGCGGAAATGGCAGATTACGTCGATTACGTCCTGAGCATAGTTCTGCAACTGGCGGGCTTTCTCGAGGTCGCCGGCTGCCCAGGCCTCCTGGATACCCACCAGACAGCGCCCATTGTAGTTCGTGGTGCCGCCAATGCCGCCCTGTGCTCCGCCCATGGCGAGGCATGGTAAGATTGTCTCGTCCTGTCCATGGAGCATATCGAACTTGCCGTCTTTATAGCGGCGGCAGCGATTATATTCGTAGAGGCTCTCGAAGGTATATTTTATACCGGCGAAATTAGGAATTCTCCCGTCAACTGCACATAGGAAGTCGAACATTGACAGGAAAGCCCCGTTGAATGCCGGAATATGATAATAATAGAACGGCAGTTGGGGAGCGCCGCAGGCAATCTCCTCGCAGTATTTCACCAGCTCTTCCACACGTCCTACCTTCGGGAATGGAGGTGCCATGGCACCGATGCCCCAAGCTCCGATAGCCTGAGCATGCTCAGCTAGGCGGTGACTCTGCCTCACGCAGCAGCTGCCCACATGGACAATCACCTTGAATCCCTCATATTTCTTCGTAGCTGCCAGCCAAGCTTCGGCTATCTGCATCCGTTCTTCCTCGGTGAGCATATATCCCTCACCACTGGAGCCGTTGATGAATACACCTTTGAGTCCGTTGCGGGCAAGCATGTCTGCGTATGCCGGAATAATTTCTACATTAATGTCTCCATTTGGTAGCATTGGCGTAAAAGGCGCGTCAATGAGTCCTTGAATCTTCTCCATAAAATAAAGTATAAAATAAAAAATATGTAGTTAGCTCATATATGCTTGATTGCGTGGCAAAGTTACTACATTTTTTATATCTCATCTCAAAATCCCCTTTTATTTTATCTTTTTTATTCATTTTCTCCATAAACACACAGTTGATTCGTGTTTTATTATCCTCTTTTGCCATTTTATTTTTTTGTTTTCACATTTATTTAGTACCTTTGCACCCGCAAAACAGCAGGGGTACTTGCGAAGCCAGGACAAAACCCGTCCGCGCCACCCCCTTTAACAAAACAAGAATTATGTCTATAAAAAACGAAAGCGTCAGCACGACGTTCATGCTACTTGGCGTGACCTTCTGCGTTTGTCTGATTTTGGCAAACCTGTTAGCAACCAAACAAATTCAATTCGGCCCTCTGAACCTCACCACTGGCGTTTTGGTATTTCCGATTTCGTATGTGGTAAATGACTGCATAACCGAGGTGTGGGGATTCCAACGTGCGAAACTCATCATTTGGACCGGCTTCGTGATGAACTTCGCATTTGTGCTCCTGGCTTGGTTGGCCGACCTCATCCCCGGCGCCCCTTATTGGACCAATCAGGAGGGTTTCCATGCCCTTTTCGGCTTGGCTCCGCGAGTGGCTCTGGCCTCTTTTGCTGCATTTGTCGTTGGCTCACTGCTCAATGCCTACGTGATGAGCCGTATGAAACTGCGTCACAAAGGACAGCGGTTCTCCCTAAGGGCTGTGGTCAGCACAATTGCAGGCGAATTGGCCGACTCGCTCATCTTCTTCCCTATAGCTCTCGGAGGTATTGTTCCGCCCCGCAACCTCGCCTTGATGGTAATCAGTCAGGTGGTAGTAAAAACCCTCTATGAGGTGCTGGCTCTCCCCGTAACCATACGAGTGGTCGGATGGCTGAAGCGCACCGAAGGCGTTGATGTCTATGACGAGGGAGTAAAATACAGCGTAATTTAAGGACTTTCTGAAAGAAGAAGGAAGGCGTTAAGAGAAAAGGAAACCTTTCTGCAAGGAGGAAGGCATTCTGCAAGAAGGAGCTCTTTCAGAGACAATGAACTCTTTCTTCACAAAGCAAGTCACTCCCACGTCAATAAAATTCTTTCATCAAGAAAAAAATCATTCTACAAGATGAATCCGATGAATAAGAAAAGTGCCCTGGTTGTGTTCAGCGGAGGTCAGGACAGCACGACCTGCCTCTTTTGGGCAAAGAGACAATTCCGCGAAGTGGAAGCGCTCACATTCACCTATGGTCAGCGGCACGTAAAAGAAGTTCAGGTGGCAAAAGACATCGCCGCCAAGGCCGGTGTGACATGGCATCACATGGATGTCTCTTTTATTGGCTCGTTGGGCAGGAATGCACTTACAGACAACAGCATTACGATGGACCAGAAGAAGCCGTCCGACGGACCACCAAACACATTCGTGCCCGGCCGTAACCTCTTCTTTCTGAGCGTAGCTGCCGTGTTCGCCCGCGAACATGGCATAAACCACCTTGTCACAGGTGTTTCGCAGACAGATTTCAGCGGTTATCCCGACTGCCGCGATGCTTTCATAAAAAGCCTCAACGTAACCCTCAACCTCGGCATGGATGAGCAGTTTGTTATCCATACGCCGCTGATGTGGATTGACAAAGAGCAGACTTGGGAATTGGCCGATGAGTTGGGCGTTCTGGAGCTGGTCCGTAACGAGACTCTCACCTGCTACAACGGCATCGTAGGCGACGGGTGCGGACATTGTCCCGCATGCACCCTGCGGCGCGAGGGACTAAGCAGATACCTTGCCCGAAGGAAATAAATCTGCTAATAATCTGAAAATAAAGCCTGCAAAAAGATTGTTCTTCAGTAATTAATACTACCTTTGTGCCGAAATAAGCATACTGAGAAGATTATGAAGAATAGTAAACATATTCTTTTAAAAGCATTTCTTACACCATTCCTGCTTGCGTCATGCTCCGTTGAAACCATCGAGACAGACCAAAACAGAGAGTCACAGCCAACACCATACTACGAGGCAATATCTGAGCCAGACACGCTCGCTCTTGACGATCTTGACTGGGGTGCAGTAAACATGCCGCCCGAGCCTGACTATACAGAAGAATCCCAGTGGCTGATCCAGGAAGCTCAGACAGGACAGGCAGAGGCAGATGTGTTCTACGTGTTGCCGACATACATAGTGACCGATTACGTTCAAAATTTCCGGACCTACGGCCACATGAACACCTACGACGAGAACCAGCGCAAAGAGGTGACCAAAGAATGGAATTATGCCCGTGCGGCCTTCGGAGTCACCACGAATCTCTATGTGCCTTTCTATAGGGAGATTACGTTGCAGTCGTTTCTGAGCGAAGAGTCGGTAGCCAACCGCTTCCCCTATGCCCTGCAGGATCTGAAGCGGGCATTCAATTACTATCTGGAACACTATAACCAAGGCCGACCGTTTATAATCGCCGGTTTCAGTCAGGGAGGCAAGGGCACTGTGGAGTTGGTGAAGAGCCTCTCCCCCACCCTCATGCAACGGCTTGTATGCGCCTACGTAATCGGTTATAAAGTGACCCCTGAAGACCTCGCCAATTACCCAGACAACCTAAAGCCCGCCCAGGGCGCCAATGATATCGGTGTCACCTGCTGCTTCTCCAGCGTAGGCGACGAGAGTTCCATGTGGCCGATAATCCAAAAGCCCGTGGGCTGCTGCATAAATCCTATTACTTGGAGCACAGGCTACGAAGAAGCCGTAGTGCCGGGTATTGCCGGGGTTGACGGTGGAGAAGTGACCGTTCGTATCCATCCCGATCACAACATCCTGTTCGTCTCCAATTACGGCACTAACGACCTCGGTTTCTATCCTGCCACATGGGTTATGGGCAAGCAGAACTATCACACCAAAGAATTCACGCTTTATACCAATTCCATAGTGCATAACATCTATGACCGCGTAAAAGCATACATGGATGTTACCACTGGAATCAGAAATGTGTGGCAATAGTATGCCACCTGAAAGACAAGGGAATAAAATCACAGATTGTCAATCCATAACCGTCAACGATAATGATACCCCGCTTTGCCATAATCAACGAGAACACGCTTGAAGCCGTCGGCCTGAAGACAATGTTAGACACCATTGTGCCGATGGTTGATGTAAGCGTTTATCCTTCTTTTGAGGAATTTATGGCAGACAACCAGCAGCTTTCTGAGCAGCAACCATTCGGGCAGCAAGTAGCGGGACAGCATCCCTTAGGGAAGCAGCAGCAGCCGCCGGCAGGGCAACATCCCTTCGGACAGCAACCGGCAGGACAAGCCGACAGCCAACAGCCGGCGATTCATTTTTTCCATTATTTTGTATCTCCCCGCATACTTTTGGCCAACAGTCAGTTTTTCATTTCGCACCAAAGGCAGACAATTGTCCTCACGGCAAAAGACATGGCTAGTCCCAGTCTCGGTAGCTATCTCACCTTGGACACCTCAAAGACCGAGCATAATCTGGTCAAGGCACTGCTCGCCCTGCATCAGCGCGGACATGCGAATCCGAACGGAAGCGGATTCCGCCATCCGTCGCTCAAGGAATGGGACTCTATGACCAACAACATCCCTATCAGCAAGCGCGAGGCCGAAGTTTTGGCCTTGGTGGCCCGCGGTTTTATAAACAAAGAGATAGCAGACCGGCTCTGTATTTCGCTCGCCACAGTCATTTCTCATCGCAAGAACATCTGCGAAAAACTGAACCTCCATTCTGTTTCAGCCCTTACCATCTACGCTGTGACCCACGGTCTGGTCGGTTTGGAGGAGATATGATGATATTCAACCTTCTTTTATGCAACGTTATCTGTCTCTCATCCCGTTTGCAGCTCTGATTGCGCTGATTGCCTTTTGTGTCTCGGTGTTTGGGACAGATGCCCTCGACGGCGCCACCCAGGTTTCTCTTCTCATAGCCTCCGCTATATGTGTGTTTGTAGGTTATCTCATGGGGCGCGTGGAATGGGAGGCTCTCGAGCAGGAGATGTCGGCCAAGATATCAAGTTGCATGCCAAGCATAATAATCCTTCTGCTCATCGGCGCCATCGGCGGCACATGGATTATTTCCGGCATCGTTCCCACAATGATTTTCTATGGGGTGCAGGTCCTGCGGCCTGAATGGTTTCTCGTAAGCAGCAGCCTCTTCTGCGCTCTGGTCAGTCTGATGGTCGGTTCCTCGTGGACCACAGTGGCAACAATCGGTGTGGCTCTTATGGGCATCGGTCGTGCACACGGATTCGACGACGGATGGGTGGCCGGAAGCATCATCACCGGAGCCTATTTCGGTGACAAGTTGTCCCCACTGTCTGACACCACAGTGCTGGCATCAAGTGTGTCGGGCACGCCCCTCTTCACACATATCCGTTACATGATGACAACGACCATACCGACCTTCTGCGTCTCGCTTCTGATATTCATCGTGGCAGGCCTGAGTATGGATGTCTCTGGCAGCGGGGAGATGAATTTCCTGAGCCAATTGGAAAACAACTTTATGATTTCCCCTTGGCTCTTGCTCGTTCCGGTTATTACGGGCACGATGATTGCACGGCGCTGGCCTGCAATGGTAGTTCTTTTTCTGGCTGCCATGATGGCTGCTATTGTCGCTGTCATCTGGCAACCGGCGCTGATTGCACAGATTGCCGAGAATAGCTGGTACGAAGGAATTATGAGAGTCATCTATGGCTCCACCCAGATACATACGGGAGCAGAACAGCTCGACCAACTCGTCCGCACGCGCGGGATGGCAGGGATGATGCCAACCATCTGGCTGATAATCTGCGCCCAGGTGTTCGGCGGAGTGGTTACGGCAACTGGCATTCTGCGCGACGTGATGCAGATGCTGCTCCGCTTCGTCCACGGAACGGCCTCGCTGGTGGCTTCCACAGTATTCACCGGAATCTTCTGCAACATAGCCCTCGCCGACCAGTTCCTAAGCATCATCCTTGCCAGTTCGATGTTCAAGGATGTCTATCGCGAGCGGGGATATGAGAACCGTCTGCTAAGCCGCACCTGCGAGGATGGCGCAACCGTCACCAGCGTTCTGGTGCCTTGGAACACATGCGGTCTGGTGCAGAGCACCGTACTTGGCGTTGCCACCCTCACCTACCTGCCTTACTGCTTCTTCAACTTGCTCTCGCCCTTCACCAGCATATTATTTGCTGCCACAAAATATGTTCACCCGGTTACTGATGCCAACGAACCAACTGCAGCCGAACGTCAGTCATCAACTCTTTAACTATATTCTAAACTTACAATAAACTGCTTTAGCGCCTAACATATATACACTAACAATGAAAGACATCTATCTTGCAGGCGGGTGTTTCTGGGGTACAGAGCATTTCCTGAAACAAATCAACGGAGTGATTGAAACTGAAGTCGGTTTTGCCAACGGAACCACAGAAAACCCATCGTATAAAGAGGTTTATACAGACACCACAGGCCACGCTGAGACTGTGCATGTGCGCTACAATCCAGAAGTGATCAGTCTGGAATATCTGCTGCAGTTATACTTCAAGGCGATTGAACCCACAAGCATAAACCGCCAGGGAGAGGACGAGGGGACACGTTACCGCACCGGCATCTATTACACTGATGCCGCCGACCGTGGAATAATTGACAAGGTCTTCGCTGAGGAACAGAAGAAATACTCTGAGCCGATTGCCGTAGAGAGGCAGCCTCTGGACCATTTCTATCCTGCTGAAGATTACCATCAAGACTATCTCGAGAAGAACCCCTCAGGCTATTGCCACCTGCCTCTTGCCCTGTTTGAGTTCGCAAAAAAAGCCAATCAGAAATAAGTCACGCAGGCATAACCCGAGCCCTTCTTTTTATACCAATGTCAGTTTCTTTTGATGACTTGTTCACCATGTCTGACAATATAGAATCTCTTTTAAGCCAAACTGTCTGATTATAACACCGATTTTCAGAAAAATGACCCAGGATATTGCATTGGTTCTCTCGAGCGGAGGGGCCAGAGGACTAGCCCACATCGGGGCTATAGAGGAGCTGGAGAACAACGGTTATCGCATCACCTCAATCGCGGGGTGCTCTATGGGTGCACTCATCGGAGGGGTGTATGCAGCCGGAAAATTGAATGAGTTCCGCCAATGGATGAAGAGTATAGACAGAAAGAGGATGCTGGAACTGACTGACTTCTCCTTCTCCATCAACCATCTGGTCAAAGGCACCCGAATCATCGAGGCTATTATGGAGTTTGTTCCTGATATCAATATAGAAGAGCTCCCGATTCCATACTGCGCCATAGCGACCGATTGGAAGAACGGCCGTGAGGTAGTCTTCAGCAGCGGCAGTCTGTTTAAGGCAATCCGCGCATCAATATCCCTACCCTCGTTCTACGAACCCGTTAAACGGGATGGCATGATTCTCATCGATGGCGGCGTGACCAACCCCATCCCCCTTAACCGCGTAGCGCGTCATGACGGTGACATCCTGGTTGGCGTTGACGTGAGCGGTCACGATTACAAAGGGCAGTGGGAGATGGAACACGAACTCACAGAGAGACGCAAGCACAGTTCATCGCTCTCACAAAAGATTCTCAACCGGCTCATCCCCGATGACCTTGAATTCAACCACTATACAATGCTTTCGAGAGTCAGTTCCCTGATGATCCGTCAGAATTCTATCCTCATGGCAAAACTGATGAAGCCTGATTTACTCATTGACATTCAGATGGCTCGCTACGGAGGTTTCGATTACGACAAATCGGAAAAGCTGATTGCCATAGGACACCAGAAAACCCTGCAGGCTATTCAGAAAATGAAGAACGCAGGAAAATAAGTTTTTTAGTTCGTTAGTTTTTGAGTTTTTGAGCTCATTGGTTTTTGAGTTTACAAGGTGATTACTTAGTTGACGAGTTGTCAAGTTGAAGAAGGTGATTCCCTATTTGACAAAGTGACGAGTTGTCAAGCTGACGAGTTTATTCCTTAGTTAACGAAGTGACAAGTTTACGGATTCTTTGTAACTGAAGGGATGTTGTAAGAGTTCATCGTATGATGCTTTGGTATGACACGGCATCTGGCTGATGAAATCATTGAGATAATCCCTAAGATTGATTCCATGCAGTTGACCAACCGCACGTCGGTGTTGTCCTTGGAGGATGTATCATCGCCTGCAAAACTGTCACATTGGGGGCAGACTTCTAATGCATGGTTGCATGCCCTATGTAGGGGGCTGTTTTACACAAGGCATATCATGCAACAGAGCAAGGGAAAAATGCCGATGAAACACGGCTGATAAGTCGGTGTGTGCCAGTGTATTCAATCTGAGACGGCCGTCTCAGATTCAGGTGACGGCTGTCTCAGATTCAGGTGACGGCCGTCTCAGATTAAATAAGCCTTGATTAATTGCGCTGTGAGCCTATGGATAGCAGTACACATACAAGCATCTGAAGTGGAGTAAATAGCTTTTTAAATGTTAACTGGTATATGGCTAAAGAGAACGCAGATGAGGTGGAATAACCGTTAGCCGTTAGCATTTCTTCGCGCAGCCTAAAGAATAAACTGTAAACGGCTTGCGCCGCCCTGGGATCTAAAGCTGCGACCACCACCCCGATAAGTAGCAGCTTGCAACCATTTAACTTGGGGTTCGAAAATTTCAGCCCCATCAGTCCCACTAGTCCTCAAAGCAATTCACACCCCTCGCCCTTTGGAGAGGGGGCTGGGGTGAGGCTGTGGCCTGGGGTAGGTCTGGTGCCAGGTGGGTGAAAGGTCTCGGGTGAGGCTTTCGGAACTTAAAAATAAATATCTTTGTTCAAAAGTACGGAGATATGAAAAAAAACACCTATCTTTGCCGATAAATAAAACAGAACAACATGCGTGAGTTTCTATTATCGCTTCTGAATGTGGTCTGCGAGATGGCTCCTTACCTCCTGCTCGGTTTCTTTATCGCGGGGGTGCTCCATGTCTTCGTGCCACAGAAATTCTACTCCAAATATCTCTCACAAAACGATACAAAGTCTGTAGTTTGGGCCGCTCTGCTCGGAATCCCGCTGCCGCTGTGCTCATGCGGCGTAATACCAACTGCTATTGGGCTCCGCAACGAGAAAGCATCCCGGGGGGCTGTTGCTTCGTTTCTCATCGCCACCCCGCAGACAGGGCTTGACTCCATCCTCGCCACCTACTCGCTGCTGGGACTGGCTTTTGCCGTTATCAGACCAGCTGCAGCACTTGTCACCGGCGTGTGCGGCGGACTGCTGGTCAACCGTTTTGTCAGCGACGATGACATCGCGTGTGACATGAGCGTTTCCTGCCGGGCAGAGCGTGGTAGCAAGTTATGGCGCGCAGTAAGATACGCCTATTACGAGCTGATCCGCGACATTGGCGGCCGGTTGCTCGCCGGTCTGCTGATATCAGCTCTGATTCAGGTGGCAGTGCCTGACGATTTCTTCCTTCGTTTCGGCAGTCAGCCGCTGCTTCAGATGCTGGTCATTCTGCTCATCGCCGTCCCCATGTATATCTGCTCCACCGGCAGCATACCGATTGCGGCGGCTCTCATCATGAAGGGTCTTTCCCCAGGCGCGGCTCTGGTAATGCTGATGGCCGGTCCGGCAGTCAATCTCGCTTCTATTCTGGTAGTGCACAAGTCAATGGGCAGACGTTTCACATGGATTTATCTGCTCACCATCGTTGGTTTCTCAGTGTTATTTGGTTTGCTTCTCAATGCCTCTGGAATAGAGATAACCCCGATGGGCGGCAGGGATGTATGCTGCGCCGGCGCAAAAGCTATGCCAGGCCTGTTCAAAATAGTCTGTGCCGCCGTATTGACAATCTTAATTTTAAATGCTTTGATTATGAAATTTTTCAGTGCTTTCTGCAGTAAGAAATCAGACCCCGACGCCACAGTTTATCGGGTTGAGAACATGCACTGCAGCCATTGTGAGGCCGCCGTAGTTCGAGCCGTGGAAAAGGTGGAGGGTGTGGAGTCGGCAAAAGCGAGTGCTGCTGCCAACACGCTCAGCGTCAGAGGAACCGCCTCCGAAGAGGCACTCCGCGACGCGGTGGAAAACGCGGGCTACACATTCAAGGGCAGAGCCTGATATCCTATTTGTCTCACCGTATCCGCAAACACCTATTCTATCATGAAGAGATCCCTAAGAACTGCAGTTCTCTGCCTTGCTGGGTTGATTATGCATGCCGGTGGGGCGCAGGCACAGGTGGAAGCGGCGCAAGCGGCCGGACTGAATAGCGCGGATATCACTTGCAGCACGCAGGATGCGGAGGGTTATCTGTGGTATGGAGGCAAAGATACGGGTCTGTGCCGGTTCGACGGCTATGATACCGAGACATTCCGCAGTGACCGCCAGAACCCTCATCTGCTGAACAGCAATGACGTGCTGTGCATTACAGAGCTGAAGACCAAAGCTGAGATATGGTTTGGCACAAAAGAGGGTGCTTATATCCTGCGTAAACGCGACTATCAGCTTACGCCCGTGGAAGTCAGAGCGGCTGACGGGACAAACGAACTGGCCGACAAACGCATAAGCTGCATGCTGACAGCCGCCGACGGCAGCGTGTGGCTGTCATATCGCAACCAGCTGCTTCACTTGTCATCAGAGGCAGAGCTGACTGAGCGCTTCGAGACCACATGGGAGGGAAAGAACCGGAGCATCAGCCACATGCGTTTCGACTCTTTAGGAAATCTCTATGCAGAACTTTGGAACGGCGGCGTAATATGTGTGAAGGAAGGCCGCGGAAAGCGTCAGCCTGAACCCACGTCGCTGTCCGTGGCATTTTTTGACCCCAGCCCCTCCCCTACGGCTACAGAAGAGGAGATGAAGGGGCACCTGGACTCCGTAATGGCCCTTCTGGCTCCGCGCAAGGAAAGCGTCGCTATCTCATGGGCAAAAATTCCGGCGGGCCTCGACGGCTCAGACAGAGAACAGATTTACATAGGCTCATACCACTCACTCTTCGTCTATGACGGGAAACAGGTAAAACTCCTGCAAACAGATCTGGACAAGGTGCGCAGCATGGATTATTCCGCAAAACGCCATACTCTCTACCTGCTGAGTAAGGCCCGGGGGATTTGCGCGTGGAAGGACGGACAACTCACAGCCGTATGTGACTGCACTCAATTCCACCACCTCCGCCTGCTTGGTGACTCCGCTCTGCTGCTTTCCGATGGCATGGCGGGTGTGAGTAATCTAAACCTGCGCACTATGGTGCTCTCTGCCGACTCCGCCGCCGCCGATGTCAGACCGATAGTAACCGCCTATGCAACTGACGGGGAGAAGAAGCCGCTGGGATTCGGACAGCGCACCCTTTCACTGCCTGACGGAACTGGCATACTGGAAATATTCCTCTCAACACTCGACTTCGAACATGCTTCGCAGGTGCAGTTTGCATATAGTCTTGACAACGGCCGCTGGACTGTGATGCCGATGGGAGAGGCGGTGGCAAAATTTGCCAGTCTAAGAGGCGGCACCCACTCCTTACAGGTGCGTGCCACCGACCGCTACGGACGTTGGAGCGAGCCGGCCACTCTTCTTACCATCAAGAGCCCCACTGCCTGGTATGCCAGTATATGGCTGTGGGCAGCGGTGGTTGCAGCACTTGCAGGAGCCGTATGCCTCATCTTCTTCAGAAGAAAGAGACGCAGACAGGAACTGCCACAACCCACTCAAGCAGAGGCAACGGCAGCAACGGCAGCAGAGTGGACTGAAATATCCGTGGCCGACAGGGAATTTCTTGACAAGGCGGCAGCCGCAGTATTGGCAAATATGGTCAATTCTGAATATTCTGTTGACGCGCTGGCAAGCGATTTATGCATGAGCCGGGCCAATCTGCATCGCAAGATGCGCGCCATCACCGGCCTCACCCCAACGGATTTCATCCGCAACCAGCGCCTCGAGCGAGCCGCCGAACTGCTCCGTACGACATCCCACACCGTAAATGAAATATCTGACATGGTCGGTTTTTCCTATGCCAGCTATTTCACAAAATGCTTCAAGAAAAAATACGGTGTGCTGCCCAAAGACTATTGAAAAAGGGCACTTTGCAACGATTCTGCTATTATCTGCGACGATATTTTAAGAGTTTTAGCCTGAAGATTCCGACCTTTGCAGCCGGAAATTCTAATCCTTTAACTGACTTTTATATGAATCGGACAAGACTTTTCTTAGCGGCTTGGGTAATGCTACTCACATTAACTGTATCTGCACAACGTATCCAGCAGACTTTGGGCCGCGGAGTAGTAGCTGTCAGCAACGGCAGCAATGTGACAGTAACCTGGCGCCGCCTGGCACAAGATCCCGAAAATGCCACTTACAACGTTTACGTCAACGGGACAAAAGCGGCAAACACCTCACATACCTATTGGAAAACCACCTCGGCAAAGGTGTCTGCAGGCGCACAGGTGACAGTAAGTCTTGTCAGCGGCGAAGGGGATGAGCTCAGCCAGAGCGTGCCCTTCGTTGTGAAAAGCTATGACATGCGCAATATCTTTGTGGATATCAATTTTGAGCAAGGAGGCTCACCTCTCGCTTCTGCCAACTTCAACACGGCGTATGTGTGGCCCATAGACCTCGACGGCGACGGCGAGATGGATTATGTCGTCAACCGCAAATCCAATTCCAACACGCTGGACTGCTATGTAGAGGGGTATCTGCGCACGGGCGAACATCTGTGGACCGTAAAACTCGGGCCCAACGAACTCTCCTGTGCCGGCCAGGACGATATGATCACTGTTGCCGACATGGACTGCGACGGGAAGGGAGATGTCATCATCCAATCGTCTGACGGCACCCAGTTTTGGGATTCTGCCACAAAGACCTTCGGCCTCTATGTCAACGGACATTCAACAGGTGACACCGACGGCGACGGGATTATCGACTATGAGACACAGAGCTCCCGCAATGCGCCCCGCTATATCTCTGTAATCGACGGACTTACCGGCAGCGAGAAGGCTAGCATAGAGCAGAGCTACAACCAACATTACAACCGCACCAACCGCTCCTCGCTGATGGGCGACGAGTATGACAAACATGTGGGGCACATGGGGGTATTCTGGTTCGACGGAATCCACCCCGCGGTAGTCATGGAGTGGCATATGCGCGGCTCGGGAGGAGACCATCACTATTACAATCTCGGAGTTGCATACGACTTCAGCAGCGGCAAGGCCGGAGCGCTGAAAGAGCTCTTCAATGAGCCCACGGGCGGTCCCGCTTTCCACCAGATACGCATCGGCGATGTAGATGGCGACGGGTGCGATGAGATGATTGTGGGCGGCTACACCATGGACCATACTGGCAAGACTCTCTTCAATACCGGAATAGCCCACGGCGACCGCTTCCGCACAAGTGACATCGATCCGGAACGCCCCGGACTGGAGACCTTCGCTATCCAGCAGTATGCTCCCGACATGCTCGGTCAGGTGCTTTATGACGCGCGCACGGGCGAATTTATAAAGAAGTGGTATCTGTCAGAGGTAGGTGACGTAGGCCGCGGGGAATGTATTGATATAGACAGAGACCATCTCGGATGGGAGATGTGGTCAACTATGGGCAAGGTCTATGATGCCCAAGGCAATCTGATTTCCGGCTACGACAGTCAATATCCGTGCGAAGGCGTATGGTGGGACAATGAGCTCGACCGCGAAGTGGTGCAGACAAGCGACAGTCACCACAACGTCTATATTCAGGATTTCTTCAAGGGGCGCGAAGTGGAGTTCGCGAAAATCAGCGGCTACCGTTACGTCACTGTTTATGCCAAGCGGGCTGCCTTCTGGGGAGATATCATCGGCGACTGGCGCGAAGAACTGATTCTGCTTCACAACGAAAACGGGGTGACGGTAGGAATCACCGGCGTCACCACCGATTATACATCTGATACAGACCTCATCTATTGTCTGCAGCAAGACCCTCACTATCGTGGAGACTGCTCCACCAAAGGCTATTACCAGAGCCCGAACCCCGGTTTCTACCTCGGATTCGATATGCCGCGCCCGCAGTTGCCTCCATGTATGGTGACGGACCTCGTGGCTCAGGACAACAACAGCTATGTGACCTTCGACCGCTCATCTGCAGCCAGCTATGCTGACGGCAAAAGCGTTCTTTTCGACCTTACATACCAAGGTGCAGAGTTTAATATCAGCAGCGACTTCTCGCCTTCAATAATATATGCCATGCCCGTAAGCGGACAAACCATCACGGTCAACGGGAGCGGCAATATGGCCGGGCAGATGCAGATATGGAAAGGACAGCAGGGGCGTTTTGTCATTAACACACCGCTCAACCACACCGGCGGCACCTTCATCACAGAAGGTATTCTGGAGGTAAACAACACCATTCAGGGCAACGTGAGCCTGCGCGCAAGGGGCACCCTGGCCGGAAATGCCGTTGTGGCCGGTAATTTGGATATCGAGGGGGCTCTGAACTACGAGGGCTGCCGGCTGATGCCGGGCACCTCCGACCATGGCGTAGGCACCATCACCTTCCGCCAGGGACTAAGCATTAACAAGCGCCTCTTTGTGGAGTGTGACATCAGAAACAGCAGCGCGGAATCAGATTTGGTGAAGGTGGAAGGCGACCTCACTCTTGGCCAGACGGGGCAGGTAGTCTTCACCATAGTGCCGGATGTGGATAAGCCACAGCCCGCCTGCTACAAACTGGTGGAATATACAGGGGAGTTCACAGGCAGCCTCACCCGGCTGCAGGTACGCGGACTGCAGGGCCTGTCATACACTATTGTCAACGAAGATCAGGCTATATGGCTCGTAATCAACGAACAGCGCAACGCAGCCCAGGGCGTCCGATGGAGCGGGGCCGAGAGCACCCTGTGGGACTATCAGACGTCGAATTTCCTGCTTAACGGCGAACCTGTGGAATTTGTGGCCGGCGACTCAATCATAATCGGTGACGATGCCGTGAAGGCCACCCTTCAGACCACCGAACTGATGCCTGTAGGCGGCGTAGTCTTCGAGAATGACACCAAAGCCATAACCGTCAGCGGCGACGGCGGTTTCACCGGCACTGGAGACATAGTCATGAACGGGCAGGGACATGTGTTGCTTAAGGCCGTGAAGAGTGATTATACAGGTAAGACCATCATCAACAGCGGCAAAGTGACTGTCACTGAACTCAGCGACGGCGGTCTGCCCAGCAGTATTGGCGCAGCCGGCACCTCACCAACCAACTGGCAGATAGGCAAAGCCACGCTGATTGTCAACAACAGCAACACCGCCACCAACCGGGGTCTTCTGCTCAATGACACCGCAACAATTCAGATCGCCAGCGGAGTAACGGCACTGAAAGGCGTGATTCAGGGCAACGGCCGTCTGGTGAAGAAAGGGGACGGACAACTCAACATCACTTACGCAGGCAACAACACATGGAAATCCACAGAGCTGAACGGAGGCACACTGGCCATGGGTGTGTGGAACACTACCTTCGGCAGAGCAGGCTCCACCATCGACGTGACGGGCAATGCCTCTATAAACATATTCAACAATAACAGCACAGGCGCCGTACCCACTCTCGCCAATGTCATCAACATAGCTGAGGGAAAGACCCTCACAGTAAATGCCGGGCAGCGGTGCGCCGTGCAAGGCAGCTGGATCGGGCAGGGCACAGTGAAAATCAGCTTCCCCTATGTGCGCGGTGACTTCTTCACTGACCTCAGCGATTTCGAGGGTGTCCTGAACCCCACAGGCGGCCAGTTCCGCATGGCTGCTGCCATAAACATGCAAAAGGCCACATTGGAACTCGGTGCCGGCGTCTATGCCGTGGGCGTGAAGGCCGGCAGCGGAAACGAGGCCAGCTACACCCACCGAATAGGTGCTCTCTCCAGCGCGGCTTCCGACGCTCAGATCAACACCAGCATCTGGAACGTAGGCTATCTAGGCACCAACACCACCTTCGCAGGTATCATCGGAGGCGCTGCCACATTAAATAAATACGGCAACGGAACGCTTACCCTATCCGGAAACAGCTCCGGCAAGGTTGTGGTCTTCGCAGGCGCCGTAGCCGGAACTGGCACTGTGGGCAGTCTCACTGTGAAGAAAGGTGGCGCCATTCAAGTCATAGGGAGTGGCACAAAAACGATTAAGACACTGAAGGTAAGCGGCAGAGTAACCCTCGCCAATCCCAAATTCCTCATGGAACGCCTCTCGGGCAGCTGGAAGGCGGACACCGAGCTGGAGATATTCCCTGATGCCACAGGCGTGAGTCTTACGGGAACGCCGACATTCGAGCCTGCCGTTCCCCTCGAAGGCTATATTTGGGACTATAGTTCGCTTGCATCAGACGGAATCATCCGCATCATTGCCGACCCGACAGGAATAGGAGGAGTCGCTGCCGACGAGCCCTCAGAGACATGGTTCTCCGTTGACGGCAGACATCTCGGCTCACAACCGCAGAGCAGAGGCGTCTATATTAAAAACGGCAAAAAATACTTCGTGAAATAATACAGCGGTTCTCATATCCGCAGTCAGAATTCCATAATCAAATATCACTAACTATGACTATGCGATCACTTGCCATCTTTGTCCTCACGGCAATAGGCATAACCCTTTCGGCTGACGCTGCCGAACGTATGAGACTGAACTTCAACAGCGGATGGCGACTCCATATAGGCGACTGCAGAGAAGCCGTCAATGCCGGATTCGATGATTCCGGGTGGAAGGCGGTGACGCTGCCTTATGCCTTCAACGGCGACGAGGCATTCCGCAGGGACATAGTCAATCTTACTGATACCGTGGTCTGGTACCGGAAAACCTTCACTTTCGACCAGCCGGTGGCTGACTCCAAGATATTTATTGAGTTTGAGGGAGTGAGACAGGGAGCTGACTTCTATCTCAACGGGCAGCATCTGGGATTCAGCGAGAACGGAGTCATGGCATGCGGTTTCGACCTCACACCATACATCCAAGCGGGGGAGAACGTTCTGGCCGTGCGATGCGACAACAGCTGGACATACCGTTCGCGGGAGTTCAACAGCCGATATCAGTGGAATGACCGGAACTTCAATGCCAACTACGGGGGCATCCCGAAGAATGTTTGGCTACACGTGACAGGCCGTCTGTATCAGACTCTGCCGCTCTATTCCAACCTCGGAACCACCGGCTGCTACATCTATGCCACAGACTACGACATAGCCAAACGCAAGGCTGTGATTCACGCTGAGAGTCAGGTGAGGAACGAGGACTCGAAAGCACACTCCTTCACTTTCCTCGTAACAGTTCGCGATGCAGAAGGCAAGGAGGTAGCTGCATTCTCAGGCCCGCGCACCACGCTTCAGCCCGGTGAGACCCGTTCGGTCAGCGCCCAGCAGAGTGTCTCCGGTCTCCATTTCTGGTCCTGGGGCTATGGATATCTCTATAGCGTGGAGACAGCCCTCGTGCCCGAACATTCCACACCGACAGACAGGATCGTTACCCGCACTGGCTTCCGCAAGACCCGCTTCGCCGAAGGCAAGATATGGCTTAACGACCGCGTGATGATGGTGCACGGCTATGCCCAGCGCACTTCCAACGAGTGGCCCGGTGTGGGCCTCTCCGTTCCCGCCTGGCTCAGTGATTACTCCAACAGTCTGATGGTGGAATCGGGTGCCAACATGGTCAGATGGATGCATGTGACCCCGTGGAAACAGGATATCGAGTCGTGTGACCGCGTCGGACTACCTCAGGCGATGCCTGCCGGGGATGCTGAAAAGGATGTCGAGGGGGCACGCTGGCAGCAGCGCACCGCCCTAATGCGCGATGCCATAATCTACAACCGCAACAACCCCTCAATCCTTTTCTATGAGAGCGGCAACGAGAGCATCAGCCGCAAACATATTCTTGAGATGAAAGCAATCCGCGACGAGTATGACCCTCATGGCGGGCGAGCCGTGGGCAGCAGAGAGATGCTTGACATCAACGAGTCTGAATATGGCGGGGAGATGCTTTACATAAACAAATCCCACAAGCATCCGATGTGGGCCATGGAATATTGCCGTGACGAGGGTCTCCGCAAATATTGGGACCAGTGGAGCTTCCCTTTCCACAAAGAGGGTGAGGGCCCTCTCTACAGAGGCAAGCCCGCTTTTGAATATAATCATAACATGGATCAGTTCGCCGTGGAGATGGTGCGCCGCTGGTATGACTATTGGCTGGAGCGCCCAGGCACAGGCACCCGCATTTCTTCCGGTGGCGTGAAGATTGTGTTCTCTGACACCAACACTCACCATCGCGGCGAGTCCAATTACCGCACCAGCGGTGTCGTTGACGCCATGCGCCTTCCCAAAGACGCCTTCTTCGCCCATCAGGTGATGTGGAGCGGATGGGTGGAACCCGAAGAGGCACGCACACATATAGTCGGACATTGGAACTATCCCGATTCCACCATAAAACCCGTGTATGTAGTTTCTACCGCCAATTCCGTAGAGCTATTTCTGAATGGGCGCTCACTGGGCAGAGGCAGGCAGACTTACCGCTATCTCTATACATTTGACAACATTCATTTTGAGCCTGGAACCCTTGAGGCTGTCGGAGATGACGGCAGCCGCCACCGACTGCTTACAGCCGGTCTCCCCCACCACCTTCGTCTCACCGCCATCGAAAACCCTGAAGGCACAAAAGCCGACGGAGCTGACATGGTGCTCT
This sequence comes from Bacteroidaceae bacterium, assembly GCA_024699495.1. GTDB lineage: Bacteria > Bacteroidota > Bacteroidia > Bacteroidales > Bacteroidaceae > Physcousia. The sequence goes on along the minus strand of JAILPK010000066.1, from coordinate 24,886 downwards.
TCGAGGTGGAGGTCCTGGACTCCGATGGTAAGCGCTGCCCTGTGGATGACCGTCTGATTGAGTTCGAACTCTCCGGCGAAGGGGAATGGATTGGCGGAATCGCCACCCGAAACAACAGAGAGATGCAGCGTCCGGACGAGAACCGCCCAGACGGACTCCTCGATGCAGCTGCCACAAAGAATATTTCAGACAACTGGGTCGGAGCCCGCTCACTGCCCGTGGAATGTGGAGTAAACCGCGTTCTCGTGCGCACCACGACCAAAGCCGGCGACATACATCTCAAAGCCAAAGCCCATGGAGTTCAGCCTGCGGAGTTATGTGTGAAAAGCCATTCTTTGAATGTAGAACGCCATCAGCCCTCTTTAACCTTAAGAGGACATCTCTCACGGGGAGAGACTCCCTCCACTCCTTCTTTCATAGAGCGGGCACGTGGCATAGAGATAATCTCCTCACGCTCAGGCTTCGACAGCGAACATGCCAACCGCAGCTATGATGACAACGAACTGTCTGAGTGGAAGAACGACGGGCGACTATCCACCGCATGGATTACATACAAACTGGCAAGAAAGACAGTCGTTGATGACATCTGCATAAAACTGACTGGATGGCGACTGCGCAGTTATCCTCTTGAGATATTCGCCGGCAAAGAACTCATCTGGAGCGGCGAAACACAACGCAGCCTCGGATACATCCATCTCTCCCCCACCCGCAAAGTGAAAACTAATGAGATAACCATTCGCCTCAAGGGATCCGGGAAAGACGAAGATGCCTTCGGTGGCATTGTGGAAGTCGTCGAACCCGCCGCCGGGGAACTCGACCTGTTCAAGGCTGCCAACGGAGCAGACACCAAAAACGAACTTCGAATCGTTGAGATAGAATTTCTCTCCAAACTATAAAAGGCCGCGGAGCGGCATTTACAACTTACCGCTTACAGGTTGGCTTGCGCGATGCAGAACGCTAGAATATCTAGCGGAGCTAGCGGGGATAGTAGAGCTAGCGGGGATAGTAGAGCTAACGGGGATAGTAGGGCTAGCGGGGATAGTAGGGCTAGCGGGGATAGAAATTCCAGAAGCGACAGAGGGGCGGCCCAGACGACCTATGGCCCCATTGGCCCCATTGGGTCTAGAAGTCTTTGGAGCCTCAGAAGCTGAAGGCTAACGGCTAATAGCTAACCCTTGAACTCATTAAACCCCTTGAACTCTTAAAACCCTTAAACTCCTTGACCTCCTTAAACGTCTTAAACTACTTAAACTTCTTAAACTCTTAAACTCTTAAACCCCTTAAACTCTTAAACTCCTTGAACCCGCGGCTCTGCCCGCGAACCCGGCTCTGCCGTTTCCCTCCTCTACTAGCGGTATTCAGTAGGAGACATTCCGCAGCGCGACTTAAAGAAACGACTGAAGGAAGCCTGGTCTGGGAATCCCAGTTTCAAGGCTATCTCCTGGATGGTAAGCTGCTTGTGATAGCGCAGAAGGACTTTAGCTTGAACAGTGACATACCCGTTAATCCATTCCAGGGCGTTTGTATGAGTATGCTGCTTTATTATTGTGGCAAAATATTTTGGCGAGAGGTTAAAAAGGTCTGCATAGAAGCGCACCTCACGGCTTTGGGCATAGTGTTGTGTGATTGCCTGATAGAAATTGGCAAACAACTGCTCCTGAGCAGACGGTTCGTGGTCGGCGATTCCGTTTTCACGCCGATAATCTTGCAACAGCAGAAATAGCACATTCAGCAGATGGGTGAGAATCTCGTTTCTGGAAGGAGAGGACTCTCTGCTGACACTATCCAGCATGGCGAAGAGGCTGCGTACCACTGGGAACTGCTCCTCGGTCAGTGAGACATGCGGTTTTGTAAGATAATGGAAATTATCGCGGTAGGTATTTGTGCTGTCCTGTTTCCTGGCTTCTTGAAAGGATTTTGACATCACAATAAGGATGGCATGATAGTCTGCTGACGACTCATGTGCACAGAGGATATGGCGGGGCGGCAGAACAGCTATGTCACGCTGGCGGAAACAGACCGGGCGCATGTCACACTCCGCCCGAATCCATCCCTCAAGATTCAGGGCCAAAACCATATAAGATGTCTTGTAAGGTTCACCGTAGATTGGCATGCTATTGACGTCAAATACCATCAGCCCCCGTTTGTCTATCTGAGGAATCATTGAGAGCATCGGATGCGATTCGATTACTGATTTCATTTCTCTTATTTTTTTTGCAAAAATAGCTCCCATTTTGCTATTTTGCAAGCAAAAAGCCTTTTTTGCAAATAAAAGCTAACTTTTGGCCATAGTTATTTAGCCTTTTTACTTATACTTTTGCCGCCGAAATAATCACTTACCTAATTAATTATATTATTTAAAGACTAATTTTTATGAGAAAATCTCTACTCTGTGCGGCTCTCGCCACCCTCTCCCTGAACATGCAGGCCCAACCTCCAGCAGACTCAACTCCCACCTACCCCTCCGGTGCCACCTACACCCTGAGCGATGGCTCCACCGTGACGAAGTCGGGCGAAACACTCTCTTCATCCACCCATTATTATAATGTGGTTCAAGTGAGCAACGGAACTCTGTATCTTACAGACTGCACTTTCACGAAGTCGGGCGACGGCAGCGGCGGAGACAACTCCAGCTTCTACGGAAACAACTCTACAATCTATGCCGGCGCTGCAAGCTCCACAAACTATCAGAGCACCACGGCTGCCAGCGGCGCAAAAATCGTAATCACCAACGGCTCCGTAACCTCCAGCGCACAAGGGGCTAACGCAGTGATTGCCACCAACGGCGCAACAGTAGAAATCAACGGCATCACCATAGTGAACAACAACAGCGTGAGCCGCGGACTCCACGCCACTTACGGAGGTATTATCACTGCCTCTGACGTGGATATCACAACCAACGAAGCTACCAGCTCCACTATCGCCACCGACCGCGGAGGCGGCACCGTGACGGTCAACGGCGGCACAGCCACTGCCTACGGCTCCAAATCTGCCGTGATCTACTCCACTGGCACAATGAGCGCCACCGATCTGGTCGGAACTTCGGCCAAAGGCGAAATAGGCGTAATCGAGGGGGACAACAACATCACAATGACCAATTGCACCATGACCAGCGGCTCCAGCGAGCGCGGTCTGCTGATGATGCAGAGCGGTTCCGGCGATGCCGAAGGTGTCAACCCAGTAATGACCATCACCGGAACTTCTCTGACCATGACTGACAGCAGCGCCCCGCTACTCGAAGTGGCTACCTGCGTCACCGCCACATGCACGCTGTCTGGCTGCACACTCACCGTCCCTTCAGGCATTCTGATGTATGTGATGGCTGACTCCCAATGGTCCACAAGCGGCGCTGTGGGCAATCTGATTCTGGACAATGGGACATACACCGGCTTGGTGAAATATGACTCTGGCTACACCGCAAATGTCACTGTCAACGAGGGGGCAGTGTGGAACCTTACGGCAAACACATCTATATGCGCTCTGGTGAACAATGGCACCATCAACTGCAACGGCTACACGCTTACTTACACCTCTAAGAGCGGCAGCGGCACCATCAACGAGACTTCTGCTATCAGCAATGTGAATACTGACGCATCTGCCCGCTGCGCTTACAGTCTGGATGGCCGTAGGGTAAACAGCAAAACCAAAGGCGTCGTAATCAAAGACGGCAAGAAGATTGTTGCTGCTGGAAACCGACCGATGTAAGATGCAGGGATCGGCCTCACCCCCTACCCCAATCTCCCGAGGAAACTAATGGCAAACGACAAATAGCTAAAAACGACTTGGCCATTAGAAGCCGAAGACCAACCATTCTAAAGTTAAGAAGTAAAATAAAAAGGGAAGCAGGGTTAATACCTGCTGAAAGGTTTGTAAGAGAACGCCGGGTCCTCATAGAGAGGATTCGGCGTTTTTGATTAGCACAGCGGCGTTTACGGGTTACGTGTTGGCTGCGCGATGAAAAGGCTGGCGCGATAAATCCGAGGCGGCGAGTTGTTCTAAAAAGCAACCACCTTCTTTCCGTTGGCAATATATAATCAACTTCTCGGATTGGTAACACTGCGGCCGCTGAGGTCATAACAACGGTCCAGTTCTGATACCTGACCTGTCAACGTACTGACGCCGTCGCTTTCCTGCTCGCAGCATCGTTCAACCCACTCAATGAAATTCTCAGTGGCGTCACCCGAATCTTCAGCTTGTGTGTGCCCCTCTCCCCATATAGTCTCGAAATCGACGTCTTCTATGCCGTAGGCTCTGAGTGCAAGCGCCAGGTTTATCTCAGTGCAGAGCGATGTGTCACCCTGCTTTATTCCTGTGCGAATGCGCCAATGGGGTGCAACATCGCTGCTCCCCCTGCCTCCGCCGGCGTAATATTTGCTGTTATCCAGAAGATAATACATCGGAGTATACATAGCAACTCGTGTGTCAACATCATTCCCATATTTGTCCGTTTTTGCCAGATCAGCATCAAAATCACTTTTGTACGAAGGCGCATAGGTAGCTACGATTTCAGCCAGATACTTGTCAAAATGTGCCCACTCGCCATCCGGGTCAAAGAGCATGTTGCCGGCAGAGGTTCGGCTTTTCGAGTAGTTGTCGAAGGCTCCAAGCCCTTTCGTGGCATTTTTGTATGCACTGGCAAATGAATACAGAGCGCTGGCATCCGAGGTTCCATACGTTTGCACATTCGCATTATTATATTTGTTATATCGGGTGATGGCATCGTTGATTACTTCCATCACATACTCGTAATAGGGACCGCTCTGGTAATAACCGTCTGCGGTGCTGTTCAGAGTCAGACTTTCACCTGTGCTGGGATGCTTGAGTCCCAGCGCATTTATGTATGTGGCAAAAGCTGCAGCTAGGGCTTTGGAGATGCTCTTGTCTGTGTCAGAGAGGTCCGAACGTGTCAGCCCCATGTTCCACTCATAGCCTTCACTGCCGAGGTCAAGGTTGGTTATTGGGCACCAACACATGCTGCCGCAGATATCATCCCTGAAATCTGTCTTCGCGCCCAGGGCAGAGAGATATATGTCATAGAGGCTGCTGTTACCGCAAGCTCCCAAAATAGCGCTCTGGGCTCCGCCTCCGCTATGCCCGAAGGAGAATATTCTGCCGCTATCACCAGGCACAAGCCCCTTAGCAGACAGAAATCGGAAATACATTATAGCCGACTTCAGATCCGTCACTGCGCTTGGAGCAGCCGACTCCTTGCCGCGGCATCCTGCAAAGAGATAGATAAAGCCTCTGTCTGTATAACTCTTCGCCTTGCTGGTATATCCTGTAGGGGGCGACATAGCCTTGTAGCCTGCGGTATTTACGGGAATTACTATGGGGGCCGAGGTGGCGGTGAACCCGTTCTTCTGCCCCGAAATATTTACAGAGCATGAGTAGGTGCCGTCTCCGTTTGACGTGGCATTCATATAAGCGCCAGGCACGTAGATACCCATCTGTTCATAGCTCTCATCGGCAGGATTGTCGCAGTAAACGACTCCCGTCACATAATAAGAGTCGGAAGAGGAGTCGTATTTCCATTCCAGTGTCTCAGCGTTGCTGATGCCTAAAGCAGAGAACGCCAGCACCACTGACAAAAGCAGATATTTCTTCATTATCATTTTGTTTTATATAAATTCCATGGTCTTTTGCCGCGAAGATATGCAGAATATCTTTTCCTGGAAAATTTAATCAGCCAAACGCATGAAAACATCAACAAAAACGCTATTTTTATGGTAAATCTTTTTGGAAAATATTTTCGTAGGTAGTTTAAGGAGTTTAAGACGTTTAAGGAGGTCAAGGAGTTTAAGAGTTTAAGGAGGTCAAGGAGTTTAAGAGTTTAAGGAGGTCAACGCCTCTAAGCGGCTTCACCGCGCTAGTCCCCTCGTCAACTTGTTTACTCGTCAACAAGAAAACAATTTTTGTGTTAGTGTTAGAGTTAACGTTAAGGTTATAGCTCTGCGGCCCGGCCCCCTCAGCCGTCAATATTGTTCTTAGGCTCACATCTCACTTCAAACCTGAAAAACATGCTACTACAGTCATAAAAAATGGCTTATATGCCTTGTTTTTCGTTTCTTTCGTATATCTTTGCCGCGAATTATATAGAGAAAGATGAAAGTGAAGACAATTATAGCAAGGCTGACAATGACCGCATTACTGCTGCTGGCCTTCTCAACGCCCAAAGCCAAAGCTCAGGTGGTAATCAACGAAGTGATGGCGCAGAACAGTAACATCATTACCGACCCCGACTACGGAGAATCGGCTGACTGGGTGGAACTCTACAACGGCGGCGTCGAGGAGGTCAATCTCAGCGGCTACGGCATCACAGACAACCTCTCATCACCTCTTAAATATGTGCTCCCGCAGGGAACAACAATAGAAGCAGGCGGCTACCTGATAATCTGGTGCGACGGTAAGGGCACAGGACTGCATGCCGGCTTCAAACTCTCTGCCGACGGCGAAAGCATAGGCCTCTTCAGCCCCGGTCTGGAAGTCATTGACAGCCTCTCATTCGGAGTGCAGCTGCTCGATATCTCCTATGGCCGCAGACAGGATTCATCTGACGGATGGGCTTTCTTCCTCACTCCCACCCCTGGCGCAGCCAATGCCGCCGAATCCTTCACCGGCAAGGCCAACCAACCGATGATTCTCACCCCCGGCGGCTTCTTCCACGGCGCCGTCAGCGTCACCATCACCAACGACCTTGGGGGCTCCGTTCACTACACCACCGACGGCTCGCAGCCCACGGCCTCGTCGCCCGTCTATGAGGGGCCGCTCACCTTCACTTCGACCACCATCCTCAGGGCACGCATCATCGAGGAGGGCAAGATACCGGGCAATGTCGTCACCTACAGCTATTTCATCGACGAGGCCTTCGAGGGCCACCAGCTGCCCGTGGTCTCCATAGCCACTGAGGACGAGAACTTCTGGGATGCCGACAAAGGCATCTATGTCCAAGACTTCAAGCCCGACTGGGAGGTGCCCGTGAACATAGAGCTCTACCTGAACAACGGCAGCGACCGACCCGCCTTCAACGAGCGCGCCGGAATCAAGGTCAACGGCCTCTACTCGTGGCAGTTGCCGCAGAAGATGTTAGGTGTCTATTTCAAGAAAAAATATGGCGAGAGCAAACTGGAGTACCAACTCTTCGTGGACGACAAGCGCGCATCGTTCGACAACTTCGCCCTGCGCGCCTCGGGCAGCGACTGGAGCTACACCCTCATACGCGACGGCCTCGTGCAGCAGGCTGCCCGCAAGGGACAGATGAACCTCGACCTCATGGCCTTCCGCCCCTGCGTGGTCTATGTCAACGGACAATTCCTGGGCATCCACAACATCCGCGAGAAGGTGGACGAGGACTATGTCACGCGCCACTACGACCTGGGTGGAGCGCCCTTCGATATGGTGGAGGGTGGCGACGAGGCCGAGGTGGGCACCATCGACGCGTGGGTGGAATTTCTCACGCGCGCCAAGAATACCGATTTCTCCGATGATGCCAATTTCGAAGCTCTGACCGAGGAAATCGACCTCGAGAACTTCACCGACTATATCATAACGCAGTCCTATAGCGCCAACACCTCGCTCAGCCACAACACGATGACGTGGAAAACCATCGAGGGCGGCAAGTGGCGATGGATTCTTATGGACTGCGACCGCGGCTTCTTCAAGTTCGACGACAGCAATATCAATTATGTGGTCAAGCAGAGCTTCTGGCCGCTGAGTCAGATGCTCAAAAACGATGGCTACAAGGCGTATTTCTGTAAGCGTATGGCTGACCAGCTCTTCACCACCTTCAATGCCGACGAGGTATGCCGACAGATTGATGCCCACCAGGCCGACATCGAGCCCCTCATCGCGCAGCATGTGGAGCGCTGGCAGGGCACCACCTCCGACTACGGCGACGCACTGCCTTCGGTGGCCTACTGGCGCAACGAGGTGGAGGAACTGCGCGACTTCGCCCGCGGACGTGTCACCATCCTCCTCGACGACCTCAGCACCTACGGCTCCCAGAAGCCCGCCCTGCTCTCGCTGTCGGCACAGCCCGCCGAGGCCTGCACTTTCTCGTTCAACGGCCACCAACTCCCACGCACCCACTGGAACGGTCTCTATCCTAAGCAGATGGACATCACCCTCACGGCCGCCGAGCGTGCAGGCTACACCTTCTGCGGCTGGCGCGAGACCACTCTCACGGACCTCATCCCCCGAGGCAGCGAATGGCGCTATCTCGACGATGGCAGCAACCAGGGTGAGGCGTGGCGCCAGGCCGACTTCGACGATGCCGCATGGGCGAGTGGGGTTGCTCCCTTGGGTTATGTTTGCAAGAACATCCAGACCACCCTGCCGTCGGGCTCCAGGAGTTCGAAACCCTACACCACCTACTTCCGTCGCCATTTCAACGTCAGCGACCCCGCGGCCATCCGACGTCTGAAAATCCAACTTTGTCGCGAGGATGGTGCAGTCGTTTACATCAATGGCAAACGGGTCATCAACTCCAATCTCCCATTGGAGGGCGTGAACTACAAGACCAAGACGCTTACTTACATGGATGACTACGCGGGCTACAACTATCTCGCCTACGATATCCCCACCGAGAGCCTCGTGGCAGGCGACAATATCATCGCCGTGGAGGTCCACCAGACGTCCTCCACAAGCACCGACCTCGCCTTCGACCTCCAGCTGCAGGCTGAGACCCTCGAGGCCAATGCGCCGCTGTTGGGAACCGCCCCCACACTGAACATGCAGCTCACGGGTGACACAGGCATCATAGCCCTCTATGAGAGCGACGGACAGAATGTCCTGCCCGACTCCATCCACAGTGACATGACGCTCTACAAGAGCCAGTCGCCCTACCTCGTGGCACACGATGTCGTGGTGGCTCCCGAGGCCCGTCTGACCATAGAGCCGGGCGTGACGCTCCTCTTCTCACCCAAGACCAATATGATTGTGCATGGCGCCATAACGGCCCAAGGAACGGCTGAGGACAGCATCATGTTCCGGCTCAATCCCATCTACGACGAGGGCGAGAGCTGGGGCGCCATCAGTTTCATCAACACTGCAGACAGGGTCTCCTCCATCAGCTATGCTGAGCTGCGCGACGGCTCCCGCGGACCTGCCGAATACAATTGTGTGGCCGTGCTCTCGGGCTTCGCCACCACCCTGCGCCTCGACCACCTGCGCATCACCGACACAGATGCCAACCCCATCGCCTGCCGCTATAGCGACGTGCGCCTCACCAACAGCGTGCTGCACGCCAAGATTACGGGCGACCTTATCAATGTGAAATATGGCAAGGGCTACATCGCCGACTGCGAATTCATCGGCAACGACAAGGTGGACACCGATGCCATCGACTACGACGGCGTCGAGGGCGGCATCATCCGTCGTTCCGTCATCCACGACTTCCTGGGCAACAACAGCGATGCCATCGACATAGGCGAACAGGCGCTGGGCGTGAGCATCGACAGCGTCCTCATCTACGACATCACAGACAAGGGCGTCTCCGTGGGACAACGCTCGTCTGTTAAGGTCACCAACAGCACGTTCATCCAGACTTGCCTCGGCTTGGGCGTCAAGGACTCCTGCCGTGCCGAGGTGGACCGCTGCACCTTCTATGCCGTGCAGACGCCCATCTCCTCCTATGAGAAGGTGCTGGGTCGCGCAGGGGGTAATGTCGTGGTGAGCTCCAGCGTCTTTGCCAACAGCTATGTGGGCGATGTGGAGTGCGACGACAAATCCACCGTCATCATCACACGCTCCCTCTCCGACAGTTCTCCCCTGCCCTATGGCTCCGACAACATCCTTGGCGACCCCGCTTTCACCGCTCCGACAAATTACGACCTCACCTCACTATCTCCGCTGCTGGCTGACCGCGGCTGCCAATATATGCCACAGCGGCCCGAAACCCAGCCCGTGATAACCGAAATTTGTTATGATCCCGATGAGACAAAGGGTGAGACTGAATATATTGCGATTACTAATGCAGGAACTGCCGACATGGACCTGTCCGGATATTCATTTACGCGAGGCTTCACCTTCACCTTTCCTGAAGGCTCCACACTCCCGGCAGGAGAATCAATGTTAATAGTAAAAGAAGCCGGCGCTATCCAAAGCGACCTGTCACAGATACAGTGGGAAAGCGGCAAACTGGCCAACGAGGGAGAGGCGGTTGAACTAACGTCGCCGTCGGGCATCATTGTGGATCAGGTGCGGTATCTCGCGGCATCTCCATGGCCCAAAACAGGAGATGGCGGCGGGAACTCAATCATGCTGAAGGATATTCTCAAAGCCAACAATATCGCATCAAACTGGATGCTGAAACCGCAGGAGGCTGACAATATCCGGGGAATCGCAGATGGAGGCTTCAGCCCACAGACCAGCTATGACCTGAAGGGTCGGAAAATTTATGAGCCCAAACGCGGACTGGTTATCACAGGCGGAAGAATACTGCTGAAAAAATAGGTGCTGAGCAACCCGTTGGGGCTTGGAAAAAATCACTGGGCGCAAATTTGCGCTCTGTAACTACAAGGGCTCAAATTTGAGTCCGCCTAACTGGGCCTTGTCTGCGGATCTCTGTATTCCGATGGTGTGAGGCCAAACATCTTCTTGAATTGAGATGAGAAGTTGCGCGGAGTGGCAAACCCGACCTGGGCGGCTATCTCATTGATGTTCAGATGGGTTTCCGCAAGCAGTTGGGCAGCTCGTTTGAGGCGCACATTGCGGATGAAGTCCGTAGGCGTGATGCCGAGCATCGTCTGGAGTTTTTTGTAGAGCGAAGCCCTGCTCATGGCCATATCACGCGCCAAGAGGTCGGCGTTGTATGCCTCATCGGCTATATGCTCTTTGATTGCCTGCAACATCTGCTCCACCATCTTCTCTTCCTCGGCGTTGATGGAAATCTTATTCGGGGAGATATTCACCGATTCGGCAAACTGATGGCGTGCCTCTTCGCGCAACTCGAAAAGGCGGTTGACAAGCTGCTCATTCTCCTTCTCCATCTTAGCCTTACGTCTTTTCAGATATAAATTGGTCAAGCCCAAAAGAAGAGCTAGCCCTATCAGGGCATAAATCAGTTTTGCCCACCAGGCAAGCCACCATGGCGGGGTAATCACAAACGGCAGTTCGGTTAGAGGCCCCCAGACTACAGAGCCGGAGGTGGCCTGAACCTCGAAGACATAGTCTCCCGGCGACAGAGCCCGATAGCTGGCAGACACCTGCCCAAGGCCCGCATTGCATATATTCCACTCTTCCTCCAACCCACGCATGCGATAGCGATATCTGTCATGCGACGGAGTGGCATAATTCAGAGTTGAGAACTGGAACGTAAGATAATTCTGAGCGTAGCTGAGAGACTGCGGCAGAGAGCGTAACTGCAACTGCTTGCCGTTGACTGTGACGCTGGTGATGACCGTCGCTGCCGGCTGCTCGCTGCCAACGAGTTCCTCTGGCCGGAATGAGAAAGCCAACCCGCCTCCGGCGGCAAAGGCCAGGCGGCCATCAGGGAGCAGGAGTGCAGCACGGTCCATCATGGCGATGGCTGGGAAGCCGTCATCAACGCCGAAATTCATGATTTCGGGAGTGACGCGCGAAACGCCGTATGATGTTCCGACCCACAATTGTCCGCCGGAGTCAAAAACCAGACTGCGGATACAGTTGTTTGAAAGCCCCTCGACCCTCTGGCACGCGTAATCTCCGCGGTTGGAATATCGAAGATGAAACAGCCCGTTTTGGGTGCCGACCCACAAATCTCCGAGGCTGTCCCTGAGCATGCAGTTGTATTTATTGCTATAGCGCTCAATCTCTGCCACGTGGGGAAAATCTGCAAGAGTGTCTGCTTTTGTATCCAGACAGAAAATGCCGTTCTGCGTATAAACCGCCACCCACCGGGTATCCAGAAGGCAGGCTCCGACCATAAAGCGATGGGCGCTCAGCGCGGGCAAGAGGTCTGTCAGCGAACGAGTCTCGCTTTTATCCGGCAGGGAGTAACTCAGTTTGCACAACGAGTCACAACGCAACTGGCGGCCGTCGGGCAGCGGTAGCACGAAGGTAGTCAGGCCATGCCTTCCGGTTGCTCCGCGCGCCAGACCGATCAGAGTGTCGTTTCCCGTGTGGATATCTGGTTTTTGGCGGAATGGCGGCTGATATATTATGCCGCTGTTCAAGGTTCCTATCCATAGTCCCCCCTGGCGATCGGTAGTGGCAACGGTTAAGTCAAGAACTCGAAGAGAGTCGATGATAAGCCTCTGGGCAGGCGTCGGGACAGGAGTATCCGATTCTGAAGAGACGAGTTTGCTGATGAGAGACTGACTGATATGTTCGTTGATATCTGAGCGAAACTGATGTCTTCGGGCATCAAAAAGATAAATATGATACAAGTCACGGAGCCACAGAAGCGAGTCTCCCTGCCACATCTGGCCGTAGATGTTACTATATTGAGGAAGAGGATAGGCACAGTTCCGCTCGCATGTGAAAGCGTCAAACGACTGGCCGTTGGACAGGCAGAATAGACCCTCGCAATTCACCAGCATCTGTCCGTTTGGCAATTCTATAATCTGACGGATCTCACCTGTTGGCAATCCGTCAGTTACCGTCCAATGGCGTTGTCCGCATACTCCGATGGTGATGAGAAAAAAAGCCCACAAGAAAGCAATCTGTCTGCCTGTCATAGCCTGAAGTTTATGGAATTTTTGTACAAAGATAAATAAAAATAGTTTTTTAAGGGTCATTTTACCCAAAAAAATTTGTGTTTAATAGTTTGTTTTATCTAAAAACACTGTTCGAAATGTCTATTTTGGCCGTTATACGTTACGAACTGATAAAATAAGACAACACGAACATAGTTTTTTTTCAATAATAAGATATATTTGCGATGAAATTCATGTGAAACATAAAAATAATCGAGAAAATGAGAGTTAAGACTTGGCTAATTTCGCTCCTCACTCTGATGTTTGCGGGAGTCCAGGAGAATGTCTCAGCGCAGGCTGAATCTCCGCTGACTGAGAATCTTATCATGCAGTTTAATTTTGAGAATGTCGTTGGGACCAAGGTTACTGACAGCATCTCTGGCATCGCTGCCAAGACTATGGGTGCTGCCTCGGTAATTGAGATGGGGCCGTTCCACGTGCTGGATTTAGGCGACGCCACCGGCTATTTGAATATGAGTTCTTACGCCGGCAGACTGGTGCGTCAACTGGAAGACTTCACCATTTCGGCTTATTATTGCGTGGCACGTGACGCCTCTCTCTCCGGCAACGGCTATTTCCTTTGGTCTTTCTCCCAACTGGTTGCCAACTCGGAGACTTCTTCAGCCTACTCTGCCTATCGCCTCAATGCTCAGCGTATGGCCACGTCATCTGCCGGCTGGGGCAGCGAGGTCGGAATGGAGGTCGGTACAGAGTCTGCCAAGGGGCGCTGGGTTCACGTCCTCTATCGTCAGACGGGAAGCAAAGGCGAGCTGTTCGTTGATGGAAAGCGTGTGCAGCAGGCCAGCGATATGCCCGTGCTGAAAAACACATTCACCGCCAACCCGGCCAACTGCTGGATCGGGCGTGCTCCGTTCAGCGATGACAATTATCTGAAGAGGACTCTCGTTTCCGACTTCCGTCTGTATAATGCCGCCGTAACTGATAACGACATCTATGCCTTGTCTTCTCAAACAGCAGCTCTGAATGAGGCCTATCTCTACGGAACTCCGGGTGACTTTACAAGTCTGGTGACGAAATTGCAGGACTGTAAGGATTTCATTGACTCCGCCACGGAGGGCTATGCCCCAAATTCCATAGCAGAGCTGCGCGAAGAGATGGCAGCCGCACAGGCTGAAATCAACGCCGGGCGCGCCTCTCAGGTATTAATTGATCAGTATGTGGCCTCGCTGCAGAATCTGCTGGTCAACGCCAAAAATACCAAAGGCTATGTCGCCAAGCAGCCCATGAATTATATAGCCGGGCAGCAGGGCTTCGTGCATCCCGGTGCGTTGGTGACTCAGGCCGACATCGACCGAGCCAAAAAACTGATTTTTGAAGATAAGAATGAATATATGGTTCGCGCGTGGGATATCCTCTGCGCCAATCAATATGCTCAAGCCGGCGTCAGCACCTGGCCAACGACTTATGTACAGCGTGGTCTGACCGGCGACAACTATATGAATGCAGCCCGCGGCGCAGCAGCTGCATACCAGAATGCCCTGAGATGGAAGATTGGCGGCGACAAGGCACATGCCGACGCTGCCGTGCGAATCCTCATGTCTTGGTGCGATATTACCGAGGCTGTGACGGGAAATACCAATATCTCTCTGGCTGCCGGACTCTACGGCTATGGCTTTGCCAATGCTGCAGAGCTGGTGCGCGACTACGAAGGCTGGAGCCGCGAGGATTTCGAGCGCTTTAAGCAGTGGATGGTAAAAGTGTGGTATAATCCCGCTATTGATTTCCTGCGCAGACGTCACGACACATGGATGAATTTCCGCCACCCCGACCGTGGCGAGCGCCCCGGCCACTACTGGTCCAACTGGGGACTGTGCAACGTGCTGTGCGTTATGTCAATCGGCATTCTGTGCGATGATGTTCACATGTACAACCAGGGCGTCAGCTTCTACAAATACGACCATCAGGGCACATTCCAGGAGGACCGCTCCCAACTCTCTATGATATTCAATGACGGCTGCAACGAGTTCATCGGAAACCTTGTGCCAGTGGTTCTCCCCGACGAGCGCGGGCCCTTCGGTTATCTTGGACAGATGCAGGAGAGCGGACGTGACCAGGGACATGCTGTAATGGCGCTCTGCTGCGCGCTCGACGTGTGTCAGATAGGCTTTAACCAGGGCGATGACCTCTATGCTTATATGAACGACCGCATCGCCGCCGGCTGCGAATATGTCTGTGCGCAGAACTTCGCCGGTGTGGCACCTACGGACCTGCCGTGGATTATATACGAGTATGCTGACTGCGCCGGCCCGCGTGGCGCCAGTTGGCAACAGCCATGCGCCGACTCACGCGGCACAGGCGAGCGCCGCCCCAACTGGGACCGCATACGCGGTTACTACGAAGGACTGCGCGGTGTGAAACTGCAGTATGCCGACAAGGCTGCCGAAGCCCTCTGTCCCGACGGCGGCGGCGGCAACTACAACCTCAACTCTGGCGGTTTTGACCACCTCGGTTTCTCTTCGCTTACCAACTATCGCCCGCTCATCGACAAAGCCGATGCCATCACCCCTCTGGGCGGAGACATCATCTATAAGGGAGAGACATTCAAAAACCAGACCAATCTCGGCGGACTGAAATACAAATACCATCGCGGCCCCACAAATGCCATCCCAGCCGATGGCGCTGATATCACCCTCATCCCGCAGTTGCCCGAGGGCGCTACAGACACCGGGGAATGGCAGTGGAACACTGGCGAGACCTCCCGCCAGATTACTGTGAAGGCTGATCACAGCTATATTTACCGTGTCACTTATACCGCAGCCAACGGCGCTCAGAGCACCGCTGCCTTCGCCATTGCGGTGGCTGGAGATGCACAAGCCGACCCGATGCGTCAGGAAATCACCGTAAATGGTGAGATTGAACAAATAACGGAAAAGACGGTGCTCAGCGGCACTGGCGTCATTCTCTATGCCGAAGCTGCCACTGGATGGACAGATGACTATCTGTGGGACAACGGCTCAAATGGCACTATCATCACTCTGAACAGCATCACACAGACTCGCACATATACATGCCAGTTTGCAAATCAGAGCGGGGCCGTGAGCGAAGCCCATTTCCGCATCAACGTGATTCCGGCGCGTCAGCATATCATTGTTGATGGCGGCGACACGCAGGCTGACGAAGCAACCGTATTCCCCGGTGCAACCGTGACACTGGAACTGGAGGTCCCGGGCGGCACAGACCCGCAGGCTATAACCTGGAGCGACGGTTCCCATGGCACACGTCTCAATCTGGAATCAATACAAGAGGCGGTGACTGCCACGGCAACATATCTCGGCGAGACCTACACTTACTCTATCTCGCTTAAAGATGCTCAGTTCAGCTATTACACCGACCTGCTGACACAAGCTAACGGCTACACTCATATCACTTCTGCTGAGCAGTTGGATGAAGCATTAGGAAAATCCTACTTCGTAATCTGTGCAGACGAGGCCGACCTGATGCTGCATCTCGCCAACGGCAAGGAGAACGGGAACAAAGCTCTGTTCTACGAGCAGGCCGTAAGCCCGCTGGCTGACCTCTCAACGGTCTTTACCATTGAGGCTCTCGACGGGGGCTATTGCCTGCGAAACATTGAATATGACGGGCTGCTGCTGCAGACAGAAATGAATGCCGCATGGAATTTACGCACACACGACCAGCCATACGCTATTTCTTGGGCGCAACTCCTGATGAAACCGGCCGGAGGCGCTTGGACTATAGAAAACGGCACCTATCCGGGCAACTGGCTTGGACTATGGACTATGGATAACGGCTATGCCGACGGCGCCGAGCTGGCTTGCAATAAGACGGGCGACGAGATTGGCCACTTCCATCTTTTTGCTATTCCACGCGAGCGTTTCAATGCAGACTATGTCTGTGAGACATTCAACGCAGGAGAAGAGGAAACGGCTGACATCACCCCGCTGATTGCCTGCCCCGATTTCGAAGGCAACGGGTGGCCCGGCTGGACTGTAGCTGGCACATTCGGAAACCAACGTTTCAATGGGGCGACAGAGACATGGCACAGCACTGATTTCACCATGGAACAGACTCTCACCGGAATGCCTGCCGGAATATATTCTGTAAGCTGTCAGCTGGTCAACGGCGAAGGCGAGAACACAGGCTATCTGTTTGCCCAATCCGGAGAATCCATACAAACGGCTATCGTAAAGCAGAGCTGCGCCGGTTCTGACTTCGACACCCAGCGCAACAAGATGGCAGCAAACGCCAGCTACGGCCGTCTCAGTGTCGATATTATCGTTGGCGCCGACGGCAAACTGACCTTCGGACTTAAGGAGCCGTCCAACGACACCACATGGCTTGTCTTCGACAACTTCAGCCTAACCTACAACGGCAAGGTGCCCGACGGAATCGGCGATGTCAGCGGAAGCAAATCAGCAGACAGCAGATGCTATGACCTCTTTGGCCGACGCGTCTCCGCCCCATCCATGCACAAGGGTATTTATATCATTGGCGGGAAGAAGGTAGTGCTGAAATAACACTAACAGAAAAACACCCGGCGGGCAACTAAACAGAGTTTCATAAGTTCCCGCAGGATAGCAACGCGAACGAGTAATCAGGTTTATGTCGGAACAACAAGTTTCTGGCAGGCCTGATTACAAGTTCGCGCTTTTTAGCGCTTCTGGCTATTAGCCGTTAGCTTCTGAGACTACTTGGGCCAATAATGCTTCTATGGCCAATGAGGCGTCTATGGCCAATGAGGCGTCTATGGCCAATGAGGCGTCTAAGTCGTCTGGGGCAGCCCCTCTGGCGCTTCTGGAATTGTTAGCCCCACTATCCCTACTATCTCCCCCGCCAGCCCAAGCCTTTGACCTTAGACCTTTGACCTTAGACTTCAGACCTCAGACTTCAGACCTCAGACTTCAGACCTTAGACCTTAGACTTCAGACCTCAGACTTCAGACCTTAGACTTCAGACCTTTGACTTCAGACTTCAGACTTCAGACCTTAGACCTTAGACCTCAGACTTTAGACCGACGAAGGCGCTACGCCCAGATAAAAAACAGATAACATGCTGTAAAAACCTATTAATTAAAAAAATGATGTATATTTGCAGCCGAAATAACACTCTGAACTATGATTAGATATCTGATTTCGCTTATGATATGCTGCCTGCTGGCGCCACCATCCTTCGCTAGCGGGGGATGGGACCAGACACTCTATGAAACGATTGAGCAGAGCATCAACGCTCCGCAACTGAAACCCGCTGAGTATCTAATCACACGCTATGGAGCCAAACCGGCCAATTCAGCCGCAAAGAACCAAAAAGCGATTCAGAAAGCCATAGACATCTGCTCTGAAAAAGGCGGAGGCAAGGTCATTGTGCCAGCTGGACAACGTTTCCTCACCGGGGCTGTGACACTCAAATCCCACGTGAACCTCGTGGTTGAGGAAGGAGCGACTCTGGAATTCGCGTTCCAACCGGAATTGTATCCAATAGTAGCGACCAGTTGGGAGGGACTGCAATGCTACAATCTCCAACCATGCATCTACGCGTTCGAGGCCTCCGACATCGCCATCACAGGACTTGGAACTATCGACGGCGGAGGGACCAACGAGACGTGGTGGGCCTGGTGCGGAACAGCAAAATTCGGCTGGAAGGAAGGAATACCCAGTCAGAAGTTGGGCGGACGGGCACGTCTGCTCAAATCAGGCGAGGACGGCATACCGATGACTGACAGCGAGGGGAGACGCTCTGCAGAAAGAGTGTTCACCCGGCAGGACGGGATGCGCCCGCAGCTGATAAATTTCAATCGCTGCCGGCGAGTTCTGATGGAAGGAGTCACCCTCCTGCGCTCTCCATTCTGGGTGATTCACCCCCTGGAATCCGAAGACATAACCGTTCGCAAAGTGCGAATCATCAACAGCGGGCCCAATGGCGACGGGTGCGACCCCGAGGCATGCAACCGTGTGCTCATCGAGGACTGCTTCTTCAGCACTGGAGATGACTGCATCGCCATCAAGAGCGGCCGCAACAGAGATGGCCGCGAGCGCGGCATTCCGTCTCAGAACATCATAATCCGCAGATGTGAGATGCGCAACGGGCATGGAGGTGTCGTGATCGGTTCGGAGATAAGCGGCGGATGCCGTAACGTTTTTGCACACGACTGTGTGATGGACTCCCCCAACCTCGACCGCGTTCTGCGCATCAAAACCAACTCATGCAGAGGCGGAGTCATAGAAAACATCAATGTCAGGGACATCCGCGTAGGTCAGTGCAGAGAGGCAGTGGTGAAGATAAACCTCAATTATGAGCCGCGCGAGATATGCTGCCGCGGATTCCTGCCCACTGTGAGGAACGTGAATGTGGCAAACGTGAGCTGCCAGCGCTCACGCTACGGACTTATGGTCGTCGGACTTGATGAAGACACTTGCGTCTCAGATATAAATGTCTCTGACTGCCGCTTCGACAACGTCGCCGACGGCAACCTCATCAAAGGAAAAACCAGAGACATCATTCTGAATAAGCTCTTCATCAACGGCAGTCTGGTGCTTCAGCAACTTCCGTACGGCGGGCGGTATTCTGAATGGCTCACACGCTCCGAGATGCAGCGCACACGGCATTCATATCTCCTGGACTTCTCACAACGGCCCAAATGGAGCTACGTGATGGGAATCGAACTGGAGGCTATGCTGGACACATATCTGCGATATGGCGGTGACGATATTCTGGCTTACTGCAAAGAATATACAGACACTATGATTTCACCCCAGGGAAATATCAGAGACTATAATCTGCAGGAATATAATCTGGACAACATCCGCACAGGCCACTTCGTGGCACGGATGTACGAGCGCTTCCCGGAAGAGAAGAATCTGAAAGCGATGAAGACTCTCATGCAGCAGCTGGAGCGCCAGCCGCGCACAAAGGGGGATAAAATCTATTGGCACAAAGCTATCTACGCATATCAGGTGTGGCTCGACGGCATATTCATGGGCCTGCCATTCCGTGTGCTCACTGCACGATTGTTGCTAAAACCCAGACAGGCAAAAGCTATCTTCGACGATGCTGTGAACCAGATCACAGCAACCTATCGGCGCACCTACGACCCGCAGACAGGCTTAAACCGACATGCCTACGACGAGAATCGGAATATGTTCTGGGCCGATACGCAGACCGGACTGTCAAAACACTGCTGGGGCCGCGCCCAAGGGTGGTTTACTATGGCTCTCGTGGAACTGCTCGACGCTCTTCCGGAAGACTATCCTCGCCGCGGAGAGGTTATCAGTCTGCTTCAGAAAGACCTGGATGCCGTAATACGCTGGCAGGACAAGCAGACGGGGTTATGGTTTCAGGTTATGGACTCGCCAGAGGCCACAGGCAACTACCTTGAGAGCTCATGCTCCTCGATGTTTGCCTATTCTCTTCTTAAAGCAGCCAACAGGGGCTGGCTCGGTGATCACTATCGCGAAGCAGGCACAAAAGCCTATGAGGGCATCATACGCCGCTTCATCCGCATAAATGCAGACCAGACCATTTCGCTCACCGGCGCCTGCAAAGTAGCCGGCTTGGGCCCAGGCATCAGCCAGCAGGTGGCAGCAGCATTGAAGAAAATTAATCCCAAGGCAAAAGCCCGAGAGGACCGCAGAAGAGACGGCTCTTACGCCTATTATCTGAGCGAACCCGTCCGCGACAACGATGCCAAAGCTGTAGGGCCCTTCATCTGGGCATCTCTTGAAAAAGAGAAGACAGACAGCCTGACAGCATCCCGCATCTCAGATGAAAGATGAGGGATTAGAGATGAGAGATTAGAGATGAGAGATTAGAGATGAGAGATGAGAGATGAGGGATGAGAGATTCGGCCTTGGCCGCCTATTCAGTTTGGTAAAGCTGCTTCACCTCCCTGCGCCAGCCACCTGTAAGCTGCAAGCTGTAACCGCCGCATCGCAGCTTCATCGCCCCAGCCACCTGTAAGCGGTAAGCAGTAAGCGCTGCAAAGCGGCTTCATCGCGCCAGCCACCTATAAACAGTAAGCAGTAAGCTGTAACCGCCGCATCGCGGCTTTAGCCGCCTCTGCCTCCAGCCATTCAAATAAAAAAAGAATTAAAAATATGTATTTCACAGGCATATCAATCGCCATTATGACCTTCCTCACCATCGGCATTTGGCATCCCATAGTGATTAAGACGGAATATTACCTGGGCACCCGTTTCTGGGTCGTTTATCTGCTGATTGGGATTAGTTGCTGTCTTGCAGCGCTTTTTACCTCGAACATATACCTCTCTTCGTTCCTCGGAGTCTTCGGAGCATCAGCTCTTTGGGGTATCGGTGAACTTTTTGAGCAGAAGAAACGGGTGGAAAAGGGATGGTTCCCGATGAATCCCAAACGCAAACACGAATACTCGAGGAGCTGACCGCCGCTCCGCGGCTCCATCGCGCCAACCCCACTACTCACTACTCACTCGAAGGCATGCCTTCGGCCCCGCGCCAGCCTCACATCTTCCATCTTCCATCTTCCATCTTCCATCGGAATGCCCCCTCTCCCTTATTGTTACATGTGACATTGTTACATTGTGACATTTTCTCTGTAAGTGCTTGATTTACAATGGGTTGAAAAAACCATAAAAGCAAGCGTGGCCTTCTGAGTGAAAAAAACACCCGAAAAACCACGCTTTTTTAGTGCAAAAACCAAGCATTTTGAGCAGTTTACAAGCAATTCATGGCCCAATACATGGATAATTCATTAAAAACATACAAACTTAAAAACTCAAAAACTTAAAATCTCAGCCCACGACCGCCTTAACCCGTAAGCAGTAAGCAGTAAGCGATAAGCAGACGCAGGGCTCCGCAGCCGCAGTGCTCCCCCCTCATCGCGCAGCCCAAGCCTTAGACCTTTGGCTTTAGACCTTTGGCTGCGGCCCCCACCGCCGCCGACTTGGCCGCTCCTCACTCCTCACTACTCACTTCTCACTACTCATTACTCACTCCTCACTACTCACTCCTCACTCTAGTGCAACTCTAAACTCTAAACCAGAGCCTCAACTCTCAGCTGGAGCCTGGCTCTAAACGCCGCTTACGGCCGAATAAACTTCACCTTTGAGGCATCACGGGGTTTGGCATCGGGTTGCTCATCCGGATAGCCTATGGCAATGATATAATTCAATTTGTAGTCTGCCGGAATCTCCAGACGTTCCATAAAAAACTTGCATTTCTCATTGCTCAGCAGGAAACGCACTGGACCGCCCAGACAGCAGGTGCCAAGCCCCAGCGACTGAGCCGCAAGCATCATATTCTCACCCAGCAGACCGGCATCCAGGTCACCGCCGTTGACCGGCGTGCAGACACATATCAGATTGGGAGCGTTGCGGAACATATTCTTGAAGTTCTTGTCGCGCTTAACCATTTCCGGATTCACCTGCTTATAGACATTGGTCACATCGGCTATCAGCTGCTGATCCTCTACAACACGCACAATCCACGGCTGGCGGTTCATTCCGCTCGGAGCATTTATTCCGGCGCGCACCACAAGACTCAGTTTGCTGTGTTCCACCGGCTTGTCCAGATACTTACGCACCGAACGGCGAGCCATGATATTCTTCAACACTGGGTTCATCTCCATCTGCAGGTCAGATTCGATATCGCCCATGTTCGCTGTTGGTTCATAACGGTTGATTACCTGCCCGTCCCTGCCCACAAGAAACTTGGTGAAATTCCATTTGATGTCGCTGTTCTTATCGTAGGCTGCATCCTTCTTGCGCAACATCCCGTCCATCATCTTACCGCGCTGGTCGTTGACATCAAAGCCGCCAAAACCCTTCTGCGACTTCAGCCATTTATACAACGGATGCTCGTTGGGCCCGTTCACCTCAATCTTGTCAAACTGAGGAAAATGGATATTGAAGTTGGCCGTGCAAAACTGGTGAATCTCCTCAATAGAACCCGGAGCCTGCTGCCCAAACTGGTTGCAGGGGAAATCAAGAATCTCGAGCCCCTCCGCCTTATACTTCGAATACAAAGCCTCCAGCTCGTTATATTGTGGCGTGAATCCGCACCGCGTGGCGGTATTCACTATCAGCAGCACCTTCCCCTTGTATTGCTCAAGCGAAACCTCCCTACCCGCTTCATCCTTTACCTTGAAATCATAAACACTTTGCGCCGCAACATTCATCACAGCGACAACAGCCATCAGGCATACAATCAGTCTTTTCATATCTTTCGGTTTTTAGTAGTAATAACGATGAGCGATTAGAGACAGATGAGCACTCCGCGCAGATGGGAGATAAAAGATTCGGCCTTGGCCGCCCGTTCTGTATTGTGAAGCAGGTTCATCTCCCCGCGCCAGCCACACCCTTAACCATTAACCCTTAACTTAACCCTTAACCAAAAATAACTCTCAACCAGAGCCCGGCTCTAACCGCGGCTCCATCGCGCGTACAAAGGTAAGGAGTTTACAGATACTGGCAAAAGAAAAGAGAATATTTTTGCCTTTCGTATGGATATATGCAGATTTTTTACGATGTTTGCACCCACATACAGGAGAACAACAATAAAATCCGAGGCTGACGCTGCAGATAAACACAGACCTCACCGACCTCTATATCCATAGATTTAAGGTGACAGAAAGCACCGCCGCACAGACCTCAGCAGCATCAACAACAAGAATAATGAACAGGGTAATCCGGGAAGCGCGAGCCGCAGACATATCAGACATCATGGAAGTCATCGACGCCGCAAAAACAATTATGCGCCAAGACGGCAACATGCACCAGTGGGCAGAGGGCTACCCCTCCGAGGCTGTCATTATGGCAGATATGAGCAAGAGAGCCGGCTTCGTGGTGGAACACCAGGGCCGGATAGTAGCCTATTTTGCCTTCCTCCCGTCGCCTGAACCGACATACGACAGAATCTATGATGGCGCATGGCTCAACGACACCCTACCCTATCATGTTATCCACCGCATCGCCAGCTATCCCGACGCACACGGCATCTTCAGCAGCATCATGAACTTCTGCTTCGCCAGAGACACAAACATCAGGATAGACACACACCGCGACAATAAAATCATGCAGCACAACTGCCTCAAACACGGCTTCACCTTATGCGGCATCATCTACCTCGCATCAGGCGACGAAAGACTGGCCTACCAGAAAATCACACACCTCCCCTGACTACATCCTTGATCAGCGCCCGCTGATACTTATTGATTCCAAACAAATCCTCCTCCGAATACTTACGGGGAACGTCAACAATACTTGATTTCATTCTATCTCCTATTTTAATCAAATTTCTGAGCAACTCATCGCGCCAGCCCAACTGTAAGTTGTAACCGCCGCCCCGCGGCTCCATCGCGCCAGCCCAACTGCAAGCAGCAACCGCTCTTCGCAGCTCCATCGCGCCAGCCCAACTGTAAGCTGCAAGCATGGCCGCAGGCCCCGCCGCCCCGCCGCGAAAGCGCTTCAGCGCTTATTGTGCCTGATGGTTTTGCCATCAGATGCCAACCGCTCTTCGCAGCTCCATCGCGCCAGCCTTAGCCCCGATAGCCCCGCAGACTCTCCCAGCCCCGATAGAACATCTGGCACCGCTCTCCGCAGCCTCATCGCGCCAGCCACCTGCAAGCAGCAAGCATGGCCGCAAGCCCCGCCGCGAAAGCGCTTCAGCGCTTATTGTGTCTGATGGTTTTGCCATCAGATGCCAACCGCTCTTCGCAGCTCCATCGCGCCAGCTAATCGCTGCGCACAGGCAACTCAGTCTTATAGTTTGCCATAATCAATTGCGTTTTTCATGATTAGAAATAAGTCAAAGAGCGCGGGTGGGGAAAGATAGTTACTGCCGGCTGAAACTGTCTTTATCCCTCTGGAATCCGGGAGGCAACCACATCCCTTTTTCCATGTGCAAAGGTACGATAATTTTCTATATCCTGCAAATATTTTCCGAACTTTTTTCATAAAAATCCGAAGATTTTTTCTTTGTCCGAAGCGGGATTTTTTCGGCTTTTGTAACACGCTGATTATCTGCATATTACAAAACCACAATTTCGCCCGTAAAAACACCCTCTAAAACACGCCCTCCACTTCTGTTACAAAAGTACGTGAATCGTAAAAATCTCCAAAACGCGCCGCATATCTTTTGTATCTGAACAAAAGTACCTTCATTCTTTCACAAAGGGACTTTCGACGCGAAACAAGCGGCTGCGGCCGCGGCTAAGTGTTTTTGAGCTGTTGGCCATAATCTTTTTAGGGCCACTGGGGCTACTT
>JAILPK010000013.1 GCA_024699495.1 Bacteroidaceae bacterium | reverse complement strand
GAGATTGCAGAGATTGTCTCTGCTGACGCCAGCGAATTGCTTTCTGCAATCATCGATGAGAATCCGAAGTTCCATAAACTTTATCAAATGTATAAATTAAATGTCGCTTGATGAATGAATATTCACTTGCGAAAGTTCAGTGAATAATCTAATCCATAAATTATTATTTATATTAATGGGGAAAATTATTCTTATTATTCATATTCGTTTCCGCTTAACAATTCGTCTCTTTTCTCTGAAAATCTCTCTTTTCTTTTTTCTCTTCTTCTCTTTTTTCGCATTCGCTCAACAATTCGTCTCTCCCCTTTCCCCCTCCGGGGGGATATGGGGGGCCTATTCTTCTATAATTTCTTTGCAGCGCCAGGAATAGATGGCATAGTATGCATCGTAAGTGCCGCGAGGGATATAGAGAGTTACGTTGCTTTTATTGGCGTATAGACCAGATTCAGAGGGCGGAGTCGTCATTGCAACGCGCATCGTGCGCAGGTTATCGCACGAACCGAAGGCTCCGGACACAATAGTCTTTACTGTGCTGGGCAGTGAAATAGAAGTTATTGCGGTGTTCCAAAAGGCAGCTTCGCCGATGCTCTCTAACTTCTTTCCAAAGGTGACTGAGGTAAGCCCTTCGCATGATCCAAACGCCCATTCGCCAATGGTCTTAGTCGCATCGGGAAGACTTATTGTTCTGAGAGTCTTGCACATACGAAAAGCATTGCTCTCAATCTCTTCTAAAGTCTTGGGAAGCTCGATGCTATTCATCACTTTGTTTGACCTGAAAGCACTGTCGCCGATTTTTGTAACCTTGTATTCCGTTCCCTTGAACACGATATACGGCACAATCTTAATGTTTGGGGTCACGCCCGTCTCTGTGCCTCTCACGACCATACTGTTTCCGCTCACTCTGTAAAGGACGTGGTCGAGATACACATACTGGTCACCGGCTGTGCATACCATCCCGTTGGTTGCCTTACCGTCACTGGTGATGACCACAGCCTCCGGATTGGCGTTGAGGAACTTGGTCTCTTCTTTTGCTCCACAGGCCGACAACAGAACTACTGCTGCGACCAGAAAAAAACTTTGTTTATTCATTATCATAATTTTAAGACCCACCCCCAGCCCCTTCCGTAATGGAGGGGAGACCTGCGGGAGGAATTCTACATTTTACATAAATCGCGGCCTCTGAATCCCGAATAATCGTTTAATCGTTTTATCGAATAACCGAAAGGCCGCTTCTTTTTCTCTTCCCTTTATCCCCCACCGGGGGATTATAGGGGGCTTTTTTTGTTTTCCGCTGCAAAGTTATGATTATTTCAGCAAAGAAAGCAAAGAGGAGCGATATTTTTTTGGCCTCAAAGACAATGAAAGTGATTTTATGCCCTTTTCTTTTGGCTGTTTGGCCCGAGGATGCTAACTTTGCCCCATAATTGTGAGATTATTATCGAAAAAGAAACTAAAAAAAGCCTTTCCTATATGAAAATGCCATCATTCAATTTCCGCTACGACGACACATTCGTTAGTCTGTTTTGCGCAATTGCCTGCTTCATCTTCCTGCTGGTGAACTTCATGGTGATGAGAGACTCTAACAAGAAGATGAACCGCGGTATTCGTTATGCCATCACCGAGAAGACCACCGTCGCTGTTCCGATAAGCGTGCCGGATAGAGACACGGTCGTAATCACCATTCCGGCAGGCGATACCGTGGGCGTTCTTGGATACGAGCTGTCTGGTTCGTTGTATGACAACAACTATCTCTATGTGGAGACCTCCGACGGCACCCGCGGCTACATGAATATGGCTGTGATGGGCTGGAATCTCATGATGTCCAGACAAAGGGGCAAGAAAAAAGACGCCCCTCCTATAGGCGACACTCTTAGGATTCTCACCACTTTGTCCAACGGCAGATACCGTGTGCTGGACCTGCGCAACGACAGCACATACGATGTCCATGCCACATATACCCAGCCGCTTCTCCCCGACAGCATAAAGGACATGGAAGAGGATGGCGGATATGTCTATATGTCCAAAGCCAAGCTGGAGCGCCGCTTCATAGGCCGCACGCTGGCTGAGGCCGACAGTCTCACGCTCCCGATGCGCTTCGTAGCTCACAAGGGCGGACAGATCATTGCCCGTTCGCGAATCCGCATCTTCGACCCCGACGATGGCAACGTCTATAGCGTCCGTTTCATCTGCTCGCCCGATGGCGTCATTCAGTCATACGACACCTTCGCCAAGCGCACGCGCAACCGCCTCATCCTGAAATATCTGCCTTGGGCCGACAAGATTGTTGATCAAGGCTGGCTCGCCAAACTCATCGAGGAACCTATCTATGAGACGTTCCCCGCCGGCCGTAACATGAGTTGGGTAGTTTGGGGGCTCCTCGTCCTCCTTGCTGCCATCTATGGCTTCTTCGGACTGCTCTGGCAAGCCTTCATCGGATATATCCCGATGTTCCTGGCCGCCTTCCTCATTCATTACCGTTATGTCTATTATCCTCTGAGCGACACCGTCCTGACCGTATTGCTCTCGATAATAGGCATCTTGGGAGCATACGCCTGGGGCGTTATGATACTGGTTTGGGGCAGCTACTGGTGGTTTGTCTTCCCGGCCGCTTTCTTTGCTTTCCCCTTCGCCTGGGCCATAACCACGATGGTGCTCAACACACATCCGCACACCCGTTGCATCGGTTGCCGCCGCCTCAACACTATGTCGTTCGAGACCCGCACCCTGCATCAGGAATATGACGAGTGGCGCACCGAGTCCAAACGCGGCCAGCTGCTCTCCAGCGTCACCGACCGTTGGCAGACTTGGACACAGAACACCGTTACTCGGGGCGGCAGTGTGGTGAGCTCTTACAAAACCAACGTGCAGAACCACTCGCAGACCACAGATACCTATCGTATGCATGACTACGAAGTGCTCTATCACGTCAAGATCTGGGACGACATCTACCGCTGCTCAGAGTGCGGACAGGATGAACACGACTATCCGCGTGACGAGAAGGAGCTCGACCGCCGCTACGTAGGCTCCCACACCGAGTCGGTAACATACTGAGTAATGTAAAATGTAAAAAGTAAAATGTAAAAAGTAAAATGCAAAATGTAAAAGAGGTTGCGCGATGCTTAGTTTTTGAACACGAATCATACGAATTGTACGAATAAGCGAGAGCATACGAAAGCTTGCTTTCAGTCTGCCGAGCGGGAGTACAATCAACAAAGTTAATTGTACGAATCAGGCTTGCGCGATGGTTAATTATCTGAACATTACTCCCAAGGTCGTGGGTCTTCGACAAATCTCGTGTTCCTTTAAATGATAATGTCCAGCCAATTATGCATTAAGCATAGATTTATAATCCGTTAAATCCGTGTAATCCGTTGTTTAATAAAAATTCGTTTAATTCGTGATAATTCGTGTTCCTTTAAATGATAGTGTCCTGCCAATTATGCATTCTTAATTATGCATTATGCATTATGAATTATGCATTTATCTAAATCCGTAAAATCCGTTGAATCCGTTGTTTAAGAATAATTTGTTTAATTTGAATAATTTGTTCCGTAAATTGATAGCGTCCTGCTGTCCTCATTTTACTCCCCTCTCTACAAGGGAGGGGCAGGGGGGTGGGGCCCTTCTTTTTCTCTTATTCTTCCTCCTCTGTAGTCCCCTCCCTGCGCAGATAGTCATTGACCTCACCGGCGTGTGGGAGTTGTCGTTGGGTGATTCGCTCCACTTCAACGACCAGATGCCCATTCCCGGTTCTATGGTCGCTGAGCATAAAGGCTATCCCGTCACGGTACGCACCGAGTGGACCGGCTCCACGTACGATTCCAGCTATTATTTCAACCCCTGGATGGAAAAGTACCGGCGCGATGACAACGTGAAGTTCCCCTTCTTCCTCACGCCCACACACCGCTACGTAGGTCCCGCTTGGTACCGCACCTCTGTCTATGTGCCGAAGAGCTGGAAGCGAGAGCGCATCACCCTCTTCCTGGAACGCCCCCATATAGAGACCTTCGCCTATATCAACGGACATAAGGTGGGGCATCGCAACAGCCTCTCCGTCCCCCATGTCTATGACGTCACGGATTATATCAACCCGGGCCACCGTAACGACATCTCCATCTGTGTGTATAACGGCATAGAGAATGTCGGGGTGGGGCAGGACTCTCACAGCGTCACTGACCAGACTCAGGGCAACTGGAACGGCATCGTGGGGCGTGTGGAGCTGCAGGGCCGTCCGCACAAACTGAACATTCGCCACGTCGAGGTCTATCCCGACATCCATAAGCGGCAGGCCAAGGTGGTCGTGACGCTCGAAAACCACACCAACGGCTTCCGTCTGTTGCCCCTGTGGGACTATTTCGTAAAGGCCGAGGCCGTATGCCGCGCCCCCAAAACGGGCCAGCCCATCCGTGTCACCAGTCGCATGGTTGAGGCTCTGCGCAGCCGCATTACCCTTATTCTCAACATGGGAAACCAGATGCAGTTGTGGGATGAGTTCTCGCCCGTTGTATATCAGCTCAAGGTCTTTGCCGGTGACGATGAATACGAGACTCAGTTCGGTATGCGCGAGATAAGCGTCCGCGGGCGCGACATCATCCTCAACGACCACCCAATCTATATGCGCGGCACCGTGGAGAACTGCGTCTTTCCTCTCACAGGTTATCCGCCCACAGACGAGGCTGAGTGGATGCGCATTATGAAGAAATGCAAGGAGTATGGTCTCAACCACATCCGTTTCCACAGCTACTGCCCGCCCGAAGCCGCTTTCTGCGCAGCCGACCGCTTCGGCATTTACCTGCAGCCCGAAGGCCCCTCGTGGCCAAACCACGGCGTGAAACTCGGCAACGGGATGACCATAGACACCTACCTCATGGAAGAAACGAAGCGTATGGTTGAGACCTATGGCAACCACCCCTCGTTCTGCATGATGGCCTCCGGCAACGAACCCGCCGGTCGGTGGACCGAGTGGATCGCCAACTGGTGCGACTATTGGCGTAAGACCGACTCCCGCCGCATCTACTGTGGAGCCAGCGTCGGTGGCGGATGGGAGTGGGACGTCGGCAGCGACTACCACGTGAAAGGTGGCGCCCGCGGCCTCAACTTCAACCGTCCGCCCCAAACCCTCGACACCTACATCGACGAAATCACCATCCCCCGCAACTTCCGTCCAGAAGGTTTAAGTAGTTTAAAAAGTTCAAGAAGTTTAAGCGGTAATGTCAAAGTTCAAAAGTCTAAAGACAAAGGTCAACAGCCAAAGGACGAAGATGGAACGCAAATCCGGTCCTCATTTCGCTCCCTCCCTATAGGGAGGGCGGGGGGAGAGTCCGTTAACACCTCCCCCTACATCAGCCACGAACAGGGCCAGTGGTGCGCCTTCCCCGACCTCGACGAGCGCCGGCAATACACCGGAGCCTACCGCGCCCTCAACTTCGACATCTTCGCCGACCTGCTGGAGAAAAACGGGATGTCTTCCCGCGCCCGCGATTTCCTTATGGCAAGCGGCCATCTGCAGGCTCTCTGTTACAAACTCGAGATGGAGCGTAACCTGCGCACGCCCGGTTATACCGGCTTCCAGCTACTCGGGCTCAACGACTACAGCGGCCAGGGCACAGCCCTCGTGGGCGTCCTCAACGCTTTCTGGCGCGAGAAGGGGTACATCACCGCTCGCCAGTGGCGCGAGTCCTGCGGCCCCGTAGTAATCATGGCAGCTCTGCCGCGATTCGTCTATACTCAGGGCGAGACCCTCTCCGCCGACATCATCCTCTATAACGCCTTCGCGCCGCTGAAACCGACACAAATGCGTTGGAAACTTCTGAATGAAGACAGCACCGTTTGCCGTCAGGACTCCTTCCTCACCGCGAAGATCCCGCTGAACAAAGTGAACACCCTCGGACACATCACCCTCCCGTTCGACTCCCTCACACTCGGCGGCCGCAGTCTCCCGCGCCGTTTCCGCCTCTCTCTCAGCGCCGACAACGTCATCACCAACTCCTACGACCTCTGGGTTTATCCCTCCGCCCTCCCCCCCACGGGGGGAGTCGGAGAGGGGCCTTCAATTGCCCCCACTCTCACCCCCGAAGCCATAGAGACCTTGCGCAAGGGCGGTACCGTGCTGCTCACTGCAGCGGGTAAGGTGCGTTACGGGGCAGCCGTGAAACAGCAGTATTTGCCCGTCTTCTGGAACACCTCGTGGTTTAAGATGAAGCCGCCCCACACCACGGGCGCCGTCATAGACCGCGAACATCCCCTCTTCCGCAATTTCCCCACGGACGACTGGGCCAACCTCAACTGGTGGGAACTGCTCAACCGCGCTCAGGTGATGAACCTCTCCGAACTGCCCGCGGACTACCAGCCCCCGATTCAGCCTATCGACACCTGGCACATATCCCGCAAACTCGGTATGCTCATAGAGGCCAATGTCCTCTCCGGCCGTCTCATCATGACAACCATGGACATCACCAACAATCTGGACAGCCGCCCCGTTGCCCGTCAGATGCGTTACGCCATCCTGCAGTATATGAGCAGTCCCGACTTCCGCCCGTCCCTCACCCTCACCCCCGACCAGATCCGCCACTTCTACGAGAAGGACGAGCCCCCCGTGAACCTCTTCACCAACGAATCTCCAGACGAGCTAAAGCCGCGGTTCTAAATGAGTGAGGAGAGGAATATGCAAAATAATAACAAAAGACCGCTGATAGCCCATCTTGCTATGTTCGGCGCTTGTGCCGGATGGGGACTGATGGCTCCAGTAGGCAAAGATGCCATGACACATGGGGTGGATGGCATCACGATGGTGACATTCCGCGTGGCGGGAGCTTGTATGCTGTTCTGGCTGGCTTCATTCTTCGCACCGAAGGAGCAGGTGCCGCTGCGCGACAAACTGATGTTCTGCGGCGCAGGTCTCTTCGGACTGGTGTTCAATCAGTGTTGCTACACCATAGGTCTGAGCATCACGTCGCCCATCAATGCCTCTATAGTAACAACCTCTATGCCTATCTTTGCCATGCTGCTTTCGGCCCTCATATTAAAGGAACCGATTACAGGCAAGAAGGCCGCGGGCGTAGGATTAGGCTGCTGCGGTGCGCTGATGTTGATCATGACGTCGGCGGCTCATGCAGATGGCAGAGTAGGGGATATCCGCGGCGACTTGCTCTGTCTGCTGGCTCAGCTGTCGTTCGCTTTGTATTTGTCGCTATTCAATCCTCTGATTCGTCGCTACAGCGTCTTCACCATAAACAAATACATGTTTTCATGGGCAACACTTATGTTGTTGCCGTTCACTTTCACCCACGTCACCGCTGTCGTCTCACATAACATGCCATATAAGACCTGGTTGGAGGTGGCCTATGTTGTTCTTATCGGCACTTTTTTATGTTACATTTTGACGATGGTAGGACAGCGAACACTGCGCCCCACGGTCGTCAGCGTTTACAACTATGTACAGCCCATCGTTTCTGTGGCGGCCTCGCTTCTGATGGGAATCGGAGTATTGAGACCCTCGCATGCCCTGGCTGTGGTGCTCGTGTTCTCAGGTGTGTGGCTGGTTACCAAATCCACCTCCAGGAGGGATCTTCAGAAGACGTGAACGTATGCGTGTTTGCAAATTGACTCTGGTCGTATCGGCTTATATCGCACGCACAGAAGACTGCATTCCGGCCTCACCGCTTGACGTTCTATAATTATCACCCCAAATAAATCAAGTCCGACTTACAACAAGAGCAAGGACAACAGACGAAGGGCTTATCATCTTATCCAAAATAACTGTCTGTATTAAAAGCAGATCTTAAATGCCTCTACCCACGATTGGAAGCCGGTTCCCATTATTTTGGGATGTTTAAGAGTGTCTAATAATTTTACCAAAGATGCATTTTGCCCAAAAAAAGCATTATTTTTTGTCTGAAAAAGCATGGTTTTTGCCCCCAAAAAGCATTATTTTTTATCTGAAAAAGCTACTATTAATATTGAGGAGAGTCTCTATTCAAATTTTTAGAAGACTTTTGTTCTTTTTTTTAAATAGTTTTGCCAATAAAATGAGATTGTTTTTTATATTTGTTTGCAAGTACTTTTATAATTGTACAATTGGGAAGCATCACATGGTGTTGCGTCTGCTATAAGAAACTCTGCAAAGTGTCAATACGATGTGTGTTAATCTGAGTTAATGTGAGCAGATGGTGGAGAATAATATGTAACTTTGCAGCAGAATAAAGTAGTTGATTTTTTACTGACCGATGAGATCTTTAGAAGATTATTTCAAGAAAGTGTGGGGGCAGGCAGATGTATCTGAAGACGAACTGATACATTCCTGTCCCGAATTGACAGAGGCTGTGCAGAAATTGGGGTTCCTGCCATTGCTGGACAGCAGCATACAGGGCTTTGCCGCAGAGAGTTTGCTCGGAGAGGAGTGTCGTTTCACGCAGTTTGACGACGGCTCTTGGGAGTGGCCGCTGTGGGAGTGGAAAGGCTCTGTGGTGCGTGAAGGCGGATGTGTCTATGGCAAGTTCTTTGCGGGCAAGGCCGGCTTCATCAGCCGCGAGTGGTGGCCAGACTTCTGCAACTGGCGCCGAAGCACACACCCCCTGCCAGAGGAGGGGTCTATAGAAGATGCCATCCTCATGACCCTGCGCGAGAACGACAGCATGATAACGCGCGACCTGCGTGCAGCCTGCGACTTCACGGGTAAGAATATGCGCTCGAAATTCGACGCTTACGTGGGACGCCTGCAAATGGCCTGTCGCATCGTGACTGAGGATTTTGTCTATCCCGTGGATAAGCACGGACGTGAGTATGGTTTTGGATGGTCGTTGCTCACAACGCCGGAAAGGCTCCTGGGAGAAGAAGCCTGCATGTGTGAGCGCACACCGGAGGAGTCGTATCAAAAGATGAAGGATTTCCTCACGCAACTGCTCCCCAACGCCACCGAACGGCAAATCACGAAACTACTTAAATAACACCATGCAGATTATTCTCGCCTCAGCAAAAATAATGAACGACAAACTGCGCTCGCTGCCAGATGTGAGCCTGTCGGAGCCGCTTTTTCAGAGAGAAGCAGAATCCTTTGCCCGAGACATGGCTCAGTATTCTTCCGAATCTATTGCTGACATCCTTGCCTGCAGTCAGCAGATTGCCGATCAGAACAAACAGCGTTTTCTGCGATTCTTTGAACCGTCAACCACTTTGCCGGCCATACTGGCCTACCACGGACAGGCATATAAACATCTGAAGGCAGACACGCTGACTGTGGCAGAACTCAATGAAGCGCAGCAGCGGCTGTGGATCACCTCTTTTCTCTATGGGCTGCTGCGCCCCCTGGATGGCATTCTGCCTTATCGCATGGAGGGGAAAGTGGAACTCCCCAGCGGAGGCGGTCAGCAGATGTTTGGCTTTTGGAAGAGCCGTCTGACGGATGTTCTGATTGATGCTGTGAAGGGTGACGACGGCATTCTGATCCATCTGGCCACGGAAGAATACCAGCATCTCTTCGACTGGCAGCGCGTGCGCAGCGAGGTGCGTGTCATTCAGCCTTTGTTCTATGTGCGTCAGGGGAAGGAGCTGAAGATGCAGGCTGTGTGGGCCAAGACCTGTCGCGGTGCGATGACCCGTTTTATCATCGGGCATCGGATTCACAGGCCGTCGGACCTTGCGGCTTTCAGTTATGAAGGCTTCGGGTATGACCCCACATTGGGTGAGCCGGACTATCCGCATTTCGTTAGGCAGTAGCCTGCCGCCAAGCAGGAGAATGTCTGGTCTGCTCAAAGAGAAATTATCCTAAGAAAATAGAAACATGATCGAGAAAACAATAAAGATATTATTGCCGTTTTCAAGAAAAGTGCCCCCCTGCCCGCAAAAGAATATGCAAAGAATTTTATTCCTCTTATTGATACTAATGAGTCTGCCAATCCACGCACAGGAGATCACGTACGAGGAGATGAAGGGGAAGGTGAATGGGGGTTCGCTGCCGCTGGTGAATATCATTGTGGATATGGCAAGTATGAATATAACGGAATACGTGCGTGGAGAGATTGAAATCACCGACTATTATTGCAGAACGAACCCCTCAAGTGAAGTGTCGAGGTTCCATTGTTTATACAGAATCCGCGGCGCCTCCTCAACAAGATATAACAAGAAGAGTTTCGCCGTGAAACTGATTGATGAAAATGGAGAGGACCTGGATGCAAATATCTTCGGCATAAGGAATGAAAATAGCTGGATTCTGGATGCCATGGCCATCGACCGGACGAGGATGAGAAACAGGCTGTGTTTTGATATATGGAACGATATTAGCCAATTGCCTTATGAGACAAATTTCGGAAAAAGGAATGGGACCAAAGGAGAGTTTGTCGAGGTGTTTGTCAACGGAGATTATCTCGGGCTCTTCTGTATGTCAGACAAGATAGACAGGAAACTTTTAGGGCTGAAGAAGGTGCAAACCGGAGACGACGGCAGCGCAGATGTAAGAGGCATCCTATATAAAGGAATCAACTGGAAAGCAGGTTACAATCTGATGCGTTATGAAGAGATGGATGTGGACAAAGTTACGTGGAATGCATGGGAGCTAAAATATCCCGATGATTATCCCTCGATTGACACGTGGCAACCTCTGATGGACCTTATCAGTTTCTGCTCCTACAGCACATCAGACGAGACGTTTAAAACAAATTACAATGATTATTTTTATAAGGAAAACCTTACTGACTATATCCTCTTTGCCTTAGCTTTGGGAATCGGCGACAATCTATATAAAAACACCTTCCTCTCTGTGGTCAATATCGCCAAGGCTCAC
Source organism: Bacteroidaceae bacterium (assembly GCA_024699495.1). Taxonomy (GTDB): domain Bacteria; phylum Bacteroidota; class Bacteroidia; order Bacteroidales; family Bacteroidaceae; genus Physcousia. Next base: position 43,546 of record JAILPK010000013.1, on the reverse strand, counting down.
CGTTATGTGCTGACACCCTGGGATATGGATATGTCCTTAGGCGGTAATTATGACGGAGAATACAATGATGTGGTTGCTCCGGTAAGAAATTACACCAACGCAGGGCCCTACAACCGCCTTATAGAACATAACATAGACGGATTCAATGACTCTCTGAACACAATGTGGAGGGAACACAGCGAAACTCTTTTCTCTGTAGAAAAAATATGTATGCGTCTTGACTCGTGTGCAGAAAAGTTGGTTGAATCCGGCGCTTGGAAGAGGGAGTGGGAAAAGTGGAACGGGAATCCGGTTCCTCTGGAAGAAAATTTGTTTGATGAACTTCAATATGTCAAAGGCTGGTATGAAAAGAATTACAATTTCCTCTGTCGGTACTTTGGCATGGGAACTACTGGTTTGACAAGCAACCAGGTAAATAAGAAACAGCCAGACATTTATATGCTGGACGGAAGAAAAGCCGCCAACTATACAGTGCGCTTGCGTAAGGGCTTTTATATAGAAGGCAGCAAGAAGATTGTTGTAAGATAAGGAGATGCCGCAGGAGTCGCAGAGCCAGATTGCATACGATTTCAACTTCTCTGAGCCAAGTCATCTCATGCGTTTCTTCAAAAAGGCCACGGGAAAGACCTGTGTTCAGTATCAGAACGACTATAACAATGGAATATATGAGTAAGATTCATAATTCAAATTCATAATTTTCAATATTTTGTAACCGGTAAAGAATTATTTTGTATCTTTGCCATTGAAAAAAGCAAATCGAAATAATATGGAACAGAATAAAGAATTGATATTATTACGCATCACAGGCGAGGACCGACCGGGCCTCACTGCCAGCTTTATGGAAATTCTTTCCCGCTACGAAGCGGACATCATGGACATAGGTCAGGCTGATATTCATAATACCCTTTCATTGGGAATCATGATTTATGTAAGTGAGGAGAATAGCGGAAGTGTGATGAAGCATGTGCTGTTCAAGGCTTCTGAACTGGGTGTTACCGTGCATTTCGCTCCGGTCAGCGTGGAAGAATATAACGCATGGGTGGGACGTCAGGGCAAGAACCGCTCCATACTCACCGTGCTGGGCCGACGGCTTGCAGCCAGCCAGATAGGAGCTGTGACCAAAATAATCGCCGACCAGGGACTGAATATCGACTCCATACGTCGGCTTACTGGGCGTCCGCCTCTGCACGAGGACAGAGAGTCTGCAAAGGCATGCATAGAGTTTTCCGTTCGAGGCACGCCCCGCGACAAGGCAGAACTGCACGAACAGCTGATGTCACTCTCGTCGGATATGGAGATGGACTGCTCATATCAGAAGGATGACATGTACCGCCGTATGCGCCGCCTCATCTGCTTCGATATGGACTCTACACTAATCCAGACGGAATGTATCGACGAACTGGCCGAACGTAATGGAGTGGGGGCCGAGGTGAGGGCAATCACGGAGAGTGCCATGAGGGGTGAAATTGATTTCCGGGAGAGCTTCACTCGACGCGTAGCTCTGCTGAAGGGACTGGATATCAGCGTCATGCAGGACATCGCCGAACATCTGCCTATAACCGAAGGCGTGGACCGACTGATGATGGTTCTGAAACGATATGGTTATAAGATTGCCATCCTGAGCGGAGGCTTCACCTTCTTCGGTGAATATCTGCAGCGGAAATTCGGCATCGATTATGTCTATGCCAACGAACTGGAAGTGGGCGAGGACGGCCGACTGACCGGACATTACTGCGGTGAGATCGTTGACGGTAAGCGCAAGGCCGAACTGCTGCGACTTATTGCCCAAGTGGAGAAGGTGGATCTGGAGCAGACGATTGCTGTAGGTGATGGAGCCAACGACTTACCAATGCTTTCACTGGCCGGACTGGGTATTGCCTTCCACGCCAAACCTCGTGTCGTGGCCAATGCAAAGCAGAGTATCAACACCATCGGAATCGACGGCGTGCTCTACTTCCTTGGCTTCAAGGATTCATATCTGCATATGTGATAAAGCGGTTTGTGCCGGTCAAAAGTCTTGAGTCAAGGGCCTATAGGCGAGAAGTGAATATAGGCGAGAAGTGAATATAGGCGAGACTGAATATAGGCGAGAACTGAATGTTTCCGGCTCAGGCTTGAGGTAAAGGCAAAGTGCATGTGTCCCTGCATTTATTATTAAGGCTTTAAGCGACGGAATGCCTCTGTCGTTGATTTGCCGCTATGGCGGTTTACACTGTTTACACAGGATAAGATTTGTACTTGTAGCGCTTTATGCTGCGTTTCGGAGTTTTTTCAAACTCTTCCGGCACAAGTCTGATGCCATGAATGCGGGCATAAGAGGGGATTACCTGATTCAGATCTTGGCGGTTTTTTTCCATCTGTGCTTCCAACATAGCTTCTGTCAGCCCTCCGAGTTTCACTTCCTCCGGGTCTGAATAAACAAGGCCATACAGATTGTTTTCCTTCTGGATTACAACGCATTCGGTAACGTAGGGAAGAGAGGCGAGCTTGTCTTCGATTTCCTCAGGATAGATATTCTGCCCGTTGGCTCCGAGAAGCATGTTCTTCGAACGTCCCTTGATAAAGATGTTTCCTTCATCGTCTATGACAGCCAAGTCGCCAGTGTGGTACCAGCCGTCGCGTAAGGTCTCGTCGGTGGCTTCCTGGTTCTTGTAATATCCAAGCATCACATTCATGCCGCGGGCAAGAATCTCACCCGGTATGTTCTTCGGGTCGGGACTGTCAATCTTCAGTTCCATGCGGTCAACGGCCTTGCCGCATGACCCTTTTGCGAAGTGTTCCCAGTCTTCGTAAGCGAGTAAGGGGGCACACTCAGTGGTACCGTAGCCCACCGTGTATTTGAAATTTATGTCTTTCAGAACAGACTCTATCTCCTGGCTGAATGAAGCGCCTCCGACAATGATTTCATAGAAATTACCTCCAAAAGCATCCTGAAGTTTGCGGCATATCTCAGCCTTGACGCGATCACGCAGAAGAGGAGTATGAAGTGCAATCCGCAAAGCTGGAGTCTGCAGCTTAGGCAAAACAGCTTTTCGCACGATCTTCTCTATTATAAGCGGAACGGCAATGATTAGACGCGGACGTACCTCGGAGAATGTGGTAAGCAGCACGGACGGGGTAGGGGTCTTTGCGAGGAAATTGACATGCACCCCAATGAGGAACTCAAAAATGAATTCGAATGCCATGCCATACATGTGCGCCATCGGCAACATGGAAATTGTTTTATCTCCAGGCTTGAGGTAAATGCCGATGCGTTCAACAGCGAACTTGGTATTGCTCCAAATGGCCCTGTATGGTATCATCACCCCTTTGGAGTTGGAGGTGGTACCTGAGGTGTAGTTGAGCACTGCCAGGTCATCCGGATTCTCCATATGATAATTCAGATGCTGCGGACGGAAATTCTTAGGGTATTTCTCTCCGAAGAGTTTATTGAGATTTTCGCGTGCATAGCGGACCTGCTCCGTACGGCCTACGAATAAACGGTATTCATCGTTGGAATTTCCAATGATACCTTCCAGTCTGGGCATCTTATCCGGGTCAAGTTTCGGCCATACCTGATCGCCGACAAACAAGAGCTTGGCTTCAGAATGGTTTACTATATCATGGATCTGCTCGGGGAGGAATTCGTGGAGAATAGGTACTGCCACGGCGCCGTAGGTAAGTGTGGCAAAGAACACAATACCCCACCGGGCTGAATTGCGTCCGCATATAGCGACACGGTCACCCGGCTTCAGACCAGATGCTTCGAAGGTGATGTGCAGTTTTTCGATTATTCGTGCGACATCCTTGTATTGGAATGTCTGTACCCCGTAGTCTGAAAGGGCTGGCAAATCCCAGTATTTCTGTATGCTCTCCTGTACCCAGGCATTAAAGCTATTTGGAATCATTTCTTGAGTTTTAAACCGGATAATCCATGTATTTGTAGCGCTTGATGCTCTTCTTTGGTGTCTTCTCAAATTCTTCCGGCATCAGTTTGATGGCATGAAGACGTGCGTATGAAGGGATGATCATGTTTAGGTCCTGACGGTTCTTTTCCATCTGTGCCTCCAGTTGCTGTTGTGTAAGATGCCCCTTGCGCACATCGTCCGGATCAGCATAAACAAGACCATAAAGTTTCTCGTTTTTCTGAATTACAACACATTCGCTTACATACGGCAGTGATGACAGTTTGTCCTCGATTTCCTCAGGATAGATATTCTGCCCGTTGGCTCCGAGAAGCATGTTCTTCGAACGTCCCTTGATGAAGATGTTGCCTTCGTGGTCAATGACACCGAGGTCGCCAGTGTGGTACCAACCGCCGCGCATCGCTTCCTTGGTCGCTTCTTCATTCTTGTAATATCCCAGCATAATATTCATGCCGCGGGCAAGAATCTCACCTGGAATCTTATACGGGTCGGGACTGTCAATCTTTACTTCCATGCGCGGGGCAACCTTGCCGCATGAACCCTGCACAAATCGTTTCCAGTCTTCGTAGGCAAGAATCGGAGCACACTCCGTGAGACCGTAACCGATGGTGTAATTGAAACCGATTCCTTTGAGGAATGTCTCAATATCATAGTTAATTGCAGCGCCGCCAACGATTATTTCATAGAAATTGTCACCAAATGCGGTCTGCATCTTGCGGCGTATGTTTGCCTTAACGCGATCGCGCAGGAATGGCGTCATAAGGGCTAAACGTATAGCCGGCGCCTGAATCTTCGGGAAGATAGCCTTACGTACAATCTTTTCAATAATCAGAGGTACAGCAATGATGATATTCGGTTTGATATCTGCGAAGGCCTTGAGCAGGATCTGTGGTGAGGGTGTCTTGGTAAGGAAATAGACGTGGGCGCCACAAATCATCTCATAGATGAACTCAAAAGCCATGCCGTACATGTGTGCCATAGGTAGCATGGATAGCACGCGTGCGCCTGTTCCTACATGTTCACCCATCACCTGGAACGCAAACTCACAGTTGCTCCAGATAGCCCGATAGGGAATCATTACGCCCTTGGAGTTGGACGTTGTGCCAGAGGTGTAGTTCAGAATAGCCATCTCATCGGGCTTGTCCTCATAGTAAGAGATATGTTGCCGACGGAAATTCATTGGGAATTTCTCTCCAAAGAGACGGTTGAGGTTTTCACGCGCGTACCTTACCTTATCTGTACGGCCGACATGCAATTTGTATTCTTCGTCGGAATTGCCGAAGATACCTTCAAGCATGGGCATCTTGTCCGGGTCGAGTTTCGGCCATACCTGGTCACCGACAAACAAGAGCTTGGCTTCAGAATGGTTTACGATATCATGAATCTGCTCAGGGTGGAACTCGTGCAGTATAGGAACTGCCACTGCGCCGTAGGTAAGTGTCGCAAGAAAAGCTATTCCCCATCTGGCGGAGTTCTTACCGCAGATGGCGACTTTGTCTCCATGCTCTATGCCTGAGGCCTCAAAAATGATGTGAAGTTTCTCAATAATTCTCGCGATGTCCTTATATTGGAAGGTGTTTGTTCCATAATCAGACAAGGCATCGTTGTTCCAAAACTCTTGTATGCTGTGACAAAGACTGGCATTAAAAGAGGGGCTGTACATTGAATCCATTTGTTGCACAATTTGTTTTTTCGTGTGCAAAGGTACGTTGAAACTTGCACATGGACAAATTATTTGTGCACCATTTTGGTACAAATTTGACCGAAATGTCGGTTTTACCTTATTTTTTATACTCCTTTAACATTATCTCGGCCCAAAAATGGCTGTCCCAACCCGAATTAGAGTTGAGCCTTCGTCAACAGCAATCTCCCAATCGTTGCTCATCCCCATTGAGCATTCGCAGAAATAGTCCTTATCCCGAAAAATAGTTTCTTTGGCTTTCATGAAGAATTCGTGAGCCAGGCGGAACTCGCTTCTGATCTGATCCTCATTGTCTGTATTGGTGGCCATGCACATTATGCCGGAAATACGCACATGAGGCATTTGCATCCATTCGCCTTTTTGTAGGAAATCCATGCATTCCTCTGTAGTAAATCCGAATTTTGTCTCTTCCTTTGCCACATGCAACTGTAGCAGACAGGGTATGGTGCGGTTGTGTTTTGAAGCCTGTTTCTCTACCTCCTGCAGCAAGTGCGGAGTATCAATGGCATGAATCATACTGATAAACGGGGCGATATACTTAACCTTGTTGGTCTGTAGGTGGCCGATGAAATGCCATTCGATATCACCGGGGAGAACCAGTTGTTTCTCCCTCACTTCCTGCACGTGGCTCTCTCCGAAGATGCGGCAACCGGCGTCATAGGCTTTTTGAATTTCTTCGGACGGATGGTATTTAGATACAGCGACGAGCCTTGTCCGCTCCGGCAACTTTTCGGTTATAGATTTAATTTTCTGTTTATAATCCATGGTTTACAATCAACGGAAAAGGTGTGTCAGTTCTCTTTTTTCACATAGTGGAACACATCCATAATCATTGTTTCGGCGATACTTACAATCACCCAGTCGCCCATGGTACCCTTCATGGCATTATCAAGATTCTTGAGGGAATCGCGGAAATCTGTGGCTTGAATCATCACGCTTTGGCTGGTGCGCTTCTCAGCGCCGCTTTTCTCGTCGAGAGTGATGAAAGCAAGCTTGGCCTTGAACCATCTGTCGGCACTTGCATCGCTGCTCTCAAAGAGTTCTGCCAAGCGTGACCTCTTGATATCCGTGACTTCATATTCGCCGGAAATATATGGGGTGATTTCCTCTATGAAACGTTTCTCTGCCTCAGTAAAGCTGAGCGCTTCAACAAGATAACTTTCGGTTACTTTCTTCAGCAAGCCAGTTTCCATAGTCTTGTCATACCGCACCTTGCATTCAAACCATTTGTTGTTCATGTTTTTTATGTTTATTATTTGCAATTATTTAATCTTATTATTTGCAATTATTTAATCATTTTTAGCCCTTTGGGCGCGCAAAGATACGCAAAGGGTCGCGTTTATGCAACTTTTTTGCCTTTTTAATTTGGCATGCGCGAAAAAAGCCCTACCTTTGCCGCCACATTAAGCAATGCATACCTCATTCTCTATGAAACACACTATAATCTTTAGTCTTCTGACTCTCTGCACTTTGGCAACGAGAGGTCAGGAAATTATTCTCAACGACTCTGAACACATACGTAAGTCCAATTTACCCCACGTCTATATCGATACTTACAACTCTTCTATGCCGACGAGTAAGACTACAGAGCTGTGGGCTTCAATGTATTATGTTGATGAGAACAACACTGTGACCTATTATGACAGTCTGGAAATCCGCTGCCGCGGTAATTCCACCTATAGCAACGCTCACGGCAAATATGCATATCGTATAAAATTTGCTTCCAAACAGAAACTGCTTGGAAAGGGGTATGCAAAGGCAAAAAAATGGTCACTGTTGGCAAACCAGTTCGATAAGACTCTGATGCGTAATGCCCTCACCTTCATTTTGGGCGAAAAAACCGGACTTAAATTCAATCCGGCAGCTAAGTTCGTTGACTTAACCATAAACGGCAGCTTCCGCGGCAACTATCAGATTTCAGACCAAATTGATGTCCGTCCGCATCGTGTAAATATTACAGAGCAGGACGAGATACTCAAAGACACGAGCAACATAACCGGCGGATATCTGCTTGAAGTTGACGGATTTAAGGATTTCACTACCAGCGGATATAAGTGGGACAACACCATGGGACAATGGGTGGAGACTACGGGCGACGGCTTCTACACTGGCAATTATAATGTCCCTATCCGCATACACTATCCTGACGAAGACGAGATACAGCAGGTGCAATACAACTATATCAAGAACCATGTGCAGGAATTTGAGAACCGCCTTTATTCTTCAGACTTCACAAGTGCCACCTCTGGCTACCGCCCATTAGTGGACTCTACCTCCTTGGCAAATTGGTACATTTGTACAGAAATTTCCGGCAATGTGGATGGCTTCTTTTCCACATATTTTTATAAGGACCAAGATAACCAGCACCTCTTCTGGGGGCCGCTTTGGGATTATGACATAGCATATAACAACGACAACCGAACGGACCGCAACGGCACAAATGACACAAGCCGTCAGCTTATGGCAGAGTCAGCCTATGGCGTTTCTAACGGTTGCCGCCCGTGGATGGAACAAATGTGGAAGGACCCATGGTTTGCCCATCTTGTCAACCGCCGATATAAAGAGCTGATTGATAATGACATACAGTCATACCTTTATTCAAAGATAGATAGTCTGGAGGAACTGCTTAACGAATCACAGGAGTACAACTATACGGTTTGGGGGTTACAGACAAGATACTGCCGCGAGCGCGTACTTTACAGCACTTACGATGCTAATGTTCAGGCAATTAAGACATATCTCAACACTCACCTGCCGTTTCTCTCCCAGACATTTGAAAAATATGATGTCGGCGAACCGGACCCTGAACCTCAGCCGGAGCCTGTAATTCCTGACTTTTCACCGCGCTCCAATTTGTTCTATGGCTTTTCTAACATGGGTTCAAAAACGCTTCTCGATGCCGATGTAACCACAGACAAAGTGCAGTGTTGGGAACTGACAGACGGGCGCGAGAATCAGCAGTGGAGTATAAATAAACTTTCCAACGGATATTTCGTAATCGTAAACCGTTTGAACGGGATGGCGTTGAACGACCCCACACAAGGAGAGGTGGGCGAAACGGTCAATGTAGGAACCCAATTGGACCTGGCAACTTTGGACAGCACCAGCACCAGACAGCAATGGAATCTGTCTAAAGTAAACGACAACGAATTCAATCTCATAAACATCTATTCCAAGCACACGGCAAATCTTAGCGGCGGCGGGACTGGCAATGCCACACCTGTACTCAGCTACACGACCAACGACAGGAATTCGGTTTCCAACAACCGTAAATGGACAATTGAAGTACTTGATTCCATTTCGCAAATACCTTCATCTCTGGAAACGCTAGAGAATTTCGATTATGCATTGGCATATAATCCTTACGCCCATCGCCTGCATTTTGGCTGTGACAACCCCTCTGACCTCACCTTCGATGTCAAAGTCTATGCCTCAGACGGGCGCTGTGTAACATCCTTCCGTGCTGCCAACGGAGCTGATTTAACCCCGATGCCCCGCGGTATGTACATTATAACATGGACTGTAGGCGGTCAGCGCCGAAGTGTAAAGCTATTCAGAGATTGATTAAACTGGCACCCAATTTCAAGATGCTTTAAGATAATATGCTGGTGGATAGAAACGTTCACCGGCATATTTTTTTAGGGGAAAAAAGTCGGCAAAACCAACTAAAACAAATGGATGGGGGCTGCAGAGACAAGTTAACATGCTAACATGTTGACAAGTTGATAACTTACGCAGATGATTTTTTTGGGGGGGGCTATTGAACATTTGTTTTTGGGCTCACTATTGGAGCTTTGCGCTATGTTTATGACAAAACGAGTTGGAGGGTGAGGATAAAACGGGTTTTTTCATCAACTTCGAATCCGGCTGCAGCCCTGCGTCCTGTAAGCCATACGATATCAGAACCGCTCAAAACGACGAGTTGACGCTCCTTGTCAAACAGAGACATTTTCAAGTCCGTCATGATGTCGCTTAGGAGACGGGTGCCGGTCATTCCAAATGGCTTCATTCTGTCGTGTGGCCGAACAGACCGGACAGTAAGAGGCAGAGTGAGTTTTTCCAAATCGAAAGTGGCAATGAGAGGGTGGCGGGATACCTGTGTGTCTGCGCGTCGCGGCTGACGGCGGATAATCAGTTTCGTTGACGGAGTAATTTGCACCTGACCCTCCAATGGGAGTAATTGTTGAGCCAGGGTAAACTCTTCATCAATACGTTGCCACAACAGATGTCCACGGTCACGTAGCAGTCGCCATTTGTCGCTGCGCCATTCATGTCCAGGCTCTCCGTCGAGATGTCTGAATATATCTTCTGCCTGTTCGGTGGTGAAACCACGTTCATGAAGTATTTCATGGAAGATAGTTTGTGGTGCGATGCTATTCTTTAATGCTTGAATATCAATGCTGTTCCCAGTTTCGATGAGTGTGCGTTCGGAGGCAAGGGCTTTCTCATACAATTTCAGGGCTTCACGCATACGTCCGGATGTGTCAACAAGGGTGTTGACCACAGATGGATTTATCTGACCGAGCGCGGGGATGATTTCAAGGCGGATTCGGTTACGAATGGCTGCGTCTGCCTGCAGGTTGGTGGAGTCAACAATCCAATCCTGCCCTTGTGCTGTGAGCCATTCCTCGATTTCTGAGCGGGAAACGCCAAGCAGTGGGCGGACTATGTGTGCCAAGTGTGAAGACATGCCGCACAGACCTCGCAGACCTGTACCGCGAATTAAATTCAGCAGGAGCGTCTCTGCCTGATCATCTTTATGATGACCTACGGCTATAGCAACTGCACCGCGCTTCTGGCGCATTTCTTCGAACCACTCATAACGGAGGGTCCTTGCCGCCATCTCTATGCTTACGTGGTGCTGACGTGCATAAGCCTCAGTATGGAAATGTTTGACTGACAAAGCTATGTTGTTGGTTCTGCAAAGATGACGTACAAAGAGTTCGTCGCGGTCGCTTTCCAGGCCGCGCAGGGCGAAATTGCAATGCAGCGCCTCAGAATCATATCCAGCCTGATGGAGAGATAAGAGCAGGGCCACGCTGTCAGCGCCACCGCTTACAGCAACGAGAATTTTACCGGATTTTTCAACATTTTCTTCCCAAGCCTGTAATAGATTCGATTTCATCTTATATTTTTTGCTGATCTGGTGACAAAGGTAGTAATAAATCAGCTAAGGACAATAATATTGGAATATTTATGCTTTGTTTAACAAAATAAACTCGAAGAAAGACTCACAAATGGGATAAATTTACTACTTTTGCGGCCGTAAAGACAAACATTATATATAAATATGTATAGAACTCATACTTGTGGCGAACTCAGGCTCGCCAATGCCGGAGAGATTGTTACTCTCGCAGGATGGGTACAGCGCACCCGCAAAATGGGCGGCATGACTTTTGTAGATGTTCGTGACCGCTACGGAATAACCCAAATTTGTTTTGAGGAACAGCCATCTGAAGGACAGACAGATGCTTGCAACACACTTTTTGAGCAGGCAAACAAGCTCGGACGAGAATATGTCATTCAGGTGACGGGCACTGTAAATGAGCGTTCCAACAAAAACAAGAACTTGCCTACCGGAGACATAGAGATAATTGCTTCGAAGCTCGTGGTCCTCAACGAGAGCGTCACTCCGCCCTTCACCATAGAAGATCAAAGCGACGGCGGCGATGACCTGCGTATGAAGTACCGCTATCTCGACCTGCGCCGCACACCGGTGCGCAGCAATCTGGAACTGCGCCATAAGATGACGATGGAGGTGCGCCGCTATCTTGACAGCCTAGGCTTCCTTGAGATTGAGACACCTATGTTGATCGGTTCCACACCTGAAGGTGCCCGCGACTTTGTAGTCCCCTCCCGCATGAACCCAGGACAGTTTTACGCTCTACCCCAAAGTCCGCAGACTCTGAAGCAGCTGCTGATGGTATCAGGTATGGACCGCTATTTCCAAATTGTAAAATGCTTCCGAGACGAGGATTTACGTGCTGACCGTCAGCCGGAATTCACACAGATTGACTGCGAGATGTCTTTCGTCACTCAGGAAGATATCCTACAGACTTTTGAAGGTATGGCCAAGCATCTCTTCAAGGAACTGCGCGGCATAGAACTAAAGGAGGCTTTCCCCCGCATGACATGGGCTGACGCTATGAAATACTATGGCAGTGACAAGCCTGACACACGTTTCGGCATGAAATTCGTTGAACTGAAGGACCTGTTCGCCCAGGCTCCAGGCTTCTCTGTGTTTGATGATGCCAAATATATCGGCGGCATCTGTGCCACAGGCCAGGCTGTATATACACGCAAGCAGATTGACCAGCTCACCGACTTCGTGAAGCGTCCTCAGATTGGTGCCAAAGGTATGGTTTATGCCCGTGTGCAGGATGACGGAAGCGTGAAGTCAAGTGTAGATAAGTTCTATGATCAGAATGTTCTTTCAGCCTTGAAAGAGAAGATGAATGCCCAGCCAGGTGACCTCATCCTCATCCTATCTGGCGACGATGCTATGAAGACCCGCAAACAGCTGTGCGAACTGCGTCTGGAGATGGGTAGTCGCATGGGACTGCGTGACAAGAACCAGTTCTCTCTGCTTTGGGTTATCGATTTTCCGATGTTCGAATGGAGTGAGGAAGAAGGCCGTCTTATGGCCACACATCACCCCTTCACTCACCCCAAAGACGAGGATATACCACTGCTTGACACCGATCCTGCAGCAGTACGTGCAGATGCCTATGACATGGTCTGCAACGGTGTTGAAGTCGGCGGCGGCTCAATACGTATCCACGATCCGGAATTACAAGATAAGATGTTCCGCATCCTGGGCTTCACTGAAGAGCGCGCTCAGGAACAGTTCGGTTTCCTCATGAATGCCTTCAAGTACGGAGCGCCCCCTCACGGAGGTTTGGCTTATGGTCTTGATCGCTGGGTCAGTCTTTTTGCCGGTCTTGACTCCATACGCGACTGCATAGCCTTCCCAAAGAACAACAGCGGGCGGGATGTAATGCTTGATGCTCCGGCTTGTCTCGAACAGAAACAATTAGACGAACTGTACCTGAGCCTCAAACCAGTCGAAAATTAACGATGAAAACGCCAAATCTGATACTTGTCTCTTTGGGACTGTTCATGATATCCCTGCTGACTGTGGGGTGCACAGAAAGTTTTGCAGACCGCTGTCGCCGTGAAGCACGTGAGTTCACCGATAAGCAATGTCCACATTCCGTTGACGCGATGACAGACCTTGATTCTATGGTCTATGTAGATGAGCCTCAGGGCTTTGCATACTATTATTCGTTACACGGAGAAGCAGATGCGGATTCGCTGATAACGGACGATGTGATTGAAGAATTTCACACACGCCTGTGTAAGAATCTACGAAATGACATTTCTATGAAACCTTATAAAGAACGCCAGTTCACCTTCTCATACATTTATATTTCTAAAAGTACGGGCAAAAAGATGGTTGATATAGAACTCACACCAGAGGACTATTGATTTTTATAGATTCAAACTTACCAGATTCACAGAGATTCAAACAGACGTTATTATTTAGACTTATCCAAAACCTAAAGAAGAACCTTGAAACTTAGGCAATTCTTATTTCTCATTACGTTGACTTGGCTGTTTAACGTGCAAAGATTGACAGCACAGGAGGTTGTTAACGACTCGATGTTTGTTGACGGCTTATTCGTCGGATATGATATATCCCAATGCGGACAAATGCCTCCTGTCTTGCGTACGATGATTAAGGAAAGTCAAAAAGTCCCATTGTATCAGAGAAAAAAAGCTCACCGGTTAGCCCGTTTACGCAATACCCGAAGCTCATATTTAACAGACTATCAATCTGAATTAAAAGGAACGCGGATAGGGCCTCTGCTTACCACAGTTCGCAGCCAGGGAGCTCCATTTAACCAGTATTGCCCACAATGGAGATATTCCGAAGACAAAGTAAGCAGCGGACATTGTCTTACAGGCTGTGTTGCCACGGCTTTAGAGCAGATAATGACTTATTATTCATATCCCGAAACGCTCAAAGACACACTTCACGGGTGGACTACAGACAATTATATTATAGCAGACATGTTGCCAGGAACACCGTTTAATTGGGAGAAAATCCGCAATGATTACCGTGATGGATATTCCGATGAAGAAGCTGATGCAGTTGCAATGGTCTCGTTGGCTTGCGGCATGGCAGTCAACATGAATTATGGACTCGAATCAAGCGGTGCAAGCTATTGGTATGGAGAGAGTTATCTTCGGGATGCTTTCGGATATGGTACGGTTAAATTATATGACCGTGTGAGTTTTTCTCCGAATCGGTGGCATCAAATTTTACGTCGTGAACTGGAAGCTGGTCATCCAATAGCTTATGCTGGGCACAACATGGCGCTCTCAGGTCATGCCTTTAATATTGACGGTGTCGATGAAAAGGGCTTTTATCATTGCAATTGGGGGTATAATGGAGATTATGACGGATGGTTTGATTTGGACATCCTTAATCCATTTGAACCTCGAGACAATGATATTTACGGCATATCAGAAGGTTTTTTCAATAATCAATATATGCTGCTTTTGCACCCCGACCCGGATGTCGTTGTTGATTGCTCAGACACATTGGACATGAATAATTTGGGGATTGTGTGTGACAGCGTGAGGTTTCTCAGGGAACCCGACTGTCAGGAATACACCGCAGTAGATTTCTATTTCCACAACGAGGGTGAAGCCACCGTAACATATACATATGAAGTTATGACCTGGCTGCCGACTGATACAGCCATTTTCCAGCAGGCTGATTATGTCGGGCTTGCAGCCGTGACCTTGGAAGCAGGCGAACATCGTGTGTGGCGTACTTTCTGCCGGTTTACGGAGTACGGAGAAAGGTTTTTCGGCCTCTCGCATGACGACGAGACGATTCCATTTCAGCAGGTGGTAAATATATCCCAAGGAACAAAACCTGTGTTAGAGTGGGGAAATCCTGATGCAACATTTGCATGGGATGACAATGATTCGGAAGGTCCGGTTTCTGCTACGTTTATAGTTGAAGTGGAGAACAAAGCAACAGATGGTTATGCCGGTAATTTGGTAACTTATTGTCTGAGAAAAGCCGGACTTACAGGCGTTAATGATGATGATCAGCGCCACTGGACTGTGCTTTCTCTGGCCGGGGGTGACAGCGACAAACTCAGTATCACATTCAACGGTCTGCAGGTCGGCATGGACTATGAACTGTGGGTCCGTTGTCCTTGGACTGTAGTTTCATCTTTATCCTTCACCACACCGGATAATGCAGACGAGGCTGCAATCAATAAGACTAAACCGGATAAAGAGCTGCAAAAAGTTCATATATATGATATATCCGGGCGAAAATTTGTCTCAAATGACTCTAACAAACAGCTGGTTATACAAAACGGGAAATTGACAATAAAGTAATAATTTGC
The DNA here is from genome assembly GCA_024699495.1 of Bacteroidaceae bacterium. Lineage (GTDB taxonomy): Bacteria > Bacteroidota > Bacteroidia > Bacteroidales > Bacteroidaceae > Physcousia. Next base: position 28,508 of record JAILPK010000013.1, on the reverse strand, counting down.
AACAAATTAGCTGAAATTAGTCTCATATAGGGGACTGATAAACAATCTTTTACAAGCACATATTCTTCGAGTAAAAGGGATACAAAAGAATAATTCTTTCATATACAGATGGAAGTCCTTCCGATCATAAACAAATATTACGCTGACAATTTCAAACTGCGCCATATTCTTATTGAGCACAGCAATGCAGTAGCAGAAATGGCTTTGGAAGTAGCTCACCTTCACCCAGAGCTAAATGCAGACCGAACGTTTCTCTACGAGGCTGCTATGCTACATGACATAGGTATATTTCTAACCAATGCGCCAGGTATAGAATGTTACGGAACACAACCATATATATGTCATGGAATTTTGGGGGCTAAACTACTTGTTAATGAAGGGCTTATCCGTCATGCAAGAGTGGCTGAACGCCATACGGGAACTGGCATAACTACAGATGCCATTCAGCAGCAAAACCTACCGCTGCCAATGCGTGACTATAGCCCTGAAACCATAGAGGAACAAATTATATGTTATGCAGACAAATTCTTTTCCAAGACGCATCTGGAGCGCCGCCGCACACCCGAACAAGTGCTCCGCAGTTTGGAAAAGTTCGGTGACGGAAGCATTGCCCGTATGAAACAATGGCTTAACACTTTCGGTTAAAATCCCTAAAATAAGAACCTTATATTTGTTTGTGTGTCCTTTTTTCCATACTTTTGTGGCTGTTTGAGGCGTAAGCCTTCATGCTCAATACAAAAGTGACCAGAAAATTAGTCTATATACTACTCATTATTAACGCGTTAGGTCTCCTTGTCGCCACTGCCAAACCTTTTGTCCAAAAGGATAGCAGGAACGTTGTTGACGAGTTCGTTTCTCTTGATGATACAGTAGCCTCTATAGGCGACAGCGTGAGGGGTTACGGCATGAGAAATGAATTTGCTGACAGTGTGATTCATTCTTTTGCCGACAGTGTGCGGATTGCCTTGAGCGACAGTGCTGAACAGCTGATTACTGATAGTCTGAGGATTGCCTTGGGCGACAGCATCTCAGAGATGGATTCCTTACGGTATGTAGTTATTGACGGAGATACAGTAATACTGAATCGTGGCGGAATGCGTGCAGAGAAAGATACTGTAAACGTGGATACAGCAGGACAAAGCAGAAATGCGTTGGATGCTCCTGTAGAATATACTGCAAGTGACTCTATCACATTCGATTATGAAACCAATCGCGCCAATTTGTTTGGAGAAGCCAAGGTGAACTACACAAATCTCGAGTTGGAAGCTGATCTCATCACGATGAGTATGGACAGTTCGCTCGTGCATGCTGTCAGCCGTCGTGATTCGTTGGGCAATATCATCACTCCACCAGTATTCAAACAGGGAAGCGATGAATATGAACCGGACGACATAGCATACAATTTCAAGACTCGTAGGGCATTCATAAACAACGTTTATACACAGCAGGGTGAGGGTTATCTTATTAGTGGAGAAAGCAAACGAGACAGTACGGGCACTATGTTTTTCAAGGATGGCAAATATACTACTTGTGATGCCAAACATCCGCATTTCTATCTGGCGCTGACAAAAGGAAAAATGCGACCAGGTAAGGATGTGGTATTCGGACCGGCCTATCTGGTAGTCGAAGATGTTCCTCTTCCATTGGCTTTACCCTATGGTTTTTTCCCTTTTACTGATGATTTCTCCAGCGGTTTAATCATGCCTACATACGGTGACGAAACGGTAAGGGGATTCTACCTGCGGGACGGAGGATACTATTTTGCCATTAGCGACAAGGTGGATTTGAAGGTTCTTGGTGAAATATACACAAAAGGTTCTTGGGGTCTCTCTGCAATGAGTAATTACCGAAAGCGCTATCGCTTCAGCGGCTCTATAAACTTCTCGTATCAAAATACTAAGGAGGGAGAGAAGAACATGCCTGACTACAGCGTGAGCAAGAGTTTTAAGTTCCAGTGGAGCCATAGGCAAGATGCTAAGGCCAATCCATCCCAGAGTTTCCAGGCAAGCGTGAACTTCGCCACATCAAGCTATGAGCAGAATAACCTCAACTCCATGTATAACCCGCAGAGTAGGACACAAAGCACACGCACCTCAAGTATTTCATACAGCAAAACATTCTCTGACATAGGATTGACGATATCCACATCCATGAACCTCTCGCAGAACATGCGTGATTCTTCTATTTCAATGACTCTTCCGTCACTGAATATCACATTGGCAAGATTCAACCCTTTCAGACGTAAAAAACAAGTAGGAAAAGAACGCTGGTATGAGAAGATTGCCATGAGCTATACAGGTACTCTCAATAATAGCATAAGTACGAAAGAAAGCCTGTTGCTGCATTCAAATCTTATTCGAGACTGGCGTAATGGCATGAAGCACGACATCCCCATCAATGCCTCGTTCTCTTTGTTTAACTATATAAATATCACCCCCTCATTCAATTTCACGGACCGCATGTACTCTCACAAGATAAATCGTTCTTGGAACACTGAGTCACAGCAGGAAGTAAGGGATACCACATACGGCTTCTACAACGTTTACAATTATAATGTTTCAATGTCCGCATCAACCAAACTCTATGGTATGTACACGCCAATATGGGGGAAGAAAATTGTTGCTATACGCCACGTCTTTACGCCAACCATAAACTTCAGCTATGCACCAGATTTTGGGGCTGAAAGATACGGTTTTTGGGGAACTTATGTAAAAACAGATGCCGATGGAAATGTGTCAACAGTGGAATATAGCCCATATCAGGGAATGCTCTACGGAGTGCCGTCTAAAGGAATGACAGGCAATATTTCCGTAGATATTTCCAATAATCTGGAGATGAAAGTAAGGGCTGACCGTGACTCTACAAAGAAAATATCCCTGATTGACGAACTGGGAGCAAGCATGAGTTATAACATGGCAGCAAAAGTGAAGCCATGGAGTAACTTAAGTACCCGGTTACGTCTGAAACTGAGCAAGAGCTACACATTCTCCCTGAATGCAGTTTTTGCCACATACGCCTACGAGTTCGACAGAAACGGGAACATTATAGAAGGAAATCATACGGAGTACTCGCAGGGGCGTTTTGGACGTTTTCAGGGAATGTCTCAAAATTTCTCATACACATTCAATAACCAGACATTCAAGAACTGGTTCGGAGGCAATAAGAAGGATAAGAACCGTGAGGATGAAGATGAAGATGAAGAAGAAGATACGAATATAGACAGCAATATGGACCCCGAATTGTCCAGAGGGCAGCGTGGAGCAGAACCTCAGAACGGAGATCTTGATGAAGATGGCTATCTTAAATTCAAACTACCTTGGTCCTTTTCCATTTCCTATGGCGTAAATATAAGTGAAGACCGGCAGAAAGAGAAGTTTAATGCCAAAAGAATGCGATATCCTTATCACCTTACACATACTCTGAATTTTAGCGGTAATATCCGCATCGCCTCAGGGTGGGACCTCAGGTGGAGTTCGGGATATGATTTCAACTACAAGAAACTGTCTATGACGACAGCCACAGTAAGTCGCGACCTGCATTGTTTCAACATGTCATGCTCAGTAGTTTTAGCTCCATATACATCTTTCAACTTTACATTCCAAGCCAACTCTTCAGCTTTAGCTGATGCTCTTAAATGGAAGAAGCACAGCAATCGGTCACAAGGTATAGACTGGTATTAATATCTTCACATTGAATATGGACAACAGATATTATAGAGATTTGATTTCAATACTCATAGAAGCAGGGCCGGAAGGCATGCGTCTATGCAATATCTCACGTCGCATTTTCAATATTCACACCAGTTTTTTCAATCAGGACTTAGACTATGCGGCCCTACGTGATAATCTGAAGCGTTATCTCTGGCAGGCCTGCCATTATCGGCGTTCTATTTTCCGCCACATCTCACGTGGAGTCTATGGTTTGAAACCGCATGTAGCTGTGCAGCTTGACTTTGATTTTGCAGATGAGACGATCACTCCTGAAGACAGGGTACAGAAGAGCTTAACAGACGAGCCCATACAATTATATTTATTTGACTGAACTCAGATTATAAACAAATAAAAATAAGAAGGAAATGAAAAAGAAAATCCTTATTCCATTGGCAATCCTTGCTGTGTTTTCTATGCACTCTTGCATAAAAGAGAATGAATACCACAGATCTTTAATCTATTATCCTTACGCCGGACGCGCTTTGGTTTATGCTGATCAGCCAACTGATTCTATCTATTTCGCGAGCACGGAATCTTGGCTTTTGCTATCCAGTCAGACTTGGTGTACAATACCCAGCGGACGACAGAGCCTTGATAATCCATATGCCAACACTCTTGTAGATGCGGTAGTTACACTCTCATTTGAGCCGAACACTACAGGCGCATGGCGTTCAGTAGATGTAACAGTAAGAGCTGATGAGTATTCAGTTGCATCGCGTTACTACCAATCGCCGTTCCACGAATTAATCCGACCGGGGGTGTCTAATGATGAACAGGGATTCCCGTCAGAAATCAATCTGCTCACCGACTCGGCACATGTACTCACCGACTCGCTGCACTTTGTAACACATGCCAACTGGACATTATCAGCCAAAGATGGAACATGGCTGACTCCAGAGAGTACGAGCGGCGAACAAGGTGATAACAAAGTCATGATTTCACTGACTCCGAACACTAGCACAACAGACCGCACAGACACCCTGCTTCTTATGTCAAGCGGCGTCACTACACCAATTGCTATCCGTCAGCTTGGCAAGGTATTGCAACAATAGCATGAGCTAAATGTTTTTATATAATAAGCACATCCATACTCACAATATTAAAACCATAAGCTATGAAGCGATTATTTTTTGCCCTTACAATATTATCAACAGTTATATTAACAGCAGAGGCAAATGTGCCAGATTCTGTCTCTTTGATTGGCTTTAATGCCCGGCCCCAAGATGGCCTCTCTTTTGCTTATAGTAGCAATGGTCACACATGGATGGAAATAGCCAACGGGACATCGTTTGTAAAATCAGACTATGGCGCATGGGGGGCTGAGAAGAAGATGCATACTCCCAGTCTGGCCCGCAAGGCTGACGGGATGTGGGTTGCTGTATGGAGTGTGAACAACCGTGTAAATCAGTTCGCTATAGCAACAACCCCCGACCTGTTCCACTGGAAGCCTCAGGATTACCCTTTTATGAGTGGGGTAGGGCAGTGCCTTGATCCGCTCGTTGCCGTTGTTGATGATATTATAATTGTGAGGTTCCATAATGCTCAGAATGAATGGTTTCAGACTCAGTCAACAGATGCTTACCATTTTAGCGAACCGGTTAAGATTACCGAAGTAACGTCACCACAGAAAGAAATAACTCTGAATGGGCACAAATATAAGGGTGATGTTCTGCGTGTATCATGGAATGAAGTGGAATATCTTATTAACAGCCAGACAGCATCTGAAGCGCGGCATACAATGGATAAAGAGACCTGCGCTGATGACAATAAAAGATTCGCTGTTTTAGAAGAGGTAAAGGCCAAAGTAAATATAGACATTAATAACAGCAAGCCAATAAGCGACAAGCTGATTGGCATATTCTTTGAAGACATTAACTACAGTGCTGATGGCGGCCTTTATGCTGAACTCATACAGAATCGCGACTTCGAATATAATGAAGAAGAAGGCGGAAAAGAACCCAACTGGACTGCTTCTAACAGCTGGAAACTGGAGGGGGAAGGTGCCACGTTTACAATATCAACTGAAAGTCCAATACATCCGAATCAGGCTCACTATGCGGTGCTTGATGTAGTTAAGCCCGGGGCTTGTCTGACAAATGACGGCTTTGATGGCATACGGGTATGCAAGGGCGAAAAATATGATGTAAGTATTTTCACCCGTCTGCTATCCGGGAAAGGCGGGAAGCTACGTTTGGTGCTCCGCAATGGCGATAAGATAATCGGTGAGACAAGCATTTCTTCCGCAAACAGAGACTGGGCAAGAAAGACAGCAGTAATCAAAGCCAATGAAGATGCTGAGAATGCCTGCCTAAGTATTATTCCCACAAAACAATCGAAACTGGCTTTTGATATTGTAAGCCTCTTTCCACAAAAAACATATAAGAACCGCAAAAATGGTCTAAGGCGGGATTTGGCAGACGCTTTGGAACAATTGAAACCGCGTTTCATGAGATTCCCAGGCGGCTGTGTTACACATGGTGATGGTTTGGAAAACATTTATCACTGGAAGGAAACAATAGGTCCGATAGAAACGCGCAAGGGGGCAAGAAACATTTGGGGGTATCATCAAACCCGCGGACTTGGTTTCTACGAGTTTTTCCTGATGTGTGAGGATATGGGGATGGAGCCTCTGCCTGTGTTGGCAGCAGGCGTTCCATGCCAGAACAGCAGCCGTGGCGGTGGTGGTCAACAAGGCGGCATTCCCATGGAAAAGATGGGAGAGTATATTCAGGATTTACTTGATTTGATAGAATGGGCCAACGGTGATCCCAAGACGAATAAATGGGCCAAAATGCGAGCTGAAGCCGGTCATCCCAAGCCCTTCAACCTGCATTATTTAGGAATCGGTAATGAAGACCTTATAAGTGAAACCTTCACCGAAAGATATCTGATGATTATCAAGGCAGTAAAAGCTAAGTATCCCAATATTCAAATATGTGGAACGGCCGGCCCGTTTTATGAAGGAAGTGACTATGAACAGGGGTGGCGTTTGGCAAAAGACAACGCAATAGACATGATTGATGAACATTATTATGTTTCACCAGGCTGGTATTTTAACCATCAGGATTTCTATGACAACTATGACCGCTCTGCTTCGAAGGTATATCTCGGTGAATATGCATCACATGGTCAGGGGCGAAAGTTGACAATGGAAACTGCATTAACATGCGCAATGCATATATGCAATCTTGAGCGTAATGGTGACATCGTATCGATGAGCAGTTATGCCCCATTATTGGCCAAAGCAAATCATACTCAATGGAACCCGGACCTTATCTATTTTGACAATGGTAAGGTTACCCTAACCACAGACTATTACACACAGATGTTACATGGTCAGCACAGCGGCGACAGATATGTAGATTGCTCGCTCAGTTTGGAAATACAATCCTCTGATGTGCGTAAGCGTCTGGCTATCAGCACTGTAAATGATACCCGAAACGGGAAAACATATCTTAAAATAGTCAATATACTTCCAAAAAGTGTAAAAACAGAAATAAATTGTCCAGGACTTGCATCTAAAACAACTAAGGTTACGACATTGCAAGGGGCTTGGGACAGTCAGAAAGTTGAGCCTCAGACATCAGCGGTTGATGTCTCCGACAGATTCAACTATGAATTACCGCCATACAGTTTCACTATAATCGAATTATAATAAACAGTTTTATGAAAAAAACAATCATCACCTTATTGTTGATTGTCACATTGCCGGCTATAGCGGCTAACGTGATTAAGCAAGCTAAGGATAATATAAAGAAAGGCACAAAGCTGGAAGAAACAGAAAAGAATCTTCTTGCAGAATTAGCTAAAAGCGAGACAAAACATGATGACAAGATCGAATGTCTGCGTCTTGCTCTTGAATGTAATGTGAAGATGAATGATGCCGAGAACATGAAACTTTATCTTCACCAGAAATCTGATACGGCAAAGTTTTTCAATACAATTCTTACCATCTTTAAGAGGGTGGAGCAAATAGACAGTCTTGAACAGCTTCCCAACGAAAAGGGAAAAATCAAGATAAAAAACCGCAAGAAGGGCAGGGACCTGATGTTGCATTATCGCAGCAATCTTTTCAAGGGGGGGCAATATAATTACCGCAAGCAGATGTACCCCACCGCATTTGATTATTTGGACGAGTACATTTCATCAACAGCCCACCCAATATTGGAGAAGGATAAGCTTCAGGAAACTGACACCTTGCTGCCTCGCGCAGCATATCTGGCCGTCACATCTGCAAACAATTTTAACAACTACGACGGCATAATCCGATATGCCAAGCTGGCTATCGATGCAAATCTAAAGAACCATCTCATTCAAGAGTTGTTGTGTGAGGCTTGGTTAGCAAAAAATGATACTACGAAACATGTTGAGTCACTTTGGGAAGGAATAAACAAATATCCCTCTCATCAATATTTCTTCACTCACTTAGTTGACTATTATGTAGCCACTAAGCAGTTGGATTACGGCCTTTCTGTCGTTGACTCCATGATTGCCCAGAATAACCGTAATCCTCTGTATTGGTATGCAAAGTCACTTATTTTATTAAAACAGAATAAAGACCGCGAAGTTATAAATATATGTGACTCCTGCCTGGCATGTGACAGCAATTACGTAGATGCATACTATAACAAGGGAATTGCATCACTCAATCTCGCTGTCATCTATACAGAGCAAGCGTGCACAGATCTCAACGACCCTAAATGCAAACGGGATCAGGAGATTATTCGCAGCTTGTATAATTTGGCCAAACTGCCAATGGAAAAAGTTCGTGAAATGCAACCGGATCAAGTAAGCCGGTGGGCCGCTCCGCTTTACCGTATTTATCTGCACTTGAATATGGGCGAAGAATTTGACGAAATGGATCGTCTGCTTAATCAACAACAATAAATTTAGCAGCTGAGAATTGTTAAGTCTGAAGAACATATTATCAATTCTTCTGTCGGCATTATGTATTGCCAGTTGCGGCATACACAATGGCTCCGAGTCTAAAGTGCTTGAGGATGATCTGGATTCTCTTAATCAGCTGGCACATTCTTGGAGATATAAGAATACTGACAGCCTCTGCTATTATGCTACAATGGCAATGTTCCTTGCTCGTGAGGCAAATGATATGGACAGGCAGGCCGAGGCTCTGAATACGTTTATGTTTGAACGCTTTCAGAAGATGGATTTCGATAGCATAATGGTAATGATTGACAATATTCAGTCACTGACTAACAATCAGATTGAGTTGCTTATTGCCGATGTTATGGGCATGAAAGTTGCCCAGCGTATCAGCGATCACCATGCGTTCTTCACTTTCCGGAATCATGCATCCAGACGCATGGAACGCATAGCAGAAGAAGAAGAGACTCTTACAGCTCATGTCAGACGCCGCTTACAGTTTGCCCGAAGTGAATACCATATTGTTTCAGCAACATATTTTTATTACGTAGAACAACTTGACCGGGCCTTAGAGGAGATAGACGCGGCAGAGCCATACAGTTCTTTAGGAAATGACACGTCACAATGGCTTTATTACGATTACATGCGTGGCTCTGGTGATATGTATAGGGGCAAGGATGAGTTGACTATCACGATTGGCGAGTTCGATGCTCTTTTCAGAACGTTTACGCTGGCACGGAGCGGAGGTTATATTTATTTCCAAGCCAATTCCATGCAAGCTCTTGCCATGATGATGTCAAATGAACAGCAGAGAGCTTTCATACATCTGCGTCGAGGTGAGACAGAACGCTATCTAAAAACTATCTTCTCGCAAGACAGTTTGTCTCTTTCTATGGCTTATGCGGCCGAGAATCTCTTCATGGAATTACAGGACACGTTCCAGGCCGCTTGTGTGCTGCGTACGATTGGAGAATTGAAGTTTATGAGAGGTGAAATACCTCAGGCAATTTCATATCTGAACAAAGCGCTCGCTCTGCTCAACGGCAAACGCCTTCCTGAATGGGAAGCTCGCGTAAACCAACATCTTTCAATGGCTTACGCTGCATTAGGAGACAAGTCCAAGAGCGATGATTACAGAAACCATTACCTCGACTTCCTTGAGTTGACCCGCGAGGATGCAGAGCAAGAGAGCCGTTACGAGGAACTAAAGATCGAAGGCCGCCGGCTGGCTTGGTTGTTAGTAGGATGCTTTGTCATTCTGATAGCGTTGATTCTTCTGTTTATAAATCTTAATGACCGTTGGAAGAAACGTGCTGAGGCTCAAGAGTGGTTGTTGCAGCAGGCTCTGAGACTCACAGATAATATGGAAGCAGTTGTCAGCAATCTGTCTTATGCCCAATATCCCAATGAAGTAAAGGCATTGAAAGAACTTATTGCTCCTTATCATGAATTTCTCTCTGCCACACAAAGACAACAGGATGACATATCTGTGTTTCGTGAACAAATCGAGGAAGAACAACAGGCCACAGAACTGAAAATAAATCTCAATAAGAGACAGAATATCGAAAAGCGTGCCAAACTTCAGCTTGTGTATTCCATTATGCCTTTCTTGGACAGAATTTTGGAACAGATACACAGGATGGAGCGTAGCAATACAATATCTACCAACGGCTTGCAATATATTTGTGAACTCATTGACCAAATACATGCATATAATGATTTGTTAACCAACTGGATACAGATGCGTCAGGGAGAATTGTCATTGCAAATCTCCACGTTTGAATTGAATGATCTCTTCGAATGGATGCGACGGGCACACTTTGCATACGACCAGCGACAAATCCAGCTGAATATCATTCCTACAGATCTGAGAGTCAAGGCAGACCGGGCACTTACTCTTCTGATGTTAAACACATTGGCTGACAATGCTCGCAAATTCACTCCGCCTGGCGGCTCTGTTACCATTGAAGCAAAAGAAGGTGAAACAGAAGATGGCAACGCTTACGTTGAACTGTCAATAACTGATACCGGAGTTGGGATTAGTGACGATGATATAAATCTGATTTTAAATCATCATGTCTATGATGCGTCCACCATCGGGAACCGTCAGATAGGCGACGAAAGCCAAACATTCAAGGGTCAGAAGGGATTCGGTTTCGGCCTGATGAATTGCAAAGGAGTAATACAGAAATACATCAAGACCAACCAACTGTTCCGAGTATGCATGTTGGGCATCGAAAGCAAAGTGGGGCAGGGGAGCAGATTCTTCTTCAGGTTACCACGTGTATTATCTTTTCTTATTGCCGCATTATTTAATTCTGCTGACATAAATGCAGAAAATTCGATTGTTATACGCCAAGAAGCATACAGAATGGCTGATTCTGTTTATTATGCCAATGTACATGCTCGCTATTCTGATGCGCTTTTATATGCCGACTCTGCACTTCAATTGATAAATCAGTGGCATCGGGATTTATATCCGAACGACACTACGAAACTGTATCTAATTCAGGAATCAGGAGAATCAGCAGACATAATATGGTTGGAAAAACATGACAGCATAGATTTTTCGTTACTGATAGGCCTTCGCAACGAAATAGCTGTAGTTGCTCTCTCAAAGAACGATTGGGATCTGTACAGATACAATAATCATCTGTACACCTATCTATACAAACTGGCAAATCAAGACACATCTCTTGAGGCTTATTGCCAGACTGTTGAACATTCACAAGACAACCAGCGAATTGCCCTGACGCTTCTTGTGATATTCCTGATAGCTGCCGGTCTGATAGCATATTTCTACTATTATCGTCCAAAAGTCCTTTTCCGCCTGGATGTGTCTCAACTACTCAGTCTTAATCAGCACCTCTTTGCCATCGCATCTGCCAATCACGATGCGCCACAGACTGAAATAGGGCAGGAGCCTTCTGATTTCCGGCAAATTCCGATTGTAAACCAGCTGCTTGACGAAGCATGGCTTGGTATTAATGGAATACATTACGTTAATGCTTTACACCTGAATGAAGACGGTTCGTTGGAATTCGACTACGGAAATGAGATTCCAACAGCAAATCAAAGAACCCTAGACCAACTGCTCTCAAGATATTTTCAACTCATCCTTGCAGAAAGAGTGTTGCTTCATGAGCAGCAAATGGACAATCTCCGCATGGCTGAGGACGAACACAGAAGAAGCCTTTATGAAGAAACACAGTTGCATGTTCAGAATATGATTATGGACAACTGTCTAAGCAGTATAAAGCATGAAACCATGTATTATCCGGGACGTATACGTCAGATTGCGATGCGTATGATGAATGGCGAAACCAACCTGCTACAGACGTTAAGTGAAACGACGTCTTATTATAAAGAGATTTTTTCGCTGTTGAGTGCACAAGCAGGTCAGCAGTCCGCGGCTTTGAATTTCCGACGCCGTACTTTGTGTGCCACTTTTCTGTTAAAATATGCAAGACATACATTTAAACTTAAGTGCAAACGTGCCAAAATTGATTATATATTTACTACTCTGCCATCAGATAAGGCTGCCGAAGATTTTTTCTTAAAAGGTGATACTGACCTGCTCTGCTTCCTAATAGAAAACATAATTGAAGGAACCATATCAAGCATTGAAAAAAAGTCAGAAAAATCGGGTGGGGAAGAAGCCGTCTTGAATTGTTCTCTCTCTGTTGAAAACAACAATAATTTTATAAGGTTTACTTTAACAAATAACAGTGTCCAATTATCTGAAGACGATTTGCATGATCTGTTTTCTCCAGATATAAACCGTATCCCATATATGCTGGCCAAGCAGATAATACGCGAGCACGATATCTTCCTTGGACATCCTGGATGCAGAATAAATGCTGAATCTCAGGAAGAATATGGTTATAAGATATGGTGGACGATTCCGGCAACGGCAAATTAATTATTAAATAAACTAACAACATATTACGATGAAACCATTCAAAGTTATAATTGTAGAAGATGTCCGTCTTGAATTAAAAGGAACTGAGGAAATTATCCGGACAGATATCCCCGAGGCTGAAGTTATAGGCACAGCTATGAACGAAAATGAGTTTTGGGTTCTTATGCGTAAAGAGGTTCCTGATTTAGTTCTTTTGGACTTGGGGCTTGGAGGAAGCACCACGGTGGGAGTTGACATCTGCCGTCAAGTAAGAGCCAAGTATTCCAATCTTAAAATACTGATATTCACAGGTGAAATACTTAATGAACGCCTTTGGGTTGAAGCTCTTCAAGCAGGCGCAGACGGCATTATCCTGAAAACTGGGGAATTACTCACACGCAATGATATCAGACAGGTTATAGAAGGGAAACGATATGTCTTTAACGAACCGATATTGGAAAAAATTGTAGCTCGTTTCAAAGAATCTGTTATCAATACAATGAAACGCTCAGATGCAGTAATAGATTTTGACATTGACGAGTATGACGAGCGTTTTCTCCGGCATCTGGCTTTAGGATATACAAAAGACATGATTGCCAGTTTGAGAGGAATGCCTTTTGGAGTTAAAAGTCTGGAAAAACGTCAGGCAGATTTAATCAACCGGTTATTTCCAAAGGGAGAACGCAATGGCGTGAATGCAACAAGACTGGTAGTAAAAGCCCTGCAACTGAAAATCATCGATATTGATAATTTAGAACCTGATGACGAATAATACAGCATTACATACACGACTGGCTCACGGGCTGATTATCAGCCTGTTTTGCTCTATGCTATTATTAATATTAGGCTCATGGGTGCTTTCAATGGTTGGCGTTTCTGTGAACAATATTATTTCCAGCGAAGGGCTTCGGTGGTTTTTCCGTCAACGTTTTGTTCCATTAGAAACACAAGTTATAAGTGTTGTTTTATTAATAATGATTTGTCTTGGAGCAATAACAGATAGCGGTTTGTGGAAAGATCTATGTCTTCTTGTAAACCGGAATCAGCGTCCTCTGAATATGCGTCAGCGAAGAGCGTTGTTTGCTGTCTTAGTTCTTTTAATTTTCAGCATTTTTGCGTTTATATTTCTTATTATGTCACCTTCAGCCATACTGCTGAGTGTAACTGGACATTTGTGGCCATCTCCATTTTTTGATGGTATTATTCGTGGATTTGTAATAAACATATTATTCCTGTCTATTGTTTATGGCATTTCTTCGGGACACATGAGAACATTTTCACAAACGCTCTCATTATTATATATTGGGATTATTAAGTTTGCACCCTGGATTATCGTTACTTTATTATCACTTTCCTTATATTCTCTTTGCCTGTATGTCTTTTCTTGATCTTCTGCAACTATCATTTATATTACCAAATTCAGAAATCCAATATTTATAGGAAAGACTGATAGTTATTTCCCCATATATATTATAAATCCAATATAAATAGGAAGGACTGAAAATTATTTCCGTATATATTATTAAACATAACACGTCTTATAATTCAAATATACAACAAGCGAGAATAAGGCAAAATAGTTTTCAGGCAATCAAATAATTGAGAACTTGGTAAAGCGAAGTAAAAGTTGTTTTGTGCCTACATTTTCAAATTTTACGGTTGCCTTGGCATCAATACCGGCTTCCAGACATTGCTATAACTTCTCAAATAATTGAGAACTTGGCAAAGCGAAGTAAAAGTTGTTTTGTGCCTACATTTTCAAATTTAACGGTTGCCTTGGCATCAATACCGCTTCCAGACATTGCTATAACTTCTCCGATGCCGAATCGAGAATGTTCTATTCGTGATCCAATGTGCAGTTCACCGGCAGCATTCACCGAGTTTGAAGATGTCGATGGTGTTTCTGGTCTGCTTTGCGTTGGTTGAGGATTTATTGATGAAACAGACCTGAACATTGGTCTGACTGGCGAAGATTCAGTTATTCTTGATTGAGATGTTACAGATGTTGGAGATTGCCTGTAGGAAGTTGAAATTGGTGAGGAAAATGAAGAGATAAACGGATCTGAAGTACGTGGAGTTTGTCTAGAATGTGATAAACTCTGTACGGAGCCGTCAAATTTGAGATATTGACGGTCAAAGTCACGGAGAAATGAACTGGGCTCACAAAATTCAGATTTTCCGTACCTATATCTATTCAGGGCATAACTCATATAACACTGCTCTTTAGCGCGCGTTACAGCAACATAAAGTAAGCGGCGTTCTTCCTCCATCTCGCGAATCGAGCTGTGGGCCATTTGGTTTGGGAAAAGATTTTCTTCCATTCCAACAATAAAAACGACTCTGAATTCCAAGCCCTTAGATGAATGAACAGTCATCAGAGAAAGCTTGTTTTCATCGTCATCTTCGCTTTCTTCAAGAGTACTGATTAGTGATACTTCCTGCAGAAAATGAGGCATCAGACAGTAGTCATTTCCTTCTTCTGTCTGGTTATCAACAAATTGCTGAATACCATCAAGTAATTCCTGCACATTCTCCTGACGTGCTAAATCTGTGGCATCTCTACCCCGAAATACGTCAGCCACTACCCCACTTTCTGTGGCTATTCTCTTACCTAATGATGCAGCATCCTCTTTATCAATGGATTGGCGGAAATTTTCAATCATCAAAACAAATTCTCCCACCTTATTTGCTGTTCTCGTGCTGACAGCCACATTGTGAAGCTGTGGATTGGAAATTGCGTCCCAAATGCTAACACTATCCCTTTGAGCGGCTTCAATATATTTACTCAATGAGGTTTGGCCGATTCCCCGAGCTGGATAATTGATTACTCTTTTCAGCGCCTCCTCATCATGTGGATTTACAGCAAGCCGGAAATATGCAATAAGATCTTTTATCTCCTTGCGCTGATAGAATGACTGCCCACCATAAATACGATACGGAACTCCCTGCTTTCGCAAAGCTTCTTCAAGCGAGCGGCTCTGAGCATTTGTCCTATAGAAAATAGCCATTTCTTCCCATCCTATGTGGTCGTTATGATGCAGTCCCAACAGCCTTTTGGTAACTCCGGCTGCTTCTTCAAGATCACTATAAAACTGGTAAATATGTATGGGCTGGCCCTTTTCTTTTTCTGAGAAAACCTGCTTTTTTATCTGTCCTTGGTTCTTCAGAATCAAACTGTTTGCAGCTTGAACAATTGTTTGAGTAGAGCGGTAGTTTTGCTCCAGTTTAAACAGTTTTGCGTTTTGATATAATTTATTAAAAGTCAGGATGTTGTCAATATTCGCTCCACGAAAACTATAAATACTTTGCGCATCATCGCCAACAACACAAACACGTTGTCGGCGTTGAGTCAATTGCCATATTATCGCGTGTTGTGCATAGTTTGTATCCTGATACTCATCCACCAAGACATATTCAAAGCGTTGTTCATAATGCTCCTTGACTTCCGGGTAATTCTGGAATAGCAGAAAGGTATATAACAGGATATCGTCAAAATCCATTGCGTCTGCCTGGCGGCATCTGTTCCAGTAAACGCTGTAAATCTTAGATGTTGCAGGTATTTTTGAGGCGGCATCGGCACGTGCAATATCTGCATTTTGGGCATAGGCATCAGGCAAAATGAGTCTGTTTTTTGCTGCTGAAATATGCGCCAGAACTGTTGATGGTTTGTAAACTTTGTCATCCAGTTTCATTTCGTTAATGATACTCTTGACAAGACTCTTGCTGTCAGCAGCATCATAGATTGTGAAATTGGACGTAAAACCGAGCCGTTGACATTCAATGCGTAGAATACGTGCGAAAATACTGTGGAAAGTCCCCATCCAGATTCTTCCGCTACTTTCCTTTCCTACCAACTGGGCTATGCGCTCTTTCATTTCCCCGGCGGCTTTGTTGGTGAATGTAAGAGCGAGAATAGCCCACGGGGCCATCCCCAAATTAAGAAGATGAACTATTTTATATGTCAGTACGCGTGTTTTACCCGACCCCGCACCGGCAATAACCAGTGAAGGCCCGTCGCAATATTCCACAGCTGCCCTCTGTGCAGAGTTTAGCTCATCAAGATAATTCATTTGGATGTAGATTCGCTGTTATTTCGAGGTGCAAAGGTAGCCTTTTTATATGCTTTTACCAACAAATACAATTGTTTTTTTGAATTTATCATTTCATTTATAAAATTAATTGTACATTTGCGCAGTGAATAGGAGTGAAAATAATATAATTCAATAAAAATACCAGTATGAAAACAAAGTTTACTCGTTTTGCTGCTTTAATTATAATGGCAGCAATCCCCTACTCTATCCAGGCTATTAATATTGATGACCTGACATTGGAACAATTGGCTGACAGTATAGAATCAGGCACAGGAATTGCTCCCAAGCTGACCCTTAACAGCGCAGTGCAAGGTTCAACCGTTATTTTTGCCCGTTTAACCCGCTCTGGCCAGGCCGCCAGTAAAGGGCTTGGAATATGCTACAGCAGTACTAACCCCGAGCCAACTGTCTTAGACAGCCGTTCTAATATGAGTTACTCCAACAATGGGGAAATATATGAGCTGTCTGATTTGAAGCCTGCAACCGTTTATTACATACGTGCCTACGGAGTGGGTGTAAATTGGAAAGTCGGATATAGTAAAGTCATTAAGCTTTACACCCGTCCGGCCGGCAATGTCGGTTATGACTACGACTACGCAGGTGATGAAGCAACAAATCAGCGTATTACAGATGCTTGTGAAGAAGCAGTATGGATGTGGAATAATGTATCCGGCATTCAGGGCTTCCACCTGTCTGCGCACTATGTTCCTGGCGCAGGAGCCGATGGCGGCACAGCCGACTGTTCTTACGGCGGAAATATGCGTATCAGTCAGAATCAGCCTTATCAGCGCACAGGTACTGTTCTTCACGAAGGGTCTCACGGACTTGGCGTTATCAACTACACCGACTGGGTAAACAGCATCTATCGCACAAACGGAGACCGTGGCGACTGGCTTGGTCCCCGTGTTGACCGGGTTATCCAATTTCTGGAAAATGATGCTTCGGCAAAGCTTCATGGTGATGATATTCACATGTGGCCTTATGGCATCAATGGCGCTCATGAAGACACAGGCGCTCCAATGCTTTATCGGGCCAACGCCCTTCTTGTAGGCGCTTTGGCCGAAGATGCAATCCGAACTCCGAATCAGAATTTTATTCGTCCCGCCTATTCATTTGAGCAGGTTGACACAGCCAAGTACTATATCAAGAATGAGAGCATGACGGATGTGGAAGAGAATGACAAACCAACCTCTTATCTGCGTCTTAACAACCGCAATCAGTTCCGTTGGGTTGATGCCACTTCGGTAGAAGTCCTGGAAAATGACTCCTTCGCATGGTATATAACCTATAACCCCCAGACTTGTTATTATACATTCAAGAACGTAGGAACGGGCCGTACGCTTTCCTACAATGGCTCCAGTTTCCAGGCCGCTGCCAATACCAACGCATCAACGAGCCGTATCCAACTGCTTGCAGCCCGCACAGCCACCAAGATAGGTACATTTACATTTGCAAATAACTCCTATTGGTTGGTTGACCCTTCCGGCAGTAAGGCTTTAGGAGCAGTTTCCAAGAACATGATATCTGCTCTTGACTTCGACCACTCTGATGCAGCACAAGCCCAGCGTTGGTTCTTGATGACCGAAGATGAAGTGGTGAAATTCGGCAAACGCGTGGCAGACAAAGTCCTTGCAATTAATCCGGTGCTGATGACAGAGAATCCTGAGTCTCCCCTGCTCGTTGCCGGTAGTCAGGGAGCTGCCATTATAACCAATCAGGGCGAGGGTTGTGAGCTGGCGGTAATCAGTCTCAACGGGCATCTCATGAAGAGCCTTTACATCGCATCTGGAGCAACCGCCTCTGTTTCTCTGCCTCGTGGCATCTACATTATCGGAGGTCATAAGGTGGCTGTGAAGTGATAAAACAAAAAAACATTTTCAGAATACTATGTATATCATTGGTATAGCTGGTGGAACGGGGTCTGGAAAGACCACCGTAGTTAGCAAGATAGTAGAGACGTTGCCGAAAACTCGCGTAGCAGTTATCCCGCAAGATTCATATTACAATTGTAACGACCACCTGCCGATGGAAGAGCGCCGAAAGATTAATTTCGACCACCCAAACGCCTTCGACTGGAAACTGCTTATCAATCAGATCAACGAGCTCCGTTCGGGAAGAGCCATAGAGCAGCCCACATATAGTTATCTTGAATGTAACCGCCTGCCCGAAACCATTCACATCGAGCCGTGCGATGTGATAATCATCGAGGGCATCATGGCTCTCTGCCGCAAAGAGCTTCGTGACCTTATGGATCTGAAGATATTTGTTGACGCCGACCCGGATGAGCGCCTGATACGTGTAATCTCGCGTGATATGGCAGAGCGTGGCCGCACCGCCCAGATGGTTATGGACCGCTATCTTGATGTTCTGAAGCCAATGCACCTGGAGTTTATTGAGCCTACAAAACGTTATGCAGACTTAATCATTCCACAAGGCGGAACAAACAAACATGCCATAGATATAATGCGGACATACATTATCCACAGGCTGAAACCGTAAAGTCCCCAATATATATCAGACAATCTGTTTATATATTACTGCTCATCTCTCTCCTGACATCCTGCCGTCAGGAACAGAAGAAGACATCGTCCTCCATGTTTGGCCAGGCAGCCGAAGTGGAGGACTCTTCGGCATACGACCTACAAGACATTCAAGCTGCGGGCGAACTGATTGCTGTCACGCTCTCGGGCCCAGACACCTATTATGAGTTTCGTGGCCAGGGATTTGGTCTGCAATTCAGTCTGGCTGAAGCATTTGCACGTTCTGTGGGAACACGTCTGCGAATGGAGATGGCATCAGACACAGCCGTATTGCTCACCCGGCTGGCTCATGGAGAAGTCGATCTTGTGGCATTGGAACTGGACACGACCACCCTACTCCACTCTTCTGCTTCAGTTCGTGAAGCATGGAGAAAATATTCCCTCAGCGTCAGTCAGAATCAATGGCTTACGAGGGCTTCATCCAAGGAACTTACGGATGCCGTTAATCACTGGTGGAAACCAGAACTAAAGAATCATATTCTGGCAGAAATCCGCAACCGTCAGCATGGTGGCAATTCCGTCAGAAGAAAAGCCCGACCGGTGATGCGCTCCAGTGCCAAAGGAATTATTTCTGATTATGATGAGCTATTTGTCCGTCACGCTCGGGCTATTCATTGGGATTGGCGACTGCTTGCAGCTCAGTGTTACCAGGAATCGGCTTTCGATCCCAACGCAGTCTCATGGGCAGGTGCACAGGGCCTTATGCAGATAATGCCGGGAACAGCATCCCACTTGGGGCTGGCAGCATCCGATGTGTTTATACCCGAGAAAAATATTGCAGCCGCCGTGCAGTATCTGAGAGAACTGTCAGCCACATTTTCCGACATCTCAGACTCTTTTGAGCGAATCAACTTTATACTTGCAGCCTATAATGGCGGAGCTGTGCATGTCAGGGATGCAATGACTTTGGCGGCATTGGACGGCCATGACTCCCATCGGTGGTCAGCCGTTGAGCCATATATCCTTCGGCTCTCCCAACCGGCATATTACCGTCACCCGTCAGTGCGCGGCGGTTTCCTCCGGGGACAAGAGACTTATGACTATGTCCGTCAAATTCATGAGCGGTGGGGTGCCTACCGTCAGAGTGCCCGTGCCTCTTCTGCTGCCACATCTCCCCGTCCCAACTCAATGCCGCACAGCTCCCGGGTTAAAGGCCGTGAGGCATTCTCGCTTCATACTACAGACAGCATTTAAAACTCGCCTTCATCTGATTGTGGAAAACTGAAACAACATAATAATGACTGGCAACAAGAACAGAAATCTGAAAGAGTGGTGGCGGCGCTTCAGGGCGTGGCAGGAGAATCCGTTTGACTACACAAACCACAGTGAACATACCATCCGCTGTGCCAACTGCGGCACAGAGTTCCGTGACAATTTCTGTCCCCGCTGCGGGCAGGAAGCCAGTGTAGGCTCCATCGGTTGGCATACAGTGAGACAGGGCATCCTGAACCTCTGGGGAATGGACACCCGCTCGCTGACCTTTACGCTGGTTCAACTGCTGCTGCGACCAGGCTACCTGATTCGCGACTATATCAGTGGCAAACGTCAGGTGTCATATCCGCCCGTGAATATGCTTTTTATCGTAGCCATCGCCAACGTGCTGGCTTCCGAACTGCACAAAACGCTCTACGGCAACGCGGAAGATGTGGAGGCATTTCAAGGAGCGTTGGCCTTCATGAACCAATTTATGACATGGGCGCAGGAAAACACAGCCTGGTGTACACTGCTCGTCATGGCCTTCTTTATTCTCCCCACATGGCTGCTTTTCCGCCGGGCTCCCCGCTATCCCCGACACAATCTGCCCGAAGGATTCTTCCTTCAAGTGTACATGGCCACTCTTTCCCTGCTCATAGACACGGTTGCCCAACTGACAGTCTTAAGGATTAACATCCTGTTCCCCATCTGTTACATTGTGACCTACAGGCAACTCTTCGGCTATGGATTGTGGGGCACACTCTGGCGGCTTTTCTTCTGCGTCGCCATTGGAACCATGCTTATAATCATTGCATTTATAGCTGCAATGTTCTTGTTTAATGCAGAGACTCTTTTGGCCAGTTAACTTGGAAATAAAAGGTCGAAACAGTGATGGCTCACGATCAGACCTGAGTCCTTTTGCCAGCCTCCCCGACGTTGCTTCTGACGGCATCGGGGAGGTCGTAATTTAGAGAAAAAGCGCTGATTCCTAATATTTTGGCAAAAAGAGTCAGTAAGCTTCAAGGACAACAGCGTTGTAAGGTTCAAGGACAACAGCGTTGTAAGGTTCAAGGACAAAAGCGTTGTCAGGTTCAAGGATAAAAACGTTGTCAGGTTCAAGGATAAAAACGTTGTAATGTCCAAGGACAACAGCGTTGTCAGGTTCAAGGATAAAAACGTTGTAATGTCCAAGGATAACAGCGTTGTAAGGTCCGAGGACTAAAGCGAAGCTGCTTTACTTGCTGGTCATAATGTTTAAGACCATCTCATCAGTCTTGCACATCGCGTCCGCGCCGATGCTGGTCAGGTTTTGGATACTCCTGTCCACATTGTCATCTACAATCCCTTCTTCTGAAGAGACACATTTGCCTTCCATAGCCAGGAGCGATGAGAGCAAGGCGGTGCTGACTCCGCTTGTGATCTTCAACGAGCAGGAGGGTTTGGCTCCGTCACATATCATACCTGTCAGATTGGCAATCATGTTCTTCACAGAATAGCAGATCCGCTGGTAATCTCCGCCCATTAGATAAGTAATGCCGCAGCTGCTGCCTATTGAGGCAACCACACATCCGCAGAGAGCAGAAAGTGTGCCAAGCGATTGTTTTATGTATATTGCAGTAAGGTGAGAGAGTGTGAGCGCCCGAATGAGTTCCTCATCCGTATTCTCGTTTTCCATTGCATATACGCATACGGGATTTGTGGCGCAGATGCCTTGGTTGCCGCTGCCGGAGTTGCTCATCACCGGAATCATCGCGCCCCCCATGCGGGCATCACAGGCAGATGCCGTCCGCGCAATGATATGCGAGTAAATGCTATTGCCGAAAATGCCCTTGGAAAGCGGCCGGTCAATTGTCTTGCCAAGATTATGGCCATAGTTTCCCTTGAGAGCCTCTTGAGCTGCATTCATATTCATGCGTCGGGCTTCGTCGATAAAGCGGATTTCCTCGAGAGGAGCTGTAGTGGCAAAGTCATATACCATGCGGAGATTCAGCTTTACCTCCTGCGACTCCGCGTCGTTAGCATCCTGCATAGCGGCCGCATCAGGTGTTGACTCACCGTTATCAATAAAATTAGTATGACTGCCTGCTATTACCGCTTTTTCGCTGCGATTGCCGGCAGAACAGATTATTTCCACGTAGAGCTTGTCGCAGTCACCTTGCTTCAGACATATATCTATGCGCTTTTCTGCAAGATACTGCTTGCCGTCTTCCAGAGCTTCCGGAGTCAGATCGCGGAGCACTTCAAGCTTGTATTCGCTCTTACCGATCAGAGCGCCGAGGGCTATTGCAATGGGCAAGCCCACCATGCCCGTACCTGGGATGCCCACCCCCATGGCGTTCTTCAGAATATTTGCGCTGAGCAGAGCTTGTATCTTCTCTGGTCTGCAGCCGAGTTTTTCGGTGGCTTTGGCTGTGCATAGAGCCACGCACATAGGTTCTGTGCAACCAATGGCCGGTACGACTTCTTCATGAATCAGCGCTATGATGCGTTCGCGTACATTCTTGTCTGTCATGTCGATATCTGTTTATATAAAAGTGTCTGTGAGTTGTTTTTATTTCACGAATTTCCGGCCTCCAATGATGTAAATACCCTTGGGAAGGCTTTTGTTCAAAGAAGAAGAATTTCCGGCAGACAGCCGGCGGCCACACAGGTCATATATTCCGCTTGGCCTATTCGCGGAAGTAATGTTCTCTTCTTCGGGATAAGCTATGCTATTCTCGTTATTACGTGAATACTTTAGTTTTAAATTATCAACACAAGCCCAGTCATAGACTGAAGGCCGGAAATTGCGGATTCCGATTCGTAAGTCTGACGTCTCATCCAGAGTGAACTCCATCTGCTGCCGATAACGGCCTGCCCCGAATGCCTCGGCTGCGGTTGCCACATTGTCGGGGAATGTATATGGGTCGTAAGTGTAGCCTTGTGCAGAATCAAAGAGGGAATACATCTGAACGCTTGTCTGGCCCGCTGCCGTTGCCGTTTGCGTTTGCACATAAACTTCTGCCAGAGACTCTTCTCCGTCATTATGTCTCAGATAAGCATTTCTGATGTTGCCGTTACGGTAGAAGCCCTGCCATTCCAGAATATACTCACCTGCCGGCATATTATGAAGAATCTGGTAGGTATCAAAGATTTGTGAGAAATGCTCGGCCACGGTTCCCGGAGCGGCGGAGAAAGGCGTTCCCTCCCACCCTTCTTTACCGTTGGCAAAATCCGGGTTCTTCAAGATGGCCGTAATGTCAGCTTCTTTATTACCGCCTATCAGCTCGGCTGCTTCAGTATTGGTTTCTGTGTCTGCTACGGGCAGAAGGGCATCGCATCCTGCAGCCTTCACCTTGGCATTATTATATAATGTAAGAACCTGGGCGGGTGTTAAGACACAGTCGAAGAACTCGAAGTCATCGAAGAAAGTCTCGGTCATGCGCGCATCCGAAGAGAAGGGACTGCGCCCGATCCATGCTTTTGTGGTATTGTTGAGTCTGATTGGCGACGTGCGTGTGGCGGCGTTTTTCGCGCGCAGTTGCCCGTCAACATAAATTGCCGTTTCGTCGTTGTCCGAGGTTACGGTTATATTGTGCCATGCTCCTTGGCAGAGCCCGGACAGCGAACGGACCATCGATGACGTGGAAGCCAGTTTTTCGTAATACCAATCGAGATTATTGGCCCTGTTGATGAGCCCTGCATAGTTGTCACTGCCGTTATTCACATTCCACGACCAGCAGAATTTATCGAGATTACCTCCTCCCGGAAGTAATATGTTTATGCTTGCGCTATATGCATCGCTGTTAATTAAGGCGCCTAATTTGTTTGCTG
Source organism: Bacteroidaceae bacterium (assembly GCA_024699495.1). Taxonomy (GTDB): domain Bacteria; phylum Bacteroidota; class Bacteroidia; order Bacteroidales; family Bacteroidaceae; genus Physcousia. Next base: position 4,375 of record JAILPK010000013.1, on the reverse strand, counting down.
CTTTATTGCCGAGTTCAAAGTATGCCTGCGAACAGTCAGTCGCATCCGACGGTTTTCCGCCAGTATAAAGGGCTTTGTTCCCGTCAGTCATTTCAAATATAGACGCGCCGCTTCTGAGCCATCCAGTGAATTCTCCGCTGTCGTCAGCAGTGTTTCCATTGTCAAAGCTGTAACTTACGGTCGGCTCCGGAAGCGTCTCCGGCTCAGTTGTTTCCCCGGCGCTCACATCTGCCAGCGGAATAGTAATTACTGAGAGCGAGTATGCCGGAACATCGTATGATAGTTGGGCAGAGGTGTTCTCTGCCTCTCTTCTGAAGCCCTGCTGCAGTTTCGCATTTTTAGCCTCCGACGGCGCCAGCTGCAGTTCTCTGGGACTGACGTTCAGAGGATTATCCATAGAGTTTTCCGCATAGTTGTCAGAGTTGCTCATCACCCTTACGCGGGCCGGACCGCAGATTGCGGCATCAGTGAAACGGACGACGGCCGGAACGTCAGCCCCATTATAATTAATGATTTTCACGATGGCAGAATCTTCAGCTTCGTTAAGCGCCGCGCAGAGGAACAGGTTCTGTCCGCACTCTTCACTCAGTCTGGCTTCATGTATCAGTTCGTCATCGAGATAACACATCACATTCATGCCGCTTCTTACAACCTTTATATGGTAGATAGTCCCTGTCTGAATGCTACCATCGGTTGTTGTGATGGTGGTTTTGGTCCCGTTTACGGCCTGTTCTACGGCGTGACGTGAATTACTCCATCCGCCCAGATTCCACCATGCGTAGTTATTTCCGTCTGCATAGGCAAAACTGATGAGAAAACCTTCGTCGCCGGAGTTCTTTACGGCATCCATCTCTATTGTGCAATCGTCAGTAGCTACGTTTATGAATCGGGCTATGCCCTGAATGTCAGAACCGGATTTCACCGACCCGCTGTTCTCATAGATGGTCACGCCATCGGCGTTCTTCACTTCTATATTAGAATATGTGACGTCGGTATTCCACGAGCCAAGCCCGAGCTCTGCGCCTTGTGCCAGGGAAAGACTGTTGCCGCTATCTGTCCACGTGATATTCTGATGACCTACTGCAGATGCCATCATCTGCTGAGCCCAATAACTCGGGGTTCCAAAGCTGGAGTGAGAATTGTAGTGAAGCATGTCAGGCCGCCACTGCGCTTCGTTCTCGTTCATGAAAATCGGAGCATAACTGGCCATTATGCAGACGTCGGAGTTGCGCTCCATGCCAGCCATGTAAATTGCTTCGCCCAGAGCGGCCTTGAGCGTGCCGTTAGTGCCGAAGTCGCTGGTTACGGCATATTCTCCGACATATATCTTGTGGCTTGAGCGACTGTAGCTGTTATATTTATTGTAGTTTGCGGCAAACCAGTCTGGATTGCGGTAATAATGTTCGTCAACCACATCCACGGCATAGCGGTTGCGCCAAGTAGGGTTATCTGTGCCCCAGCTCTCCACATTGCCTATGCAGACGACCTCCGGCCACTTCGCTTTGATTGCGTCATAGAATTTCTTGAATCGTTCGGCATAATGATCGCTCTGGTCTTTGTTGTTGTCTGCATAGAAGTTATAGTTCTCATTGCCGATTTCAATCAGCCGCAAGTTGAATGGCTCCGGGTGTCCGGCAGCTGCACGTTTTGCCCCCCAGAAGGTGGAAGCATCGCCATTGGCATACTCCAGCGCATCCAGAGCCTCCTGGATATAGTCTTCGATATGCTGGTAATCCTGCATCCAACCATGTCCGAGTCCAACATTGACCACGAAGAGAGGCTCTGAACCCAAATCCTCTGCCAGCTGCAGGAACTCGTGGAATCCCATGCCATTAGATACTGGATAGCCCCAATGACTGTTGTATATTCCGAGGCGTTCTTCTACAGCACCTACCGTATGCCGCCACTGATAGCGGATGCCGCCTTCGATGTAACAGCCGCCCGGGAAACGCATGAAGCGGGGATGCAGAGCATCCAGCTTCTCAGCCAGATCGCGCCGCATTCCGTTTTCGCGTCCTTTGAATGTCGGTGGCATCAGACTCACACAATCCAGATATACTGTTCCAGCGCGGGAACCTCTGATAGAAAACCATCCCTGCCCCTCCGAGCCTGTTGCGATGATCTCCGCTGTATATTTCTGCCACTTCGAAGCGTTTTCCACAGGTATGACCGCATGGCCCATGTCATTCCCGTCGTAGTCTTCCAGAGCCAGCGTGATATTTCCCTTCCAGTTGTCGGCCGTGCGCAGCCAAAACGAAGCCTTATACTTCTCACCCTTGACAATATTTATGCCCCAATAACCGATATTCCGTACGCCGTCGCCATTTTTGCTCAGATTCAGATGCATGGAATGCTTCTGGGCAGAATTTATCAGATTGTTGCTTGAAATGCTGAATGTGGCATTGCCCAAAGTCCACCAATAGTCGGGGTTATTTCCGTTAATCTCCATCGAACCGTTGCGTACCAGTTCGGCATAGATACCTCCGTCGCCGGCATGGTTGATTTCCTCGTAGAAGATGCCGTAGTGCAGCGGGCCGATCACTGGTCCGCGTTTGGCAGTTGAGAAATCAAATGTAATCTGCGAGTGCACAGTCAGTGCAAGGAAAAAGGATAAACACAGAAGAATTAATGTCTTGCGCATAGCTAAACTTATCTATTTCATTATTTCTGAAGAGACCACAGCGGCCCGTTTATCGGGTTAGTTACATCTTCTATAGTCATATCATTGGCGTCAAAGACAAATACTAATCCGAGGCAAAAGTAATAATAAAATTTGATTTTTCAAAAGAAAAGAAGAAAAATAGATTGGGCATGTCTTATTTTATTTTTGTGCATACTATAGTCATTTGTGTTTCTGACATCGGGGAGAGCGGGTTATAAGCGCAAGGACGGCCAGCTGCTCGTATGCCATGACCAGACCGTTAACCGCACCACCAACGGGAAAGGACACATACGAGACCTCACATTGGCTGAAAGAGGCTGGCCCATAGGGCCAGTGGCCCAGGATACTCAATGGCCCCATAGTCACATCGCGCCAGCCATTTGCATCGCGCCAGCCTAACATCTTCCATCTTCCATCGGAATACCGCCGCTCCGCAGTTTTTGGGTCAACGAGTCAACAAGTTTTGGTTAGCGTTAAGGTTAAAATCTTTCAACTCTAAACTATCGCGGGCCTTGCCCGCTAACTACTCTAAACTCTAAACTCTAAACTCTAAACTAGAGCCTCCGGCTCACATCTTCCATCTTCCATCTTCCATCTTCCATCGGAATGCCTCACATCTTCCATCTTCCATCGGAATGTCTCCGGCTCCATCGCGCCAGCCTCACATCTTCCATCTTCCATCTTCCATCTTCCATCGGAATGCCTTTAACCGCCGCTCCATCGCGCCATCGCGCCAGCCTCACATCTTCCATCTTCATCTTACATCTTACATCGCGGGCCTTGCCCGCTAACTCCCCCTCTCCCTTAATGTTACATGTGACATTGTTACATTGTGACATTTCATTTGTAAGTGATTGATTTACAAGGGTTTGAAAAATCCATAAAACAAGCGTGGCCTTCTGAGTGCAAAAAACACCCGAAAAACCACGCTTTTTTAGTGCAAAAACCAAGCATTTTGAGCAGTTTACAAGCAATTCATGGCCTAAACATGGATAATTCATTAAAAACTTATAAACTTTCAAAGCTATCGGTCTCACATCTTCCATCTTCCATCTTCCATCTTACATCGGAATGCCTTCGGCTGCATCTTCCATCGGAATGCCGCGGCTGCATCGCGCCAGCCATCGTTCTAGATTACTAGCCCCATCCCTCTCATCATTTAGGAATCCAAGTTCGCACGACCGGAATTAAACATTCAGCCGCCTCGGCATAGCGACAGACGAAATAGAGCGACAAGTCATACCAGACGCCATCCCAGAGGAAGCATTTCTCAACGTATTGCACCTCACCGCGCTCATCGGCCCAGCCTGCCAAGGTAAGGAAATCCGCGCCCTTGTCGATGCACCTTGTCAGCGAGTCACTCAGTTGGGCAACAGCCCCGTTGATATCCCATCCATCCACGTTCGGCTCCACAAACATCACCAATTCCATCACCTTGCGTTCGCCGTCCATACATACAAAGCGGGCCGTCCCCTCCTCCGTAGTTTCCGCTTCGAAGATCGAGGGGTAAGGCACACGCACAGCGAACTGATGCCCTTGCGCATATCCGTACGCCCAGGACACAGGTAATACCGCATCGTGTCATTCAGGCAGAACATGGCTCATGAGGCTTTGGTACAACAAATCACGAAGCACATCCTCCGTGCCGCTGCCGAAGTGCGCACGAAGGCCGTTGGGAAATAAGAGAGTCGCACCGCTTGGCACATCGCCCGC
>JAILPK010000015.1 GCA_024699495.1 Bacteroidaceae bacterium | reverse complement strand
TCTGATATGCCGCAAACTCAGAAGGGCAGCTGGTTCCTGCACTATCGTGAGAAGATGGACACGGACCTCATAGATGCTATAAAGGGTACGCTCTATGAGATATGGCACACCAAAGAGCGCATTCGGGAGCTACGCAAGGAGAGGAAGGCTATCCCTGCGTACCTCAAAAGCTATCTACGCAAGCTAGACACACAGCTTAACAAGATGCGCTCAGTGGCGGTTTATTATAGGGAATACTCTAGTATCGAAAATATCGAACTGCTCGGTGAGAACTATATCCGTCAGATGAAGCGCGACCTCACGCCGCTGACGTTTCAGACGTCAATCCTCTGCCAACGCATTGGCATTCGCAAGGATGGGTTCTACTCATCCATGCGCGAAGGGCATAAATATAATGCCTCCGATTTTGAATACCTTGACAGCCTCGGATATGAATTCGACGATGCTGCCATGGACTGCCGTGCGGACAAAGACCTGGACCGTCAGGCTCCGATTTGCATTGGTATGGACTACAATGCAAATATCAACTGGCTAGTAGCCGGACAGCCAGACGGGCGCAAGCTGCGCGTGCTGAAGTCGTTCTTCGTCAAGTTTGAGCGTAAACTCTCGGCGCTTATCGAGGACTTCTGCGTTTATTATGCGTACCACGAGAATAAAACTGTGGTTTTCTACTACGATGCTACTGCGCTGGGCTCTAACTATGCGGTGAATGACCAAGACTTTCGCTGGGTCATTGTGCATGAGTTCGAGCGACATGGATGGGAGGTGGTGGAGGTGTACCTCGGCAACCCGATGAAGCATGACGAGAAGTATCTTCTCATCAATCGGGGATTCGCAGGCAAGCAGCGCCTCATGCCGATGTTCAACCGACAGAACAACGATGATCTGATTCTCGCTGTTCAGACGGCTCAGGTGTACCGCGGAAGACTGGGCTTCCGCAAGAATAAATCGGATGAAAAGAACCCTGAGACGGAAGAGGATCTGCTCGAACACCGCACAGACGGAACGGACGCTTTTGACACTCTTTATATCGGATGTGAAAAGTTTCCGCAACACGATACATATAGCGTCTCCAGCGGAGGAGTTTTATAGCCGTTTCAATGCGTTTCAAGTGGTTTGAGACCGCATTGTAATTGAATTCTTCATCTTTTTCACATAAAAACGGTGATTTTTTTTAATATGAACACTTAGAGTGTGCCCATTCACCTTATTTTTGCCCGAAATTCGTTAAAATTTGTGTAAATATAAAGAAATAACCATTCTCAAAATAAAAAAATATGGCTGTCTCAAAAAAAAAATCTACCTTCAACGCGTTTTTTACTTCAGAATGGATATTAAACCTTTATAAAAGCATGGCAAATACCAAAAATGCTACTGTTCGTGAAATCATTCTTGACAGGTGTCTGAGTGATTGGAACGAGAAATACACAATACTAAATCTAATGTCGGCTTGTAATAGACGTTTGGAAGAGGAAAAGATGGAACTTATAACCTCACCAACAACTATAAGGCTCGACCTTAATAATATGGAAACTCACTATGGAGTGCAAATTGAATCATGGAAAGTTGGAAGAAATGTCTATTACAGATATGCCAGGAAAGGGATGTCAATCTTCCACATGCAACTGAAAGAAAATGAGCTGCAGTTGCTTAACCAGACCATGCAACTCTTTTCACGTTTTGAAGGACTACCGCACTTCGAATGGCTCGAAGAGCTGAACAGCCGGCTATCGTCGCAGTTCATGATGAACCCCGCCAACAAAAAGGCAGTTGTAGCTTTCGACGAAAATCCTTATGTCGAAGGCATGAAACATTACCGCACGTTGTACCAGTCTATAGTCAAAAGACAGGTACTTCAGATTCATTACCAGAGTTTCAAACACAAAACTCCTTTTGTATATACCATTCACCCGTACTTCCTGAAGCAGTATAATAACAGATGGTTCCTGCTTGGATGGTATGAGGAATGGAAAGAAATAACTACTTTGCCACTTGATAGAATAGTTCAGATCAAAAAAGTCGATAACAAATACAAAGATAATGAGGAATATGATTTCAACGAATATTTCAAGAATGTCATAGGTGTAAGCTTTCCAAAAGGAAACGAATTGATGGAAATTCATCTGTGGATAGACAAGCAGCAGTGGCCGTATATCAAAACGAAACCACTGCACAAGTCACAAAAACTCGTAACGGAATATGAAGACGGTGCTGCTGAAATCAGCATCAACGTCATTCCTAACTTTGAACTGGAATCTAAGATCCTGGGGCAGGGAATGCACATGAAGGTGCTTAGCCCTGCTCTATTCAAAGAGAAAATTCAAACTCAAATAAACCTGGCACTAAAGAACTACCTGCAATAATGACTAAGATAAACTCACCTTATTCTGCTGCAATTACAGGGGGAGGTTTCCTCTTTGAAGAAACGAAGATTCTTCTTCCTCTCTTGCAGTCAGAAGACAGAGCGAACTTGCTCAAAGACGAGAAGATAAACAACAGACTGCTGAAAATCAACGCGGAATCTTCACGGAGGCGTTTCATAAAAGAGATTGAACGTCGTTACGATGCAATGCCAAGAACATTCTGGGAGGATTTCATGGGTTGGAGTGAAGAAAACCAAAGAACGGCTCTGCTCTTTGTAATTCTGAAAACATATAAGATATGCTTTGATTTCCATGTAAATGTCACAATGCGCAAGTGGAACAGCATATCAAAATCAGTTGTTATTGATGATTTGTATTTGGAATTGAACGAAGTAGCTGCAAGTGACGAGTTTGTAGATTCATGGAGCGAGAAAACAAAAAAATATGTAGCTGGTGCATACCTTACTATTCTCAGGAAAGTTGGTATGGTAGATGATGAAGACTCCCTCCATCCTCTCAGTGCCTCTAACTTTGATTATTATATAGCCATGGGGGAGCAGTGGTTCCTCGAAGCCTGCCTGCTCATGCCCTATGAGATTGATGCCATAAAAAAAGATTTACTATGACCATTAAGGAGCTAGACGATAAACTGAATAGTCCGGGATTCCAGGATCCTGAGAACGGGGACCTGTTCTATAACTTCTTTATCTATCAGTACCCTGCAGATGCGGAGTATGATATACGAAAGCAGATACAGGAGTTCAAGGCTAACCTGCTACGCCCTCTAAATTATGTGGACGTGCTATGCCTGAACCTCTTCGATGAGTTCTGCCACTATCTAGACCAAAGGAGATTTCTGAAGCATGACAGCATGCTGAAATATCTGCTGGAGAAGGAAAAAGCAGATACTTCAAAGGCTAGTTCCATACAGGAAACGCTGTCGAGGAATGCCCATAGCCAGGAATTCCTACAGTTCATCCACAAACGCATCCTTGACCATATCAATATCAAGGATGATTTCCGACGCCCGTTTGTGTTCGTGAATGGGGTCGGCAGCATGTATCCTTATATTCGCGTCAATGAGTTTTTGGCTCTCTATGAGAACTATAATGACACGAGCCGCTACAAAATCATCGTTTTTTATCCAGGACACCGCGAGGAGAATTCTTTCCGTCTCTTCGGCGTGCTGCCTGACAACCATACCTATCGTGCAACCATCCTAATCAATGAATAAAGTATGAAGCTGAAAGAGCTGTACAGCAAGAACATCGCCCGCACTGTCAATCCTGCCGTCAGTGCCACCAAGATGGATGACCCTGAAACCATCCGCACCGAGATTGAAGAATATGTCTTCACGGACGAAATCATCAATGGCCTCTTCCGTATCCTCAATGCCATAAAGAACAACAAGCCCTACGAGCATATAGGTATTTGGATTGATGGATACTATGGCTCGGGTAAGTCTCACTTCCTGAAGTATCTCGACTACTGCATCATGCGCGAGACGCAAGAAGACGCCTTGGAGCGTTTGATGAATGCCATCCGTGCCATCGACCCGATGGACGAGAAACACAGCCTTATGCCGGGATGCGACTTCAGCGCTATGCGGGATATCGCCACATGGCTGAAGAAGGCTACAATAGATACGTGTATCTTCAACCTCGAAACAAGCTACGATAATTCCGTCGATAAGAAGAAGGCTTTCCTTCATATCTTCTGGAATGAGTTCAACGGCAAGCGTGGGTTCAATAAGTTCAACCTGACCTTGGCGCAGCATCTCGAGAAACCCCTTCAAGAGAAAGGGGTCTTCGAGGCGTTCAAGCAGCGCATCGCTGAAGAGGGTGGTGACTGGAACGACCCGGGTATGGCAGCTGATATGATAGACAATGAGCTGGGAATGGTACTCGATATCGCTTGCGAGCTGGCTCCGACTCTCGACAAGGATAGTATCCGTGAGCGTATCGTACGCCGAGATATGAATGTGTCCATCGAGCGCTTTGCATCGGAACTTGCCTCTTACCTTAAAGATAAGGGCGAGGACTACCGCCTGATTCTACTGGCGGATGAGGTGAGTCAGTTCATCAACAAGGAGAAAGACCGCTACCTGAATCTGCAGGAGATTATAACCAAACTTGCGGAAGCCTGCGGCAACCGCGTCTGGGTGGCTTGTACAGCACAGCAGGATCTGTCAGAGGTGATGGACGACTGTCAAATCGCTGAAGAAAAGGACAAGGAGGGTAAGATTAAAGGACGCTTCGAGGTGAAGGTGAGCCTAAAGGGGACGCAGCCCGAAGTGATAACGCAAAAGCGTATTCTCGACAAGAAGATGGAGGT
>JAILPK010000014.1 GCA_024699495.1 Bacteroidaceae bacterium | reverse complement strand
CCGAGAACTTCGAGGTGATGGGAGAGACCAACGAGAGCGCCGTGCAGGAGGAACCTGCACTGCTCTTCGGCGGTTCGGGATTTGCGCAGAGTGAGGCCCGACGCAACTTTGCAGACAAGAATATGACCGTGGAGGTGCTGATAAAACCCGACGACACGGGCAAGGATATGCCGATCTTCTCCCACGGCACCGACGGCAAGCAGTTGCAGCTGTGGCTCACCAGGGACAAGAAGCTGAAACTCGTCGTGGACGACAAGGAACTCGTCAGCGAACAGACCATCAACATCGACGGCTACCGTCAGGTGGCCCTCGTGGTGAACAACGACGAGAAGACCGTCACGGCCTACGGCGAGGACTTCCAGTTCACGATGTTCAACGTCACCTACAGCGGCTACGGACCTGTCATCTTCGGCGCCACCAACCAGGTGGACATCAGCCGACGCGCCCACTATTCGGGACGCATGCTGCAAGGTCGCATCTGGAACCGTGCCATGGACAGACTCACGCTGACCATGTACGCCAAGAAACTCCTCACGGGCTACGAGATGGGTCTCACCGACTACTACCCGATGAACGAGGGTGACGGCAATATGGCCTACGACGAGGCTCAAGGTGCTCATCTGACACTCACCAAAGTCTCCTGGGCTCTGCCCGAGGGCATGGCCTTGAAACTGGACCGCAATGAGGCGGGCCGCGAGGTGAAGGGCATGAAGATACGCTCCGAGCGACTCAGCCGCACCGAGGAACAGGACTACACACTCATGTTCTGGTTCAAGGCCGACGCCAACGGACGTGGCACCCTGCTGAGCAACGGCTCCGGACGCGCCACTGACACCGACGCGCGCAACAAGTTCTTCATCAGTATCGAGGGCGAGACGCTCAAGTATCGCACCAATGGACAAGAATACTCCCTCGGCAACGAGTTCAGCAACAACGCCTGGCACCACTATGCCATGACGGTCAACCGCTCACACCAGGTGGCAAGCATCTACGTAGACAACGTCCTGAAGGTGCAGTTCGCCACCGACTCGCTCGGAGGCATGAAGGGCAACGACTTCTATCTGGGCAACATGGTGTGGTACGAGAGAGGAGAGCATAGCGACGTGCGCCACCAGACCAATGCCCTCACCGGCTGGATTGATGGTATCTCGCTCTTCGAGCAGGCTCTGCCGCCAACGCTCATCAAGCGCTATCGCCACAAGTCAGTAGGTGGCGGCGAACGTGGGCTGGTAACCTTCCTCGGCTTCAACCAGCAGGAACGACTCCTCAACAACGACTATGTCATCCAGCCCTATCCCCTTAGCCAGAAACTCTACTTCGACTTCAACGGCAAGGAGACAGCCATGCGCGACACCTTCTTCGTAGATTCACTGCCCTATGTCATCAGCCATATCGACCAGAACTACGGAGCACCCATGCAACCCTATCAGCAGCTGCGCAACCTCAGCTACAGCTACGTGGGCCGCAATAACCAGCTGCTCGTGAACCTCGACGAGCGCGACGCCCGCATCAACAAGCGCCGCATTTACGTCACCGTATATGATATCCCCGACATGAACGGCAACCGCCTGATTTCTCCTGTGACGGCCGAGGCCTTTGTGGACCGCAACCCGCTGCGATGGGCACAGAAGACTTACAAGACAACCATCTACAACACTGAGGATGAAGTGGCCACCATCTTCGACATCAACATCGTAAACAACAGCGGCGCGCCACACACCTTCACCGTCGATAACCTGCCTAAGTGGCTCACTGTGCAGGAACATAGCGACATCATTGACCCCAAGAGCGAACAGATTCTGACATTCACCGTCAGCAACGACCTCAACGTGGGCAACTATGACAATGTCGTCTATCTCACCGACGAGGACGGCCTCTCAGAACCCCTCATGCTTAACATCACAGTCGAGGGCGACCAACCAGCCTGGAGTGTTGCTGACAGAATGAAGCAATATTCAATGAGCATTGTAGGTCGAGTGCAGATTGGCAATGACATTGTCACCGACTCTCGCGACATCATTGGCGTATTCGACGGCACCGGGCGCTGCATGGGCACAGGAAAGGTCAACTATGATAACACCTCTTCAGAGAGCCTCACATACCTCACTGTCTATGACAGCACTACTGTCTCGCGGCCTCTGACCTTCAAACTCTGGCACTATCAGACGGGTAAGACTATGGTGCTCACGCCATCTCAGCAGATCAGCTTCAAGCCCGAGTCCTTCGTGGGAACTACCGCAGAGCCCATAGTGCTGAGAGCCGGTTCGAAGTATATACAGCGATTCCATCTCACACCTGGTTGGAACTGGATTTCAATGAATGTCATCAGCAATGATTACTTCGACGTTCTGAGGACGCTCAGCTGGTTCAACTGGCAGGAAGGCGACATGATCACCGACGAGACCAACAACATCTCGCTGCTCTACCGCAACGGTCAATGGATCTCCAACAAGGGCGCATCCATCAGTGACATCCGTGTCAGCGTGGGCAAGAGCTATCGCATCAAGATTGCCGACGAGGTCGATGTTGAATTTACCGGTGATATCGTCAAGACAGTAGGTGACCGCACCATCTCCGTAAAACACGGATGGAACAGCATCGGCTACACACCTATGGTAAACCTGCCCGTCACAACAGCCCTCGCAGACTATATCGAAGAGGCTGAAGATGGGGATGTAATCAAGAGTAAGACAGAATTCGCAATGTTCACCAAGGGAGCCAACGGCTCGCGCCAGTGGAAGGGTAATCTGCAATATATGAAACCCGGCGAGGGCTATATGCTCTATCGCAAGCTGGCCGACGATTCTCATTTCACCTATCCGTATTATGAGCCCAATGCCACCGTAGCCGAAGTCCTCAGCAGCAATCTCGCTCCACGGCGTCATGCCCGCACCATGTCGCTTACGGCTGTTGCCGAAGGCGTAGAGCTCCAGGAGGGCGACAAGTTCATCGCTATTGCCGATGGTGAGGTGCGCGGCGAGACCTTGGTCGGAGCTGACTCCACTCTCTACATCTCCATCGAGGGTGACAACGGAACCTCCCTCTCCTTCGCCATCGAGCGAGATGGTGAGATCATAGCCGCCTCCGGCCATGTACTCACCTATCAGCCTGATGCCATCAGCGGTTCGCCCGAAATGCCTACCAGAATAGACTTCGTAGAGAACGACCAGCAAGGGCTTGGCGAATGGTATTCCATCCAGGGCTTCAAGCTCACCAAGCGCCCAACACGAACCGGTGTCTATATCTTCAACGGACGTAAACAGGTCATCAAATAAAAATCCAAGAACTTCAAGAAATCACATGATTATGAACTTCAAAAAATATTTTTCAAATGCTATATGCTCCTCTGCCCTGAGAAAGGGCAGGGGAGTGGGCCTGGTCGCCTGCTGTTTGTTCCTCGTGTGCATATCGTGGAGCTGCTCTTCTGAAGAAGTTGACGTCAATTCGGGCCTCACCCACAGCACCTTTACCGAGGCAGAGGTACCCGAATGGTCTGTTGACATGACATACTCAGACCCCTTTCCAGAATGGGAGGAACCGGAATCCTACGCCTATGAGTGCAGTATGAGTCTGCTGGTTTTGCTTAGCGAAGAGTTGATTCCTTACTCCAATGATGATGATCGCATGGCCGTCTTCATTAACGGCACTTGCCGCGGAATCAGCCAACGCAATGTGGACTCCAACGATAGCAGCATTGTGTTCCTGATCTACGCCAAGGGCTCCAGCGAGGAAGTGAGTGAACCCATGGAACTACGCTACTATAGCGGCGGAAACCACCAGATATTTATCTCGAACGCCGTGCCTCCCTTCACTCCAAACAACATCCTGGACAATACCTTTGCGGTCTCTATCAATTCAACTGTTTCGAGCACCAAATTCCCCTATTACTCAGAAGTTGGAGTCGAGCTACCCGATGATCTTCCCTTCACCGTCTCTGATGGCGACCAGATGGCCGTGTTCGTGGGCAACGAGTGTCGTGGCGTGTTCATTCACAACGAGAATTTCTTTCCTGCCTGGAGAGGGGAGATAATGCAACGCGAGCAAGAGGAGCAGGGCTACGTGCGATATTACAGTGCTGAAATGGGGGGCATCTATACCTTCAGCGATACCTTTACACTCAACGAGCAGCGGAAAACTGTTTATGTAGCCTTTTAACGCAAAACCAAACAACTTACTAATTTATATGAGAAAATATTTTCTACTGCCTCTCCTGGCTCTGGCTTGCCTAACGGCATGCTCATCTGACGACGATGAGGCAACACCCGACAATTCTACCAAGCGCCCACTGACCGTGGAGGTCACGGAGAACCCTATGGTGGACGAGAACGGAACTCCACGTAAGACAGTCACGACGCGTGGCACCGAAATCACCACCTCGTCCCTCAGCTCATTCTCCATGAACTATCAGAATAACAAATATGATTTCTCGAAGACAGGCAGCACGTGGAACACAAACACATGGCCCAGCGTTGAGAACGACACCAAGATTGACTTCTATGCCTACAACGGTGGCACGTTCAACTACAACAGTGGCAGCCCATATCTCAACTTCACGGTGGAGGACTACGCCTCCAACCAGAAGGACCTGCTCGTGGCTACCCACAAGCAAATCTCCTACAACGATGCTGGTGGCAAGGTAACCCTCGCCTTCGACCACGTCTGCGCGGCCGTGAAGTTCAGAATGTGCATCATAAGCGGCGAAAGCGGCATCAACGGCCACACGATACTCATCACCAGCGTAGTGCTCAATGGCGCCAAGAAATCGGGAACATACCACTATGACACAGCGACATGGGACGAGGTCAGCACCGTGGAGCCCTACACCCTCACCACTGGCTCTTTCACCCCCGCCACCTATCCCACCTACACCACCCTCCCCTGCGGCTACCTCTTCCTGATTCCGCAGACGAAAGAGGGCCTCTCGCTGACCATCAGCTACACCGACGGCGGCACCGAAAAGTCCAAAAACTACCCCCTCACCGGCACCTGGCAGACAGGCTACGAATACACAGTTAACATCTACGTCGGAGCATCATTTATTAATAGCGGATTATGAAAAAGAACTATAGTACCCCCACATTGCACGTTGTCCCGCTCAGCGCGCACAACATGCTGGCCGCAAGCGAAGACTACAAAGTCAACGATTTCCAAAGCCATGAGACAGAAGATTTAGGTGACTATCCCGGATGAGATGTAGAAACTGATAGCGGAAAGATGTCCGCAGCAGAATACCCCCAAAAATGAACGACGAGTAGGTCTTTAAGGCCAAGAGTCCTGATAGAATTCATAAGTCGAAGAAACCCCTTATAGCCCCCTTGCATATTTAACGTGAGGGGGCTGCTTTAATATATAAGTTGGAATCTGGCATTAGGCACAGCCGAAAGGTTTACCTACCCTAATTACAAAAATCGGATATTGCTGTCCGCTGAAAACATATTAGCCCCCTTCTATGCATATACATTACTGGAAAACTATTTATCAGAACGCGTGTCAAAATACATCGGGGGATACACCTCAATACATCGAGGCCTATTGTACTTTACATCGAGGTGTAGCACACTTTACACCAAGGTGTATTTGCCTGTGTGGTTGAGTGTAAAGCGATGTGAGCCGAAGTAAGAAGAGTTGTGATGCTAAATGCAAAGAGATGTGGCCCTAAATGGGGAAAATCGGTATGCAGGAGATTCAGATTGCCACCATACCTTGCAAGGCAAACAAATTAAGATAGATATTTTGCGTGGGTGGATTTACTTTATGAAGAATCAGACCGTAGTGTCTATCCATTGGCATTGCAGACACTTGATTTATTGATTCCCAACTCTCAGCATACAGCAATACAATCGGATATTGCTATCAGCTGAAACGGTAAGAGGAGAGGGGGCCTAACGGCCAATCCACGATTCAGGATTTAGTTTCTGCCGCTCTTTGCGTAGCTGGAAATGTAGGACATAGACTCCGGAAGCATCTTCGGCCACTGTGCCAAGTATGTCGCGGGCTTTCACCTGTGCGCCCCTCGATACAATCACGCTGGATAGGTTGCAATAGACAGTTATATATGAGCCATGTCGGACCAGTACGTTTTTGGTGCTGCCCAAAGCGAATACGGCGCTTACCTCGCCGTCGAATACTGCTCTGGCTCGTGCTCCCGCCTGCCCGATATAGTTGACTCCTTTGTTGTCAAGAGTTACTCCGGAGAGGCCTGCTACCTGATATAGCCCGAAGCGGTTGCCGATGCGGTAGGGCCCTGTGATAGGCACTGGCAAACGCCCTTTGTTCTGCTGGAATGAACCGTCCAGTTTCTGCTCGCGGGCAGTAAGCCATTTAGTCGGAGAGGAGGAGGGGAGTGGAGTGGTTTTTCCTTTGGAGCCCTTGCTTTTGCCTGATTTCCCTTTGCTGGCAGCAGCCTCGCGCCGGCGGCGTTCCTCAGCTTCGCGCCGTGCTTTCTCTTCTGCTCTGCGGCGGGCCTGCTCTATCTCGTAGGCTATCAGTTCGTCAATCTTCTTGTTGAGCGCATTGATCTGTTTCTGCTGTTCAGACACGCGCTGTTCCATCTCTTTCTGTTTCTTGCGCAGAGTCACCACGTTTTTCTGCTCCACCGATTGCTCGCGAGCCAGGGCACGGCGCTGCTTGATGACCTCCTGGACTACGGCGTGGTGCTGCTGCTTTACCTGAAGCAGTTCGGCCTGATTGTCTCGCACGCGGTTTTGCTGATCCATCACTTCCAATCCCAGCTGCTTCTGGTACGAGGCATATTCGCGGGCATAGCGCATTCGGCGGTTCATCTGCCGGAAGGTGGGAGCGGATAGGATGAATAGCGACGGACTGTGCAGTGCTGACGAACTGCGGGCCATGCGAAGACTGTGTTTGTATTTCTTCTTCTTCTCTTCCAACTGCGATTCCAGTCTTTTAGCCTCAGCCTTGAGGGTGTCTATCTGTACCTCGATTCGGGTGATATCGGCCTCAAGCTGATGGATATATGTAAGGCGGCTCTGCAGTTGGTTTTCAAGGAAATCTATCCTCGCCTCTTTCTGGCCCACGCTTTTCTTGGTCACGGCCAAGTCCGTCTTGGTCTTCTTCAAGGTGCGCTCCATCTGAGCCTTCTGGTTCTTGAGGTTCTTGATTTTCTTGGTCTGGGCAGATATGGGAAGGGCGAGGCAGACTGCGAGAATGAGAAGAGAGAGATGCTTTAACATGAACTTGTATTATCTTGCTCCTGAAAATAGTTTTATGATTTCGGATAGTTCGGCCTCGCGGTAGCTGCTGCTGACCTTGGTCTTGATGTTCCCGAGTTTTGAGGGCGCCTTCAGATTGGAGTAACTGAAGATGCCGGCAAAGGACTGTCTGCCTGCGAGTATGGTGAGCTGCATCTTCTCGGGGAACTTACGTCCTTCGATTTCTGTCCATTCTAAATAGCTAAGTTCCAGAGTGATGTTGTTGGAGAGAGGGATGCTGAGGCTTTTATTCCCCTGCATGGGATATTCTCCCCAAAAGAATTTCTCAACGGCGTCATATCCTAAACCATCGGTGTAAGGCAGGTCGGCCCATGCCTTTCGGATGTAGCGCGAATTATACTTGTCGATGACGAGGATATACTCGGGAGTTATCTCAAGTCTGCCTATCTCCACAATGAAATAGACCAGCGAGAGTTGTATTATTTCGTTGCGCCCCATCTTAATGCTTCCACCTACAGAGGCGCTGTTCTTGCCGTTCTTCCTGGCTGTGAAATCCAGTTTGCCTGTCACATATTGAAGAGGTGCGGGAACGACGGGTTGGGTGCGCATGGCTGAGTCGGAGCCGGCGATGGGCGTGGCTCCTGATGTGCCGTCGGCTGAGACCGTAGATGTGCTGCCATCGCCGGCGGCGTTGCGGGAGGAGCGGCAACCGGTCAGGGCTATTGATATTATGAGCAGAAAGAAGAGCTTCTTATTTGACATATTTCTTGAGTTTTATTTTCTTTGGCAGAGCCGCACTGAGCCCTTCGCCTCCAGCCTTGGAAGCCAGTTTCCAGAAGCGGACTGCCTGTTCGGCAAGCCCGTTCTGGGCTGCAATGTCTCCGGCATGTTCAAACACAGCCCCGGAGAGGGAGGCATCAGATAGCAGCGCTTCATCCGAACTGTCCGGCGGCACCACCTTGTCCATATAGGCTTTAGCCTCGATATATCGGCCTTTGACAAACAGCACCCAGGCATAGGTATCGAGATAAGTCTTGTTCTCGGGAGAGATGCGCACAGTGCGATAGCTCATCTCTTCGGCTTTGTCCAGATTCTGTTCTTTCAGACTGAGATAATACGCGTAGTTGTTGAGGCAGCCGACGTGGTCATCCTGATAGGTGAGACAGGAGTCGTAGGCAGCGTATGACTCTTTTTCGCGTCCTAACTCGTGAAGCACATCTCCCATCAGACTGAACAAATCTGCAACCATAGCTGGCCGGCTTTCGCTGGTTTTCTGCACGATTCCGTCCTGAAAGGCCTTCAGCGCATCTTCCTTCTTCTCCAGCTGCCAACAGGCTACGCCAAGATAATAATGGCAGACAAGTTCCTCGGGGTGATTTATAACAGCACGGCGGCACAATGCCTCCAGCTGGTTGAATTTCTTGTGGGTGCCATAGTATTGTATGAGATAGAACACTGCTTGTGTGTTTGTCGGGTCGAGAGTAATAATGTGCTCCATGACGTCAACGAACACGCTGTCGTTTCCCTTCTCGTAGGTGGCAAGATATGCTGCATGCAACTGGTGCAGATCCAGACTGTTGGGATAGTCGGCGGAAAGGCGCTTGAATGTGTCATTGATGTGTTGCCTGCCTATGCTGTCCTGAGTGGCCTCTGCGGAGATGTAGTCACGAAGGAGTGCGAGGCGGATTTCCTCGTCGGTGTTCTCGCCGAAGAGCATACTGTCGCGTTTGGCGTGGAAGAGAGCATCTTGCCCCGTGGCTCGGTAGAACTCAAGCCAGGAGAGTTGCAAACCCTTGTTCTTCGGTTCCAGAGCCTCTACTTCTTCATATATTTTTTTTGCTTCCCCGGTGCGACCGGACTCAAGCATCTGGTCGCCAATGGTCAGTCGGTAGCTTAGCTCGTTGGGGTATTCCCGGCAAAGGGCTTCCAGACATTCGAAAGCCTCGTCAGATTTCTTCAGCGACTGATATAACTGGAATTTCTGATAGGCTACGGATGGGATGACCCCTTCCAGTGTTTCTATGCGGTCAAGGGCGCGAATGGCATTCTCTGTCTGCCCTGCAGCACGGTAAAGCTGCACCAGACGTGCCAGCACATCACTTCTTGACGGCTCGAGTCTGGAGAGGTCTTCAAGAGCTGGCAGTGCCTTAG
Source organism: Bacteroidaceae bacterium (assembly GCA_024699495.1). GTDB lineage: Bacteria > Bacteroidota > Bacteroidia > Bacteroidales > Bacteroidaceae > Physcousia. Next base: position 59,568 of record JAILPK010000014.1, on the reverse strand, counting down.
AGTACTCTCCACGGTTAAGGAAATAGGATGAGATGACCTCCTTGTAATGCGCGTTCGAAGGGTCCAGCTCAGATGCTTTATTCAGCCTAAAGATTGCGGTAGAGTCCTTCCCGAGAAGCAACTCGCATATTCCCAGGTCATAGTGGAGTTCGGCCATGTCTGGAGCTATTTGGACAAGATGGCGGCAGATGTCATATACCGCTGCATAATTTTCGGCCATCTTCTGCTTCGCAGCCTCCATATACAGATAGTCTATGCGTCTGCGTTCAGCTGCGGGGAGGCGGCTTAATGATGTCTTTTTATTCTGCAGTGCGGAACTGGATTTATCTGCAGAAGACACCTTGCGGGAAGCCGTAGTCACACCCGCGCCGTCAGATGTTCTGCAACTTTGTGGCAGCAACATAAATACGATAGCCGTCAGGACTGCCATCAGCATCCCAAACGGATAGTGCCGTTTCTTATTGCAGACTACTCCTCTCATTATATGGTTACTCCTTATTATTCATTCACATTATTCCTTGCCGCTGTGTCCGAAACCTCCTGCTGCGCGTTCTGTCTCGTCCAGTTGGTCGGTAAGTTGCCATTCAGCATGTTCGTGGCGCGCAATCACGAGTTGGGCGATGCGCTCTCCGTCGTTTATAGTGAATGACTCTTCTGACAGATTGATAAGGATGACACATATCTCACCGCGGTAGTCTGCATCTATGGTGCCTGGTGAGTTCAGCACCGTTATGCCGTGCTTCAAAGCCAGTCCGCTCCGAGGGCGTACCTGGGCCTCCACCCCTTCGGGCAGAGCAATGAACAGCCCCGTCGGGACCAGCGCGCGCTTCATCGGTTTTATACATATCGGTTCTGACAGATTGGCACGTAAATCCAGACCGGCAGACAGCGCTGTAGCATAGGCTGGCAGTGGGTGGTGGGAGCGGTTGATAACTGGGATGTTCATATTTGTATGTATTTTGGCGCGAAATTACAAAAAAGCATGCTAATCGACCTTTAATTTCAGGTAAAATAACTAATTTTGACCCGATTTTTATTATTAAAAGCATGAACTGGGAACAATTACTAAGCAATAAGCGTCTGGGACAAGAAGATAGCGCTACACGCAGGAGAGACGACCGCACGGAATTTCAACGGGATTATGACCGTCTGATATTCTCCTCGCCATTCCGTCGTCTTCAGAATAAGACTCAGGTCTTTCCGCTTCCCGGAAGCATATTTGTTCACAACCGCCTCACTCACAGTCTGGAGGTCTCGAGTGTGGGGCGCTCTCTTGGAAATGATGTCAGCCGGCAACTGTTGGAACGACATCCAGAGCTGGGTGAAACTCATCTTACGGAGCTTGGGGCAATAGTCAGCGCCGCCTGTCTGGCTCACGATATGGGCAATCCGCCTTTCGGGCACAGTGGAGAGCGAGCAATAGCCAAGTATTTCAGTGAAGGCGGAGGAAAATGGCTGCAGGACTATGTTGACCCGGTCACCGGCGACAGACTGACCGACGGGCAATGGAATGACCTCACCCATTTTGAGGGTAATGCCAACGCTTTCCGTCTTCTTACACACCATTTCGTAGGCAGGCGTCCGGGTGGGTTCGTAATGACATATTCCACTTTGGCATCAATAGTGAAATATCCCTTTTCATCGGATATGGCAGGCAATCACCAAAAGTTTGGATTCTTCCAGAGTGAGAGGGCTTTATATATGCGCATTGCAGAGGAATTGGGCATTCAACAGCTAGACCCGCTTACAGGCCAGCCCATCACAGACGACGGGCTCCGGCCGCTCTCCAGTCTGCTTGGAGAGGAGGGGTGTGGCTCATCTCTGCGCTTTGCCCGCTTCCCGTTGGTATATCTTGTTGAGGCTGCCGATGATATCTGCTATGAGATTATGGATATTGAGGATGCCCACAAACTGAAGATTATAACCACAGATCAGACCCGCAAGCTGCTGATGGCTTATTTTGATGAAGAACGCCAACAGCGTATATTGCGAGCCATCGACCACCAGCATGTGTCTGACATCAACGAGCAAATGGTGTATTTGCGTTCATGTGTCATCGGTCTGCTTGAGAGCGAATGCGTAAAGGTCTTTATTGACCATGAAGAAGAGATTCTTGCAGGAACATTCACAGGCTCGCTCATAAAGCATATCAGTGAGCGTCCGAGGGCTGCTTACGAGGCATGTGAGAGATTCAGCTTTGAGCATATCTACCGAGCCAAGGATGTGCTGGATATAGAATTGGCAGGTTTCAGGGTGATATCCTCACTTATAGAATTATTCATAAATGCGGTGACGCATCAGGATCAGGCATATTCCAAACTGCTGCTGAACCGTGTCTCATCGCAGTATGATATCAGAGCAGAACATCTTTATGACCGAGTCATGGCAGTGCTTGACTACATCAGCGGTATGACTGACGTATATGCCTTGGATCTCTATCGCAAGATAAACGGGATGAGCTTCCCGATAATCTAAAACATTGAGCTTACGCGGCGAATCCCGGATACGAGAATATCGATTTCCTCTTTTGTATTGTATAAGGCGAAGGATGCGCGGACCGTTCCCTCAACTCCGAGTCTGTGGATGAGCGGTTCGGCACAATGATGTCCTGTGCGAACAGCAATTCCAAGTTGGTCGAGCAGAGTGCCGAGGTCCAAATGATGTATGGCCCCGATGTTGAACGAAATCACAGGGTCTCCCGTATCTGCCTTGTGCCCATAGATGTGGATGTCGGGTATAGTCTGCAACTGTTCCAAAGCATATCTGGTCAGTTCGTGCTCGTGCTTCTGAATCTCCTCCCAACCGATGCTCTCAATATAGTCAATGGCCCGGGCCAAGCCTGTCGTGGCAATATAATCGGGGGTGCCAGCCTCAAATTTATATGGGAGCGAGTTGAAGGTGGTATGCTCAAAGGTCACCTTGCCTATCATCTCCCCGCCCCCCATATACGGCGGGATTCGTTCAAGCCATTTTTCTTTTCCATAAAGCACACCAATGCCCGTAGGTCCATACATCTTATGACCGCTGAACGCAACGAAGTCGGCGTCCAGCGCCTGCACATCCAGAGGCATGTGTGGTGCGCTCTGGGCCGCATCAACCAAAACCGGAATATTGTGTGCGTGCGCAATATTGATAATCTCAGCTATTGGATTTACTGTTCCGAGCACATTGCTCACATGTGCCACGCTTATGATACGTGTGCGGGGTGATATGAGTTTCTCCAAAGCCTGAATGTCCAGAACTGCGTCATCTGTTATTGGGCAGACGCGAATGCCAATCGGCTTGCGTGTCTGTAACAGTTGCCAGGGAACGATGTTAGAGTGGTGCTCCATTTCCGTAACAATCACCTCATCCCCGGGTTCCATACATTCCTGCCCGAAACTGTATGCCACGAGATTGATGCTCTCCGTAGTGCCGCGTGTGAAGATTATTTCTGATGCAGAACGCGCATTGATAAAGCGTCGCACGCTCTCGCGGGCAGCTTCGTGGAGGTCAGTGGCCTGCTGGCTCAGGAAGTGAACTCCGCGGTGAACATTGGCATTCACATTGTAATATTCCTCCGTCATGGCATCAACCACACTGCGCGGCTTCTGCGTCGTGGCAGCGTTGTCAAGATACACCAGCGAATGTCCGTGAATATTTCTGGTCAGTATAGGGAAGTCTTCTCTGTTCATCGTTTCTTAGTTGGTTATTAGCCTCACCCCCAGCCCCTCTCCGGGAGAGGGGAGTCTGGCCGAGGTTTTAGCTTTTCCCACATAATTGGCATGTGCGGCAGTGGTTCAGATCGCCTTGGAAACGCAGGTTGGAGAGGTTGCGCAGCCAGTCGCGCAGAGGCTCAAAAGGAATGCGCTGCAACACTTCGGCTGTAAACGCCTGTTTGAGAAGCAGACGGGCCTCGTCGGCACCCAGTCCGCGCTGCTGCATATAGAAAAGGGCGGCGTCGTTCATTTGCCCCACAGTGCTTCCGTGAGAGCATTGAACGTCATCGGCATATATCTCGAGTATGGGCTGTGTATATATGCGGGCCCATGGAGTGCATAAAAGATTGGAATTAGTCTCATGGCTCTCCGTCTGCTGTGCATCCTTATGTACCAGCACGCGGCCGGCAAAAGCGCCTATGGCATGTTCGTCGGCCACATATTTATATAGCTCATTGCTCGTGCAACCGGGAGAGATATGTTCTATTAATGTGTTGTTATCACAGTGCTGCTGGCCGTCGATGATTGCTGCGCCAAGCAGTTCCGCGTTGGCTCCTTTTCCGGAGAGCCTCACGTTGGTCGTGTTGCGCGTCAGACCACAGGTGAGGGTAAAAGAGGTATGCAGGAATCGCCCGCCCTCGCTAACGTCGGCATATAGCTGGTGGAAGCGATGGCAGTGGGCATTCGTACGCTCTATGTCATAGACTTCCACGCTGGCCCCCTTGCCGACAAATATCTCAGTCACTTGAGTTGTAAGAAAGTCCTGTTCTTCATCGGCTTGGTCGCTCATAAGCAGACTGACTTCAGCACCGTCTTCAACAACAACAAGCAGGCGCCGGTTTTGCATCAGAGGTACGGTAGAATGCAGTTGGCGTGTGAGGCGGATTGGCTGCTGCCTATGTTCTCCTGCAGGAATGTGAATGACTGTCAGTTCCTGAGACAGCATCGTATTGAGGGCAGTTACTGCATCTCCTTCCACATCGGCCAGAGTGCCATAGCGGCGTGCAACACTATCCGGAATCTGCTGATTCTTGACAGGCTCATCCAACTTAACACCATATTCGGGAGCGAATACTGCTGGCACATCGGTATATTTATACCGCTCTACGCGTTTCGAGGGGAAGCCAAGGCGGGAAAATGCCTTTGCCGCTGTCTCACGGAGTGAGTTCTGCAGAGGAAGACTGTGACCCTCAATCAGCTCCCGATGGTTCTGGAACAGTTCAATATATTGGTTCATAAGGATTCTTTTATCCAGTCGAAGCCGCGTTCTTCTATCTCCGATGCTAGCTCCGGTCCTCCAGTCTTTACAATGCGTCCGTCAATGAGGATATGCACTATATCAGGACGGATATAGTCCAGAAGACGCTGGTAGTGAGTGATTACAATTGCGCTGGTATCTGCCTGGCGCAAGCGGTTAAAGCCTTCGGCAACTATGCGCAGGGCATCGACATCGAGGCCGGAGTCTGTCTCGTCAAGTATAGCTAACGTTGGCTCAAGCATAGCCATCTGGAATATCTCGTTGCGCTTGCGCTCGCCACCGCTGAATCCTTCGTTCACACCCCGGTTGGCGAGATGGCTGTCCAGACCGACCAGCTTACGCTTCTCCTGCATCAGAGTGCGGAACTCTGTAGCCCCGATAGGCTCTTGTCCGCTGGCCTTGCGCTTCGCGTTGATGGCTGCGCGCATGAAGTTGTACATCATTACGCCAGGAATTTCCACGGGCTGCTGGAACGACAGGAAAATGCCTTCATGAGCCCTTTGGTCTGGCGACATTGCCAGCAGGTCCTTACCGTGGTAAGTCACACTGCCCTCTGTTACAGTATATGCTGGATGGCCGGCAAGAACGTATGAGAGAGTGGATTTCCCTGCCCCGTTAAGTCCCATAAGCGCGTGAATCTCGCCTGGTTTCACAGTCAGGTTTATACCTTTCAAAATTTCTTTGCCGCCTATAGTGGCGTGCAGGTTCTTGATTTCAAGCATCAATAATCAGATTAACGAGTTAACAGATTAAAGGATTTTATTTTATTGGACTTTCCTCTTCTTATTATAATATCATCTTTTCAATTGGAATTACCAGAATGCCTTGTGCCCCCAAGGCTTTGAGCTGCGATATTACTTGCCAGAAACGTCTTTCCTCAATTACGGTGTGAACGCTGTTCCAACCCGGTGTAGCCAATGGCATGACAGTGGGGCTCTTGGCGCCGGGCAGGACGGCAATTATATCTTCGAGGCGCTCTGTAGGGACATTCATCAGCACATATTTCTTGTCTTCGGCAGCTTTCACAGCCTCGATGCGGAATAGCAAGTCTTGGAGAATTGCCCGCTTTTCATTATCTAGATTTGGGGTGGCGATTAGCAGGGCTTCACTCTGCATCACCGTCTCGACCTCGCTGAGATTATTACTTACGAGAGTGCTTCCGCTGCTTACGATGTCGAAAATGGCATCAGACAGGCCGATGCCCGGAGAAATCTCTACAGACCCGGTTATCACGTGAATATCTGCATTAACCCCCTTCGTCGCAAGGAAAGAACGGAGGATATTCGGGTAGCTGGTGGCTATTTTCTTGCCTTCAAACCATTCAATGCCGGAATACGGGGTGGACTTGGGTATAGCCAGAGAAAGACGACAACGGCTGAAGCCGAGCCTACGGACAACTTCGACCTTCTCGCCCCGTTCCTCCATCTCGTTTTCACCCACAATGCCCAAATCTGCCACGCCAGTAGCAACAGACTGGGGTATGTCATCATCGCGCAGGTAGAGCACTTCGATGGGGAATGAGGGTGACTGCACAAGCAGGGTGCGCTTGCTTGAAGGAATTTTTATCCCAGCCTCTGCGAGCAGCGACATGGTGTCTTCGTTCAGTCGCCCCTTGGACTGTATTGCGATTCTAATCATAGGTTCTTTTGTCTCTTTAGTCATATTGTTATCTCCTTTTCTCTTTTTATGGTTTCTTTCCTCTTATGGCAAAATCAATTTGGGCCTTGAGGCGGAAATAAGGCCCAGCGATGCGGTGTGTCCTTGTGAATTTCTTCCAGCCATGATCTCAAGTATAATATGGTAGGAATAAGAGTCTGTATCAAATACTACACAATTTGGCTCGGTGGCGGCATCAAACGCATCATAGGGATTGTCGCTTCGAGACAGCTGCCAACTTGGCCGGACGCAATTCTGCAGAGTTTCCCACCCTTCGTCACTACCGAAGAAAACCAGACTGAGCTTGTCCGGGAGGCCTGACTCATTGCTGTGTTGTCTGCGTTTCACGCCATTCAGCTTTCTCCATACCCGAACGGCCGCCTTGGTCATATAGCTGATGGCAGCGCGCCCGTTGACAGCAGTTCTTATTAGAAAGGCTGTGAAGCGATAGCGATGGGCAAAGTTCTTGTCAAAGAAGATGAGCATCGCAGTATAGAAGTTTTGGACATATCGGAATGACGACTTCTGAGTGCTTTCACCTTTATAGTGTAGGATGTGGCATGGCAGATACCAGTTCTCCCATCCTGCTTGCATCAGACTGTAGGAAAGGTCGATATCCTCTCCGTACATAAAATATCTTTCGTCAAGCAGGCCCACTTGCTCCAAGGCGTCCCGTCGTGCCATCATGAAAGCGCCTGAGATTACTTCTATCTGGTTCGGTTGAGAAGCATCTAAATGCCCCATATAATATCGACCGAATCTGGGGCTCGTAGGAAACGCGGAGCATAAACCGGACATCTTATAGAATGCCGTGGCTGGTGTGGGAAGACCTCTTCTGCTCTCCCGCGCGAAGGCTCCGTTACGGTCGTGCATAGCCACGCCGAGAGCGCCTGCAGACGGGTTGGCATCAAGGAAACTGATGCATGTGCGCAACACGTCCTCTCCAATCACCGTGTCCGGGTTCAGCAACAACACGTATTTCCCTTTGCTGAGTCGGATTGCCTGATTATTGGCCCGTGCAAAACCTACATTCTCAGAGTTGGGTATAACATTGACATGCGGAAATTCAGCTTTAATGCGCTCCACTGTGTTGTCTTGGGAAGCATTGTCCACAACCCACACGTCAACATCCAAACCCTCTGCAGCACGGGCCACAGAGTGAAGACATTGAGTCACATAGTCACTTACATTATAGCTAACTATGACTATAGTAAGACAAGCCCCTCCCGATTCCCTCTCTGATGCAGAGGGGGAGACCGTTGTCGGGTTTAATGATTTGGCTTCTCTTTCCATGTCTTGTTTTTCCACAATTCAATTATCCTTCTGCGGACGGGCGGGTTTTGGGAGATATAAAGAGCAGTGCTACAAAACTGATAAGCGCGAGGTAACCGCAGGTCACTCCTGTAGCAATTCCATAGTATATCAGAGTGTTGAGTATGAGTGTGCCTCCGATTAATCCCATTTGTATAGAGGCATATTCCAGATATGCGGCCTCAGAGACTTCTGCTTTCTCCTTAATGCGCGGAAAAGTCATAAATTTAAGTCCGAGAGGTATTGCTGTTACTGTCAAAAGCACAGCAATAACACCAATCCAATATTCTGTCTCTTCAGAAACTATGTAGAAGGGATGCTCCAGAAAGCCTGACTCACACAGAATAACGAAAAGACATACCTGAAACAGATAGCCGGCAAACTGCGCCCAAAGAATAATGTTATTTTTCTTATTTCCCATATCTTTTTGTCCTGATCCCAGACTCATATTGTTCTGTTTCGCATCTCAGATTCATCTCTCCCTAAGGCCCCGCATCCTTTCGGCGCGGAGGCTGGTCGAATATCTATACTTTGAAGTCTATTCTATTTACTATGGAACGTCCGAGGGTAACCTCATCGGTGTATTGTAATTGGTCGTTCTGAGCTATGCCTCGGGCTATAGTTGTAATTCGCACATCACAGCCGGCCAGCTTGCGGTAGATATAGAAGTCAGTGGTATCTCCTTCCATCGTCGGACTCAAAGCCAGAATCACTTCCTTTATGCCTCCGGCCTCAACCCTCTCCACCAAACTCTGAATCTGCAAATCGCCTGGCCCAATGCCGTCAATAGGGGAGATTATTCCCCCAAGAACATGATATACACCGCGATACTGCTGCGTCTGCTCTATTGCCATCACGTCCTGAACATTTTCAACTACACATACTGTTGTGTGGTCGCGCGAGGGATTGGCACATATAGAACACTGCTCTTCGTCAGAGATATTGTGGCAAACAGAACAGTACTTTACATTGTTAGCCAACTCCGTCAGCGAATCTGCAAAAGCATAAATGTCCTCACGGTCAAGGCGCAACAGATGCAATGTGAGTCGCATCGCAGTCTTACGCCCGATGCCAGGCAGCAGACTGAATTGGTCAACAGCCCTCTCTAAATATTGTGATGGAATTTCCATTTCGGGTGCAAAGGTACGTAAAAGGTATGTAAAAGTAGCATATAATTGTGTTTTTCAAGCTAAAGAGCCTTTTTTTTCTGCTAAAAAATCATTTTTTCTCGCTTCCCTTCTTTTCTTTTAATAATTATTCTTACCTTTGCGCCCGCTTTCCGGGGTGTAGCGCAGTTGGTAGCGCTCCTGGTTTGGGACCAGGCGGTCGCCCGTTCGAGTCGGGTCGCCCCGACATTTTGTAGCAGATAATTACAGCTAATCCTCTTTTATGAGCGGTTGGCTGTAATTATTTTTATGTCTATATAATAGTTGTTGCATTAACCTGCGAGTTAAAATAATCCGTAAGTCTTATAACAAAAAAAGCCCCTAAAAGGCTTTGCAAAAAAAAGAATGTAAGGCGCTGTATAGCTTACATGGAGAATTGCATATTGGTCTTTATGGCTTGCAGTAGAAAAAGCAACATTGCGGCTTCTCTGCCATTTGTTATGTTACTGCTATAGTGTAATCCTTTCAGCCTTTACGGGTGTGGATAAGAAATAGGTGGCTGAATGGTCGAAGGTGTCTGACTGTTCAGTAGTGAGGAAGCGGGTTGTTTTGTTGCGGCTTATTCTTGTCTCCATCTCAGGGTGCCGATGGAGATAGTCTTTGAGACTTTCGGCCACGTATGTCCCTTGTGGTATTATGCGTACGTGCGCGGGCGTGTACTTTATTATTTTATTAAGTAGAAGCGGGAAATGGGTGCAGCCAAGTATTATTGTGTCTATTTGTGGATCAATGCTCAGAAGGTGGCTTATGTTTTTCTCTACGAAATAATCGGCACCGGGGCTGTCAGCTTCATGGTTTTCGACTAATGGCACCCACATAGGGCAGGGCTCGCCTGTAACTTTAATGTCCGGGTGCAGTTTGGCGATTTCCAGTTCGTATGTCCGGCTGGATATAGTGCCCTGTGTTGCTACAATACCCACGTGGCGGCTTCTCGTAATATCTCCGACGCACTCAGCAGTGGGACGCACTACACCGAGAACTCGTCTGGTGGGGTCGCTCATTTCAGGCAGGTCATTCTGCTGAATTGAGCGCAGGGCCTTGGCGCTGGCGGTGTTACATCCGAGTATAACAAGCGGGCAGCCCATGGAAAACAGTTTCTTTACTGCCTGGAGTGTGAACTCATAAACAACCTCGAAGGAGCGCGGGCCGTAGGGAGCCCGCGCGTTATCTCCGAGATACAGATAGTCGTATTGCGGCATCATCTGCCTTATCTGATGCAGGATGGTCAGACCTCCATAGCCAGAATCGAAGATGCCGATAGGTGACATTTTGTTTGCAGTTTAGTGTCCGCGATGGATTTATTGGATATTCAGCTTATCAAGAACGGCATCTGTAATATCCACTCCTACGGCAGAACTGACGAAAGGAAGAGTGTTGCCGTCTGTGTTTATTACAAACTGAAGGCCCTGCTCTGCAGCTATGGAGCTGATGACGGCATTCAGTCTTGCAAGAACCGGCTTCTGCATGTCAGCCTCAGCCTTTTTGAGCAGCGAACGGCTCTCCCTGCGGAAAGAGATGCTCTTTTCCATCAGTTCCTGTAATTCCACCTGGCGTTTCTGCATGATGCTGGCGGGGAAGTCCTTCTGGCCCTGAAGGAATTCGGCAAACTTCTTCTGAAATTCGTTCTCTGAGCGTTTGGCTTCTGCTTCATACTTAGCTTTGAGGGCCTCGAACTGTTTCTGCGCCTCAGCATATTCGGGCAGTTTCTCATATACAGAGTTATAACTGAGATATCCGAACTGCAGTTTGGGCTCAGCGGTTGTTTCCGCTGTGGAATCAGTTGGCGCTACAGGCAATTCTGTAACTTCCTGAGCTGAAATAAAGAGAGGTGCCGCGAGGAGAATAAATGAGATGAAATGCTTCTTCATAATGTTCTTCGGCCCCTCTTCAGCTCTCTGGTTAGAGAGAGTTTTTAGGCTTGAGGGGACTTGCTTTATTGTGAATGACTTAATTACTTAAATGCCTAAGGCTTTCTTAATCTCAACGCTTACATCATTGCTGATGGTTGTGCTGATATATGGTATTCCGGCTGCTGTGTCCATTATATAGACATATCCTCCGGCGTCACCTACCTTCTTCACGGCTTCTAACAACTTCTTCTGGATTGCCTGCAGCTTTTCGTTTTGGACTTTCTGGAAGTTTACCTGGCTATCCTGCAGGCTCTGCTGGAACCGGTTGTTGAGCTCGGTGAGTTCCTGCTCGCGACGTTGACGTACAGGTTCCAAAAGGTTGTTCTTCTGAGCTTCATACTCTTCATGTTTTTTCTGCAACTCGTTTTGCAGACGCTTTATCTCCTCGTCATATTGGTTGCCAAGAGCTTGCAATGTGTCTTGAGCTGATTTGAACTCTGGCATAGCTTGCATAATGACAGAGGAATCAAAATGTCCGAACTTGGGTGTTGCGCTTGACTTTTGTGCCATCATGGCAAGGGGCGTTGCAACCATCATGAGGATTGCGATAATCAATTTTTTCATAATTTGTTTTATATAAAAATTTATTGTTATACCTTATTAATAATATATTATTGAGGCTCGGGTCCTGGCAGATAACAACGACAACGTTGCATTTGCGTTTGGCTTGAACATTGTGTCTGCTATAAAGTTGGGGCCTGCGCCCGGATTAGTCTTACTGTCCGTAGCCGAGTTTTTGCAGAACCTCGTTGCTGATGTCAATCTTTGGTGAGGCGAAGATGATTCCGCTGTCAGATGCACGGTCGAGTATAAGACTATATCCTTTTGACTCGGCGATGTCCTTTACAGCATTGTAGATCTCATCCTGAATAGGTGTCATCAGGCTCTCGCGTTTTTTGAACAGCTCGCCCTCCGGACCGAAATATTTCTTCTTCAGGTCTGCAGCCTCTTTCTCTTTGGACACAATTGCCTCTTCGCGTGCTGTCTTCTGCTCAGCACTGAGGAAAACAGCCTCGCTCTGATACTTCTTGAAGAGGTTCTGGGCTTCGGTCTGCAGAGCCTCCACTTCTGCTTGCCATTTGCGGCTTACCTGATTGAGTTGCTCTGTGGCGCGCTCGTATGCAGGCACATTCTTCAGGATATATTCCATATCGATAAGAGCGTACTTCTGTGCCTTCAGAGAGGATAGAGCCCCTTCTTGTCCTCCCGTCAGCGGAAGGAGAAACAATATGGCGAATAAAGCTGTGATAAATCTTGATGTTTTCATAATCTTCTGTTTTAATGTTTAAGGTTTTACGGTTTAGTGGTTGTTATGTTTAGACTATTGATAAAGTTAAAAGTTTAATAATTTGATGCAGGATCAGAACTCCTGTCCAAGAACGAAGTGGAAATTGCTGCCGCCCTTGCGTCCGAAAACCTTGTCGAATCCGTATGCCCAGTCAATACCGAGCAGACCGACCATAGGCAGGAATATACGGACGCCTACGCCTGCCGAGCGCTTCATGTCAAACGGGTTGAAGTCCTTTACGCTGCTCCATGCGTTACCGCCTTCTACAAAAGCCAGGCCGTAGATGTTGGTGCTATTGCCGAGGATAAACGGGTAGCGCAGTTCTAATGTGAAGCGGTCGTATGCGTAGCCACTGTAACCGGAAGGAGTCAGCGAACCGTTGTCGTAACCGCGCAGTCCGATGGTCTCCGTGGCATAGCTATAGCTGTATCCGCTCATACCGTCACCTCCCATATAGAAGGTCTCAAAGGGTGAACGCTTGTGCGGAGAGTACGAACCCAGGATACCGAATTCCACGCGTGTCATCAGCACTGGACATTTGTTCTGGCCGGTAAGCGCAGTGAAGGTGCGGCTCTTGAATTTCCATTTGTGGTACTCAATCCATTTGTATTTCTGCTGCAGCTCTTTCTGGTAAGTTGCAGAGTACTCGTTGTTGGCCAGGTTTGCATAGTCCTTGCCGTCAATGAGGGAATATGGCGGAGTAGCATTCACAGAGAAGACGAATTCAGAACCGCTGCGTGGGTAAATCGGGTTGTCAGTGCTCGAACGAGCAATGGTTAAGCCTAAATTCAGGTTGTTGCATGTGCCATCAGTGATAAGAAAGTATCTCCATTGTTTCAGGTTGTAACGAGTGTAAGACAGTTCTGCTGAAAGCTGGAAATAGTCATCTGGCCAGCTCAAGCGTTTACCCCATCCCAGAGTAGCGCCGTAAATCATCACATACTTGTCAGCATCATAGAAATTCTCATAGTAATTGGAGTATGAGTTTCCGTAGCCGTAAAGATAGTTGTAATATGAGTTGTAGTATGCGGAGTTGTAATATCTGTCGCTCACGTCAGTCTGCCTGGAGAAGAATGCGGAGAGACTGAGTGATGTCGGACGTTTACCTCCGAACCATGGGTTCAGATAGCTGATAGAATATGATTGGTAGTATCTTCCGTTGGTCTGTCCGCTGATGCTGAATGTCTCACCGTTGCCGTTGGGTAGGATTCCCCTGCGCAGGCCGCCTTTTTTAAAGAGGTTCGCCATGCAGAAGTTGTTGAACTTAAGTCCTATTTTACCAATCACACCGGTCTGTCCGTAGCCGAGTGAGAATTCCACTTGGTCGTTGCTCTTTGGTGTCAGGTTCCAAGCCATGTCAACCGTTCCGTTTTCCTGGTTTGGTTCGATCTTGTAATCGATATGCTCGGGGTCGAAGTGTCCCATGGAGGCTATTTCGCGGTATGAGCGTTCCAGAGCCTTCTTCGAGAAGAGGTCGCCCGGTTTGGTGCGCAGCTCGCGGCGTACCACATCTTCATATACTCGGTCGTTACCCGTAATGGTGACGTGGCTGATGTATGCCTGGGGGCCTTCCTGAATCCTCATCTCCAGATCTACAGAGTCACCTACGATATTCGTCTCCCTCGGGTCGAGCTGGTAGAATACGTATCCGTTATTGTAATACAGATTGCCAATGGCGTCCTCGTCATCTCTTGTCCGCTCGTCGATCTGCCGCTGATTATATACATCCCCCTTCTTCATGCGAAGGTATTCGTTCAGCATGTCCGATGAGTAGAGGGTGTTTCCGACCCACTCGACATTGCGGATGTAATAGCGGCGGCCTTCATCTACATTAATATAGATATCTACAAGGTTGTCATCTCTTGACACCACTGAGTCTGACACTATCTGCGCGTCGCGGTATCCTAATTCCGCATATTTGGCGATAAGATTATTCTTGTCCTCGTTCCAATTCTCCTCGATATATTTCTTTGAGCGGAACCAGGAGGACATCATGTGTCTCTCATGAGTTTTCTTGAAGACTCCATTCTTGAAGAGATTACCTTTGATTTTGCGGGTTGATAGGGCCTTGTTGCCAGTGATGGTGATAGAGTTCACTCTGACTTTTTCCTTCTTGTCTATGTTGATTTCAAGAATCACCTTGCCCGGGTTGGATATGTCATCGTGCTGCACCACCTCAATATCAGCATTCTTATAACCCTTCTCGTCGAAATAGCGCCGGGTGAGCAGTTTCGTGCGGTTTATCAGATTCGGCGTCAGTTGATAATCCTTAATCAGCCCGAGCTTCTCTTCGAGGTCTTCGCGCTCGCTTTTCTTTACTCCAGTATAGTTTATCTGGGATATCCTCGGGCGCATAGCCAGTTTGATATGCAGAAAGGCCGAGTCAGCCACCAGGCTGTCCACACTTATAGATACGTTTGAGAACAGACCGTTTTTCCAATATCTTTTGATGGCTTTCGTGATTTCCTCTCCAGGGATAGTTATCTTTTGCCCTTTGGAGAGGCCCGACAGTCCGATAATTACGTAGTCCTCATAGTTCTGCACACCCTCAATCGAAATCCCGCCAATCGTATATTGCCTGGGCGTTCTGGAATAGTCGATGTTCGGAGCTATGATGCGTTCAGTCTGGGCTTTTGTGCTCAGAGCTGTAAACAGGAGCAGGAAAACTAAGCTTATATATTTTCTCAATATTGAGTTCATCTATCTTTTCTTTACTTTTTTTATGCGGTCTGTACTTGCTCGCTCGTCTTGCCGTAGCGGCGTTCGCGATTTTGGTATGAGGCTATTGCGGTGTGAAGCTCTTCCACTCCGAAATCAGGCCAGAAAGTGCCGCAGAAATAGAGCTCGCTGTAAGCCAGCTGCCACAGCAGATAATTACTGATGCGCTGCTCGCCACCAGTGCGGATAAGCAGGTCGGGGTCTGGCATGAACGCCGTCTGCATGTGCTGGCTGACCCATTCCTCAGTAATCGAATCCTCTGTCATCGTCTTGCCTTTTGACATTATTTCTTTGTATAAGTCCCGCATAGCTTGGGTGATTTCCCATCGGCCGCTATAGCTGAGTGCAACCACCATCGTCATCTTTTTGTTCCCAGCAGTGCGGCTCTCTGTCTCGCTGAGTTTCTCCTGAACGTCCTTAGGCAGACGCTGCCTATCTCCGATTACGCGGAATCGGACGTCGTTTTTCTGAAACAACTCTGTCTCCAGATTCGTAAGCACAAGTCCCATCAGGGTGTTGACTTCATCCTCCGGACGGCTCCAGTTCTCTGTTGAGAATGTATATAGAGTCAGGTATTTGACACCTAAACGGGTACATTCTTCGGTTATTGTCTTCACGGCTTCAACGCCTTGGACATGCCCAGCGGTGCGCGGCAGCCCTTTAGCCTTGGCCCAGCGCCCGTTCCCATCCATTATGATAGCGATGTGAGTCGGGATGTGATTAGTATCTATATCCATATTTAATTATTGCACTTGCGGTATTTGGGTGATATGTCGTAAGAGATGCTGAACATCGCAGTGGTGTAGCAATCCTTGTTCTTGAACATTCCGCTGCGTGTGCCATAGGGGTCATTGAGCTTTGTCATGTTCCCGCTGTCGTCCAGGCGGTCAGAGGTAGTGAAGCGTACGGCCCACTCAAAACCGAGGTTCAGGCGTTGCCTGACCTTGTATCTGAGCCCTATGCCGACGGGTATATTGAGCCCGCCTACAAATTTGCCGCCGCCGCCGAAAGCGGTGGTGACACCTGCTCCGAAGAGCAGGTAGGGAGTCCAGGGCTTCAGCCCTTTGTATGCGGCGCCTCTGCCATAGCCGAAGAAATTGAACTCAAACTGGGCTCCTGCTTCCATCACGTTCCTGCTGAACTCTACTGTTGTAGGAGTGCCTCCCGCCGGGGTCTCGCTCAGTGGGTCTGTGGGTACGAAGTTTCCTTTCGTGTTGCCGCTGATATGTCCCATCAGCATGTGTGTCCGAACCACCATTCGCTGGTTGAAGTTTCGTCTCCAGAACACCGAAACCATAGGGCCAGGGTGCTTCAGCGGCGACCCTCCGGAGTCTCCTATATAGTTCATTATACCTGCACCTCCGCCAATCTCCTGCTGGTATTCCAGAAGTTCGCCGTCCTGAGCATAGATAGTAGCACAGAAGGCCAGGAGCAGTGTTGTCAGGATTACGCGATTCATCAGTTTTCACCGTAACTGTTCAACCTTACGCGCCACACCTTGCTTCCGGCCAGAACCCAGAAGTATTCGTCACTCGCTACTGCGGTGATTGGACTGGTGGTGTTGCTTATGGATGTTGGCGCGGTCAGGTTAGAGAACGTCTTCCATGTTATGCCGTTGTCCTGACTGAGGTAGCACATGGTGGTTGGGCCGTCTGCATCCATGCGGCTTCCAAATGCTATGAGCCAGTAGTTGTATTCTACGATATTCAGGCTGCTCATTGCGGGCAGGGTATAGACGTATGCGCTTCCATCGGAATAGTAAGTCCAGGGCTCGTCGAATCTTTCCAGCAGACTCCATACCGCGCAGGTGCTGTCGTTTCCCTCGGCTGTCGGGGCTTTGGGACCTGCGATAAGCACTCTTTGGATGCCGTTTTCCTGGGTGATGGCCACCGAAGCCGTTGTGGTGGGGAAGAGAGACTCTTCCTCATCTATGCCGATGGGGGTCCATCCTGTTCCAGTCGAATAGCAGAGAGACAGTGGGGAGGTGCCCACAGCGTTGCGGGCATATAGGGCATAGTCTGAAGCGGCGATGAGTGTCAGTGGTGTAGCTGTGGCCTCCGGACTCCACAAAATGCAGTCGTCCGACTGGTACATTTGTCCTACGCTGTCTGTAATCCAGAATTTCGATTTGAACACCTGCAGCGAGTTAACATCCACATTTGTCGGCAGGCCTGTGCATGCAGACTCGGTCCATACAGCTGGCATCTGGGTCATATTGCTCTTGGTGGCAAATGCCTTGCCGGCTGAGTCTGTGCTCAGCACGTAGATGTCTGTGTCGCGCGTGGTTGCCTTCATACTGGCACGCTCTGCAAGAGTCGTGGCATCTGTCACGGGATTCCAGGTGAATGACGTGGCTTCGTTGGTACGTACGTCGAGGCGAACGAAATAATCACGATATCCAACGCCGTCCGAGGGAATCACTCGGAAACGCCGCGGCTGGGAGAAATCCAGGCTGTCCTTGCTGCTGTAGGTTATCCAGTCCTCTGTGGGCTCGTCGCTCCATGTCTGATGCATCAGCACTCCGTTGAACCCCACGCTCACTACTACGGCGGACACTGTGGTGCCCATCGGGAGGGAATCTCTCAGCAGGATAGTCTGCTCGCGCTGGTTTATGACAAGAGGGTAAAGTGACCCTGTGAACGACACATTATAAGTGCTATCGCTTCCGCTTGACGAAGTGACATGCACCACTCTCTTCATAGCTCCGAGAGTGAAGGAACTTATATAACAGTTGCTGCTGTATTCTACCTCCTCTTCCTTCTTGCAGCCTGAAATTATCAGGGAGAGGATAATGATGCTCGCGAGAGCGGATGCCAAATTTCTCATAATCGGCTGCAAAAGTACAGACTTTTCTGTCTTTTTCGAAATATAAAGGCCCAAAAAGACTTCTTCGCGCGTATTATTAGGTAAAATTAACGTCCTTGCAGCGCCTTTTTAGGTCTATTGACGGAGCTTTGACCCCTTCTCCGAGCATTATATCTGTCTTTTCAATATAAGCTTCGTCCCATAAATCCCGGTCGATAAATCCCTGCAGAGTGTCTCTCCCGCCCTCAATCAACACCGACTGGATATTCCTTTCCGCCATGTCAAGCAGCAGTTCGTCGATGGAATGGCAGAGTATCCACGCGGGGGCTGAGCTATTCTGAGCCGGTGAGCGCTGAGGCTCGAGTGTGGCAAGTGACTTGCTAAGCACATATCTAAGAGGAGAGGGGCCGGGCCAGAAGCGCGTGGTCAGCAACGGCTCGTCCAGTTCCCAAGTCCTGCGGCCTACTACGATGGCTCCGTGCATAGCTCTCAGTTTGTGAACCTTCATCCGTGTCCATGCTGTAGAGAACTGACATGGCTTGCCGTCGGCTATGCTGTTGCGCTTGCGGTCAATGAACCCGTCTGCGCTCTGTGCCCATTTCAGCGTTATCCATGGCCGGCCGTTGGTCTGAACGGCCATAAAACGTCTGTTCAGGGCGCGGCACTCTACTTCCAGAACCCCGACCACCACCTCGCAACCGGCTTCTCTCAGACGCTTTATGCCGCGCCCTCTCACCTTTGCAAAGGGGTCCATGCAGCCGCATACCACTCGCCGTATGCCCTTTTCGATAATCAAATCTGCACACGGAGGGGTCTTCCCCCAATGGGAGCAAGGCTCCAGACTCACGTAGATGGTGCTTTGGTTGAGCAATCGGATATCTTCAGGATGCACAGAAGCTATAGCATTCACTTCGGCATGCGGCCCTCCGCATCGCCGATGCCATCCCTCTCCGATTATGCGTCCCTCATGCACAATAACAGCTCCGACCATGGGGTTCGGAAATGCAAAGAGCTCTCCCTGCCGCGCCAGTTGCAGGCATCTGTACATATATTTCTCGTCATCTGACATAAGTTCCTTCATTTTCCTGTTTAGCCATTTAAGACTTTCTCTTCCTGTTAAGCTGCTTAATAAATTCTCTTCCTGTTAAGCCGCTTAATAAATACTCTGCAGTTTAGCCACTTAAAATATTCTCTTCCGGTTCAGCCTTTTAAGGATTCATTCTTGTTAACTCCATTAAAAAATCTTTCCTCTTAAGGCCTTTTAAGAATTCTTTTGCTTATCTTTGCGCCATGAATTACAGCGAATACATCTCTCTGCTGACTCCTTTGCACGGCCGCGGTGAGGCTACCGCCATAGTGCGGACGGTGATGGAGGAGCGTTTTGGTTTGTCGCTTTCCGACCTTTTGCTGGGCAAAGATAAGGCTTTATCTGCAAAAGACCGCCAAGAATTGGAAAAAATAATGCATGAATTGCTTTCCGGAGCTCCTGTGCAGTATGTTCTCGGCTCGGCCACCTTCCGCGGAAAGCGTTTTCTCGTCAGCCCCGACGTACTTATTCCCCGCCCTGAGACGGAGATGCTGACAGATCTCATCCCCTTCGGCTCTGTCGTCGCCGACCTGGGAACAGGCAGCGGGTGCATAGCTATATCCGCCGCCTTAGAGCGGGAGCCCAAACAGACCGTAGCCGTTGACGTTAGTGAAAAAGCCCTGAATATAGCGAGGCAGAACGCAGCGCTTCTTGGGGCCGACATAGAATTTCTATTACAAGATATGCTCGATGCGGATGCCCTGTGCAGCCGCTTGCCACAGCTGGATTGCATAGTCTCAAACCCTCCTTATGTCCGACAGTCTGAGCGGGAAACAATGTCGATGACCGTCTCTTCATTCGAGCCCCCATCAGCTCTTTTTGTTCCAGATGATGATCCCCTGCTCTTCTATCGGGCCATCGCCACCGTGGGGCAGCGTCGTCTGCGCCATGGAGGCATAGTTGCGGTGGAAGTAAATACATCCCTTGCCGCAGATGTCGCCCGTCTGTTCTCTCAAATGGAATTCAGCGACTCGCACATCCTACGTGATTGCTTTGACAAAGAAAGATTCGTAGTCTGTGAGTTGAGGTGAGCCTAAACGGCAACTGACAGCTGACGGGCTGGCGTGATAGACCGTACTTGTGAGTTTATGAGCTCTTGAGTTTATGAGTTCTTGAGTAATGTTAGTCGTGGCTGTTGCCTTATTTGCTGTTGGCTTTTTCGGCTTAGACCAGGCTTAGAATTGTTATATCATAACCTATAAAGTTTCTCATCTTGTTTCGTATTTTAACCCATTTAGGCATACCATAAAATACATCGAGGTGTAAATGCAAATACACCTCGATGTAAATGCAAATACACCTCGATGTATTTTGAAGTATAGTTTCATTCAAAAAAAACTCCATAATCATCAACATTAACTTAAGAAGTTTTGTGGACATAGAGATAAGAAGACAAGGAGTTTAGGAGCTAAGGAGCGCCAAGTGGTTAAGTAGAGAAAAGTAGTTAAATCATTACCAATCTTCTTAAAGAAGCAACTCGTCAACTTGTCAACTCGTCAACTAAATGAACAGCCTCACAATTCCAAACAGCCTCAGTGATTATGATTCAACCATTTTCCCACCCTCTGTATGTTATGGCCAAGCCTGTTGGCTCGGCTTGCAACTTAAACTGCCGTTATTGCTATTATTTAGACAGACAAACTGGCGGAGGAGTGATGTCAGACACTGTGTTGGAGACCTTTGTCAGGCAGTATATAGAGGCCCAGAGCATGCCGGATGTTCTCTTCACATGGCATGGCGGCGAACCCACTTTAGCTGGTTTGCCTTTCTATCGCAGGGTGTTGAAATTCCAAAGGCAATATGGTCATGGAATGAGGATTGCAAATGCGCTACAGACTAACGGCACACTGCTGACTGATGAGTGGAGCCGGTTTCTGGCTCAACATGGGTGGTTGGTGGGTTTGAGCATCGACGGGCCTCAGTCTATGCATGATGAAGGGCGCCGGACACGGAGCGGAGCCCCGACTTTTGACCGTGTCATGCGAGCGGCGGATCTTCTGAATAAGTATCATGTGGAGTGGAATGTGATGGCAACAGTGAACCGCGCAAACCTGCAGCACCCGCAGGCATTCTACCGCTTTTTCAGGGATACCCTAAAGTGCAGGTTTATTCAGTTTACCCCAGTCGGGGAGGAACTGGAGTCCGAGGCCTGGGGCGATTTCCTGTGTGGTGTTTATGACGAATGGGTGCGCAGCGACGTGGGAAGTGTATTTGTGCAGATGTTCGACGCCACTTTGGCCAACTGGGTCGGTGAGACGCCCGGAGTGTGCTCCATGTCGAGGACCTGCGGCCATGCTGCTGTGATAGAATCCAATGGTGATGTATATATGTGCGACCATTTTGTGGACTCGGCCCACCGCCTCGGAAATATTATGGAGGGGGACACCATAGCGTCCCTTCTGTATAGCAGGAGGCAGATTCAGTTCGGTAAGGACAAGGAACTGTCCCTGCCCCGTCAGTGTAAGGCTTGCAGGTGGCTCTTTGCCTGCCGGGGAGAGTGTCCCCGCCTGCGCACCGCAACGACCGCCGACGGGGAGTCCGGCCTTAATCGTCTGTGCGCTGGATACCGCAAATTCTTTTCTCATGTCGCCCCCTCCATGTCTTTTATGTCTAAAGAATTGCTCTCTGGCCGGCCACCTGCCAATATTTTATCTGGAAATTCTTGCAGATAAATATAATTTTGTATATTTGCGGCGTATTCAAGACTTTAATACTAATCTTTTTAATCCTTTTAAACCCAAAAGAAATTATGAGCTACAAGATTATTGACATTGAGGGCGTGGGTGACGTCTATGCTGAGAAACTGAATGCAGCAGGAATCAATAAAGTGGAAGAACTGCTGGAGAAATGTGCCGTTGCAAAGGGGCGCAAGGAACTGGCCGAGGCCACTGGCATCAGCGAAAAACTGATACTGCGCTGGACAAATCACGCTGACCTGTTCCGTATCAGCGGCGTAGGCCCTCAGTTTGCCGAACTGCTTGAAGCAGCCGGAGTTGACACCGTGAAAGAATTCCGCCATAGGGTGGCCGAGAATCTGGTGCCGAAACTCGAGGAAGTGAACTCGCAGAAGAATCTGGTCAACAGAGTGCCGTCGGTTAAGGAAGTGCAGAAGATGATTGACCAGGCAAAGGAAATGGAGCCCAAAGTAAGCTACTAAACTGACGTTTTGAGAAAACAGATGACCTATGAGACAGCGCTGCCCAAAATGGCAGCGCTGTGCTCTTCCGCAGAATACTGTGAGAAAGACCTGCGCGAGAAAATGCGTCGCGGCGGTCTGCCGGACGCTGACGCAGACCGTGTCATAGAGCGCCTCTATGAAGAGGGATTCCTCTCTGCGGAGCGTTTCTGCCACGCTTATGTGCGGGACAAAGTGCTTTTTGCCCGTTGGGGGCGCATGAAGATAGAGATGGGGCTGCGCCAGAAAGGGCTTCCCGCCGACGAGATAGCAGCAGCGATAGCCGACGAGATGGATTCTGAGGGGTCACGGGCCGACTATCTGCAAAAGCTGTGTTCTGCGATGGAGGCCAAGGCGCGCACTCTGAAAGACGAGGATCCACGTGTCCGAAGGGCGAAGCTGATTCGTTTTGCTCTTTCACGCGGCTACACTATGGATGACTTGGATGAAACCCTTCTAAAATAGGTATTAGAACTATTTTTTCAGAAAAAGTATTGCTTTGCTTTGCCGTTTGGAGGGAAACAAGTACTTTTGCCGCGCTTTTATGAATCCGATACATCGTTCTGTACTCATTTGTTCCGTTCTTCATCTTCTCGTAGATGGAATGTGTGGATGTGCCTTGTATCTTATGGCCTCCGACTGCGGGGCTGCAGATATCCTAAGCGTCTTCGTCGTATATAACCTGTGGGCATTCCTGAGCCAGCCCCTTACGGGCAGTGTGGCAGACCGGACTGAGCGGCAGGGCACGATTCTGTTATCTTCGGCAGCTCTGCTTACTGTCGGCGCCCTTGGCTGTTTGGCTGCGGGGAAGAATGCGGCGTGGGCTCCTTCGGGATGGTTTATGGCGGTTTCAGCTACGCTGATGGGGATGGGCAACTCCCTGTTTCATGTCTGGGGCGGAAGGGCAGTGGCTCTTCAGTCGGACAACGATATGCGCTCACTCGGAGTGTTCGTTTCAACTGGCGCACTTGGCCTGGCTGCAGGAATGGTTTTGTGCTCGCTGGCTCTGCTATTTGGCCTGCAGGCCGCTGTCTGGGTGGGCGTCTGGATGATGTACAGTCGCGGCAAGTGCGAAGCGCGCGAGAGAGAAACTTCCGCAGTTGGTCTCCCCTTGGTGAGTTTGTTGCTGCTTGCGATAATGTCTTTCGTTATGTTCCGATCGTATGTAGGAGGCGTGTTTGCTGAAGGGATAGAAAGGACTGACCGCTCCATTATGATTCTGGCAGCAGTAACCATGTTTGGAAAAATGGCTGGCGGGTTCATATCGAAAGCGATAGGGTGGGTACCTGCTGCGCTGCTCAGTCTCCTCGTGGTTGCGGTGTGTGCATATATCATTATGATTGGAGGCGCAGATACCTGCGGAAGCCTTGGCAGCATCCCCCTCGGGGCAACTAATGTCGCCGTAATAGGGGGCATCTTCGCCATAAATTGCACTATGCCTATTACTTTGTATCTCGCTAACCGCTTGCTTCCGAGACGAGAAGGGCTCGCATTCGGACTGCTTGCAGCCGCACTCATCCCTCCATATCTGATAGCTCTGACATAAATACGTAAACTCTCATTCAGAATAATCCACTTAACGACACAACCACCTGCTGACGATGGACTCCCTGACAATCATATATACCCTCTCAGGCATTTTGTTCACAGCGACAATCCCTACAATCATCATCGAATATGTGGTGCTTGTGCTGCTCAGAGAGCCGGATAAGCGAGTTCGCCATTCGTCAGTTCTGATAAACCTCATAACAAACATAACGCTGAACCTGTGTGTGATACATTTCTGTTATTCATTGAGAAGCATAGTCATCGGGGAGGTGTCGGTGGTCACAGTTGAAGCCTTCTGGTATTATTGCTTCCTTAACAATATCCGGAGAGCTGCTGCCTACAGTCTTCTTTGCAACGCCTCAAGCTTCATAATAGGATATCTGGCGTTCAGTATAATAGCTCATATTTAATTCCCAATATAAGAACATCTATAAATCATTACCAAAGTGTTACCATCTTCACAAGATCTGCTTAATTCCATCGCAAGGGAACTCTCAAGCCCGGAGTCACTCTGCGGCCTCTTTCACGAACACCGCGACGGCGACCCGCTGCCTTCACAGACCGCTTTAGCGGAGGCTATGGATTTATGTAGGAGCATTCTCTTTCCGGGCTTCTATGGAAAGAGCAATGTCAACAATCAGAACCTGATTTACCACATGGGAGTGGCTTTGGAAAAACTCTATGTAATCCTGTGCGAGCAGATTCAGGCGGGCTTGTGCTTCTCTACGGGATTCGACGAGACAGAAGCCGATGGCCCGATGATGTCGTCGTCGCAGGAAAAGCGGAGATATAAGACGAGCGAGTTGGCCCGTGAGTTTATAAGTAAGTTGCCTATGCTGCGCCAGACTTTGGCCACAGATGTCGAGGCTGCCTATCTCGGTGATCCTGCAGCAGAAAATTACGAGGAGGTAGTCTCATGTTATCCAGTGATAAAAGCAATCACCAGCTATCGCATAGCCCACGAACTGCTATTGCTTGGTGTGCCTCTCATCCCGCGCATCATCACAGAAATGGCACATTCGGAGACTGGCATTGACATCCATCCTGGAGCTACGATAGGACACCACTTCACCATAGACCACGGAACCGGAGTGGTTATAGGCGCAACATGCATTATAGGCAACAATGTGAAATTGTATCAGGGTGTCACTCTCGGGGCAAAGAGTTTCCCTGTAGATGCTGACGGAAATCCGATAAAGGGAATTGCGCGCCACCCAATTCTTGGCAACAATGTCATAGTTTATGCAAATAGCACCATCTTGGGCCGAATACATATCGGAAATGATGCGGTTATCGGCGGTAACATCTGGGTTACTGAGGACGTTGCTCCGGGCGAGCGGATCCTTCAGAACAAATACCAACGGTAAGCAACCACGTCTTTATCCCCGAATATGAAGCGACGGGGGATTCTACAGGTTAAAAAAAGGATAATAACGAACAACAAGAAACAACAAGTAAATAAAAATATGAAGAACGAATTAATCGCTAAGACCTTCCAGGGGTTGGAACCGCTGCTCGCCAGAGAACTGACCGAACTGGGTGCTGACGATATTCAGATCGGGCGCCGCATGGTTACTTTCAGTGGAGACAAAGAGATGATGTACAAGGCTAATTTCTGTCTCCGGACGGCTATTCGAATCCTGAAGCCGATCAAGCGATTCAAGGCCAGAAGCGCAGACGATGTCTATGAGGCTGTGAAAGCTATAGACTGGTCGGAGTATCTGACACCACAAACCACGTTCGCCGTTGACAGCGTGGTGTTTTCCGAAGAGTTCACACACTCGAAGTTTGTGGCTTATAAGGTGAAAGACGCTATTGCGGACCAGTTCCGAGAGCGTAGTGGCAACCGCCCGAACGTGAGTGTCTCTAATCCTGACATCCAACTGCATATACATATAGCTGAAGACGACGCAACACTCGCTCTGGACAGCAGTGGGGAGAGCCTTCACCGCCGCGGTTACCGCACAGAATCCGTTGCTGCACCGCTCAACGAGGTGCTTGCTGCAGGAATTATCATGATGACGGGGTGGCAGGGAGAATGTGATTTCATCGACCCGATGTGCGGCAGCGGCACTTTCGCCATCGAGGCAGCTCTGATTGCGTGCGGCATCATGCCTGGTGTCTTCCGCAAGGAATTTGCTTTCGAAAAATGGCCTGACTTTGACAAGGAACTGTTCGAGAGTATTTTTGACGATGACAGCCACGACCGTGAGTTTACACATCATATCTATGCCCGCGATGTTGACGCCAAAGCGGTTGGAATAGCACTCCGAAATGTCCGCGCCGCAGGTCTCACCAAATATATCACTGTAGAGATGCAGGATTTTAAGGACTTCAAGAAACCATTCGGACAGGCTATTATGGTTATGAATCCTCCTTACGGCGAGCGAATTTCCAGTCCTGACCTCCTCGGTCTTTATAAGATGATTGGGACCACCTTGAAACACGAGTTTGCCGGGGGCGAAGCGTGGGTGCTGAGCTATCGTGAGGAGTGTTTTGACGAGATTGGGCTGAAACCATCTTTGAAGACCCCTCTGTATAACGGCTCTTTGGAATGTGAGCTGCGCAAGTATGTTCTTTTCTCCGGTCGCCTGGAAGACCATCGCGCCACAGGCGGGACAGTGAAGACTGATGAAGAACGCCGGCAGATGGCCGACAAGCACAGGTTTAAGCAGAAGCGTGAATTCAAGCGCCGCTTTGATGACGACGATGAAGAGGGGCTTGAAATACGTCCGCGTCGTTTCAGCGACGAGGGAGACGAGCGCCACCGTTATAATAAATATTCGCGACGCGAAGGCGATGGCGAGCGACGCCGGTTCAGACGTGATGACGACGGTGATGAGAGAGGAGGCCGCGAAAGTAGGTTCGGACGTGGTGGCCGCAGGACTGAGGGGCGCAAACCCTATGGCCGGGAATTCCGCAGAGATGACGAGGGGAGGCCTTCAGGTAGAGAATTCCGCAGAGATGACGAGCGCGGCTCCCGTTCGCATGATTATCGTCCGAAAGGAGCTAACCGCGAAGCGCGGCAGGAATCCCGCCGCAAATTCTTCGGGGGCGGCAAGAGAGACCGCTAAACAGCCCCCAGCCGGAAATCAAACCGCCCTGAACAGTAGAGATGTCCAGGGCGGTTTTGATAATATCATAGATGGGAATCCTAATTATCTGATTGGTATAAAGGAGTCATTACGTTTCCATTCCTTTATTTCATTTTTTTTGACGTGGGGAGCATGAAGATGCAGGCCGCAAGCCAAAATACGGCAATAACCACAGTGATGCCCACCGTAGTTCTGCTGCCAAGGATCTGGGTGATAGTAACGTCGGGATTCTTGTATATAATGGTGAGAACCGCCGCAATGCTATTATTAAATATATGTATTGCGCACGGAGCCAGTAGCGAGCGGCTGCCTGCATAAGCCCATCCAAGCAATAATCCAAGAATAAACGCAACAGGCATTTGCACCGGATTCAAGTGAACCAAGGAGAACAATAATGCTGAGAGAATAATGAGTTTCCTGTGGTTGGAGGGAGCCTGTTCCGATTCTTGCAGTTCCTCTGATTTTTGCAGGCTTCTGCCCATCACTCCGGCGCGAAAAAGCAGTTCTTCAGATATCGGACCGAGTAGCCCCACTGTCAAGATGCCTATGCCACTGTTCATCAACACAAACATAGTTTCGCTGCCGACAATATCAGGCGGGGTCGGGAGCCACTCTCCTACAATGTTCACAATAAAGATAGTAGGCGGAGCCATAAGCAGCGCTTTTATTGTGTAGCAGCGCCTTTCGGGGCGCGTCCAGCCCTCAAGAGTATGCTTCCACGTGAGTCCGGCCGGGCGAAGAGAGAGTGCCAACACGACAGCAAGCACGTTACTTGTCAACAGCGCCAGGGACACACTGTTTTGTATGTCTAACCCGAAATGTATTTCTATAAGATTGAGACAACCTCCCGCCACACCACCTGCCAGTTGCGTGACGATAAATATTATGACATAAACCCACCACTGCATGGTAATATCTATGATTTAAGAGATTAACAAGGGATTTGGTTAAGAGGTCAGCCAGGAGATGATTTAGAGGCTGGCAAAGGGATGAATGAAGGGGGATTTACCTGCCAAGGCGAATCAGAGCTTTCCTCGATTTATCGTGACCTGTGTCAGCGGCTTTTCGGTACCAAACCACTGCGGCTTCGATATCTTTGGCGATGCCATAACCATTTTCCAGATTCCATGCCAGATTATGCATTGCCTGAGGATTTCCCTTTTCAGCCCCTTTCTGATACCATTTGTTGGCCTCGACCAAGTCTTTTGTTACTCCGTGACCGGCCTCGTAGCACCAGCCTATATTGCACATGGCCCTCGCATAATCCTGGTCTGCGGCCTTATGATACCAGAAGAGCGCTTTGGAATAGTTCTGCGCCACACCCATGCCTGAGTCATACATATATGCCAGATTGCACTGTCCCCGAGCGAGCCCCTTGTCAGCTGCCATCTGATAGTAGCGTACGGCCTCAGCAAAGTCTTTTTGAACACCGCTGCCGCTCTCATAGAGCCAGCCTAAGTTGCATGCGCCATTTGCATTTCCGCCGTTAGCTGCCTGGCGGTAGAGTACTACAGCCTCCTGTATATCTGCGGGGACGCCGTTGCCAAATTCATAACATAGACCCAGATTACAGGCCGCGCCGACGTGGCCGAGACGGACTGCCGCCGTATAGAATCTTACAGCTTGCACATAGTCTCTTCTCCTACCTCCCGTTGCGTTGTAATAGTCATAGCCTAAATCATACAGTTGCTCTGCTGAATATCTGCGCATCTCATCGTCTGATATCTCCGGCTCGTCGGAATTTGTCGGCTGAGTTACTGTTTGTGTGGCTGGCGTGGTTGTCGCAGTTGAGGCTGGCGTTGTGGATGTCCCCTTCAGTCTGGCCATCGCTTTCATTAGCGCATCAGAACCAAACTTACCTCCGCCTGGTTTTGGTGTTGGGGACGTGGTTGCAGCGGGCGTCGCAGTGCCTGATGAGGGGCGACTTGGCGGAATTGATGCGGGCTGGGCTGTTACACGAGCTCCACGTGGGGGAGGCATAAGAGCTGCGCTTGTAACTCCGAGCCAGGCACGGAGGTTCCGCAGTAATTTTATACGTTGGGTATCTATGGAATAGTCGATAGGACTGCGATAGCCAAATCGGTCGATGAACTCATTTGGCATTGTAGTCCCTTCGAGAGAAATAACAACAATCCTCTTGCCGCGAAAATGGGCGTAAGCAATCTCATCGATGGTTTTCTGGTCTGACAACGAACTGCCGCTAAGCATAAAGACAAAGACTCCGGCGCGGTCAATTGCATCAGTCACATCTGAGGGCAGTTGCCCACCTCGGCTGCTGCTGTTGTTTATTGAGCAGTTAGTGCCAAGATAGTCATCTATCTCATACTTAACTTGTTGTGCATCATTTATGTCGTTGTTGGTGCAAGAAATAAATACTTCAGCCATAGGTGTTGGTATAATAGATTTTTTTAATGACAAGTATTAATTGTGGGGCCTGCTTACAGCCAGGTAGTGGGCTTATATTGCGGAGAAGGAGAGTGGAACTTATCCTACAGTTCCCTCTAAGGATACGCTGAGCAGTTTCTGGGCTTCCACAGCAAATTCCATGGGTAGTTTGCGGAGAACATCCCGGGCATAGCCGTTAACGATTACGCCGATTGCCTCTTCCTGTGAGATACCGCGCTGCTGACAGTAGAAGAGTTGGTCTTCGCTGATTTTGGATGTCGTCGCCTCATGTTCTACTACAGCCGACGGATTCTGTATGTCCATGTATGGGAAGGTATGTGCTCCGCAGGTGCTGCTCAGCAGCAGGCTGTCGCAGCTGGAATAGTTGCGTGCTCCTTCTGCTCCGGATGCCACTCTTACCAGTCCCCGATAAGAGTTTTGGCTGCGCCCGGCGCTTATTCCTTTTGATATTATTGTCGAATGGGTGTTCTTACCCAGATGAATCATCTTGGTGCCAGTGTCTGCCTGTTGGAAGTTGTTCGTCACGGCTACGCTGTAAAATTCAGCCTGAGAGCCGTCGCCCTGAAGCACGCACGAAGGGTATTTCCATGTTATTGCCGAACCGGTCTCTACCTGTGTCCATGAGAGTTTGCTGTTCTCGCCGCGCAGCAGTCCCCGCTTGGTTACGAGATTCAGCACACCGCCTTTCCCCTCTTTGTCGCCAGGATACCAGTTCTGCACAGTGCTGTATTTGACTTCCGCATTACGCTCAACCACAATCTCCACAATCGCAGCATGCAGTTGGTTCTCGTCGCGCATCGGGGCTGTGCAGCCTTCGAGATAACTCACGTATGCGTCTTCGTCTGCCACGATAAGAGTCCGTTCGAACTGTCCAGTGCCTCTCGCATTGATGCGGAAATAGGTGCTGAGTTCCATCGGGCAGCGTACCCCCTTGGGGATATACACGAATGAACCGTCGGAGAAGACTGCTGAATTCAGGGCTGCAAAGAAATTGTCTCTGTATGGCACCACGCTGCCAAGATATTTCCGAACCAAATCGGGATGTTCCTTTACGGCTTCGCTTATGGAGCAGAATATTATGCCTTTCTCGGCCAGGTGCTCTCTGAATGTGGTTTTTACTGAGACGGAATCCATCACAGCATCAACCGCTGTGCCACTCAGCGCAAGGCGCTCCTCGAGAGGAATGCCGAGCTTGTCGAATGTCTTCATCAGTTCGGGGTCTATCTCATCGAGGCTTTTCGGCCCTTGTTTTTTGTTCGCTGTCGGGTCTGCATAATAGGAAATGGCCTGATAGTCTATTGGGGGCATTGTCAGATGGCCCCAGGCTGGCTGTTCCAGAGTAAGCCAATGACGGAAAGCTTTGAGACGGAAGTCGAGCAGCCATTCTGGTTCGCCTTTCTTCTCTGATATTAGGCGTACAGTCTCCTCGGTGAGGCCGCGTTCAATCACCTCGGTCTCAATGTCAGTGGTGAAGCCGTATTCATAGGCTTTATCCACCACGGAGCGTACAAATTCATTCTTCATTTCCAATTCTCATTGTTTTTTGCGAGCGCAAAGGTACAAAAAATACACGAAAGTAGCATCGATTATACAAATATTTAGACTAAAAGGCTGAAAATCATCAATTCAGGTCTAGGCATCACTTCAAGTCCGGAAGGGAACGTTGCAGCATATGGAAAGAAGATGAAAATAGGTATAAACAGACAGGAGGGTTTAGCGCGGCCTGATTATATGGTGGGATAATGAAACGGGGGCTGCGCCATTCGTATGTGGCACAGCCCCCGTTTATGCTGGTTTTATTTTAAAATCCAGTTGCAGAGCCTTCTTTACTTCACTGCTACCTTGCGGTTACCTATGATATACAGGCCCTTAGTGGCTTTCTTGACGCGCTGTCCGGCAATATTGTAAATAGCCTTTGCAGCAGAATCTGCCTGAATTCCTTCTACGCTGGCCCATGTCTCTGCGTCGCAGACCACGAGGTGGTAAATATACATCTTGCTGTCGTAAAGGATAGCGATATCAAGGTTTACCGAACCGCTGAGAGTATAGCCTTCGCCAAGAACCACTTCAATCGTAGATGTGGTCTCAGTATCAACATTTATGCTCACAGCCTGCTCGAAATCGGTGCCTTCGATGCATACTCCGTCTTTGAAGTTGACTCCGTTATAAGGATCCACAGGTGTTATCCATTCGCCGGAGGCATCTTTGGCGGTGAGAACCTGGAAGTCATTCAGATCTGCCACTGCCATCCCGGTTGCGGTGAGCATGGCGGTCAGGTCAACTGTGGTTTCGTCGCCACCCTTGACGCTCACGGTCTCTTCGCCAACTACTTCTGTCTTAACGATAGTCTCAAAGAATTTGACGGTCAGGTCGATGGTCACATACTGGCCTGTTGCAGAGTTGAGCAAAACGAACTTTCCGTTCCATGTATCGCCGGCTTTAGGTGTGCCCGGATAGCGATAGAGATCGAAATGTCCGTTGCTGAGATAGCAAACACCTACAGGGTTGGAAGCGCCCCAAGTGGCAGCATAGCCGTCTGAGCTCATCCAGAAGCCTGGGTGAGGAGTGCAAGAATATTTGTCAGTCATTTCTTGGTTCCCCTCTGCATCGGGGGCAGTCCAAGCATAGAAGGTCGGTGCACGTGTGCCGATGAGTTCTTCCAGATTAGCCATGTCTAATGCCGGCTCTTCTTCAATAGGATAGTCGCCTCCGGCAAGAGTGGCTACCTCTATAGGAATTACTGCCACCTCAACGAGGTTGTTTGGATCTACCACATCACGTTCCTTTATCGTTACAGTGACATCCAACTGGAAGTACTTGGTGGAGTCCGGAGTGATGTAGAACATCGGGAAAGTGTATGAGTCACCCTCTTTGATGGCGCCCTCGTTGTGGCCTGAGGTGAGGGTCACTTCCCCATCCTCTAAAGTGGGCTCTATATAAAGAGCATATCCGTTGGAGTTCCAAGCAACAGCGACTCCTTTGGTGGTCATCCAATATCCGCCGTTGTTTGCGGTTGACTTAAGAGTCATATTCTCAGCGCTCTCGTCTGCCAGAGCTGCCAGAATCAAGGTGTCTGCAGTCCAGGTCTCGCCCATCAGAGCTGCCACCTCATTGAGGTTTACAGTTGCAGAGCCGGTGCCACCGCTGAACTCTTCAAACTTAACTTCGGCATTGCCTACCTTCTCCATTTCGGCGATGGCAAGAGATTTCACCTCGCCCGGTTCGGGCTGAGTCTCGTCCTTGACGATATTCAAGACGCATTTCAAAGAATATGCTTTGTTCCCGAAAATGATATAAATGTAGTTGTAGAAACTCTGCCCTTCCAGGAGATTGCCTGGATATTGGCCGAGAATACCCTCGAGAATGTATTTCTCCTCTTCGTTTTGTCTGAGCGAGAGGCCTTCGATGAAGTATTTACATGAGGAACTCCATGATGCGCGTACCACCTCGTCGATATCCTGTCCCTCGGCGTCAGTGCATCCGGCAAACCACCAGCCAATGCCGTTAGCGGAGACCTGGTTAGTCAGTTCGTCGCCGCGTGCAGTGGGCATTTCAGACTCTTCGGAGTTATCCAACTGGGCTACATACAGTGATGCTGAGAGATTATTGATCAGATACTCTGGGGTGCAGCCAAGAGCTGTGATGGCCTCGGTCACATCAATAGCTATAGAGTCGGCGGTATAATCCTCGCGTGGGAATTGCTCTATGGTGTCAACCTTCTCACCTACGATAGTCAGTTTGGAGAAAGAGGTCTCCACAGGCTCCACGTCGCTGTCAATAGAGAGAGTGATGTCGAAGGAAGCTTCGAAACCCATGTAAGAAAGAACGAAAGAAGCCTTGTATTCACCGCTCACGAGCAGCGATCCGGGCTTCTGGCCTATGGCAAAGACAAGGGAGTCGTTTTCTGCTGAACTCCAATAGAAGTCGTTAAACCAATATCCGTCAGCGTAAGCCACGGCCTTGCCCTCCTTGTTCATCCAGAAACAGCCGGCATAGCCGTTGGTGCCAGTAGCTGTGTAGGCGTCGTTGAGGCCGGAGGTTCCCGTGCCGTCCTGAAGGAAAAGCATATTGCCTTCGTGCTCCTGAGCGTCTGGGTCGTAAGCTTCGGCCCAAGCATCAAGAGCAGTGACTAACGAGGTTGCATCCGTGTTCATGAGCGTTGCGACTTCGCTTAGCTTGAACACAACGGGAACAGTGGTGTAGTCTTCAGCAGGCTTCTGTACACTCTGTCCTGTGAAATCGGCAGCAGATGCGCTAATTGCCATAAACAAGCCAATTAGGGACATCAAAAGTCTTGAGTAGATTTTTTCCATAATTGAAAGATTAAGAATAGTTGGTATAGTTGTTCTGTTCTTATTTTTCCCTTATTTTGAAGCTTTAACGCCGCAAATGTAAACATTTTCTTTATATGATGCACATTTGCGGCGTTTTTTTTTTTATTCTGATGTCTTAGGCAGCGTGTAATTTAACAATAATGACCCTACTAATGCGGAGGCTATTGTCCCGCATAGGATGCCTAATTTCGCTTCGTTGAGCATCGCGGCTCCTTCTGCTCCGAGATTAGTTGGATAGCTTAGGGCTGCTATAAACATTGAGACCGTAAATCCTATTCCGCATATCATGCAAACGCTCGCCAACGAGTGCCAGTTGGCTCCATCCGGCATCTGGCAGATCTTCAGTTTGATGCTTAACCAAGAGAATGAGAGGACACCGATAAACTTACCCAACAGCAGACCAAGGAAGACGCCGAGCGCCACGCCGCTGAACAAGCTCATGATGCTCATCCCTTCGAAGTTAACCCCTGCGTTGGCAAAGGCAAAAACGGGAATTACAACATAGTTTATCGGCATTGCAAGCTGGTCTTCTATATCTTGAAGGGGGGATATGAGATAGTCGGATGCTTTCTCAATCCGGCGCAGCATCTGAATGTCTTCTTTTGCCAGAACCATTGCTCGGCGCTGACTGCCCGAGTCGTCATTCTCTATATCGGGATACTGCTCGGCGATATGCCGGATTTGATGCAGATAATATCTGGTGCCCTTGCCCAGGTTCGCAGGGATACAGAAGGCCAGAATTACGCCGGCGATGGTGGCATGGATGCCTGAATTGAGCACCATAAACCAGAGTACAATTCCAAGAGACATGTAGAATGCCTTTGCCCTGATCTCACGCAGATTGCCGGTGATAAGTATTGCCACTACTATTGCTGCCCCGAGCAGATATTGCCAGTGAAGGCCCTGACTGTAAAACAGTGCAATCACGATTATACCTCCCAGGTCGTCGGCCACAGCCAACGCCGCCAGGAATATCTTCAGACCAACGGGTACGCGCTTGCCGAACATTGACAGCACACCCAGCGAGAAGGCTATGTCAGTAGCCATAGGTATAGCACATCCGCGCTCCATCAATGGGTGACCGAAACAAACGGCATAGAACACTATAACCGGCATCAACATTCCGCCGCAGGCTCCGATAATCGGCAGCAGAGCCTTCTGTCGGCTGCTGAGTTCGCCGCATAGTATCTCCCGCTTTATCTCCAGCCCCACGCTCAGGAAGAAGAAGAACATGAGGAAGTCGTTAATGAAATCCATCAGTGTCATGTCATGCCCTGAATGACTGAACACATTGAAACTGCCGATGCTGAGGCTGACGGTCTGTTCCCAAAACTTAGCATAGCTTTCGCTCGTGGCAGACAGATTTGCAAAGATGAGGGCTGACACAGTAGCCACAATTAACATTACGCTTGAACTGACATATCGGCGTATCAGCCCCGCGAGAGAAGAACCTTGAATAGAGTCAGACATATTATATTAAAAATTTGTATCTTATATATATTTATGTGTTAGGATAATCATGATTTTATGTCATCTGTCTTATACCGACGGCTAATATCGGCGACAAAGATACGGATTTATTCCGAATTAGGGCTGTTATTAATTGATAAAAAGCGGATAAAGATTTGCCTTTTTCCGCTTTTTCTGTTCGAAATGTACTTTTGCGCTTACCTGAATACTTACTGAGCTGCGATAAATGCTGCCATCTCATCCTTCAGCGCGTAGGCGCTTTTGAACAGAGTGAGCTGGTTCTTTACCCGGTCCAGATTGTGCTCGGGGTATTTGCATTTCCAATATTTATCACCGCTGATATAGTCCCATAGGAAACGAACGGCCTGCATATATGGGAAGAGCGTTGCGGCATAGGGCAGCAGTTCCTTTTCCAGCGGGGTGAGGAAGCTGTTGGCGGAGCGCAGATATCCCCGCGTGAATGCCTTGAATATCTCCATATTGAAGCCTACCTTCGAGAGGTCCGGATCATCTTCGGCTGTGAAGTTGGCTGCCGTGCGCAGGAAATCGCCATAGTCGGAGAAGATGAAGTTGGGCATCACTGTGTCGAGGTCAATGACGCAGAGCACGCGGTCCTGCTTGTCGAACATCATGTTGTTGACCTTTGTGTCGCAGTGGCAGATGCGTTTCGGCAGTTTACCTTCGCGGCCCAGACGCTCGGCGAGAGTCATTTCTTCAGCATAGCTGAGCAGCTCGTCTATGATGTCCTTTACTGACTCCACCCGCCCCGCAGGATCTTTGGCAATCACGTCTTTCAGCTGCTGCAGACGGAATTCCATATTGTGGAAGTCCTTGATGGTTTCGCCCAGAGCTACAGGGATGTCTGCCAGCATAGCCTGAAACTCGCCGAATGCTTCGCCGGCGGCCTCGCTTGACTCGGGATTGACGGCCTGCTTTGTGACGGCATCAGCGATGAATACCATCATGCGCCAGGGGGCATCATTCACGCAGGTATAAAACTTCTCCGGGTCTGATTTCAGCGGGACAAAGGTCAGCACCTTGCGGTCTATGTCTTTCTCTCCCCGTGCTTCCAGTTTCTTGCGTATGTGGGAGGTCACAGCGTGAATATTGCCCATAAGCATGTCAACATCCGGAAATACATTGGTGTTCACGCGCTGAAGTACGTAGTTTGGTGTGTCTCCGGCTGTCTTCACGAGCAGGGTGTCGTTGATGAGCCCTTCGCCGAGGGGCTTGATTTCGGCTATTGTCCCGCAAATAGCAAACTGGTCAACGATTTTTTGCAGATTCTCATTCATAAGGTATATTGTTATAGGGTTTATCCGCGACAAAGTTACGTTTTTCTTTCAATATAAAATGAATTTTGGGGCATTTTTCTTGGTATATCATCACTCTTTGCTTAATTTTGCGGCGTTATCAGTCACTAACAGCTAATTTATAAACCTTAAAACATAATTGATATGACACTTATCAAATCTATCTCAGGTATTCGCGGCACTATAGGCGGGCGAGCCGGTGACACTCTTAATCCGTTGGATATTGTCAAGTTTGTGTCTGCTTATGCCACTCTTATTCGCAAGACCACAAAGGTCGGGAGCAACAAGATTGTCGTTGGGCGTGATGCCCGCATCTCGGGTGAGATGGTCAAGAATGTGGTATGTGGAACTCTTATGGGTATGGGTTTCGATGTCGTTAATATCGGACTTGCCACAACACCGACGACCGAGATTGCCGTCACCAAAGAGGGCGCATGCGGTGGTATTATCCTCACTGCGAGCCACAATCCGCGCCAGTGGAATGCGCTGAAACTGCTGAATCAGGACGGCGAATTCCTTAATGCGGCTGAGGGCGCAGAGGTGCTCCGGATTGCTGCAGCCGAGGATTTTGAGTATGCTGATGTAGATCATCTCGGCCACTATTGCGAGGATGACAGCTATGACCAGAAACACATCGACCTCGTTAAGGCTCTTGATTTGGTTGATGTCGAAGCCATCAAGGCCCGCAAATTCCGCGTAGCTCTCGACACAGTAAACAGCGTCGGAGGCGTCATCCTGCCCAAACTGCTGCAACAGCTTGGAGTCGAGACTGTGACCTGTCTGTATGGCGAACCTACCGGCGACTTCCAGCACAACCCCGAACCTCTGGAGAAGAATCTCGGGGACATCAAGGCTCTGATGCAGAAGGGCGGTTACGACATCGCATTTGTCGTTGACCCGGACGTTGACCGTCTGGCACTCTTCTGCGAGGACGGAACTATGTATGGAGAGGAATATACTCTTGTCACAGTTGCCGACTACATTCTGCAGCACACTCCGGGCAACACCGTGTCAAATCTTTCTTCCACCCGCGCTCTGAGAGACGTGACCCGCAAATATGGTTGTGAATACAATGCTGCCGCCGTCGGCGAGGTGAATGTGGTGACTAAGATGAAGGCCACCAACGCTGTGATCGGAGGCGAAGGCAATGGCGGAGTGATTTATCCCGCCGCTCACTACGGACGTGACGCCCTCGTTGGCATTGCCCTTATCCTCACCTATCTCGCCAAGCGGGGTATGAAGACCAGCGAACTGAGGGCCACCTATCCTCCTTACTGCATAGCCAAGAACCGCATAGACCTCACTCCCGACACGAATGTGGATGCAATCCTCGCACGTGTGAAAGAACTCTATGCCAAGGAGGAGGTCAATGACATCGATGGCGTTAAGATTGACTTCCCCGACAAATGGGTTCATCTTCGCAAATCCAACACAGAGCCAATCATTCGAGTTTATTCCGAAGCTGCCACTATGGCTGAAGCCGACCAACTCGGCAAGGATATCATGGAGGTGGTCTATAGCATGGTGAAATAAATTCGGAATACGCAGATTGCCGCCCCGACGAATCTGATAAACTCCTTGTCCCAAACGGATATGGCAAGAATCAAGCGGACCGTTCTTTCGGCATTTCCTTTTGCCCCTGTATTTATTACGGCCCTCCCGCTCTCCGCAAATCCCTCTTCCCCCTTCCCCCTCGTCGGCGGGCAGGGGGAAGGCGTTGATGGTGATGCCCGTCCGAATATCCTGTATATTATGGCGGATGACCACACCGCGCAGATGATGTCCTGCTACGACTCGCGTTTTGTGGAAACACCCAATCTGGATCGAATCGCCAGAGATGGCGTGCGCTTCTCTCAGAGTTTTGTGGCCAACTCCCTGTCCGGCCCCTCGCGTGCTTGCATGATAACTGGAAAGCACAGCCATAAAAATGGTTTTACCAACAATGAACATGGGATTTTTGACGGTTCGCAGCAGACAATGCCCAAACTCCTTCAGAGCGCTGGCTACACCACAGCTATCATCGGCAAGTGGCATCTTGTGAGCACACCTACTGGCTTCGACCATTGGGAGATTTTACCTGGGCAAGGTGACTATTATAACCCCACATTTATACATCAGGATGGCACTCGAGCGGTTGACAGCGGTTATGTCACCCGTATCTTGACCGACAAAGCCATCTCGTGGATTGACAGCTATATCCACCAGCCGTCTGCACATCACGCAAAACCATTTGCTCTCTTCCTCCACCATAAAGCATGCCACCGCTGCTGGTTGCCTGACATTGACGACCTCACCCTCTATGAGGACAAGACATTCCCCCTTCCTGAGAACTTCTGGGATGACTACGAAAGCCGTGATGCCTCTGACCTCCAGGAGATGGAAATCGGGCGTCACATGGATATAGTCTATGACACCAAGATGTGGGCCGGAAAAGATACTCCTCGCACGCGTCTGAGCCGCTCCTATAGGGCTATGGTGCAGCGGCTTAGCGATAGGGATTTGGCACGTTACGACTCCTTTTATATCCCGCTTTCACGCGAGTTCTATTCCTCTCCTCTCTCCAAGGTGGAGATTCCGTGGCAGAAACCGGGGCGAAAGGATGCGAAGATGAGCGCGTTCACCCCTCTGCAGCGCTCCCTGGCAGAATTTAAATACCAGCGCTATATGCGGGATTATGCCAAAGTGGTTCACGAGCTGGATAATCAGGTCGGCCGCCTGCTTGATTATCTTCAGCAGCAGGGGCTCATGGAAAACACGCTTGTGGTTTATACCTCTGACCAAGGCTTTTATATGGGCGAACATGGGTGGTTCGACAAGCGGTTTATGTATGAGGAGAGTCTGGCTACCCCGCTCGTTATGTTGCTTCCAAAAGGCTACGAGCGCCGCGGAGTGATAAAGGATATGGTTCAGAACATCGATTATGCCCCCACCTTCCTCGAGATGGCAGGCATCCCTATCCCTCCGGACATTCAGGGTGAGAGCCTTGTGCCATTACTGCGCGGCAGGGCTGAAACCAAAGAAGAGAAAGAGAGACGCAAGAACTGGCGCGATGCCATTTATTATCATTATTATGAATATCCGGCAGAACATGCCGTTCGACGTCATTACGGCATCCGCACAGACCGCTACAAACTGATTCATTTCTATGGTCATGATATTGACAAGTGGGAATTATACGACTTGAAGCATGACCCTCGGGAGAAGCACAACCTCTATGGCAAACCCGGCTATGAGAAGCTGCAGCGCCACATGCATCACAGACTTGAACTCCTCCAAATCAAATACGATGACCCCCAGCGGTGATGCCTCTGGGTCCCTGCCTTTTTGTGCCCCCCTCTCATCGGCAATGCCTCCCATCGGTGCCCCCCGCTCATCGGTGTCCTTGCCCATCGGCGAGCTCCCAGCGGTGATGCCTCTAGGTCCCTGGCTGTGAGTCCCTATTGGTGAAGCCTCTGTGCCCCCTCCTTTCGGCGAGCCCCACAGCTGTGAACCCGATTGGTGATGCCTCTGGGTCCCTCTCATCGGCGATGCCTCCCATCGGTGCCCCCTCCCATCGGTGTCCTTGCCCATCGGCGAGCTCCCATTGGTGATGCCGCTGTGCCCCCTCCTCTCGGGAGGGGTCCATATTCGCTCTTCCGCCTCCCGCCCCTGGTCACAAAAAAAAGAGGACTAATCCTCTTTTTTTGTGTCGACACTTGGACTCGAACCAAGGACCCCCACCATGTCAAGGTGATACTCTAACCAGCTGAGCTATGCCGACTTAACAATTGTAATAAAAATCTTTGCCTGGGTTAAGACAAGTACGCCTGATAGGACTCGAACCTACACGCCTCGCGGCACCAGATCCTAAGTCTGGCGTGTCTACCAATTCCACCACAAGCGCATTTTTGGTTAAGACGGCGCAAAGATAGACATATCTGCCCAAACATAAAAATAATTTTGCATTTTTTAGAGATATACAGGCGCCATTCGGAGTGTTCTTAGCTTCCCTCACAATTGTATGCGTGCAAAAATGGGGTAGTGGTCAGAGGGGTTACGGCGCGACACCTTCCCCTTGTCGTCCTTGAGCCAGTAACTGTCTGTGCGCACCGCATATGCGATCACTTCTACGGATTTCGTCACGAGGATATGATCTATGCGCTCAGATGTGAATCTATCTGTCTTGAATGCATTATATGTCCCGTTTTCAGCCCAGCGCTCTTTGGCGCATTCGTAGCTGTCTTTCAGCAGTCCCTGCCTGGTGAACAGAGCGTAAAGGCTGTCTTCCTGTGAAACATTGAAATCGCCTGTGAGCACAGCCGTTTTCTCTCCGCCGCAAGTCATCTCCGAGATGCGTCTCATCACCAGTTTGGCAGATTCGCTTCGTGCCTTGACGCCTACGTGGTCCATGTGCAGGTTGAGATAATAGAAATCTTTGCCCGTCTCGATATCTTCGAAATGTCCCCAGGTGCAGATGCGTATGCAGGCCGCATCCCATCCGAGCTTGGGCCGCTCCGGAGTCTCATTCAGCCAGAAATGGCCCTTTTCAACGAGCCTCAGGCGTCTGCTGTCATAAAAGATAGGAGCGTATTCGCCTTTGCTATCCCCGTCGTCACGTCCCACCCCTATCCAGTCATATCCGTCCAGTTCGGCGGCCATATCCGAGAGCTGTTGGTGCAGCACCTCCTGCGCGCCAAAGATGTCTGGGTGTTCCCACTTAATCTGCTTACAGATGCTTTTGCATCGGCGTTCCCACCCATTGCCGTTACGCATATCATCTGAATTTCTGTAGCGTATGTTATAGCTGCCTACAGTTAAAATCTGACAGGCAGCCGATGCGCATATAACGCAGGCAAATATATAACATAAGAGGCGTGGCATGCTGAATTGGTTTAAGATAAATAGCTGGTGAGGGATTTTTATTTATTCAGGAGGGATTTTTTGCAAAGATACATCTTCTAACCGTTTTGACGCATAAAACAGCATTTTTTTCTTCAAATCGTTACGTTGTTTGGTAAATAATCCCTATTTTTGCACTGCAAAATAATAACCGGCATATATGTTTCGAAGATTATCTGTCATAATTGCGGTTTTTCTCATCTCCTGTTCTGCCCTGGTCGCACAGGAGGTGGCCAATAATATCCGCGCATTTGAGAATTGTGTTGCCAAGGGGCAAATCAAAGAGGGGGTAGAGCATGCCACGAAGGCGGCAGCTATTTACTATGGTGCGAGCAACTACCAGGAAGCCTTCGAACTGCTGCGTCTCGCTGACCATTCCATCAACTCCTCACAGCTGTCAGAGAGTCAGCGGGCTGCCCTCCGTTACCTCACCACCAGAGAGCGCATGGAGATGTACAAGCGCATGAACCGGGGCGCCAAGGTGAAGGAGCAGCTCGATATCATGGAGAATATGGCGGCCGCTTCGGGCGACGAGAGTCTCAAGAGCGATTTGCTCTACAACCAGGCTGTCTATTACTACTCTTTCGGTCAGAGTGCCAAGGGGAATGCCGTGATGAAGAAGATGATGGGCCGGATGATCTCCAGTAAAGACTTTGACAAGGTGGACGAAGTCTATCAGTCCCTGATTGCCAACGCCCGCAAATCGGGCAACGGGAATATGGTGGCTCAAGCCTACAGTAATTATATTATATGGAAAGACTCTGTCAGCGCCTTGAAGACTGCAGCCGAGATAGGAACTCTGAAACAGCAGATTGCCGACGGCGAGGCTCTGGTGGCTGAGAGAGATGCCAAACTGTCCTCGCGCAGCGCGATAATCAGCGGCCTGCTCGTCCTTGTCGCTCTCCTTGTCGCTGCGCTTGTGCTTGGCGCTATCGTCCTTCTCCGTTTTGTGGTGCTTACCCGCAAGCAGAAGAAGGAAATTCGCCTGGCTAATGAGGACAATGCCCTCAAGGCGAAGTTCATCGGCAATATCTCTGCGCAGATCTCTCCCACGCTGATGAAACTGAACACCACAACCCCCGAGGTGCGTGCCCTGCTCGACTTCACCGCGCATGTTCAGACCCTCTCTCAACTGGAGAATGCCGATCCCGGCGAAGTGGAGTTGGAAGATACTCAGATCCAGACCTTCTGCGAGGAGCTCATGGATGAAATCCGCAATAAGGTGAAGGGTGGGGTGACTCTCTCGGTGAATGCGCCTAAGATGAATGCGAAGATCAACCGCGAATATGTAACCCGCATCCTGAGGCATCTGCTTGTAAATGCAGCTGAATTTACCCCTGCCGGAGGTAAAATATGGCTCGACTTCAAGAAACGCAGCGCCCAGACTGGGCAGTTCCAGGTTTCAGATACAGGGGTGGTCATCCCCGAAGAGAAGCGGGAAGAGGTGTTTATGCCTTTTGTGGAAATCCACGACCTCACCAAAGGCGACGGCCTCGGCCTTCCTATTTGCCGCCGCATGGCCAAACTTATTGGCGGCGATTTGTCCATAGACCCTGAATTTACCAAGGGCACACGCTTCATCCTGAAACTCAAGCACCTGGCCATCCTCCTCGTTCTGTTTGCGATTTAATTGCCACGGCTCCATCGCGCAGCCTAACCCTTAGCCCTAAGCCGCGGCCCCCGGCCGCTTCCCACTCGCCCACGGGAGAGGAGAGAGGGGGTTAGGGGGTGAGGCCCTTGTCAACTACTTAAGAACTCAACTACTTAAGAACTCAAAAACTTAAAAACTCAATAACTTACCTCACCCTCAAACCTATCAACTCGTCAACTTGTCAACTTGTCAACTGCGAAGCTATCAACTCGTCAACTTGTCAACTGCGAAGCTGTCAACTCGTTTACTTGTCAACTGCGAAGCTGTCAACTCGTCAACTTGTCAACTGCGAAGCTATCAACTCGTTTACTTGTCAACTGCGAAGCTATCAACTCGTTTACTTGTCAACTGCGAAGCTATCAACTCGTTTACTTGTCAACTGCGAAGCTATCAACTCGTTTACTTGTCAACTGCGAAGCTATCAATTCAGTAAGAACTGCTTTGCCAGTCGTCACTCCAGACATTGCTGCCTCTGGATTCTTCGTATTCTTCCTTCACGAAGATATCCTCTTCATCGGCCACTTGTTTCCCTTGGCCGGACATGACTACTAATGACTGTGTGATGTCGTCGCCTTCGAGCAGTTCTACATTTATGGTTTGGGGAGCTATATAATACTTTCTCATTATTTTCTGCATTTTTTATTGTTGGCAACAGGAAATTCTCATTTAACAATCATCTTTTGACCGCCTTGGATATAAAGTCCGCGTGCTGCCTTGCTGACACGCCGTCCGCTCAGGTCGTAGATGGCATTCTTCTCGTGTATGTCACCCGTCTGACGGATGCCGACTGTGGTGCCGAAGCTGAATGCCTTCACGCTGCCACCGCTCGCGGCGGGATAGTAAGCCTTGTTGGGCGCAATGTAGGTGCCTGTATATTCATAGAGTGCTATGACGCCGTCAATCATTGAGAGCACGTAGTTCTTGGCTCCCGTTCCAGCAGCCCTCGTGTAAGTGCCCTCCAGCAGGTTGGTGTCGTCGTAGGTGGCGCTGCTCTGGCCTATTTCAGTGAGCGTTATGGTCTGCGTCACAGTCTGCCCGGCCTTGTAGAGGATTACGGGAGTTGCGGCAGGCACCACGCTTTCATTATCCACCTGCGTCAGCGTCACGCTCTTATCCGTTTCCGACTCGATGGCGTAGGCATGCACTCCCGTGGGCAGTGTCACTGAGAATGGCACGTAGAGTGTTCCCCACGCGTTGGTGCCGTCGGAGTTCAGTTTGGTGGTCAGCGTCTCAGCCTCCTCGATGATCCATTTCGAGTTGTTGTCGCTGGCTGTCCAGGTGACAATCTTGGCGTTCGTGTTATCAAAGTTCTTGTTGGCCAGGTGCAGACAGCGGTCGGTGCTTGTGCTCACCTTGAAGTAAGCTTGCCCTGCTGCGCTGGAACCTACGGTCATCGTGTTTGCGCCCGTTGTGGCCTGGATAGGTTCGTTGTCCTTCACATACGCTTGCACGGTGAGTCCCTGCGTCTGCATTGTGAAGTTCTTGTTGTCGCCACTGTCTTGCAGATAGACAATTGTGCTTGCGTCAGCTTCCTCGCTGCCTGTCTTCACGCCTTGCAGCTGGTTGGCTTCGCCTGTGGAGTAGAGGCCGATGTAGTTGATTACGTTTCCGCCGCGGTCGGTAGGCGTTACAGCATTCT
Source organism: Bacteroidaceae bacterium (assembly GCA_024699495.1). Taxonomy (GTDB): domain Bacteria; phylum Bacteroidota; class Bacteroidia; order Bacteroidales; family Bacteroidaceae; genus Physcousia. The sequence goes on along the minus strand of JAILPK010000014.1, from coordinate 15,162 downwards.
TGATGCGATAGAAGCCATTGGTCAGACCCTTCTTGTTGTTGTTGACAATCGTGAGGAATGTCTCGTAGAGATCACTGGTGCAAGATGTCATTTCACTAGAATATCCAGCCGCTTCGAGCGCCTCCTTGCCGGCTTCTGTGATGCTGAAGCATTGGCCGGCGGTATTATAATAAGGTGTGATATTGGATGTCACTTGGTCCATATAATCGGCAGGCAGAGCTTCTATGACGAAGGTGGAGCCGGCATCAGATGCGGCAGCGGCATTGTTCCAATAGCCCAGATAGCCCTTTTGGCTGGTGTCATTCAAGTAATTGTTGCCGTCCTTGGATGCGCGGAGCGTGAATCCCGATTCGCCGTTTTGGGCCAGGAACCAAGCCGTTGTGTTGGACTCCGACATCAGCGGGTTGGTGTCGGCATAGAGCGTCTTGTCCTCACCGGCAGCCTTGTTGATGACGGTGATGCCCGAGTATGGGTCACCTATGAAAGCCCACTGTGCGGCAGCCTCGCCATGCTTGTCAGTGTAGAGGGGGTATTTTTCTACATCGCTTTCATACACAGCATATTTCCCACGCAGTTTCAGCAGACTCCAATTGGCGCTGGCATAACTCTCAGACACCGTGAAGGGAGGTGCGAAGGTGCATTTAGCGTAAACCTTCGTGGTGGTAGATGAGATGGTATTGAGTTCGATGGTGCATTCCTCGTCAGAGTAGTAGTCATACGTGCAATAGTCTCTCTGCATATCTGAGGGCAGAGATGGTGCGCCCTCTTCTAGTTCTACGGTTTCTGACACCACGCGTTCGCCATTGAGCATCACTATATAACCAACATAGCCAGCCACGGCAGTTATGTCCGTGCCGTCACCTTGAGCGGCCTTCAGCGTGTAGGTCCCTTCAGCCAGTGCGGTGGCGATGTCGCTGCTTACAGTGAAGGTGTTGGTGTTGGCGATGGCCACAAGGTTATCGCTGTTATCATAGATCTTGAAGCCTACGGCTCCGTTGCCGTCGCCGCCCATCGTTATCGTGGTGCCATCAATAGAGTAGGAATAAGTGCCCGTGATGGTCGTGTCGAAGCTGCCGTAGAAGCCTGTGTCGCCGAAGGTGCTCGCGGCGGCTCCGTTGTAGGTTGCCAGAGTGCTGCCCGTGCAGCGGTCCTCGAGGAAGAAGAGGTTGTTGGCCTTGGTCTCATAGTCCTGCATGGCGCTCTTGACGCTGCTGACATAGCTCTCGGCCGTCTGCACGTAGGTGTCGCTGTAGTCTTCGAAATACCATGTCTTGTTCTCCGTGTCGTCGTTGCTGTTGCTCACGCTGGGCTCCAGATCCCACATGCCCCATACCTCGAAGAACTCGCTAAGGTCGGTCTGTGTGATCTGAGCTGCGTACTTGGCCACCTTCAGCCAGTCGTCGGTGGCGGCAGCGGGGTTGCTCTTGTCGGTGCTATGCACCATGGCGTCAGCGCGCAGGGCGTCATAGAGGGCGGTCATGAATGAGAAGCCGTCGTTGCCGCCTGCGGGCTGGTATTTGCCCATATAGTCGAAGTAGAGCCAGAGCTGGTAGTACATTCGGTTGCTGATCCACACGTCGTTGTAGGTTCCAGTCTGCGTGCGCCTGCCACCCATGTCAATCCATGAGTAGCCGCTGTTGAAGCGGCTGATGAGGCCGTTCACGCCGTCTTCGCGGCTGGAGCGTGGGGTGTCGAAGATGGCGCCGCTGGCGTCGGTGGCCGTAGCTGTGAGGAAGTTCACGCATTGTGCCAGCGAGTTATTGGAACTCTCTGTGAGGCCTGCCATGTTGATGGGCGTCTGGTGGCCGTGTGCCAGTTCGTGGGTGATGACCCAGATGCTGCCGCCATCAGTGCCCACGTTGCGCAGGTTGCTGCTGTTGAAGATATTGTCGCTGCTGATGATGGGGTGGCTGGAGCCATAGGCGCTCCAGAATGGGTTGCTGCTGTCGTTGTCGTTATCGTAGCAGTTGGCCATCATCTTGTAGCGCCCGTCTTCGGCCCACTGTTGGCAACCAGCCAGCTTCTGCAGTGTCTGGAAGATGAAGTCCCACACGCGCATCACGTTCACGGCGCTCGTCTCGCTCGTCACCAGGTCGGTGATGACGTTGAGCAGCACGGCGTTGCCTCGCACGTGCAGGTACGTGCCCGTGAACATATTCTCTTTAAGCCATGCCCAGTCCGTGTCGGTATGGCCGCGTTGCATGTCGAAGTAGCCCGTGCAGGTACCACCCTCGATGTGTATCTTGATGTCGGCGTAGTCGTTGCAACTCTTCTCCACGTTGTGCAGCAGGTAGCTCACGAAAATCTCGCATTCCTCAGTGGCGTAGATGGCGTTGCAACCCTTCTGCAGGGTTTTGGTGACGCCCGTCTGTGCCGTGCCCGTCACTATCTCTGCCTGCAGGGTCACGTCGCCGTCGCTGGGCACGTCATCGACGTAGATATATACGATGTCACCCTTCGTGGCCTGTATGCCGGTGGGGTTGAAGAGTTTGGCGAAAGGTCCGATGCCGGTCTTGGTGGCCCAGAGGTCGCAGTCGCTCCAGATGTCGTAGCTGTTGATGCGGAAGCTCTTCTCGTAGGCGTTGTAGGTCTCGTCCTTCTCGCCGTTCCAGGTGTCGTTCTTCACCCTTACGGCCATCTCCTGCAGCGCTGTGGGCAGTCCGGCTGCAGCCATCGCGCTCTTCAGGTCGTCGTCGCTATAGCTGGCGTATGTGCTCTTGAGGGTGGTGCAGGCATAGTCGTCAAAGAAGGTCAGCAGCGTCGAAGTATAACTGTTGGCATTGCTCAATGCGCTCCTGACTTCGTCCACTGCGGCGAGGTCGTCCTCACTCACCGTCACCTCTTCCATCTTCCAGTAGGAAGGGTCATCGGTGTAGTTCCAACCTACGACCATATAGTTCTGTGTGTTGGCGCAGTGCAGACCATACCATGTGGCAGAGGGGTCCTGGAACGAGAAGATGGTGTTGCCGCTTGCGTCAGTGCTTGTTTGGGCATTGAAGGCATAGCTGCCCTCAGCCGTTGCATATTGCACACTCGTGCCCGGGTTGCTCTGGATATATTTTCCGGTGAACAGGTTCTTGAGCGTGTATTTGGTGTCCGAGGCGGTCAGCTGCCACACCTGGCTATAGTCTGCGTCGTCAGACGTCTTGCCGCTGACAGCTCCACCTACGTCCGACATGCTCAGCGATGAGTAGCTGTTGTTATACAGACGATAGTATTTCCCGCTCTCAATACTCGAGACATAAGCTTTTCGCAGCGTCACGGTGAAGTAGGGGATATAGAGGGTGTTGCCGCCGGTGGCTGTTTGGATGGTGAACGTGGTGGTCTGCGAAGAGGGATTCCCGGGCTCCAGGTAGATGAACTTACCCACGTAGCCGTAGGAGTCTATGGAGCCCGTCGTGGTGCCGTCAGCTGCTGTCAGCGTGTGCTGATATTCGTGTGAGTTGGACGAGGCTCCGATTCTATATCCTGCGATGATGTAGCCTTCGGGGGCCGTCAGCGTAAGGGTGTGTTCCTGCGTGTCCGAGGTGGTCAGACTCAGGCAGTTGCCATAGTCGGCATTAACGTACTTCGAACCGATGGTGACGTCGGAGTTGGTGGCCTGGAGGGTTACGCCGGCCAGACCTGAGGCGTCGTTGGTCGTGAAGAGGTAGCTGGTGGTGTGCGCCCCATAGGTGGTAGGCAGGTTTTCGAAGTCAGCAATCGTCACTGTCACGTTGCCACTCAGCGCCCATACAGAGGTGGTTACAGTCCAAATAACCGCGAAAACAAGTAGAATCCGTTTCTTCATATTTGTAAATTATTGTTAGCCAGTTAATTTCAGCTCTGCACAAACCTCCCTTAACCCCATTGTGGTAGGCGATTGGTCAGGAGCTGTCTAAAAAAGCGCGCAAAGATAATAAAAGATTCTGAAAGCAAAAAAATTATGCTCAAAATCATTTATTTTTAATTATTACAGTCCGCTAAATATTGTCCTCCATCTATACCTACTCTATGTCTCAGGAGTTGGGATGCTTTTATGTTTACCATCCTTTGGTCCTCTCACGCAAATTATTATCTTTATTTGTTTGTCGTAAACGGTAAGCGTAAATTAGAATCACGCGACACCCAAAAACGGCATATTTGTTATAGCATAGCAGAAATTAATTGTTCTAAATGTACGATTTTCCAGTGTACATATTGAACACTTTTTATGCTATTCTGAGGCTATAAAACACGAAGAAAGATTCAATATAGAGCGACATATAGGGTAATATATCGAGGAAAAGGGGTGCTTTCACAAGAAAGGAGGGGCTAATACATCGAGGCATACAAACGAATACATCAAGGTGTAATGACCAATACACCTTGATGTAAAGTACTGTAGACCATGGTGTATTTAGACACATGGCCTGATATACAGCAAGTTAGCCCTTTTGCGGTAGGAGAGAGACTCAAGAGCAAATGTTTTCTCTTGGATTGTCCGTGTTGACGGTGATGAAAATTGGCAATAACGGGCTGTATGTCAGATGATTACGCCGAAAATGGCCTCTCGAGAATCGTTTATTTTCAATTTGAGGGCAGCAGGGCGGCATATACATAATTCTCGCGAGGTGAAATTGGTAGATTTTTACGTGGGAAATTGGTAAATTTGTACGATGGGCGGTTTCGCACTCACCGTCGCAAAGATTTGTCAATCTATCCCCCAAAAAACACTTTGTAAGCCTAATCCTCAGCCTTCAGAAGTCAGATTCAAAGCCCGCGGTTCTGGTCCCCATATTCTTGAGCCTCCACCTTAAATGTGTAGCCTGGTATCTTACCGTTTGTACGTTGTCATTTGAGCTCACCTCAACATCAGTAAATGGAAAACGGCGCAGACCACTCCTCACTTTGTTCTGTATTCATCAGCAAGTTCTTTATTTCTTTTCCTGCCGCCGATGATGTGAAGCCGATGTCGGGAAGAGGAGGTGCGCTTCGCCCTCACGTTAATTCCCCTTACTCTTCAAAATGTTGGAAAAGGAAGTCGTTATAAGGGTATTTCTGCACATGTAATTCACGGACGCGGTTGTAGAGGGTGGTGCGCAGTTCGGTGATGTGAGTGCGCTCCTTGGCGCTGATGAAAAGGCAGTCGCCATTCAGTTTTGCCATCCAAGTGCGTTGGAGGTCCTCGAGTGAGAGGTTCTCGCGTGTGGCGGGTGTGAGGTCATCCTCGTCCTTGGGTGTGAAGGTGTAGGCGTCTATCTTGTTGAAGATTATCATCGACGGCTTTTCGGCGCATCCGAGGTCGGCAAGAGTCTTTTCGACTACGCGTATCTGCTCTTCGAAGTCGGGGTGTGAGATGTCCACGACATGCACAAGCAGGTCAGCCTCGCGCACCTCGTCGAGAGTGCTCTTGAAGGACTCGATGAGGTCTGTGGGCAGTTTGCGTATGAAACCTACGGTGTCGGAAAGTAGGAAGGGCAGGTTGTCGATGATTACCTTGCGCACAGTGGTGTCAAGGGTGGCAAAGAGTTTGTTTTCGGCGAATACCTCGCTCTTGGACAGGAGGTTCATCAGAGTGCTCTTCCCCACATTTGTATAACCCACGAGAGCAACGCGGATCATCCGGCCGCGGTTGCCGCGCTGGGTGCTCTTCTGGCGGTCTATATCCGCGAGTCGCTGCTTGAGCAGACTCATGCGGTTGAGGATGATGCGGCGGTCCATCTCCAGCTGGGTCTCACCCGGGCCGCGGAGTCCCACGCTGCCCTTGCCGCCGCCGCCGCCGGAGCCTCCGCCCTGGCGTTCGAGGTGGGTCCACAGGCGCTGCAGTCGCGGCAGCATATAGCGGTATTGAGCGAGCTCCACCTGAGTTTTCGCGTTCGCGGTCTGTGCGCGCATGGCGAAGATGTCCAGGATGAGGCTTGTGCGGTCGAGAATCTTGACCCTGAGCGCCTGCTCGATATTGCGTAGCTGCTTTGCGGAGAGTTCGTCATCGAAGATAACCATCCCGACTTCGCGGTCGGCCTCCTCCTCGCTTTCGATGAATGCGCGGATTTCCTCCAGTTTGCCTTTGCCCACGTATGAAATGGCGCTCGGACCGCTTGTGCGCTGTGTGAAGCGCTTTACGGTGACTGCGCCGGCCGTGGTGGCAAGAAATTCCAGTTCGTCAAGATATTCCTGAGTGCGGCGCTCATTCTGCTGGGGGGTGATGATACCCACGAGAATGGCTGTCTCAGCCTGGGCTTCGGTAATTACGAACTCCTTCATATTTACTATTTACAGATTTACAATTTACTTTTTGCGGTCTGCGTCAGACCCCGGGCTTCTGTTCTCAGCGCCACAGAAAGAAGGGCAGCCGGGAATAGAGGGAAGGCAGATTGTAAATCGTAAACGGCTTAAATGCTGTTATTTAACTAAGATTACGAGATATTTGCTGGTGCTCCAGAACTGGGTGGGATTGGTTATCTGCAGGACATACTCTTTGTTGGCATCCTTGGCCAGAGTGTAAGTGCCCGAGGGGTGGGCAGTCAGCAGTTGCGCATTCTTGGAGTAGAGCTTGATGGTCTTGACGACGCGGATGTCGATGCTGGTGAAATAGTCTTTGTTGAAGTCGCTGGAACGCAGCACGTCGCCCTTCTGCAGAATCTTCTGCTCCTTGAGCTCCGACTTGGTTCCGAAGACGAACCATGCGGTGTTCAGCTCCTTCTCCTGCTGCTGGATAGTCTGCTGGCGGGCGGAGCTCTCTTCCTTCAGGGAGGTCACATTCTGGGTGAGGTCGGTTATGGTGGCCCCCTGCTGGGCTATGGTCTCGTCACGGTCGGCCAGCTGAGCCTCCAGTTCCTGGGCGTGCTTGGTCTGCTCCTCCAGCTGCGTCTGCAGGTTCTCAATCGTCTTGGTTAGTTTTTCGACATTGACGGTGGTGGTCTTCAGTTTCTCGCGCAGCTGAGCGATTTTGGTCCTGTTCTGCTCCATCGTCTCCTGGATAAACTGAATGTTCTCGCGGATAGTCTCTTTGGAAGAGGTGGCTTCGGGATTGCCGTTGGCCACGGTGATTCGGCCTTCAGCCTCACTTATCTGGCGGAAACCTTCCTGCACTTCGTTGATGGCTCCCATAATTTCATTCAGTTCGGCGTCTTTGCTCTCAATGATTTGCACGAGAGAATCACGCTCATGCTGAGCGCGCTCGTCAACTTTCTTTCCATCGTTGCAAGCCGTCATAGCCAGAAGGCAGAGCGGCAGAAAAAATAGTTTTTTCATATTGTGAGAAATTAGATTTATATATCTGTGTTTAAGTATTTTTGTGTTTATGCGGCCCGTAGGCGGTGTTTATGATGTCTTATGCGGCGAGGACTCGCGGTGAGGGCATCCCGCGCCCCGCACAGCCGGGAGCCAGAATCACTTCTCTTTTCCGCCGAGGATTATGACAAACTCGCCCCGCGGCTCATGCTCCGAGAAGTGGGCTATGGCGTCGGCCAGAGAGCCCCGGACATATTCCTCATGGATTTTGCTTATCTCCCTGCATACAGCCACGTGCCGGTCGCTGCCGCAGGTCTCCGCCAGCTGCTGGAGAGTCTTCAGCACCCTGTGGGGCGACTCGTAGAACACTATCGAGCGCTCCTCGTCGGCGAGAGCAGAGAGGCGTGTCTGTCGCCCTTTCTTCTGAGGCAGGAAGCCCTCGAATACGAATTTGTCGCAGGGCAGGCCGCTACCTACAAGCGCCGGGACAAAGGCTGTGGAACCAGGCAGACATGTGACCTCCACGCCAGCTTTAACTGCCTCGCGCGCCACGAGAAAGCCGGGGTCGCTGATTCCCGGCGTCCCGGCGTCACTCACCAGCGCCACAGTCTCTCCGGCCAGAAGGCGTCCGACCACTCTCGAGACTGTCTGATGCTCATTGAACTTATGATATGACTGCATTGGTTTGCTTATCTCGAAGTGATGCAGCAGGATGCCAGTGGTGCGAGTGTCCTCGGCAAGAACCAAGTCACATTCGCGCAACACCCGCAAGGCTCGCAGCGTGATGTCTTCCAGATTTCCTACTGGGGTCGGGACGATATAAAGCATACTTCACTCAGTCTTAGATTGGCAAAAGTACAAAGAAATTGCATCTATGGTCAGCAAGACATATATATTTTTAGGCTTCTGCTAGTCTTTTTAACGGTATTTAAGATGTGCAAGCGCAAGTTTTACCCTTTTGAATATATTTTTGGCTTTTTTTCTTTGTGCTCTAAACGATTCTTATTACTTTTGCTGCAATAAAATCACTTACATTATATATTAATGAACGAACGGGAAACTAACGGCGAGATGATGCGCAGAGGGCGCGTGGAGGTGATTTGCGGCTCCATGTTCTCTGGCAAGACCGAGGAGCTCATCCGCCGCATGAAGCGGGCACAGTTTGCTAAGCAGAAGGTGGAAATATTCAAACCCGCCATAGATACAAGATACAGTGAAGAGGACGTGGTGAGCCACGAGGGCAACAGCATCTCATCGACCCCGGTGGAGAGCAGCGCCAGCATCCTGCTGATGGGCTCAGACACAGATGTGATAGGGATAGACGAGGCTCAGTTCTTCGACGACGGGATTGTAGATGTGGTCAACGAGATGGCCAGCCGCGGCATCCGCGTCATCGTGGCCGGCCTGGACCTGGACTTCAAGGGGAAGCCCTTCGGGCCTATGCCCGCCTTGTGCGCTGTGGCAGACGATGTGACAAAAGTTCACGCTATCTGTGTGCGCTGCGGAGCGCTGGCCTATGTGAGCCACCGTATTGTGGCCGGAGAGAAGCAGGTCATGCTCGGAGAGACCCACGAGTACGAGCCTCTCTGCCGCGCCTGCTACGCGCAGGCCACAAAGGAGAACTGAGCGGTCAGCACCCGCCGCCAGCGTACCTCCCATCCCCCCCCTTCGGACCTGCCATGGTGGGGCCTTCACCTAACCTGTAAGCAGTAAACTGTAACCGCCGCATCGCGGCTCCATAGCGCCAGCCCAACTGTATGCGGTAAGCCGTAAGCGCCGCATCGAGGCCTTCGACCCCGGTGAGCAGGCATACCGCCGCCGGCAGAGATGCAGAGATATAATTATCCCGACAAAACAATTCATCTAACTCTTCTTATATATATAAATACAGATGTTCAGAAAACCGATTACTTTCGACAGCTTTATCCGCGCCATTTGTTATATTATGCTGTTTGTGTGCGGCATATATGTGCTTGATATGCTCAGCGGGGTGCTTCTGCCCTTCTTCATAGCATGGATTCTGGCATACCTGCTCTATCCGCTGGTGAGATTTCTGCAGTATAAATGCCATCTGCATTGGCGGATGCTGGCTAGCGTGGTTGCGTTTGTCATTGTGCTCGCCGCCCTCAGCGTAGTCACTCTCTTCGTGGTAATCCCAACTGTCGATGAGTTCTCAAAACTGAGCGGACTGCTGGCTCAGTTCAGCAACAAATATCTCGGAGGCACAGACGTGGCGCCATATATTGAGCAGTTTCTCAATGAATACGGAAACAAATACCAGCAGGAGCTGATGACTCTGATACACCAGGAGAATGTGGTGAATGCGCTTCAGTCGGTGATCGGATATGTATGGGATTTCCTTGCGGGGACAATCAATTTCGTCATTGGGGTCGTGGGCTCAATCATCGTAATCCTCTATATGTTCTTCATCCTTCAGGACTATGAGAAGATATCGCAGGGGTGGATAAAATATATTCCGAAGCAGAGCCGCAATTTCGCGGCCCAGCTCGTCAGTGATGTGGAGAGCGGAATGAACTCTTATTTCAGAGGACAGGCCACAGTAGCCTTTTTCGTAGGAGTGCTCTTCAGCATCGGCTTCCTCATCATCGGCTTTCCGATGGCAATCGGCCTCGGGATGTTCATAGGCTTCCTGAATCTTGTCCCCTATCTGCAGACGGTGGGTTTCATCCCCACAATCCTGCTCGCTCTGCTGAAGGCGGCAGACACGGGGGAGAACTTCTGGTGGATTCTTATTCCCGCCCTCATCGTCTTCGCCGTAGTGCAAGGTATTCAGGATATGTTCCTCGTGCCGAAGATTATGGGCAACGCCATGGGACTCAATCCCGCCGTCATTCTGCTCTCGCTCTCTGTATGGGGATATCTGCTGGGCTTCATCGGACTGATCATAGCTCTCCCGGTGACAACTCTTATGATTTCCTATTACCGCCGCTTCATTCTGAATGAAGACAACGCGGAGGAGGAGGCTGCCACATAAGCTGAAAAGGCTTCAACAGGAATGAAGACAAAGCGGCGGAGGAGGTTGCTACATAAGCGGAAAGGCTTCAACAGGAATGAAGACAAAGCGGCGGAGGAGGTTGCTATATAAGCGGAAAAGGCTTCAACAGGAATGAAGACAAAGCGGCGGAGGAGACTGCCACATAAGCGGAAAAGGCTTCAACAGGAATAAAGACAAAGCGGCGGCGGTTGATTCATAAGTGGAAAATGGACCTCTCCGCCCTGTCTTACGGGCCTCAAAATGGCTAAATGGCAAACTAAGAAGCAAAAAAAACGCAAAAAGTTTGCTCTACTCGCAGAAACTATGTACCTTTGCGCCCGATTTCCACAGACGTTGGATTTATGATGATCCGTTAGCTCAGCTGGTAGAGCACAACACTTTTAATGTTGGGGTCTTGGGTTCGAGCCCCAAACGGATCACTTCCAAAAAAGTAGGTCGCTGAATTTCAGCGACTTACTTTTTTTAGGCCTCACCCCCTCACCTCCTCTCACGTGGGCGAGGGGGATGGAGCAAAGCCGCGATGGAGCCGCGGCCGCGCTTACTGCTTACTATTTACTGCTTACAATTTGGGCTGACGCGACGGGCTTACCGCTTACTGCTTACCGCTTACAATTTGGGCTGACGCGATGGATCCGAGGCGGGGTGCAAGTAGTTCTAGAAATGCTAGAATACAAGATTCAAGCGGCTGCACCTGGCCGAAAGGTAGGCGAAGCCGAAAAGTAGCATTAGCGAAATGTAGGACGCTTGCGGCCGAAATGTAGGCCTCCGGCCCCTTGAAACCCTTAAACCCTCTTAAACTCTCAAACCGCGGCCACGGCCGCTCAACTTGTTGACCCAAAACGGCTTGCCGTTCGACTCTTAAACTTCTTAAACTTCTTAAACCTCTTAAACCCTCGAACCGCGGCTTAATAAATCTGTGAGGCGATTTGTCTTATGCTGTCAACAGCGCTGAGAGTGTAGAAATGGAGGCTGGGTATTCCGTGCGCGATGAGGTCGCGGCATTGGTTGACTCCCCATTCTATGCCCACCTGTTTCACGTCGTCGTCAGTCTTGCAGCGGCGGAGTTCTTCGCTCAAGGCAAATGGGAGGTCGCAGCGGAAGGTCTTGGGCACAGAGGCGAGTTGTGTGAGTTTCGTAAGCGGTTTCAGACCGGGGATGATGGGGATGGTTACTCCGGCCTGGCGTGCCTGCTTCATGAAAGCGTAGAACTTCTCGTTGTCGTAGAACAGTTGGGTGAATGCCACCTTGGCGCCTCGTCTTTCTTTGTCCAGCAGGACGCGGATGTCACTCTCCAGATTGGGCGCTTCCTCATGCTTCTCGGGGTAGGCGGCAACGCCGAACTCAAAGGGGGTGCCCTTGACTTTCATCGGGGTGCCGTCGGCAAAGAATCCATCGTTGAAGCGGTTTACCTGGTCTATCAGTTCTACGGCGTGGGTGTAGCCGCCTGGTGTGGGCTGATACATAGACTCCTCTTTCGCTTTGTCGCCTCGCAGGATGAAGATGTCGCTGATGCCGAGGAACTGCAGGTCAAGGAGCGCATATTCGATATCCTGTTTTGTGGAGCCAGAGCAAACGATATGTGGAATCACGGGAATGCCCCATCGCTGTTGAATGGCGGCAGCGATAGCGATAGTTCCCGGTCGGCGGCGAACGCGGCTGCGCTCTACGAGTCCTCCCTCCAGTTCCCGATAGACATATTCTGCCCTGTGGGTGGTGATGTTGATGTGGCGCGGACTGAACTGCGCCAGCATCTCAATGGTCTTGAATAGGGTAGCAGTGCCTGTCCCTTTCAGTGGCGGCAACACTTCGAACGAGAAGCCTATCGGCCCTCTCTTGGCGGTATATAATTGGGATAACACTTTTAGAAGATGAAGAATTTCTTTAAATGAAAACTTGCTTTCTGATGGCCGAGCGTGAGCAGAATCGAGACGAAGACACAATTTTGGAGCAGCGAGGGCTTGGGGGCCTGTTGGGGCTTGGGGCTGCTGCTCTGCTTGGGGCTATTGGGCTCGCTGTTTGCCTTCGCAATTAAATATTGCGCCTGAATTTGGGTGAAGGATGTTATTATTTTAGTCGGCAAAACCGACTAACGCAAAGGGCTTGTGGGCTGTTGGCACAGCTAGATATTCTAGCTATTTTAGCAAGCTGGGGCTCGCGGCCTCAAGGCTATTCACGCCCCTCGCCCTTTGGAGAGGGGTCGGGGGTGAGGCCTTGTTAAGAACTTACGAATTCAATTCTTGCAGCAGAGGGGTTTCAGCTGTTTGAAGAAGTCATTGCCCTTGTCATCAACGAGGATGAATGCGGGGAAGTCTTCCACCTCAATCTTCCAGATGGCTTCCATGCCGAGTTCGGGGTATTCCACACATTCGATGCTCTTGATGCTGCTCTGGGAGAGCACGGCAGCTACGCCGCCGATTGTCCCGAGATAGAAACCGCCGTGTTTCTTGCATGCGTCGGTGACCTGCTGGGAGCGGTTGCCCTTAGCAATCATGACGAGGCTGGCGCCGTGGTCCTGGAACTCATCTACGTAAGGGTCCATGCGGTTGGCTGTGGTCGGTCCCATGGAGCCGCAGGGATATCCTTCGGGAGTTTTGGCCGGTCCGGCATAGAGAACTGGGTAGTCCTTGAAATATTGTGGCATATCTTCTCCGGCGTCGAGGCGTGCTTTGAGTTTGGCATGGGCTATGTCGCGCGCTACGATAATAGTCCCTTTGAGGTTGACGCGCGTGCTGACGGGATATTTTGTCAGTTCGGCACGCACCGCATCAATACCCTTGGAGAGGTCGATTTCGATGCCCTTGCCTCCTTCGCCCGGTCGGCGCAGAGCTTCGGGGATGAGTTCTGTGGGGTTGCTGTCCATCACCTCAAGCCAGATGCCGTCGCGGTTGATTTTCGCTTTGATATTGCGGTCGGCAGAACAGCTGACGCCCATGCCAATGGGGCATGATGCGCCGTGGCGCGGCAGGCGGATGACACGGATGTCGTGGGCCACGTACTTGCCTCCGAACTGAGCGCCGAGCCCGATGTTGTGTGCTTCTTTCAGCAGTTTCTTCTCCAGGTCAATGTCGCGGAAGGCGCGGCCGGTCTCATCGCCCGTAGTTGGCAGACTGTCGTAGTATTTGATGCTGGCCAGTTTTACTGTGAGCAGGTTCTTTTCGGCGCTTGTTCCTCCGATTACGAAAGCAATATGATATGGCGGGCATGCGGCAGTGCCGAGGCTCTTCATCTTCTCCACGAGGAAGGGAATCAGAGTGCCCTCGTTTTGTATAGTTGCCTTCGTCATCGGATAGAAGTATGTCTTGTTGGCAGAGCCGCCGCCTTTGGCTACCATCACGAAGCGGTATTCAGCTCCCTCGCAGGCTTCGATGTCAATCTGTGCGGGCAGGTTGCAGCGGGTATTCACCTCGTCATACATATTCAGGGGCGCGTTCTGAGAGTAGCGCAGGTTGTCTTGGGTGAAGGTGTTGAAGACGCCCCGTGAGAGAGCTTCTTCATCTTCGAATCCAGTCCAGACCTGCTGGCCTTTTTCGCCGTGAATGATTGCAGTGCCAGTGTCCTGGCAGAAAGGCAGAATCCCCTTGGCTGCGGTCTCCGCGTTGCGCAGGAATTGAAGAGCGACATATTTGTCGTTTTCAGATGCCTCGGGGTCACTAAGGATGGCAGCGACCTGCAGGTTGTGTTCGCGTCGCAACATAAATTCCACATCGTGGAATGCCTGTTGGGCCAGCAATGTCAGGGCTTCGGGAGAGACCTTAACAATTTCCTTGCCTTCGAACTCCGAGATGGTCACGCCCTCTTTGGAGAGGAGGCGGTACTCGGTCTTGTCGGCGCCCAGCTGGAACATAGGGGCGTACTTGAAATCGGGAGTGTTAGCCATAATTCTTCAGTTTGTTTTTATCCCCCTTGGTCCCATCTCTTTGTAGGAGAGGGTAAAGTCATGGGGGGCAAATTAGTTTTTATGTTTTTTCTTTATTGCGCCACAAAGATAGGCCATTTCCGACAATGTGCAAAGAAAAACAAAGAAAAACAAATCAAAAATCGGCAGAAGAATCAATCACAAGTGTCGGAAGGGTAGGTTTTATGTAATCGATTTTCATTTTGCAGCGCATAAGAGTAATGAACTGATTACTACATATCCGGGATGTAGAGCATCTCTGACAGTTGCCTGGAGGGCACCGAGCCCTCTGATAGCGAGCTGTCTCTGCCGATGACAGCCATCTGCGCCCGCACCTCTCCGCTCCGCTTTATTGACAATAAAAAACAGACAAATTCGTAAAAAAAATGCCCAAAATATTTTGTGTATTATAAATTTCTATATCTTTGCGGCAGTTATTACTCGCAAAACAACATCTTTTAGTACAAATATCAGCAGGGAACAGACATGTAAAGACTTCGGCTTAAGGTCTGTGCCCGCAATTATTGTTTTAAGGCTTACAGCGTGTTTGCACATATAGGAACATATATAAAAATCACATTAAATCACTTTTAATTCAGACAAAGCCCTATGAAACAAAAAATCATTCAAGTGCTGATGCTTTCAGGCATCTTCTTGCTCATGAGCACGAGCGCTCATGCCCAGGCCGACACTCCCATCAATGAATGGTCGTTTGCGTCGAGCTATGTAACTATTGACAATATTCGCTATCAACTGGACACCACCCACAAGCTGGCGCAATGGTTTTATTGGCCTTCTAATGCGGCCCCAGAGGAGGTGGTCATCCCGTCCACTGTCACCTATCAGGACGAGACCTACACCGTGGTCTCTGCCAAGGGTGCCACCTACACCCAGCCGCAGACAAAGTCGCTGACGCTGCCGGCTACGCTACGCCATATTGGTGAGTACGTGTTCTACGCCTTCCCCAACATCCACGAGTTCGTCATCCCTGCCGCCGTGGAGAGCCTGGATAGGTACATCACGCGCGACAACACCGTCCTGCGTTTCCAGGGCACCA
>JAILPK010000005.1 GCA_024699495.1 Bacteroidaceae bacterium | reverse complement strand
TCGGGGCGCTCGCGACGCTGACGGGGAGGACGCTCCACATAGCCCTCGGGTTTCGGTATGAGGACACGGTTGGTCTGGAGATATGAAATAGGACTATCAGGTCTTTATTTTGACATTAATTGCCGTTAATTCGCCGTTAATCTGTCATTAATGAATAATTACATGTTAAATGCTCAATGTTCTATGTTCAATCTCTTTCTTCCCTTCTCAATGTAAACGCCTTTGGCGGGAGGATTAGAGAGGCGGCGGCCGCTCAGGTCGAATATGGCATTATTAGAGTTATCGTTTGCAACCTGTGGGGCAGGGAGGGCGTGGATGACACTTGTGAAATCATCTGCCGTGAAAATACATACTCCATTCTCATAGCAAGAGACGAAGCGCGTATAGTCGTTACTCACTGGCGGGGCCTCATGTTTCGGGGGCTCAATGCCCGTAAGCTGAGAGCCGACTCCCTCCACCCAGATCTCGCGCCATGTGTCCTCGCCGTCTTCAACCGTAGAGAGCATCCCTTCAGACCCGCCTTCAATCGTCTTCTGAAAGAAAGTCAGGCGGCGGAAATCCTGACCTCTCACCGAAATGGTGTCTATGCAGTCAAGCATCCAATAGACCCTGCCGCGGCCATACTC
Organism: Bacteroidaceae bacterium; assembly: GCA_024699495.1. Taxonomy (GTDB): domain Bacteria; phylum Bacteroidota; class Bacteroidia; order Bacteroidales; family Bacteroidaceae; genus Physcousia. The sequence goes on along the minus strand of JAILPK010000005.1, from coordinate 7,782 downwards.
GGAATTCCAGTCAAAGACACGCCCTATGTCATGACGCCCAAAATCATACATCGATGAGCCGTAGTTCGCTCCTGGAACAATCCTGCTGACAGATCGGCCATATTCCATCAGGATAAAGGCAAAACGCTCTGTCTGCGCATCCTTGTAATAGACTTTCTTGTATATGGTCCGGTCAACCATCGTATCGCCCTTCACCACATAGCTATACGGCTCTTCGTGTACTCCGTTTTCGTCCTCGAAATGATGGACATAGTTCCATGTCTTGCCCTCTATACCCATCTTATGATAACCCTTTTCTGTCAGTTCGGGCTGGATGTACTGATATAGAGTGTCACCATTCACCTCGCAGGCCGTCAGACTGCAATAGTTTCCCGGATAGGGCAACATCGAGAAGAAATCATTGACGCATCCGACACCTTCAATCCAACGCACCTTTAATTCTTCCCATTCTTCTACATACTCCTGTATGGCATCTATCGAGAGTTCTGTCACACGGAGCTCGCGCTCACCGTTCTGCATGGTCGAAAATCCGCTCACAGTCAGAGTGCCTTCAGTCGTATTCAGTTTATCCCCAACTTCGCAGCCGAAGACATACATCAAAGCCGCCTCTTCCTTACCTGCCGGAAAGCAATAGACCCTCTTGTCTGTTTCATAGAGAGCGCCTTCGTACCTGACTTCGCCGCTGTTATACAGGTTCTTAGAATACAACTTCTTACATTCCTGCCCGGCAATGACCGTATCGCCTTTCAAATCGTACCAATAGTAATGATTATACTGGTCGGGACGCGTAGGCAAGAAATTGTCGTATGTCCAATGCTTGCCTTCAACTACCAGAGGACGGTAGTCAGATGTCATCTCTTGAGCATTATTCATAAAGGGCATTATACTGAACAGGAACGTAAGCAACAAACTTCTTTTCGATTTCATAATGTTTCTGTTTTAGTTAGTTCCTCCGCAAAGGTAAGACTTTTCGAGATAAGTCCGTCGTTTTTGCTTGAAAATTTTACTTATATGACAAACAAATGTCTAATTTTCCTAACCCATCAGATCCTTATTTCGACATTAATTACCGTTAATACGCCGTTAATTTGTCATTAATGAATAATTACATGGTGATTATATGCCCTTAGACCATTAACCCAGAACTGTGAACCCTTACCTACTCGGCGGCCGAAGAGGTCGAAACAAGTTCCATCTATAGTTTTACTGTTTAAAATTTGTGGTGAAGCAGGCTGCTGTGCGAGGTCTGGTATGCCGGTGCCATTGGCGATGGTGTAGGTCTCGCCCGCTACGGTATTGAAGACCTTGACGCCGTCAGAAGTCTGTATGCGACAGGGCTGACCTGCCAGGGAACGGATGACGGCCTCATAGTAGTCTCCGCTCCAGTTCAGATCCACCTCGAAGCCGCCCTCTGCCCGCAGACCGGACACCGTGCCTCCCTCACGCCACTCTTCGGGCAGGGCTGGCAGCAGACGCAACACTCCGCCGTGGCTCTGCAGCAGCATCTCGGCGATGCCTGCCGCCGTACCCATGTTGCCGTCAAACTGGAAAGGAGGATGTGCGGAGAGCAGGTTGCAGTATATGCCCGCGTTCTTAGGGTCGGTGCTCACGTTGTATGTCCGTGCGTGCTTCAACGCACCGGCAAGCACGCTGTAAGCCCGTTCTGCATCGCACATCCTTGCCCACAGGCATAGCTTCCACGCCATAGACCAGCCCGTGTTCCGCTCGCCGCGCAGCAGCATGGAATTCCTCACGGCTTCTCTCAGCGTCTCGTCTCCGTCCAGCATGTCAAACGGATAGAGACACATCAGATGAGATACGTGACGGTGCTGTCGCTCCTTGGCTCTCGTGTAGGGGTAGTTCTTCCACTCGCGCAGAAGGAGGTCGCCGCTACGCACGCCGTTCACCTCCTCCCCATAGGCTCCTGTATATTCCTCCGTATGAAGTCCCTTGTCCAGTTTGTTGAATACGGAACGGATGGAGGCCATTGAACATTGATTATTGAACATTGAACATTCTCCGACTATATCAAGAGCCTTTAGCGTTATGTCGAAAAGGTTCCAAACACTTTGCTGCGTGTGGGCCGTGCCGTTATCAACGGGGCCTTGCTCCGGGCTCCACTCCTTAGGACATACGTACAGGTCATCCTTCGGGTCTGTAACCAGCTGTTGCAACCAGAATTCCACTGCGCCGAGCATTACGGGCAGGGCCTTCTCACGTAAGAAGTCCTTGTCAAGAGTGTAGAGATAGTGCTGCCACAGATGCCAGCACAGCCAGGCCTGTGCTGCGCAGTACTGGTTCTCCGGCTTCCACGGATAGCAATATCCGAACGGATTCATAGCCCAAGAGCAGAGCCAACCTTGTGTCGTGGCGGTCATAGAGCGGGCAAACTGCTGCCAATGCGGATGCTCCACGGCATTCACGCAGAGGAAGTCCATCAGCGGCAGAGCACACTCGGAGAGGTTCGTCGTTTCCGCGTGCCAGTAGTTCATCTGCATGTTCACGTCCGCAGTGTAGTTGCTGTTCCACGGCGGGTCGTTACGGTTGCACCAGATGCCCTGCAGGTTAGCTGGCACGGCTCCGTCGCGCGACGACGCTATGAGCAGGTAGCGCCCGTAGGCAAAGTAGAGTTGCTGCAGGAAACGCCTCTCTGCGCCGCCGGCCGTCTCCGCATTCAGTACGAGCTCGTCTGTGGGGCTGTCGCATGAGGCATCGTCAAGCATGAATGTCATGCGGTTGAAGAGAGCCCCGTAGTCTTCTATATGCTCTGCTTTCAGCCGTTCCCATCCTGCGCCCTGTGCCGCATCTAATCGACTGGTTGCATTCGTCTGCAGGGATTCCGTCCCGCTGATGTAAGTCTCAGCCGTCAGGTCGTAGTCTGTGGCAACAGTCAGGACAATAGTGTATTCCGTGCCATCCGTAACCTCTATGCAGGAGTCGGAAGAAAGAATCTTCGCCCCGCAGTCACCAAACACCCTGACAAGAGTTACCGCTGACACGGTCTCCAGTCTGGACTTCATTATGGCTCCGTCTGCTGCGTAACTGACAGTCTCACCATGTGTACCAGCAAAGCGGATTCGTTGGCGAAGAGTACCAGCCTCCGATGCCTCGGTATGAATCACCAGACAGCGCGCGGGCCAGCTGCAAAAGTATTCACGTCTGATTTGCACGCCGTCCTTTCGCGTCCACTCCGTTTCAGCCACCGCTGAGCTAAGATCCAGAGAGAAATGATAGTCGGGTGCATCCACAGCCTGCCCGCAGATGTCGTCAATACTCATATAGCCCAGGTTCTGGTAGGCTCCCAGATTTGTGCTGCTGCCCTGCCAGAACGTTGTCTCGGACACCTGCAGAGTGTCATGCTCTACGCCTCCTGACAACATCGCCCCTATATGTCCGTTGCCGAGAGGCAGATAGTATTCCATCCATGCGTTCTTGCTCTTATGTGCATCTGCGGGTTGGAGATACCACAGCGTCAGAGGATGTGCAGGGCGGAAGGTTTCGGCCTTCGTGAAGGATGCCGCCAAACAACATAGAAAACATAAAACTATTCGTTTTGGATCCATAAATACCTTTTTAAAGTATTAAGTTTGGGCGCAAAGGTACAAAAAAACTTTCAAAAGCTGTTCAAATCCCTCTTTTCTTTAAACTTTAATGGCCCGTTCCTATACCCTTTCCATGACTTGCCAGTTCTTGTTAAGCATGAAAACAGATAAGAAGGTGAAAAAAAGGATTTGCGATTCCATACTTATCACAAATATTTCCACCCCCAGCCCTCAAATTTTCCACCCCATTAAGGATGAATATTGTGCTCGCCTATAATAATCTTCCTTGTCTGTAAAATCTTTCCGTCAGCAATAACGCTATAAAGATATATACCATTGTCAAGACCCGTTTCATCAATACCAATTATCTGATTACCACGAACCGTTATTTCCCGGCTTAATACTTTCCTGCCACTAAGGGTATAAAGGTATAAGGATGATTTCCGAACATTTGAGGGTATATTGACACTTAGGTTATTCTCATCCACAGATTCGATACCGGTAGTAGCTTTAGCCATCATTGCACCACCCTGAAGAACTGAGATTTTGAAATTCAGTTCATTGATAGCTTGAACTAAAACGGGTACCAACTCCATATAGTTTATGGCCTTTTCGCCGTCTTCTGTCTCATATACCAACTCTGGGAATATAGCTTCCATCTGGTCTGCAGATAATCCATAGTGTATTTTCTTCTCTATCTGCTGTTGCATTGCAGACAGTTCCGGTGATTTAGCTATTGTGTCGCCAGAATAAACTTCTTGTCGGATTGTTTTTTCTTGATAAAATGCATTTGCCGAAAGTCCCTGTAACAAGTCTGTGACCTCTTCTGTTTTTTGAGTACTCGTAAGTGTAGCACCGCTATGTGTTGATGACATCCCTAAAAATGTAGCAACCAAGCCCCCGCTTGCTTCCAGCTCGCCAGTTACTTTTACAGGTCCATCAAAATATCCGGCATACTTCTTTGAAAGATTATCACCGAATGTGGTTTCACTGGTTGTACCAAATATGGCAGCACCGTAAGTTGTTGACAGTAATTGACCGAATACTCCGTAATTGTAACCAGGTGTGGCATTGCCTGCGCGCCCTATGACACCGAAATTACGTCCGAAGCCAGCATTTTCAGTTGATCTGTATGCAGTTCCCTGAACACCTACACCCCATTTGCCGCTGATTGGTGCTGCATCGGTTTCCAATGCTGTGGCCCATGAATTTCCTGTATATCCTTGATTCCGAATATACATATTTTTATGTTCGCCTGTTACAAGACTGGCACTAAATCCAGACCACAGAGGGCCTTTCATGGCGATATCACCATTTTGATCTACCACAAGTTGAGCTTGTACTGACAATACGGCAAGAAGGAGGATTGACGAAAATAGATATTTCTTCATGATTGCTGTTTTTTAGTTATATTTTCATCAGGGAGCCTCAGGAAGAGGCAAGTTCCCCGATGAATTTGTGGTTTTTCAAAAGATATAACGGGTTCGAAGGCCTATGATGTCACGTTCACGGATATGCATAGACTCCTCAAAGAAAAGGCCTATTGACCAATGTTCAACTACATTGAAATCGTAAGCTCCGCCAATAGTGAACTCAAATCCGTTATTAATCTGCTCGGAGAGCGAAGAAAAGGCAAGACCGTTCACTACAGAATCCTCATTCTTTGTTACACGCTTTTGAGCGTATCCCAAACCTATGTACGGAGTGAGGTGATGACGCCAGTTGCCCTTAATGAAATGAAGAAAATCATAACCAATAGTAAGACGAAGGGCCAACTCAGACACATTTCCTTTCCCGTCTAGATTCTTATTGAATTCCACACGGCCCTGAAAATCAGAGTGAGATATGTCATTGTGAACAGTACGTCCCCAGTTATTTGTATAAAACCCAACATAGGCACTAACATCAAGTCCCTTGAAATAATAGCCGGCTTCCATAGACACATTTGCACCCTTGAAGAAGATGTCTCCTGTACCTTGAGTTCCAAGTGTTGCCCCAACGAACACATGCTTATCTTGGGCAGAGGCTGTAACGCTAACAAGCGTTACAGCCATAATCAAAGATAACATCCTGTTAATCATAATACTATCTAAACGTATTCGACAATTCTTTACAAAGTTGACTCTGGCAATGGCGAGCATTGCCGAAAAAAGAAATTTTGTCTTTCTCATTTTTGTAAGTTTTTAATTGTTGTAAAAATGTTTTGTTATTAATAATAATGTGTGTTCTCGTAGATACTTTCATGTGGTTGTATAGCCACATGAAGGTTCAAATAGTTTACTACAGCGTTATGTAGCCGTAGTAATAGTAGTCATCCGATACGAAACGGATCTCGTACTCGCCAGAGAGGGTTGAAGGCAGCACAACCTGCGAGGTTCCGGCAGCTATTACTGTGGAATAAACCACATAGCCGTCCTCATCTAGAATCTGAAGAGTAAAGCCCTCCAACTCCGAGCCGAACGATACGGTGTTCTCATTAATATATACCGCAGGTGTGAGAGTTGGATGCTTGGGATGGGGATTGCCTGCCATAGGATCCACATAGGTCAATGGGATTCGTTGTTGCACTCCACACACGCCAAGAGCGTTAGTGAACATTGGCATCATAAACAAGATACACAGAACTGAGAAAAGATGTTTGAACATAATGTGTAATTGTATGGTTAAATCGCCGCAAAATTACACATTATCACAATCGCTGCAAAATAAAAAGCGTGTACAGTTTACACGATTTTAGGCATGGCTATGAATACTGATTCTCAGATTCTTATAAAAAGAAATCGCACCATTACCTTGAAATAGCTTGACGTTCAGGCGTTGTTTGGCATTGCTTATTTGCTGTGAAGAGAGCCCTAAAAGGAAAGCTATGTCACCTGTACTCAGCCCCAAATCGGTCAGAATGCATACATATATGTTATAGGAGTTGGAACTTATCACAGTCTCTGCTGACTTAACAAAGTGGGGGAAGGTCTCTTCAAATCTTCGTTGAAGCCGTTGGAGAGTTCTTCTGTCCAGAACAGAAATTCGTTGAATTGATGCATCGATTACATCCTGAACCACTTCATCTGAATAGTATAATCCTATGCTGCTTTGTGCCTGCATCTGTGATATTACAAACTCATACTGTTCCTGGAAACCCCTCAATTCGTCCAGCTCATGACTAATTCTTTCTTGTTCAACAAGTAAATCACTGTGCTCTCTTAACAAAATATCTACAGCATTTTTTTTGTCTATATAGAGCTTGCGGAACGTGCTCAACATGTGCTCTCTACGCCTTTCCTTGCGTAGCATTTTTGAATAAACAGTATAACCAGATACTACAAATACTAATAAAACAAGAAAGCAACTATATATGATAAGCAACCTTCTATGTGCATTACGTGCCTCTATAACAGCTATACGTTGATGTCGGCTGTAGTTATATAAAGCTGACGTATTATGAACTGTATTAGAATTCATGGCACGGTGCATCGCATCGTTGGCTTCTGCATATAGCCGGGCATATTTCGTTATGGAATCCGTTACTCCATGCTTTTCATAAACATACATCAGGCCTTGATAGCCACCTTCAAACAATTGAGAGGATATTGCCTTTCGGAAATAGTATTCTGCAGAATCCAAAAGACCAACACCATCATAATATAATCCAAGAGTGTAGTAATAGCCTTTATGGGCAGGTTTAAGATTGCCGTCTGACATAAATATACCTGAATACTGCCTTACAATACTAATCTCTTTTGCTGCTTTCTCAAAATCCTTATTAATAATATGCAGATATGAAGGGCCAATAAGCGTAGCTGATGCATGTATAGTGTCACCCAATGCAAGTAACATTTGGCATGCAACGCTGTCAACTATCATAATGCTGTCATATCGGCCAAGCAGATAGTATGGGTTCTCTAACATTCGATATCCATCTACAGCCATTATGGTGTCACCCATTATCCAAGCATAATGAATAAACTGTTTCTGTGCCTCAATCTCATCTTCAGGCAGATTCTGAGCGTGAAAGACCTCAGCCATCTGTCCATAGATGTTTCTTAGGATGCGGATATCGCAGTCGGTATCAGTTGTGTCGGCGCACTCTATGGCATCGTAGTAGTCCTGGATGGCAGCTGGGGCCTCGCCCATGTCGGCGTGGGCACGGCCGAGGAGATAGTGGGCAAGCATACGGTCGTTGCTGGTGCCGAGCAGACAGGCGGGGCTGTCGAAGTGGCTGACAAGACGCAGGGCTGTGCTG
>JAILPK010000004.1 GCA_024699495.1 Bacteroidaceae bacterium | reverse complement strand
TCGGGGCGCTCGCGACGCTGACGGGGAGGACGCTCCACATAGCCCTCGGGTTTCGGTATGAGGACACGGTTGGTCTGGAGATATGAAATAGGACTATCAGGTCTTTATTTTGACATTAATTGCCGTTAATTCGCCGTTAATTTGTCATTAATGAATAATTACATGGTGATTATATGTTTAAATCATTTTACACGAATTCAAGACATGAATCCAGCCATAAATGCGAGACATAAAGAGAGCTGCGAGCAGCGCAAATGGTTACCCGCTGGAATGTCTGAAGGACTAATAGCCAAAATGCCCAAACAACGTCTTGGTTATAGTGCGATGGGTGTCATCTAATTCCTTAACTGTCCAATCTGTTGTCTCACCAAGCGAGGAAACGTAACGAGCCAACCTTACACACAAAGTATCGCCTACACTCATTGGGTAAGAATCATCGATATTATTTGGTATAATGAATGAATTTATTGTGTCATGAACAACAACCATACTGCCAGTATAGTTGTCAGGTATCCTATTCACCACAGCCCTCCAAACATAGCTGCCATTATGCTTCTTCAGCAATTCAACATTAAAGAATCCGTCTGCCAGATAATATACTGAAGAAACATTCTTGAACAACGGTCGTACGGGTGTAGAGTTGAAAGGTATTACATGAGTCACATATGGGTGCAAGCTGTCAGGCACTCCCGGATAGTTTATTGCTTCAACATCATCACCTTCTTTATAGATGTGAGGAATTTTCACATCTAGAGTATCCCCTTCGTAAAAGGTGAAGTCTTTCATGCAACTACGGTGAAAGAGAACAGGTGTACCAATTATAGCATCAGACCCCTCAGGCACAGATGCGATTACCGTTTGTACATACCACTCAGAAGAATATTTCATCACTCGCAGGCTATAACAAGAGTCTGCAAGATTCACTCCTGCATTCTCTATCGATTCGTCGCCGCAGGAAGTCAGAGAGGTGGCTATTATGCAACCAAGCATAGCTGATAAAAATAACAATATCTTTTTCATAATTATAAGTGTTTTACTTGGTTTGGTTTTGCAAAGATAGGGCTATTCTTACAAACAGCCCCATCTTTTTACAAATATTTTACTTTGAAACGGTAAATTTCTGCGTTAGCACAGTTTCACCCACACGCGCTTGAACCGCATAAACGCCCTCTTCCCATGATGATGTATCAATAGTGTGAGATGTCCCTCTAATAGAGCCCGCGTACATGACTCTGCCAGTTAAAGTGTTGGTTATTATTAGATTCCAGCTTCCATTACTGCTAGTCATTGAAGTCTCATCATTTAAAGCAGAAGGTGTAAATGTATAGATGTTTCCTGATGAAGAGATTAGGAATGAAGGAGGATTTACCAACATAGGTAGCATGGGCATAATGGTGAATCTGAAAGTTTCGTAGCTATTAGAATAACGACCAGTTACTATCATACCCAAATTTGAGGGCCTAGTAATCCCTGTTTCTCCTTGGCTCTGCAAAGGGGCTGGTGGAAGATAATGAAAATGGAATGTGATTGTATTGCCGCTGTGAGTCCAATTGGATGGTGATGCATTTCCACCAAAACTGAAAGTTGCTCCGACAAACTTTGGCGACTTTAATGTAATAGTTGGACCTTTGAATAATATGAATTGATCTCCACTATGGAACGTTGTGGGTGGACATTCAGGTACATAAGTAGATACGTAATCTGCCCCCTCCTGTTCATATGTTCCATAAAAACCAGCTCCTGTCTCTATTGCCTTTTCAAATGTGGCAATTGTATTTCCATTTTTTGTAACTACAGCCACCAGTGTATCAACAATATATTCTTTACTGCTATTGTTTATTGTACATTGGTTCATAGATGGGGAGTTCTGGGTAATAGGAACTTTTATTCGTTGTGAGTTGCTTTTTCCATTAATATCCAATTTTGCAATCGCTGATTGCAAAAATTGTATACGCTTGATTTTCGGACGTTTGTAATTTGGCGATTGCTGACCGCCAAATTGCAGTGACTCATCTGACGGCGCACACTCCTGTTTCCCTCCTGCCGAACCAACAAAAATTTTTTGTGAGTTCGAGAGAAATATTCAAAAAATCTACTTCACAAGGTTTGCGGTGGTTGAAAGTACATATGACAGTTGAGGCTGTGCCAATAAAGTGACACAGCCCCAGTTGTTGTTTATGCGACATTCCTCGGTACTGCGAGATAGCAGTTGCCGGAGTTGAGGCGGTGGCGCTCGAATCCCAGACGCGTGAGAGTGGCACCTATCTGGATTTTTATGCCCGGCGTGACGTCTATCTCTGGGTACTGCTCCTGCATTGAGGAGATTATGTTGCCGATGCTTAACGGCACAACCTTCTCACCACGTTGGGGCTGACGGAAACAGACGTTGACCATCTCTGCAATGCTGTAAGTGCGCTGGAAGGGCAGATTGGCCTCCTGAATGGCCTTGGTCTCGTCGTTGGTAAACCACCAGCGCAAACGACGATGCTCCACCTCATCAGCCAGCTGGGCGTAGAGCTGTTCGTAGTCTATCGGCGTCTCGTTGTCAATAAGACAGCCGGACGGGATGTGAACGCAGAGGAAGCGGCGGGAACCCGTGGGGTCATTCAGCGGATGCGGGCAGTTTGTCGTGGCCAGGAACGAGGCATAGCGGTGACGGTCTGTCTGTGCGCGTCCGAAGATGGGGCGTCCGTTTACGGTGTTCTTCGACAGCGACTGCTTCAGGGCTGCCTGCTGCCCGGCCTTGATCTGATCCAACTCGTCAAGGATGACGAAGAGGTTGTTCGTGAACGCCATATCGCGATCGAAGCGGTTGGCGAGATTCAGATGGTCCAGCACATAGATGCGCAGATGCTCAGGGAGCAGGCGGCGGCAGAAGACGGTCTTGCCACAACCTTGGTCGCCGATGAGCGTAGGCACGCACTCGTTACCGTGCATCGTGTCCAGCTTCAGCCAATGGGCAACGGCGGAGCGCAGCCAGATGGACAGCCAGTAGATCTGTTCGGCGCTGATTCCGGGCAGGCGGCGGAAGAGCTCGGAGACGCGATCGTGGCCATCCCAGGCGGGAAGGCTGTGCAGCCAGTCTGCTGCCGGGTCGAACTCAGTCACCTGGTCGCTGTGGATGCACTCCGTGAGCAGGGTCTTCAGGTTCTTCGTGCTTTCCAATTCCTTGCGGGCGCGGATAACTATGCCGTTCTCCACCTCTGGGGTCAGTAGCTGGAAGTCGTTGTCCACGCCATCGCGGGCGCGAACCTCTAATTTGTTAGTCACTACGTTCTTGCGGAACTCATAATTTTCGAGGAATTGCTCTACTAAGAGCACTCCCGACACCGGAGTGTCCTCAACGGGAGAAGTTACGTTTTGTTTTTCCATAAATAGAAAATTTAAGGGTAAATAATTAAGGTAAATGACAGGAAGACAAGACATATTATGCACTCTCTCTGAATCACGGTGCAAAGGTACAAACTTTTTCTGATATATGCAATAGGCATTTCACTTTCTCGCCTAGTTTACTATGGTTATCTATTCATTTAGTTGAAATACAATCAGTTACGAAGGCCCTAATTTTACTCGTATGAACAAAAGGGCACTCTCCACCACTCGGGGTCTAACGCGCACTATATCAGTATGTTAAGTGCGTGGAGGCTGTCCACTAACTCTCCACTAAGTCTTCACGGTCCGGTAAGCGTATCCGCTTTGACGCCTTGCATATTATAGTTTATTCCATCTGTCAGGCAATAGAGCCCTATACTCTTTGATGTCAGTATTTGGCTGCATCAGTGCAGTCCTGTTGATGACGTCAGAGATATACTCGAAGAAATT
>JAILPK010000048.1 GCA_024699495.1 Bacteroidaceae bacterium | reverse complement strand
GTTCGCGTTCCCTGAGCTTTTGGGCAACCCGTTCAACCCTTTTCCGTTCTCTCAGCTGTTCGCGCGTGGGGAATTCACGCATGGATTGGTTGAAGGCGTTGCGGCGCTCCATCTCGGTGAGTCCGTCGGCCGCCGTGGCCCTTTCGTCCTCGGGTCGGGGTGGATAGTAGGTCTTCATCGTGTGCCAAGGCCTGCTCAGATGGGTGTCTGTGCTGGCCACCGGCTTCGGGTCGTTGTGCGGCGAGAGCTCGCGCAGCGGGTCCTTGGGGTCGCAGGGAGCGAGCGCCAGGTCCAGTTCGCCCGCTTCCACCAGTCCTTCCTTTATCTCGCGTTGAGCACAGCGGCGCGCCAGCTCCTCGTTGCCCAGTTGGCAGTAGGCCCTGGAGAGCAGTCCCCACAGGGCGGGGTGCTGCAAGTCGTTGTGAGTGGAGCCCGGCTCATCGATGTCCTCGTCGCTTTGGATATGCAGCACCTCGCGCAACTTCGCCACGGCGCCCTCGGGGAAGGGCTCGTCGGTGGCTGTGCCAAAGATGCGATTGCCGGCGCTGCGTAGGAAGGCCCGCTGGCTGTCGTCGCTGTATGCCAGGCCCAACTTATCGGCATAGTTGTACTGGTCTGTGGTTCCGTCCCATCCATTCTTGTGCACCAGTGCCTGGAGGTAGATGGCGTCGCCGATGTCCGAGTCGTCGAGATAGTTGCTATAGCAGAGGTCCAACAGTTCCATGGCCTCCTGCACATCCTCGGGCCCGCGCCTGTTCTCGATGAGGTGCACAGCATAGAGGTAGCGATAGAAATTCGGACGATTCCACCCTCGCGTCTGTTCGTAAAGAAAGCGGATATCTTCCTCCTGCAGCTGGCGTATGCGGGAATAGGGGAACGTCAGTTGCAGGGCCAATTCACAGACGTCGCGGTCCACGGCTGCCATGGGATGGAGGAGTAGAAAGGCCTCGCGGATGCGATTCTGGCGCAGCAGCTCGCGTCCTTGGGCAATGATTGGGGCTGTTTCGTTTTTCTTTGCCATAGCTGTGTGAGCTTTTAAGTTGAAACTAGTTGACAAGTTGATAGCTTCGCAGTTGACAAGTTAACGAGTTGACGAGTTGGTTGCGGCCGAGGGCCGCGCTTACCGTTTACGATGCGGCTGGGGCCACTAGGGCCAGCCTCTACAACTCGCTCCGCGAGTCTCTCAACTCTAGTGTTACCCTCAACTAGAGCCTCCGGCTCTCATCCTCAGAGCTATCCACGCCCCTCGCCCTTCGGAGAGGGGTTGGGGGTGAGGCTATTTGTCAACTGCGAAGCGAACACCTCCAAAGCCTGGTTCTCTTCTCTTTCCATAATCTCGCGCTCGCCCGGTCCCTTGTCGTTTATTCCGCACAGATGCAGTATGCCGTGGATTATAACCCGATGCAGCTCGCGTTCAAAAGGTTGGGAGAGGCCTTCGGCATTCGAGCGCACGGTGTCGATGCTGATGAAGAGGTCGCCGCTGATGCGGTCCCCCTCGGTATAATCAAAAGTGATTATATCGGTATAATAATCGTGGTGAAGATACTGCCGGTTGACCTCCAGAATACGCTCGTCATCCACAAATATATACGCGATATCACCCACGCGCTTCCCATGAGCTTCGGCCACAGCCTTCACCCATCTGCTCACCTCGCGCCGTTTCATAGGCAAAGAGACTCTGCCAGAGGAATATTCTACGGTATAAGATATCATAATCTATTTTCTGATTCTCTGAATAAAAGCTGCGGAGCGGCGCTTACCTCTTAGTCAAATAAATCTCTCATCATTGCAGCTTCGCCCATTTGCGAGCGCCCGAGATGTTCGTATGCAAGGGGAGTCGCAACGCGTCCCCTCGAGGTCCGGTTGATAAATCCCTCTTGGATAAGGAAGGGCTCATAAACCTCTTCCAAAGTGCCCGGGTCCTCACCTATGGCGGTGGCTATTGTGCCCACGCCCACGGGCCCGCCGCTGAATTTGTCTATTATCGCCAGAAGGATTTTGCGGTCGATGAGGTCGAGTCCATGCCTGTCGATATTCAAAGCCTCCAATGCGAAGCGGCTTATCTCGGTGTTGATATTGCCGTTGCCCTTCACTTGGGCGAAGTCACGCACGCGGCGCAGCAGCGCATTGGCAATACGTGGAGTCCCCCGGCTGCGCCCAGCGATTTCCGTGGCAGCCTCATCAGTGATGGGGATACCCAGAATACCCGAGGAGCGGCGCACAATGCCGTTGAGCGTCTGCGTGTCATAGTAATCGAGATGCATATTGATGCCGAAACGCGCGCGCAGAGGGGCCGTCAGCAGTCCGCTGCGGGTTGTTGCGCCGATAAGGGTAAAGGGATTCAGGTCTATCTGAATGCTTCTGGCCGAGGGTCCCCGGTCGATCATTATATCAATACGATAGTCCTCCATCGCAGAATAAAGATACTCCTCAACCACAGGTGAGAGGCGGTGGATTTCATCTATAAAAAGTACATCGCGGGGCTCAAGCGAGGTGAGTATTCCGGCCAGGTCTCCCGGCTTGTCCAGCACGGGGCCGCTTGTCACCTTGAAGCCTACGCCCAGTTCGTTGGCGATGATATTTGCGAGAGTTGTCTTACCCAGTCCCGGAGGGCCATAGAGCAGTGTGTGGTCAAGGGGTTCGCCGCGATATGAAGCAGCCTCCGTAAAGATCTGCAGATTCTCGACCACCTTGGCCTGTCCGGCGAAGTCGGAGAAGCGCAACGGTCGCAGCGCATTCTCAAAATCGCGCTCGGGGTTGGTAGGTGAATGGATATCTAAAGGCTCCATAATAAGACAAACACATTCTTTTCGAGCGCAAATTTAGGTGGTTTATCTCGAATTAGCAAATTTTTTCTACAGTTTCACATCATCAATATTGATTAGTCGGTTGACTATCGCATAAATTGTGAGGGCGGCCGGTGAGTGGATTTGCAGTTTGCGGCTTATGTTGCGGCGATGGGTCATTACCGTATTCACCGAGATGAACATGCGGTCGGCGATTTCCTTGTTCGACATCCCGCGCACCACGTGCTGAACCACCTCGCGCTCTCTTTCGCTCAGGCATTCTACCGACTTCGGGTCTTCCGGCTTCTCTGATGTGGGCGATGTTTTCTTGCCTCCGTGGCTGCTGCTGACCGAGGTCTCAAGCCTGCGCACCGCACGCGCGAAGAGGGAGTCTTCCAGACGGCAGTGGCTGAAGAGGTCCTCCTCCATAATATATATATCCATCAGCGTGTCTGCCATGCGCGGGGTGTCGCCGTTCGGCGGATAATATTTCACTATCACGCTCTTCAGCTCGTGGCTGCTTTTCTCGATACTTGCGTGGTTGTCCTGATGCTGATGGGCGAGTGTCGAATAAGAAGTCCCCTGCGGCAGAACCCCGTCCAGAAGCTGCTGCACATAGGTGTGAATATGCTTATTCTCATATTCCATGTGGCGGCGGACCTCATCTGCATATTCGTCATAATACTTCAGAATCAGGAATGCCACCTGGTCGCGTGCCGAACAGTCAATGGCCTCGATGAGTTTCCTTCTTATGGCCGGAAGGCGGAAATCCACGAAGTAATTGTGCGACTGCTGCAGATAATGCATGAGGGCCTTTACCGAAACATGACTTACCAGCTCCGAATCGCTGACCGCATCCTCCGACTGGATAAAATTCACCACGGCCAGGAATGTGGGCGCATCTACTCCCGATGAAGCACAAGCCTCGGCCACTGTCTGTTCGCCGAACCCGAGGCTGATTCCAAAACGGCTAATGACCTGCAGCAGACGGTAATCATCGTGGATAAGGTCACTCATTTGGTATTGTTCTGTGAAAAGCATACCTAATATTATTATTTTTGCTGCAAAGTAACATTGTTTTTTTGACATAGACAATCCCCAATAGTGGGTATTTTTGTAAAAAGTTCTTGTTTGATGTGAACGTTTAACGTAATTTTGCAGCCGCAAATCAAAAAATGCGCCAAATCATGCAGCAGATATTTCGTAAAAGCATCTTAACAACGCTCGTTTTCCTCTCCGCCATTGGGCATGTTTCCGCTCAGGAAGAGGAGCCCGAAAGCGAGGGCTTCCAGCATTTCCGCATAGGCGGCTATGGCGAGATGGTTGCCTCGCTGAAAGACTATGGTCTGAACCGCTTCAACGGCAGTTCGCTCGGAAATACCAAAGAGCATCGCGCCACAATAGCCATCCCGCGCTTCGTGCTCTCCGGGGAATACAAATTCAACCGCCATTGGCAGTTGGGAGCGGAGATTGAATTCGAAGCCGGCGGCACAGGCGTCGCCATGGAACTGGAGAAATCCGAGAATTTAGTTGACCGCGAGACAGAGATAGAGAAGGGCGGCGAGGTGGCCTTGGAGCAGTTCCATATCACCTACTCGCTCAACCGCTATTTCAATGTGCGGGCCGGACATATGGTGCTCCCCGTGGGCCTCACCAATGCCCATCATGAGCCCATTCTCTTCTATGGCACCGTGCGCCCCGAGGGAGAATCCACCCTCATCCCATCCACATGGCACGAGACCGGTCTGAGCATCTTTGGCGAGTTCGGCCGCAACCGCACCCGCTTCTCTTATCAGGCGTTCGTGACGGCCGGTCTCAACGTGATGGGGTTTGACCGTGACAAATGGGCCGGCGGTGCCCATCAGGCGCTTTTTGAGGTTGACAACCTGACCTGCCCTGCTTACACCTTCCGGTTGGATTACAAAGGAGTCCCGGGTCTGCGTCTCGGAACGAGCATCTACTTCTGCCCGAATGTCGGGGCCAACACCGACGGCGGCACGCGCAGCAAGAATTATGCCGAGTATGGCTCCATCCCCGTCACCATCGTTACCGCCGACGCGCAATACCTCCACCGCTACTTCGCTATCCGTGCAAACGGCCTGTGGGGCTTCCTCTCCAAGTCGGACAAAGTCAGCTTCACCAACAACCGCCTCACCGATCCCTTCAGCGCCCTGACGCCTGTAGCCCACAAGGTGGTGAGTGTCGGGGGCGAGGCCGGTTTGAATATCCGCGGTTTCTTTGGCAGGAAATGCCCCGACATAGTCCCGTTTGTGCGCTATGAATACTATAATCCTCAGCAGGAGGTGGTCATCAGCACCTATAACCGCGACCCGGCCGACGGGCGCCTTAAGGTCGGAATGTGGACCGCAGGCTTGAATTATCGTCCTCTGCCCAACCTGGTTATCAAAGCCGACTACACGACCCGCCGGATTAACAGCGGCAACTGCAACCGCGAGAACGAGTTCGCCATCGGCGTTGCTTATGCAGGCTGGTTCTTATCCAAGTAAATTCTATTATTATTAAATTAAATACCAAATCATGAAAAATTTCAGATTTAATTTTGCGCTTCTGCTTTTTGCAGCTGCCACAATGATTACCGTTTCCTCTTGCAACAGCGACGAGGAAGAAGAAATTGAATACGACGAGACCGAGGTGGTGACCGTGGTCGAGAGTCTCGACTACGCCGATTATCCGCAGGGATGGGGCAATTATATGCAGAATGTGGCCCAGCTCCTTTACAACGACTCCCATCTTCTCTATACGAGCTGGAGCGAGTCTTACGAGGACACCGGCAAGAGCTTTGCAGAGATTTTCAAGTCGCACAGCGGAAGCGGCTACAACAACGTCAATGAGTGTGTTGACGAGATTGTCGATAAGATGGCCGAGATTGCCAACGAAGTAGGCGAAGCCAAGATTGGCGAGCCCTTCTACACCTGGCGTCAGGGAGACCACGTGAGCGCCGTCCTGGCTGTGGAGTCATGGTATAGCTGGCATAGCCGCGACGACTATACAAATAACATCTACTCCATCCGCAACGCATACTTCGGCAAGTTCTTCGGCGAAAACGAGTCCGCCTCCGTTCAGCAGAATTCTCTCGCGTCGCTGATTCAGCAGAGCAACCCCACACTGCATACCAAGGTGGTGAATGCCATCAATCTGGCTGCCAACAGCATCCAGTCTATCCACAACCCCTTCCGCAATTATATCAATACCATTGAAACATACAATGCCATCGAGGCCTGCGCAGCCCTTCAAACTGTTCTGGACAAGGAGCTGAAGCCCGCTGCAAAGCTACTGAGCGAGGAGTCTCTCGACCTGATGATTGCCAACTATGTTGACAACGTCGTCGTTCCCACCTACCGCGAACTGGATGTCAAGAACACCCAACTGCTGGCAAAGGTAAATGCGTTCGCTGCCGCTCCCAGCAACCAGGGCTTTGAGCTTCTTGCCGCAGCATGGATGGAGAGCCGCCGCCCATGGGAGACCTCCGAGGCTTTCCTCTTCGGACCTGTAGATGCTCTCCAGCTCGACCCGAACATGGACAGCTGGCCTCTGGACCAGGAAGGTATTGAGAACAGTCTGCGCTCAGGTAACTACGACAACGAGTGGAGCGAGTCCGACTCCGACGAGGCCATCGAGGCAGCCCAGGCACTTCGCGGCTTCCACACATTGGAGTATCTGATATTCAAGGACGGCAAGCCCCGCAAGACAAGCAAATAACCAAATTCCGCCGAAACCAACGGATTATTTCACGCATTAACTATTCTTTCTGTTTAGCTATGTGCTTCTAAAAAACATATTTGAATATGCAACACCTAAGTAGAGGGGTAATTGGCTTCGCTCTGCTCTCGCTGTTCATAGCTTCAGGCTGTGAAGACAACAGCGGGCTGACAATGGCTGATATAGAGTCTGCCGATGGCTACGTGCCTTCGGCAGGCACTTCTTCTCTGTATATCAACTCCTCCATCGCGTTCGACTCGCCGGCTGAATGGGTGGAGGCGAGTGATGTCCTGACCCGTCGCTTCAATCTCGGAGACAAACTATATGACAACGGATATACCATGGCCCAGGGTCTTGGGCCTGTATATGCCGGCTTCAGTTGCGGCTTCTGTCATCAGAATGCGGGGCGCAGCATACCCTCGTTCGCCGTTGACAGCGGGGGCGGCAGTCCCGCCGTGGGCTACTCCACGATGCTTATCTATATCACCCGCAAGAACGGCACATTCTTTCCCGACTACGGCCGCGTAATCCACGACCATGGTTACAACGAGCAATATGCAGACGCCGAGAACCTCACTTTTGGAGGCATCCATGCCGAAGGCAAACTGCGTGTGAAATGGGAATTTGAGGACTTCACCTTCCCCGACGGAACACCCTATCAGCTGCGCCGCCCCCAATACAGCATCGTAGAGTGGTATGCCGACAGCATAAAGCCGGAGGACCTGTTTATCACCGTGCGCGTGCCTCTCCGGCATGTCGGCATGGGGCAGATGATGGCTCTCGACCCCGCTGAGATAGAAGCGCTGGCACGGAAGAGCAACTATCCGGAATTCGGCATCAACGGGCGCTGCAATTATATCAACGAGCGCGGACAAAAACTGCTCGGCGTGAGCGGAAACAAAGCGCAGCACGCCGACCTCACCGTAGAACTGGGATTCTCCAGCGATATGGGCGTGACCAACAGCCGCTTCCCCGAAGAGATCTGCGAGGGGCAGCGCCAAATGGACGAAGGCTCGCTCATGGGGCTCCTCTACGACCAGCTCGATGTCAGCACCAAGGACATGGAGGATGTGGACCTCTATCTCCACGGCCTCGGAGTCCCCGCAAGACGTCTCGGCTCTGCCACCACCGACATCACCCTCTCCAACCACGACAACAGCAAGAGCGCAACGCGCAGCGAGCGCGACTGGGTAGCCCTGGGCGAGAAGGCTTTCTATAAAGCCAACTGCCAGCTCTGCCACGTAACCACGCTCCACACCAAACCCCGTGGGACAAAACTGCTCAACGGCACAGAGCTGCCGTGGATTGGAAGTCAGACCATACACCCCTATTCCGACTATCTGCTCCATGACATGGGCAGCGAAATCATGGGCGTTGGCCTCAATGACAACTACGTCAGCGGTTTGGCCAGAGGCTGCGACTGGCGCACTACTCCCCTCTGGGGCGTCGGTCTGCAGGAGAAGGTCAACCGCCACACCTATTTCCTTCACGACGGGCGCGCACGCGGATTCGTGGAAGCCATCATGTGGCATGGCGGCGAGGGCGAGGCCTCTAAAAACATCTTCATGAATATGGATTGGGAAGAACGTTCTGCCCTCGTCAAATTCTTAGAATCACTTTAATAAATATATTATTATAATGTATAGAACAACATCAGTTATCAGCTCCCTCGCGCTTTGCCTCTTCTCCCTGTCGCTCTCCGCAGAGACCATAGACTCCATCCCACAGCGCGAGAATACCACCCCGGTCCTTGACATGTCCAACGGCGTCGTGCCCATCGCCGACAACCGCGGCTTCACCCTGCAGAGCAAGGACGGGCGCTTCATCTTCAAGCCCTATCTCATGCTGCAGGCAAGCGGCAGCTACAACTACTACGACAGCGAGGGGCTCGACAAAGCCTACAACCAGGATAATGTGGCTAACTCCGGATTCGCTATCCCCAATGCCATCCTCGGATTCACCGGACGCGCATTCGGATGCATCGACTATAATCTCAGCATCAATGCAGCTGCTTCCGGAGGCGCCATCCTGCAGCAGGCATGGATCGACTGGGGACGCAAACCCGCTGCGCATATCCGCGTCGGTAAATTCAAGACGCCCTTCTCCCACGCCTATCTCACCACTCTCGGCGAGACCCTCTTCCCCAGCCTGCCTAACTCCATGACTAAGCAGGTCATCCTCCCCTACTCCCTCAATGCCGTCACACCCTCCTTCGCCACTGGCTTTGACCTTGGTGTCGAATTTCATGGCTTTGCAGCCAACAAATGGGGCTACGAGGTCGGCATATTCAACGGGACCGGCATCACCCAGAATGCAGCCACCAAAACCCTCTCCGACGACTTGCATATCCCATCGCTGCTTTATGCTGCCCGCCTCACCTTCCAGCCATTTGGGGCCATGCCTACCACCCAGGGCAACCCGAAGATGCTCAACGAGAAGAAGATGCTCTTCGGCATCAGCGCCAACTATAATGTGGAGAGCGAGAACGAGAGCACCAACGACCTGCGTCTCGGAGCTGAATTTGCAATGCTCTGGAACCGCCTCTACCTTGCCGGAGAATTCTATTATATGAATATAGGCTTCACCAAAAGGCAGAAAATCAACGAGCATTACAACTATCTCGGTGCATACCTGCAGGCTGGATATTTCGTAACCAAAAACCTGCAGCCATGCCTCCGCTATGACTTCTACGACCGCAACGGCGTCGGTGACACAGGCTCCGCAGGCCTGCTCAACTGCCCCGCAGTGGGATTAAACTACTTCTTCCCGAACACCGGCCTGAAACTCTCTGCAATGTATGAGTTCGTCGGCCGCTGGGGCCACTCCACTCAGATAGACCGCGACATGGACGATCTGGGCATATCCACCCACAAGGCGATGCTCCAGCTCCAATACTCTTTCTGATAAATATGCTTTCCCATCGGACTACATTTTGTTATTCTTTACAAAAAAGGGACTAAATGAAGAAAAATATCACTACCTTTGCGCCGTTCTTATGGGTGATTGTCATCCTGATGACCGCTGTGGCCTGCGATGAAGGCGACATCCGCGATCATAATGTCACCTACGCCCAGGGTGGTTTCTCCGTAAAACTCTCAGGACGCTTCACAGGGCTCGGAGAGTGGGACGACGGCTACAGCGTAGTCCTCGCCGCCTTCAACGGGCAGGACCGCGTCTATGACATGGGTGAGATGCGCATAACCCCAGACTGCGAGGGGCGCGACACCACAATCATCTGGAACAACATAAACCGCGGAGCCCAAAGCGTTGAGTTGTGCGTCGTGAACAAACTGAGGCGGCGCATGGCCACTCTGCGAACGGCCGATGTGGATGAGAACGCCGACACAGTATATCTGAATGTCGGCGAGGTGAACACAGGACTCTTCGGAGCTGTGCAGAGCCTCTTCAATATGCGCTGCGCTGGCTGCCACGGCGGTGGCAACTACGCCAATCTCAAGCTCGACAGCGCCCACGCCTACCCACAGCTCGTCAACATTCCCGCCCACCGGCCCGAATTTGGCGGCGCGATGAGGGTTGCTCCCGGGAATCCCGCCGGAAGCGCGCTCTATCAGATGCTCGACCCCTCCGACGAGAGAGGCAACAGCGTCCTGATGTTCCAGCACAAGGCCGCCTTCACCGAGGATGACATGAGCCAAACCTACGCCCTAAGCATTATCGGCAAGTGGATAGGGAGGGTGAGATAAAGAAAGCCTCACCCCCAACCACTCACCCGTGGGCGAGGGGCGTGAATAGCTCTGAGGCCGCCTGTTCTGTAGGGTGAAGCAGTGCGTCACCTCTCCGCGCCAGCCTTAGCCCCGTTAGAACAGCTAACTCCGCGGCTTAGGTAAGCAGTAAGCGCGGCCCCGGCCACCCCACTTGTTAACTAAAACTTTACATACATGACTACAGAAACAATCTTTATGGCAGAACTCGGCGTCACTGTGCAACTCTCTGAGTTCACTCCCGACGACAAGACCGCAGAATATCACGCGATATTGCATGTGGAGCCGCGCAACGATCTGTTTCCTGAACAATACGACAGAATCTATCGCGCCGAACTGGCCCTGCTCGAGATGGGGCAGTTCAGAGGCGCACGCACCATATTCAAACGCTATTTCCTGAGCGACTCCACCAACCAGCAGGAGCTCATCGAGCGGAAAGAGAAAGTCGAGGCCTCCGTGTCATGCATTCAGCAGGCACCCCTCGACGGCTCGAAAGTGGCCGCCTGGCTTTATATCGTTAGGGGGATGGAGGTAGAGAATCAGGACGGGATGGTGATTGCCAGCCACAACGGCTACAGACATCTATGGAAGATGGGCATGCATGAGCATAAGGGCGACTCCGCCTGGCAGACCGAGAGCCTGCTCATCAACTATGAAGAGACGCTGCAGCGCTTTGGCGCCACACTGGCAGACAACTGCATACGCACCTGGTTCTTCGTGCGCGACGTAGATACCCAGTATGCCGGAATGGTCAAAGCCCGCCGCGAGAACTTCATCGAGCAGGGACTCACCGAAAACACCCATTATATCGCCAGCACCGGCATCGGCGGACTGCCTGCCGACACGCGGGCACTCCTTCAGATGGGCACCTACGCCCTTCTGGGTTTCCAGCCTGAGCAGCAGCAATATCTCTATGCCAAGAGCCACCTCAACCCCACCTACGAGTATGGAGTCACCTTCGAGCGCGGCACCCGCATCGACTATGGCGACCGCCGCCACGTGTATATCAGCGGCACGGCGAGCATAAACAACCGCGGCGAGGTAGTCCACGTCGGAGACATTGTACGCCAGACAGAGCGGATGTGGGAGAATGTCGAAGCCCTCCTGGCAGAAGCCGACACTTCCTTTGACGACGTAGCCCAAATCATCGTCTATCTGCGCGACGTGAGCGACGCAGCCATCGTTCGCCGCATGTTTGAAGAGCGCTTCCCCGACACCCCCTATGTCATCACCCTCGCTCCCGTATGCCGCCCAACATGGCTCATCGAGATGGAATGCATCGCCATCAGAGAGGTGTCCAACCCACAGTTTAAATCATTCTGACAACCCCACTTGAAACTACTGATTGAATCATTTTGAGCTGCCAGCGGCGCACGCACACGCCGCAACCAATTTTTTTTTTGAAGAATTTATGAGTTATAGCTTATATTCTCTCGCCTCTGGTCAGACAACCACTATCACAAAACTTGGTGGTAGCGGCTCATTCAAGGCCCGCTTGGGTGAATTGGGATTTGTTCCCGGACAAGAAGTCACAAAACTCTACTCCGCCCCCATGGGCGACCCCGTCGTTTTTGAGGTGTTAGGCTCTCAGGTCGCACTCCGCGCAGCCGAAGCCAAAGAAATATTTGCAGGCGATAACACCGAAGACACTCCCCCCACTCCCTCCACCCCACAAGTATCAACTTGTCAACCTGTCAACTCGTCAACTTGTCAACTGGTTTCCCCATACCTTTCCCACCACCACTGCGCCGGCGTAGGATGTAATGCAGCATGCCCCTACTGCCACCACGAGGGCCACTCAGCCCCCGACGACCATGCGCGCGAAGGAGACCTCACAATAGTCCTCGTCGGCAACCCCAACTGCGGAAAGACATCACTCTTCAATGCCGCCTCCGGTGGCCACGAACGCACAGGCAACTACTCCGGCGTAACCGTCAGGAGCATCGTGGGACGCATGCAGTTCGAAGGCCGCTCCCTCCGCATCATCGACCTGCCGGGAACCTACTCCCTGCGCGCCTACTCTCCGGAAGAAGCCTATGTCGCTTATACACTCGAGACCGAACCCATCGATGCCATCATCAACGTGCTCGACTCCGGAAATCTCGAGCGCAACCTGCTCCTTACCATGCAGCTCCGGCGCCGCGGCCTGCCCGTGCTCTGCGCCCTGAATATGTTCGACGAGCTCGAGGACAGCGGCGGCCGATTGGATATCGAAGCCCTCTGCGAACGTCTCGACATGCCTATGATACCCACTGTGGGACGCACAGGCCAGGGGATACCCGAACTGCTCCGCGCCGCAATAGCCGTCGGTGATGCCCACCGCAGCAACCCCTCCGTAATGAGCGACGACTGTCTGGCCGACGACGATGACCAGGACGACACCGAACGCTATGCCGAAATCCGCGCCATACTCAGCGGCATCTACGAGCGACGCAAAGGCGAACTGCACCGCTACACCGCCCTGGCAGACAAGCTGATGGCCAACCACTGGTATTCATATATCATCTTCTGCTGCGTCATGGCCCTCATCTTCTGGCTCACCTTCACCATCGGACAATATCCTATGGACTGGATTGACGCCTTTGTCGCATGGACGGGCGACCTCCTCGGCAGATGGCTCCCCGAAGGCATGGTCAAAGACCTCATTGTCGATGGCATCCTCGGCGGAGTGGGAGCAGTCATTGTCTTCCTGCCCAATATCCTCATCCTCTATTTCCTCATCTCCCTCCTCGAAGACAGCGGCTATCTGGCACGCGCAGCGATGCTCGCCGACCCCCTCTTCCGCCGCGCAGGACTCCACGGCAAGTCATTCATCCCCCTGCTCATGGGCTTTGGATGCAACGTGCCCGCAGTGATGAGCACCCGAATAATCGAGAACCCGAAAAACCGCCTGCTCACGATGCTCGTGATTCCCTTCATGTCTTGCTCCGCACGAATCCCCATCTACGTCCTCTTTGCAGCCGCCTTCTTCCCCCGTTACGCCACCTGGGTGATGCTCTCCCTCTATATCTTCGGAGTCCTCATGGCCCTCATAGCCTCATCAGCCCTCAGCCGCATCTACCACCGAAAAGAAGAGACACATTTTGTCATGGAACTGCCGCCCTACCGCCGTCCCACAGCCAACAGCGTGCTGCATCACACCTGGGAACAGGGACGCCAATATCTGCATAAGATGGGAACAGTGATTCTCGGCGCCAGCATCATAATATGGCTCTTGGGCTATTTCCCACGGGGAACAGAGCAGATGACAGCCTCTGAACAGATGGAACAGAGCTATCTCGGACGCATCGGTCACACCCTGGAACCAGTCTTCTCCCCTCAGGGATTCGACTGGCGCATGGATGTAGGCATAGTGGCCGGCATGGGAGCCAAGGAAATGATGGTGGGAACACTCGGCGTGATATACAACTGTGAAGCCGATGAGGCAGCGGACCTCGCCACAGTGGAAGAAGCAGAAGGAACACGCCTCTCTGCCATCCTTAAGGAACACACCACAACCTCAGCGGCAATAGCCTACCTCATCTTCGCCCTGCTCTACTTCCCCTGCATAGCAACTGTCGTCGCCATCGCCGCCGAAAGCGGAAACTGGCGCTACGGCCTCTTCGTTGCCTCTTACACCACCCTCGTGGCATACATCATCTCCGCCCTTGCAGCGCTGATTATCTGAGTAGAGCACCTTATCCAATTAGTTGACAAGTGGGGCGGCTGAGACCGCGCTTACTGCTTACTGCTTACAGTTTGGGCTGGCGCGATGGCGCCATTTGGGCGGCTGGGGCGGCTTGTGCCACAAAGGCCATTGGGGATAATGGGGATAATGGGACCGCGGCCTCAGAGCTGTTCACGCCCCTCGCCCACGGGAGAGGGGTAGGGTGTGAGGCTTTTTCAAGAACTTAAGAACTCACCCGCGCCGCGTCCGTCATATTTATTATAGCAGAAATTAATTGTTCTATATGTACGATTTTCCACTGTACATATTGAACACTTTTTATGCTGTTCTGAGGCGATAAAACACGAAGAAAGATTCAATCTAGAGCGGCATATAGCGTAATATATCGATGAAAAGGGGCGTTTTCACGAGAAAGGAGGGGCTAATACATCGAGGCATACAAACGATTACACCAAGGTGTAATGACCAATACACCTTGGTGTAAAGTACTTTAGACCATGGTGTATTTAGACACATGGCTTGATACACAGCAAGTTAGCCCTTTTGCTGTTAGGCAGGCACCCTAAAGCAAATGTTTTCTCCTGGATTGTCCGTGCTGACGGTGATGAATATTGGTAATAACGGGCTGTATGTCAAATGATTACGCCGAAAAAGACCTCTCGAGAATCGGGAATTTTCAATCTGAGGGAGCAGGGCGGCATATACATAATTCTCGCGAGGTGAAATTGGTAGATTTTTACGTGGAAAATTGGTAAATTTGTACGATGGGCGGTTTCGTACTCACCGTTGGCAAGAGCGGGTATGAAAGAGAATTTCAGGCCGCCCCAAACTAGTTTCAACTCAAAAACTCACATCACCATCAGAGCTATCCACTCCCCTCGCCCTTCGGAAAGGGGTTGGGGGTGAGGCCATTAAAAAACTCACGGGCATCTACATCGTCAATGGCAAGAAAGTTCTAATTAAATAAAATTCATGCAACTAATATACCAACCTTAACGCAAACAAAAAACTTGTAGACTCGTTGACTCGTAGACTCTTAAACCTCTTGAACTTTTAAGCCCTTAAACCGCGGCCCACGGCCGCTCCTCTTAAACTCCTTAAACTCCTTAAACTCCTTAAACCAGCGGGCGCGGCGCGGCCGATCAAGAAATCAAAAACTCACCTCCGCAGCCGATTGCGTCCCGCATCTATTCTCAGGAGAATAAAGAGTAGGAGGGTGAAGCCAATTAGCGAACTGCCGCCATAGCTGAAGAAGGGGAGGGGGATGCCTATCACCGGGGCCAGTCCGAGCACCATTCCTATATTAATTAATACGTGGAAGAAGAAGATGGAGAAGACGCAATAGCCATAAATGCGGCCGAAAGCGTAGGGTTGGCGCTCAGCTATATGGATGATGCGCAGCAGCAGGACCATGAACAGCAACAGCACGCCGGCGGAGCCAGCGAAGCCCTGCTCCTCCCCCACGGTGCAGAAGATGAAGTCTGTCTCCTGCTCTGGCACATACTTGAGTTTTGTCTGTGTCCCCTTGAGAAATCCCTTGCCATGCAAGCCGCCGGAGCCGATGGCTATCTGTGCCTGAATGACATTGTAGCCGGTGCCTTTGGGGTCATCTTTCAGTCCGAGCAGCACAAGGACTCGCTTCTGCTGATGTTCCTCAAGGACGTGGTATAAGATTGTGTGAGCCGAATAGAAGAGCACCAGACTGCCCAGTGCAAAGAGTCCGATATAGCAGTAGCGATAGACGCTGCGGAGCAGCCCCGCAAGGATGAGGCGGATAATGATGGCTCCCGTGACTATAAGCTGGACTATGGCTACATTGAAGGCGCGGACATATACGGAGAAGAGGCTGGCCAGGGCTGTTATCCCGATGCCGTAGGTGATGACTTCGAACATCATCTGATAACGGCGGTAGAAGGAGAGGTGGGCCTCCCGCTCGCTGTTAGAGTGCGGCTCATAGATATAGAGCATGGCGGCGGTGAAGAGCAATGTGAGCATAATCACCAGGTATTCGCCCCAACTGGTGACGCCGTCAAGGGCGGTGACATCGGCTAGGCGGATTCCGACCACGAAATAGATTACGGCGGCTATTCCGGAGAAGAGGATGGAGCCGGGCATGCCTTCTCTGTAGAGCATCAGAAAGAGGCTGAAATAGACGAGTGCGGAGCCGGTCTCTCTCTGCATTACTATGAGCCCCATGGGTAGCATGATGAGAAGCAGGCAGCCGACGAAATTGCGCCAGTTGCCAGATAGAGAGAAGCCGTAACGGCCCATGTATTTAGCTATTGCCAGGGAGGTGGCGAATTTGGCGAACTCGGCGCTCTGAAAGCTGAACGAGCCAATTTTTATCCATGAGTGTGAGCCTTTGATATCGGGCGCGAGGAAGGGGGTGATGAAGAGAAGGACGAGCAGGAGGGCGTAGATTATATAGGCGAAGGCATCGTAGAGGCGGTCGTCGGTGAACATGACCAGTGTGCCCACGCCGCATGCGACTCCCATCCACATCAGCTGCAGGCGGGTGCGCGAGCCGGGCGCGAGGAGGTTGATGTCTTCCTCGAAATCGTAGCAGGCGCCGCATATACTGAGCCATCCCATCCCGAGGAGGACGAGGAAGAGGAGTATGGTGAACCAATCGACGCTCTGGATGACTCCTTTCTTCTGATTATCTCGCATAGGTGCCATAGGATATTTCCTTGTTTTCGAATATCTCTGCCTTCTTTTCGCTCTCAGGCGACAGATGCCCGTTGATATATTGCTCCATAAGCAACGCGCCTAGAGGCACACCGTAGTTGGCGCCCCAGCCGCCATTCTCCACATACACAGCGACGGCAATTTTGGGATTGTCCTTCGGGGCAAAGCCCATGAATACAGAGTGGTCGTGGCCGCGGTTCTGGGCCGTTCCGGTCTTGCCGCATACCACATACCAGGGGTTGCGGGCTGAATGGCAGGTACCGCTCAGCACGGCGCGCTCCATGCCGTCGCATACATACTCATAGTTTTGCGGCGAAACTTTTGTATAATGGCGGCGGGTGTAAACGCTGTCGCGCGGCTCGCCCTGCACCTCCTTCACGATGTGCGGAATCTTATACCAACCGCGGTTGGCAATCGTAGCTCCGAGATTGGCTATCTGCAGCGGGGTGAGGTTCACCTCGCCCTGACCGATGCTGATGGAGATGATGGTGAGGCCGTTCCATGAGCCGTTGTAGTTCTTGTCATAGAACTTGGCATTGGGGATCAGTCCGCGTTTCTCTCCGGGCAGGTCTATGCCGAGTTTATATCCGAAGCCCATGCTCACCATATAGTCTTTCCATGTAGTCATGGCATCCTGGACTGTGGGGTATTTCTTGCGGTTGCCAAACATATAATAGAGTCCCCAGCAGAAGTAGGCGTTGCATGAGGTGCCGATAGCGGGGATGAGCGGTAGGGGGGAGCCGTGTCCGTGGCATCCCACCTTGAGGCCTTTGTAATGGAATCCGTGGGAGCAGGGGTAGGCCGTCCGGTAGGGGTCTATTATCCCCTCCTGGAGGAAGGTGAGCGCCTGGGAGGTCTTGAATGTGGAGCCCGGAGGATACTGCCCCATGATAGAGCGGTTGAGCAAGGGTTTCATGGGGTCGGCGCTGAGCTCGCGGTGTTTCTTGCCTCGTTGACGTCCGACCATCTGACGCGGGTCGAAAGTGGGACTGGACACCATGCAGAGCACCTCGCCCGTGGAGGGTTCGATGGCGACGATGCTACCCAGTTTGTTTTTCATAAGCCTCTCGCCGAGGGCCTGCAGATCGAGGTCGATGCTCAGCATCAGGTTCTTGCCGGGAACGGGCTTCTGGTCGAAGGCTCCGCCCTGATAGCGGCCTTTGATTCGGCCGTGGGCATCACGCAGGAGCACCTCGGTCCCCTTCACGCCGCGCAGATATTTCTCATAACTGCGTTCCACACCCAGTTTGCCGATATAGTCGCCGCTCTGATAGTAGTTGTCGGTCTCGATGTCAGCCGGAGAGACCTCGCCCACGTCCCCGAGGATATGAGCTGCATAGGGGTAGTTGTATTGGCGTATGCTTCGCTTCTGGATATAAAAGCCGGGAAAACGGAACATCTTCTCCTGGAAGTTGCTGAATTCCTGAGCAGAGAGCTGACTCATGAAGAGCTGCTGGGTATGTGGGGAGTAGCCGGGGTTGCGATAGCGGTCGCGGATCTCGTCCATGCGTCGCTTATACCAGGCGGTGTCTATGCCGAGGCTGGCGCAGAGGTCGGCGGTATCCACTCCAATCTGCTCTCGCATCACGACCATTATGTCGTAAGCCGGCTGGTTATAGACCATCAGCTTGCCGTTGCGGTCGGAAATGGCGCCGCGGGCGGGGTATTGTATGCGGCGCATGAAGGCGTTGGAGTCGGCCCTCGCCTTATAATCGTCGGACGTCAGCTGCAAAGAGAAGAGGCGCATGATATAGACGAAGATGACGAGGATGACCGCGCCACCAAGCACATATTTGCGTTTTTCCAGTTCGAAGTCCTGCATCTCTGCCTATTCTTAATTCTCTGTCTTGCGACTGTTTACGGGCCGCATCGCTTCGACAGCTATACAGATGACGAGGGTAAGAAGCCAACTGCTGCCAAAGGAGATAGCCAAATGAACGATATGAAAGAAGCTGAATGACTGCAACAGGAAATATGCGAAGCAAAAAATGAATGTAAGGATTGAGCAGTAACGGACATAGGCCGCGAAGCCCATGGTGTGAAAGCTGGCCTGCATGTCTTCTGCCGCCTCCTTGGGCCGCATCGCCATAAGCAGCACGGGCTGCACAAAGGCCACAAGGGTCATTGCTCCGGCGCCGACGCCGGGGGTAAGCGTTGCCATATCTGCCAGCAGACCGCATACAAATCCCCAAAGCATTATGCTCCAACGGGATGTTCCAAGGGGGAAGAGGAGGAGGAAATAGACGATGAGGAGAGGCGTGGCAAATCCCATGACATGGATGTGATTGAGCACAAGCATCTGGACCGCCAGAAGGGCTGTCATCAAAAGGAGGCGCTGAAGGAAGGTGGTAAGCATGTTTTAGTTGACAAGTTGATAGCTTCGCAGTTGACAAGTTGACGAGTTGAGAGCTTCGCAGTTGCGAGTTGACGAGTAAACAAGTTGAAAAGTTGGTTGCGGCCGTGGGCCGCTCTAGTTGAGAGTTGACGAGTAGCACTTGAGTTGAGAGACTCGCGGAGCAAGTTGTAGAGGCTGGCGCGATGAAGAGATAGAATCGCAGAAATCTTAAACTCTTGAACTTCTTGAACTCCTTAAACCCTTAAACCCTTGAACCCGCGGCCTCTGGCCGTCCTCTCTCAATAGGCCCAATGGGACTAATGGGCCTGTTCTTCCAGTTCCTGCTGTTCGCCATGTCCCCTGGTGGCAATCACGGAGACGTCCTGGAGGTTGGCGAAATCGATGCCGAGACGGACGTGGAGCTGATAACCCATGCCGTCCTCGCTGTTCTCTATCCGGCTGACACGCCCGATGAATATCCCCGAGGGGAATACAGAGGAGTAGCCGCTGGTCTCTACCACATCTCCCACTTTGCAGCGGGCATGATGGGGTATGTCGTCAAGGATTGTTGAGAGCGGATTGCGACCGTCCCATCGCAGATAGCCGAAATAATTGGAGCCGCGCAACCGGCTGCTGAGCCGGGATTTGCTGTTGAGCAGGGGCAAGACGATGCTATAATGGTCTGAAGTCATATATACAATGCCTACAACCCCGGTCCCGCTTACTACTCCCATCTCCGGCTGGACTCCGTCCACGCTGCCCCGGTTGATGGTTATATAGTTGTCATGCAGACGAACGCTGTTGTTGACCACCTTAGCAGGAATCAGTTCTACGCCAGCCAACTGGCTAGCCACCTTGCGCTCCGTGAAGGTGCTGTCGTGGGTCAGTCTGTTGAGCTCCGCTGTCAGCACCTTGATATTATGTTCAAGCAGCATGTTGCGGTGGGAGAGCTCGGCGTTGACGTCAGTCAGGGAGAGATAGTTGAGCATGCGCTGCTCCTGCTCCATCAGATAGCCGACGACGCTGTTGGCATTTGTCAGCCAGACACTGCCCTGGTAATGATTGAACTGGAAGAGCAGCATCAAGCTGAGCCCTTCCAGCACAATAAGCATCATCCAATGATATTGGCGAGCGATGAAATCAAACAATGCTCTCATAGACAGCGCTCATATAGTTCCCCGGTTACATGAGGAATGAGAAGGTGTGGATATGCTTCAGCGCTACCCCCGTACCTTTTGCAACACTATGAAGCGGGTCTTCTGCAATATGGAATGGAATATTTATCTTGTCTGTGAGACGCTTGTCCAAGCCGCGGAGGAGAGCGCCGCCACCGGTGAGGTAGATGCCATTCTGGACAATGTCGGCATAGAGCTCGGGCGGGGTGTCTTCGAGGGCATTGAGCACTGCAGTCTCAATCTTGGCTATAGTCTTCTCGAGGCAGTGGGCAATCTCCTGATAGCATACAGGCACCTCCATCGGGAGGGCGGTGATGCGGTTCGGGCCGTGGACGACGAAGTCTTCCGGCGCATCCTCTCCCAGATCGGTGAGGGCTGCTCCCACATGAATCTTGATGCGCTCAGCCATGCGCTCGCTGACTTTCACATTATGCTGACGGCTCATGTAGTCCTGGATGTCGGCAGTGAGGTCGTCGCCTGCAACACGCAGGCTGCGGTCGGCCACGATGCCACCCAGGCTGATCACGGCAATCTCGGTGCTGCCGCCGCCTATATCCACAATCATATTGCCCTGAGGGGCCTCCACATCCAAGCCGATGCCGATGGCTGCTGCCATGGGCTCGTAAATAAGATAGACCTCACGGCCTCCGGCATGTTCGGCGCTGTCACGGACGGCCCGCAGCTCTACCTCGGTAGAACCTGACGGCACCCCGATAACCATGCGCAGCGAAGGGGTAAAGAGGCGGTTGCCAGTGTGGACCATCTTTATGAGTCCGCGCATCATCTGTTCGCAGGCATTGAAGTCGGCTATAACGCCGTCGCGCAGAGGACGAATAGTGCGGATGTCTGCATGTGTCTTCTCATACATCAGTTTGGCCTTCTCACCAACAGCTATCATCTTCTCAGTGTGGCGGTCGAGGGCAACGACAGACGGCTCATCAACCATAATCTTGCCATCGCTGATGATTACCGTATTGGCGGTGCCAAGGTCCATGGCCAATTCTTTCGTGAAACTAAAAAATCCCATCTATTGTAAAAATTCTATGTATTCGTTTACTTGTTAAACCAGCCATGGATGGCTGTGTCGTAATGGCTACTTACGCCGAAGGCGCGGGTAGCAAACCAGCGGCGTTCCTCGAGGGTGGAGCAGGCTCCGTTGGTGTTGAGCATGTCGAGAAGTGCGGGATACTCTTCTTTCGAAGGAACGATGACCACATCACTGAAGTTCTTCGCTCCCGCACGAATCAGACTGATTCCGCCTATGTCAATCTTCTCAATGATGTCGGAGTCTGAAGCGCCGCTTGCCACGGTCTGCTCGAAAGGATAGAGATCGACGATCACGAGGTCGATGGCCGGAATCTCATACTCTGCCATCTGCTGGCGGTCGCCTTCGAGGTCGCGACGTCCCAGGATTCCGCCGAAGATTTTGGGATGGAGGGTCTTGACGCGCCCGCCCAGGATGCTGGGATAGGTGGTCACGTCCTCTACCTTCTGGCAGGGATAGCCAAGGCTCTCGATGAAGGACTGTGTGCCTCCGGTGCTGAGGAATTTCACACCCTCGTCATTCAATTTCTTAAGTATTTCCTCGAGTCCGTCCTTATGAAAGACCGAGATAAGAGCTGTCTTTATGGAAACTGGTTTCATATCTTTGTGAATATAGTAATTACGTTTTTGGGGGAATTGAAAGGGATTTGGAGGAGGCTATTTCAGTCGGGCCAGGGTCTCCCGGATTCTCTTCATCGCCTCAACGATATTCTCGTCGCTGGTGGCGTAGCTCATGCGGAAGCACTCAGGACTGCCAAAGGCGTCTCCGCCCACGGTGGCCACATGCCCCACCTCCAGGAGATACATTGCGAAATCGGTGCTGTTGCTGATAACGCGCTCGCCGTCGCGCTTGCCGAAATAGCTGCTGCATTTTGGGAAGAGGTAGAAGGCGCCCTGCGGGTTATTCACCTCCAGACCGGGAACTTCCTTGGCGAGACTGACGATGAGGTTCTTGCGACGCTCAAAAGCCTTGCACATGTCTTCCACACATTGCTGCGAACCGGTGTAAGCGGCTTCGGCTGCCTTCTGGCTCACCGAGCACGGGCCGCTGGTATATTGGCCCTGGAGTTTGTTGCATCCCTTCACCACCCATTCGGGGGCAGCTATAAAGCCGATGCGCCAGCCGGTCATGGCATAAGCTTTGGAGACGCCGTTGATGATTACGACGCGGTCGAGAATGCTCTCGAACTGGGCGATGCTCTCATGGCGGCCCACATAATTGATATGCTCATAAATCTCGTCGGCCAGGACCATCACCCGCTCGTGGCGGGCGAGCACCTCGGCCAGTTCCCGGAGCTCCTCCTTGCTGTAAACAGAACCTGTAGGATTAGACGGCGAACAGAGAATCAGAGCGCGGGTGCGGGGGGTTATGGCAGCTTCGAGCTGGGCAGGGGTAATCTTAAAATCCTGCTCTATCGGCGCCTCAACATAAACCGGAGTGCCCTCGGCGAGAAGAACCATCTGCGGGTAGCTCACCCAATAGGGAGCGGGGATGATGACCTCGTCGCCCGCATTTACAATCGCCATGACGGCGTTGCATACGCTCTGCTTGGCTCCGTTGGAGCAGAGAATCTGAGAAGGGGTGTAACTGAGTCCGTTTTCCTTCTGGAGTTTATCCACAATGGCCTGACGCAGGGCAGGATAACCAGGCACTGGGCTATAACGGGACCAGTTGTCCTCGACAGCTTTGATTGCAGCTGCCTTGATATGGTCGGGGGTGTTAAAGTCAGGCTCCCCCACACTGAGGTTAATGACATCGATTCCTTGAGCCTTGAGCTCACTGCTGCGCTGTGACATGGCCAGAGTAGCAGACGGAGCGAGGCGGTTTAAGCGGTCGGAAAGAGTGTTCATATTATGATGATTTGATTAAGCTCTCAAATTTGCGGCAAAGATAGTGAAAAGTTGAGAGTTAGGAATTGAATGAGCAAGGTTTTTTTATGATTCTCCCAATTAATTGTCTCCTGTCAATAAGCGCGCCTCACTTATTGAAATGCAAAGTGTGGCCCATGCGCTCCTTTTTCGTGCGCAGATAGCGCTCATTGTATTTGTTCGGACGAATCTCTATGGGGACATTTTCCACTATCTCCAGACCGAAAGCCTCGAGCCCTACGCGCTTTACCGGGTTGTTGGTCAGAAGACGTATTTTGCGGATTCCCAACTGTCGGAGAATCTCGGCTCCCACTCCATACTCACGCTCATCGGGCTGAAAACCGAGATGCAGGTTGGCCTCAACGGTGTCCTCGCCCTCTTCCTGCAGCTTATAGGCCTTCATCTTATTGAAGAGCCCTATACCGCGCCCTTCCTGATTCATATATAGCACCACGCCCTTGCCCTCGCGGTCTATCATCTGCATCGAGCGGTGAAGCTGCTCGCCGCAATCGCATCTCTGACTGCCAAAGATGTCTCCCGTAACGCATGAAGAATGGACTCTGACCAGCACCGGCTCGTCGGGTTCCCAGGAGCCTTTGATCAGAGCGACATGCTCCAGGCCGTTGGACAGCTGGCGGAAGGTGATATCACGGAAATGGCCGTAGGCTGTGGGCAAATCCACCTCGGGAGCCGCCTCGACCATGCGCTCGCGCTGCAGGCGGTAGGCAATCAGGTCACGAATAGTTATAATCTTAATCCCATGCTGTGCAGCCACCTCTTGCAACTGGGGCAGCCGGGCCATCGTCCCGTCGGGATTCAGGATTTCAATCAGGGCGGCAGCCGGACGCAAACCCGCCAGACGCGCCATATCTATGCTGGCCTCGGTATGCCCAGCGCGCCGCAGGACTCCCCTGTCCTGGGCGTAGAGGGGATTGATGTGTCCCGGTCGTCCGAAATCGGTGGCCCGAGCGGCGGGGTCGGCCAGATGGCGAATGGTTGCGGCGCGGTCGGCAGCGCTGACTCCGGTGGAGCAACCTTCCAGCTTGTCAATAGTGATGGTAAAGGGGGTGCCGAGCATGGAGGTATTGTCCTGCACCTGGTGCGGAAGTTCAAGTTCTTCAGCGCGGCTTATGGTTATCGGAGCGCATAGCACCCCGCGGCCATATTGAAGCATGAAATTCACCTTCTCCGGGGTAATCATCTCAGCCGCGGTGACAAAGTCACCCTCGTTCTCTCGGTCTTCGTCATCAACAATAATAACGAATTTTCCCTCGCGGAAGTCCTTGATGGCATCTTCTATCGAGGATAATATTGGAGTTGTCTGTTTTTCCATTTTTTATTCTTTTCTTTTGTTTATTCTGTCAACTATCAAATCTGTCTGTTTCTGCAACTGCTGCAGGTCATACCAAAGGCGAAGCCTATAACGCCAGATGCGGAACCAGAAGAACACGCCCACGGGGAAGAATATGCCTGCAGCGCGATTCAGACGGGGGGCATCAAACGGGCGTGTGTGGGCATCGGGCACCAAGACGGGGATGTCGTTGAGCATCGCCAGGAGATAATTATCGCGGCTGTTTGCCAACTCATCGACGATGGCATCCAGGCGCTCGGATATGTCAATCACGACGCGGTCTTCCTCATAGCGGAAGAAGATGTTGATGTAGCTGGGCATGAAGCGCAGATGATGATGGCGGTTGTAGGTGGCGCAGTCGTCCTGCAGAGCCTTTAACTCCACTTCCATGCGCCCGTAATCCGGGTCGTTTATAATCACTTCCTTGCGTGATATGTGGCGGCTTATGCGCAGGCCCAGCAGCCGGCGGAAGAATATGCGATAGCCCTCGGCATTGAACACCACGGAGTCCTGATTTGCCTTATATGTAAGCCACGCTCCGATGGGAGCGAGCACCATAGTGCTTAGCCAGGCCCCGAAGGTGATGCTCCAGTCGCCGGTGCGCGCGAGCTTCTCACCGAGGATATTCACCATATAATAGAAGATGAATATAATCACAGAGACCACCACAGGGACTCCGAGTCCGCCCTTGCGGATGATGGCTCCGAGAGGCGCCCCGATAAAGAAGAATATCAGGCAGGCCAGGGTGAGGGAGTATTTCTTATGCCATTCGAGCTCGTGGATTCGCAACTGATGATTCATATAATTCGACTCCTCGGTGTAAAAGCCCACCTGCTGCAGCCCGCTCCGGGCGCGGTCGGAGGCTATTCGCATCGCGCGGTTGCGCAGTTCGGGAGAGAGGGACTCATATAAGGTGTCAAACGGAATTGTGGCGTCTTCAGCACCCTTATCCCTGGCCTTGGCCAAGAGGGACTGGTCTGCGATCTCCCTCTCTTCACCCCGGTAACGGCGGGGACTCTTGCGCAGGAAATCATATTGATAGCGCTCGTAATTACTCTGCCCCACGGAGTCGATAATATGCCGCAGGGAGTCTATTCCCCACGCCAGCTTGTCCAAGCCCTTTGTTCTGGCATTGCCATTGAAGAGGCTCGCGTCCATCTCAGCAAAGCGGCTGTCGAAGGGGATTAGATCCACCTCCTCCTTGAATGTCTCCCGCATATATGGCACAGTGGCGCGGTCCATGGCGCTCCCCGTGTTTTGCATATTGCGGAATCGCTCTCCGTCATACAGTGTCAAACGCAAATACATCTGGTCGGCGGTGCTTTGCAGACGCCCCGAATCTGCGAGCACAATCTGGGTGTTGTCATATCCCTGGCCCTGGGTATAAATCATTATCCCATAAAGCATTCCGCTCTCGACGTCTTTGTGCTCCACAAAGAGATTGTAGCCGGGAATATTGTTGTAGAACACGCCCTCGGGAATCTCCAGTTCGGGGGATTTCTGACGCATGGAATATATCAGAGCATAGAGCCGCTTGGACGACTCGGGGCCTATGACATTCTGAAAATAGAACGAGCCGCAGGCTAAAAGCACCACGAAACAGACCACCGGCAGGAGAATGCGCACGAGCGGTATGCCGGCGGCTTTCATGGCCAGCAGTTCGAGACGCTCGCCAAGGTTTCCGAAAGAGATGAGAGATGCCAGCAGGATTGCCAGCGGCAGGGCTACGGCCACCAGGGTCATGCTGGCATAGAAGGCGAATTTCGCAAGCACCCACACTGAAAGTCCCTTACCTATCAGATCGTCCATATACAGCCAGATGGTCTGCATCAGGAAGATAAAGAGGCTTATAAAAAACGTCCCGGCAAAGAGCAGGCAGAACTGCTTCAATATGAATATGTCGAGCCGTTTGACTATGCGCATGGGAATAGCTGTCTGATCCTAAACGTTTCCTACGCTGATAAGATATTCGGCAATCTGCACCGCATTCAGGGCAGCGCCCTTCTTGATCTGGTCTCCGCAGAGCCAGAATGTGAGGCCGTTGTCATCAGCCAGATCCTTGCGGATACGACCTACATAGACGTCATCCTTTCCAGCGGTGAAAAGGGGCATAGGATAGGTGGCCGAAGCCGGATCGTCCATCAGAGTCACCCCTTTGGCATTGGCAAATGCCTCGCGGGCGGCTTCAACACTTACGGGCTCTGCGGTCTCAATCCAGACAGCCTCGGAATGACTGCGAAGAGAGGGCACGCGGACACACATGGCCGAGCAACTGGCATCGGTGTGCATAATCTTGCGCGTCTCATTGAACATCTTCATCTCCTCCTTTGTGTAGCCGTTGTCTGTAAACACATCTATCTGGGGGATTACGTTGTAAGCCAGCTGATACTTGAACTTCTCCACGGTGGGCTTCTCGCCGGCCAGTACCTGACGATACTGGGTCTCCAATTCTTTCATGGCCTGCGCGCCAGCTCCTGAGGCAGCCTGATACGAGGCTACGTGGATGCGTCTGATATGGCTTAGCTGCTCTATAGGCTGAAGACATACCACCATCATTATCGTTGTGCAATTGGGATTGGCAATAATGCCACGAGGGCGGTTGAGCGCATCCTCGGCATTGCATTCGGGCACAACCAAAGGCACGTCTGCGTCCATGCGGAAAGCGCTGCTGTTGTCTATCATGACACACCCGTGCTTGGTAATTGTCTCCGCAAAATCCTTGCTCGTTCCGCCTCCAGCACTTACGAAGGCGATGTCAATGTCTTTGAAGTCGTCGTTATGCTGCAAGAGTTTAACCTCGTAGTCCTTGCCGCGAAACTGGTATTTGCGGCCGGCGCTGCGTTCGCTGCCAAACAGCACGAGGTCGTCCATCGGAAATTTGCGTTCGTCCAGAACGCGCAAGAATTCTTGGCCTACAGCGCCACTGGCGCCAACTATTGCTACTTTCATTGCTTATTTGTCTCTGTTTAGAATAAAAATCGGGGCAAAAGTACTTCTTTTTCACGAAAATACACTACTTTTGCGCCGAAAAATAGTTTAAATGCCCGCATTAATTACCGACCCCACGTGGATTTTCCTCGTGATGCTCCTAATAATACTCTTGGTTCCAGTTGTCTTCAGGCGACTGCGCATCCCACATATCATAGGGCTTATCTTAGCGGGAGTATTGGTCGGAAGACACGGATTTAACATCCTGGAACGCGATGACTCGTTTACTCTCTTTGGGCAGGTCGGCATTTACTATATCATGTTTCTGGCCGGGCTGGAGATGGACATGGGGTCCTTTCGCCGGCATAGTTCGCGAGGCATGCTCTTCGGAGCACTCACCTTCATAATTCCATTTGTGGCGGGATTTATCACCACCCGTTGGTGGCTTGGCTTTGCCACATCTACATCTCTGCTTATCAGCTGCATCCTGTCGAGCCACACCCTGGTCACCTACCCTATCGCCGGCAGGTTGGGCTTAGGCAAACACCCGAGCGTGGTGTGGTCGGTAATAGCCACTGCCATCTCCTGTTTCTTCGCTCTTCTGATGCTGGCCATTGTAATCCAGCAACACAAGGGGGGCGGGACATGGTGGTTCTGGCTGCGGTTCTTCGTCGGAATCTCAGCCTACATCGCAGGCGTTGCCTATGCTTTCCCGAAACTGGGACGATGGTTCTTGCGCCGCAACGAAGATGCTGTGACGCAGTATATTTTTGTACTTGCTCTTCTGTTTCTCAGCGCCTGCCTGGCTATGTTTTTCGGCTTGGAGGGGTTGCTGGGCGCGTTCCTATGCGGACTGGTAATCAACCGCGTCATCCCTCACGGCGGGCCGCTCATGACCCGCATTGAATTTGTCGGGAATGCCCTCTTCATCCCATATTTTCTTGTCAGCGTGGGTATGATAATCGACATCCGGGTATTGGCCGGCAGCTCCCAGGTGCTGCTATTATGCGGCGTCCTCATATTGGTCGGGACTCTCAGCAAATGGCTCGCATCGGCCATAATGCGACGCATAACCGGCTCTCTGGCTTCGGATGAGCAAATGATGTTCGGACTAACCAACGCGCACGCCGCCGGCGCTCTGGCAATCGTAATGATTGGTTCGGCTCCTGACGTCGCACTGATGGACACAAACATTATTAATGCCACCGTGATGCTCATTCTCTTTTCATGCATCATATCATCGATAGCTACGGAAAAGGCCGCCCGCACGCTGGCGCTGCAGACCAACGAGCTGGAGCGAAACAGAGGCAGTTACCATGGCAAATGCCTCACTGCATACGCTTATCCACAGACGGTGGATGCCCTCACCCAACTGTCTATAATGATCCGCAATCCGAACGTCCACGACAGTCTGATGGGTATAGCCATCGCCATGGACAATGACCCCGATGACCGCGTGATGGCCCAGGGGCGCGAGAACCTGCGCCAGGCTCAGGCTATTGCCGCAGCGGCCGATGTGAGCATGAGCGTCATGGTCAGGGTGGCAAGCAACGTCTCAGCAGCTATCTCCCACGCTATGAAGGAGGTTGATGCCGGCGAAGTAATATTAGGTCTCCACGAGAGGGCCGACGGTTCGCTGGCGACCACGCTGGGAACCACGACACAAAATATTCTGTCGTCAATCCACCGCGAAGTAATCGCCGTGAGACTGCTCATTCCCCCATCTACATTCCGCCGCATCGTGGTAGCTGTGCCTCCCAAGGCTGAATACGAAATCGGATTCTACAAATGGCTGGAGCACCTGTGCAGAATCGGAGAGCGAACCGGGCAGACCATGAATTTTCACACATGCGGAGACACAGGCGGCTATATCCAGGATTATCTGCACCAGCTGCATCCCACCGTAGATGTTCAGATCAGCCAGGAGAGCGGGTTCGGAGCTATGCTCGTAACCCTGTCAGAGGAGATGAAGGAGGACTGGCTGCTGGTCATCGTAACCTCTCGTGCGGGCTTCATATCGCACACTCCAGGCCACAACATCCTGCCATCGGTCATCGCACGTGATTTCTCTAATGTCAGCGTGATGCTTGTCTATCCGGACCAATACGGAGATCCTCAGGAAAGCCTCTCCATATTTGCCCCCAACGGCCAAAGCATAACCCAACGCCACCTCCTCTTCGAGAAATGGCTAAATCGTAATTCTTAATCCAAATGATTGATATCAGAAACATTACCAAGAGTTTCGGCCCGCTGCAGGTCCTGAAAGGAATAGACTTGCATATCAATGAGGGCGAAGTGGTAAGTATAGTAGGCCCAAGCGGCGCCGGCAAAACCACTCTGCTTCAGATAATGGGAACTCTGGACAAGGCTGACAGCGGAACGGTATCCATCGCCGGGACCGATGTGGCCAGTCTGCGCCGGAGAGCAGTGGCCCGTTTCCGCGGGCAACATATCGGTTTTGTATTTCAATTTCATCAGCTTCTTCCCGAATTCACGGCTCTGGAGAATGTGATGATTCCCGCCTTCATCGCCGGCAAGGGAAGGAATGAAGCCCGTCAGCGTGCCATGGAACTGCTGTCATTCATGGGTTTACAGGAGCGTGCTGACCACAAGCCGTCACAGCTTTCGGGAGGAGAGAAGCAGCGTGTTGCCGTGGCCAGAGCTCTGACCAATAGCCCGTCGGTGGTCTTGGCTGACGAGCCGACAGGAAGTCTGGACAGCGCGAATAAGGCTGAATTACACCGCCTCTTCTTCGACCTCCGCGAACGCTTTAACCAGACCTTCGTAATCGTCACTCACGATGAGAGCCTCGCGGCCCTCACCGACCGGACAATTCATCTGCGCGACGGCAGAATCGAGATCTGAAAAACACTCACAAATCAGTTAACCATTCATTATTATAATCACAACACAATGAGCGACAAACTATTTATTTTTGACACTACGCTAAGAGATGGCGAACAAGTGCCAGGATGCCAATTAAACACAATCGAAAAAATACAAGTTGCAAAACAACTCGAAGCCCTCGGCGTTGACATCATTGAGGCTGGTTTCCCAATCAGCAGCCCGGGGGATTTCAATTCCGTAATAGAAATATCCAAGGCGGTAACATGGCCCACCATCTGCGCTCTGACCCGAGCTGTGCAGAAGGATATTGACGTGGCCGTAGATGCTCTGCAATATGCTAAACACAAACGGATTCACACAGGAATCGGCACTAGCGACTCACATATCCGTTTCAAATTCAACTCCAACCGCGAAGAGATAATCGAGCGGGCCGTAGCTGCTGTGAAATACGCCAAAAGGTTTGTAGAAGATGTGGAATTCTACGCCGAAGACGCCGGACGCACGGATAATGAATATCTGGCCCGAGTTATTGAAGCCGTAGTCAAAGCCGGCGCCACCGTATGCAACATACCTGACACCACAGGCTACTGTCTGCCGCAAGAATTTGGAGAGAAAATAAAATACCTCATGGAGCGTGTGGACGGACTCAGCTCAGGCCAGGCCATTCTCTCCACTCACTGCCACAACGACCTCGGAATGGCAACGGCAAACACCATGGCTGGCATTATCAACGGCGCCCGGCAAGCCGAAGTGACTATCAACGGCATAGGTGAGCGCGCGGGTAACACATCGCTCGAAGAAGTGGTGATGATTCTGCGCTGCCATAAGGGGCTCGGAATTGAGTCGAACATCAACACCCAGAAGATTTATCCTACCTCGAGACTGGTAAGCTCGCTGATGAATATGCCCGTTCAGCCCAACAAAGCCATCGTGGGACGCAATGCCTTTGCCCACAGCAGCGGCATTCACCAAGATGGAGTGCTCAAGAACGTGGAAACTTACGAGATAATGAATCCGAAAGACGTCGGGATTGATGAAAACAGCATCCTGCTCACAGCACGCTCAGGCCACGCCGCTCTCAAACATCGTCTGAATGTTTTAGGAGTGGATATGGATGATGAAGCGCTTGATAAAACCTATCAGGCATTCCTCCGCCTGGCTGACCAAAAGAAGGAAATCACAGATGATGATATCCTCATGCTTGCCGGAGCTGACCGCACCGCATCACACTCCATCAAACTCGATTATCTCCAGGTAACCACTGGCATGGGGGTCCGTAGCGTGGCTTGCA
The DNA here is from genome assembly GCA_024699495.1 of Bacteroidaceae bacterium. GTDB lineage: Bacteria > Bacteroidota > Bacteroidia > Bacteroidales > Bacteroidaceae > Physcousia. Next base: position 3,582 of record JAILPK010000048.1, on the reverse strand, counting down.
TCGGCCTCAATATTTCGGGCGAGAAATTTGAAGCTTCGGCTTCAGGAAATGGTCCTGTGGATGCCGCCATCAAGGCGCTAAAGGTTATCATTCGCCGCAAAATGACTCTCAAGGAATTCACCATCCAGGCCATCTCCAAAGGTTCTGATGATGTGGGCAAAGTGCACATGCAAGTGGAATATGACGGACACCTCTATTACGGATTCGGAGCTAATACTGACATTGTGACAGCTTCTATAGAAGCATATATAGACTGCATAAACAAATTCAAGAAATAAGGGGAGCTTACGAACAAAAAAACGAGAGCTAAGCTGTCAACCAGGCACTCGTAAAGTCCTTCCATTTCAATTAGTGGTGTCCGCTAAACCTAGTCTTTCCGGACACCATTATATTTGAATAAATCAATGGGCGCACAGCATTTACTGCGCGCCCATTTTCTGAATATGGTTCAGCCGTGGGGCCTACTGTATAGCTTTAGTCAGCCAACTTTGCACAGATGAATTCGCGATTCAGACGGGCGATATTGGCAATGGTCTCGTTCTTTGGGCATACAGCCTCGCAAGCACGGGTGTTTGTGCAGTTACCGAAGCCGAGCTCATCCATCTTAGCCACCATAGCCTTAGCGCGCTTAGCAGCCTCGGGACGGCCTTGCGGCAGGAGAGCCAGCTGAGACACCTTGGAGGAAACGAAGAGCATGGCAGAGCCATTCTTACAAGCTGCTACACAGGCGCCGCAGCCTATGCAACTGGCGCAGTCCATAGCCTCGTCAGCATCCTGCTTGGGGATGAGGATAGCGTTGGCATCCTGAGCCTGGCCTGTGCGGATGGTGGTGTAGCCACCAGCCTGGATAATCTTATCAAAAGCTCCGCGATCTACCATGCAATCCTTGATAACCGGGAAACCAGCTGAGCGCCAAGGCTCTACGGTGATGGTGTCGCCATCATTGAACTTGCGCATATAGAGCTGGCAGGTGGTAGCACCGCGCTCAGTCTTACCGTGGGGCGTACCATTGATATACAGCGAGCACATACCGCAGATACCCTCGCGGCAGTCGTGGTCGAACACAAAAGGTTCCTTACCAGCTTCGATGAGTTCCTCGTTCATGATATCGAGAGCCTCGAGGAACGATGTGTCATCGGGAATATTCTTCAACTCGTGAGTGTCGAAGTGGCCCTTCTCCTTCGGACCATTCTGTTTCCAGAATTTTATGGTTACAGAAATATTTTTTGCCATATCATTATAGACCCACCCCCTAACCCCTCCCGTTAGGGAGGGGAGCGGCTGGCGCTTGGAGGTCTTATAGGGTCATTGTTTTAATGGTTAGAATTATTAATTACCTTAGAGAGTCACCCCGCAGGCTCTCCCCTCCCTTCACGGGAGGGGTCGGGGGTGGGTCTTTTAATTCTTGTAGTTACGCGTTTGCACCTTAATTGCTTCGTATTCGAGCGGTTCTTTGATGAGCTCGGGATCCTTGTCGGCACCCTGATACTCCCAACAACCTACGTAGAAATAGTTCTCGTCGTCGCGCTTGGCTTCTCCTTCCTCCGTCTGATATTCCTCGCGGAAGTGACCACCGCAGCTCTCGTTGCGACTGAGGGCATCGTGAGCCACGAGTTCGCCCATGGTGAAGAAGTCGCGGAGGTGGATAGCCTTGTCAAGTTCTACGTTGAGGCCTTCCTTGGAGCCCGGAACGAAGAGGTTCGTGTCGAACTCCTTCTGCAGTTCCTTCATCTTCTTGATACCAGTCTTGAGGCCTTCGGCGGTACGACCCATGCCAACATATTCCCACATGATGTGACCCAACTCCTTGTGGATGCTGTCAACGGAGCGTTTGCCCTTGATGTTGAGCAGACGTGTGAGCTCTGCATCCACAGCTTTCTCTGTCTCTGCGAACTCGGGGAGGTCGGTGGAGATGCGAGGCCAGATAGCCTGATCAGCGAGGTAGTTCTGAATGGTGTAAGGCAATACGAAATAGCCATCGGCCAGACCTTGCATCAGAGCAGAAGCACCGAGGCGGTTGGCACCGTGGTCGCTGAAGTTGCACTCGCCGATAGCGAACAGGCCGGGGATGGAGGTCTGGAGCTCGTAGTCTACCCAGACGCCACCCATTGTGTAGTGGATAGCGGGATAGATCATCATGGGCTTGTAGTACTTCACGCCGTTGATTTCGTTGGCCAGGTCACCAGGATAGACGTCGGTAATCTCCTCGTACATATCGAAGAGGTTGCCATAGCGCTGCTTCATGGCGTCGAGGCCGAGGCGGTTGATACTCTCGGAGAAATCGAGGAAAACAGCCAGACCCGTGTTGTTCACGCCGAAGCCTTTGTCGCAACGCTCCTTGGCAGCACGGCTAGCCACGTCGCGAGGTACGAGGTTACCGAAAGCGGGATATCGGCGCTCCAGATAGTAGTCGCGGTCCTCTTCAGGAATCTCCCAGCCCTGCAGCGTACCTTCCTGCAACTTCTTGGCATCCTCCAACTTCTTGGGAACCCAGATACGACCGTCGTTACGCAGAGACTCGGACATCAGCGTCAGTTTGGACTGCTTGTCGCCGTGAACGGGGATACAAGTGGGGTGAATCTGAACATAAGAGGGGTTAGCCATGTAAGCACCCTTGCGGTAGCACTGAACGGCAGCCGTACAGTTGCAACCCATGGCGTTAGTCGAGAGGAAGTAAGCGTTGCCATAACCGCCAGTAGCGATGACGACAGCGTTGGCGCTGAAGCGCTCGAGCTTACCGGTCACGAGGTTCTTGGCGATGATACCGCGAGCACGGCCGTCGACGATGACGACGTCTTCCATCTCGTAGCGAGTGAAGAGCTTCACCTTGCCAGCCTGCACCTGTGCAGAAAGAGAACTATAGGCGCCGAGCAGCAGCTGCTGACCGGTCTGACCCTTAGCGTAGAACGTACGGCTGACCTGAGCGCCACCGAAGGAACGGTTGGCAAGCATGCCGCCATATTCACGAGCGAAGGGAACGCCCTGAGCAACACATTGGTCGATGATATTGTTGGACACCTCGGCCAGGCGATAGACATTAGCTTCACGAGCACGATAGTCGCCGCCCTTCACGGTGTCGTAGAACAGACGATAGACGGAGTCGCCATCGTTCTGGTAGTTCTTAGCTGCATTGATACCGCCCTGTGCGGCAATGGAGTGTGCACGTCGGGGACTATCCTGGATGCAGAAGTTGAGGACGTTGAAACCCATCTCGCCAAGAGAAGCAGCGGCGCTGGCACCGGCCAGACCCGTTCCGACCACGATGACGTCGAGCTTCAGTTTGTTTTTCGGATTCACCAAGCGTTGATGTGCTTTGTAGTTGGTCCATTTCTCAGCTACAGGTCCCTCGGGTATCTTTGAATCTATTTTCTTAACTTTATCGGACATAGTTGTAAGTATTATTAGTGTTAAAGGTTAGCCAAAGATCGCGAACTTAAATACTACTACGGCAAACATCAGGATCACGATGGTCGACCAGATGAAACCGATGCACTGCCAGCGATTGAGCCAGAGCTTGCCACTCCAACCCAGCGTCTGGATAGCGCTCCAGAAACCGTGGTTCATGTGGAGCCAGATGGCGCA
>JAILPK010000007.1 GCA_024699495.1 Bacteroidaceae bacterium | reverse complement strand
TCTCGCACAGCATATTGCGTGGCGAGCAGACCACCGACCGCACGAACTTCCTCACGTCGGGCGACACCTACGAGCGCATACAGTACGACAGCCGCGACAAAAACCTCACGCTATCGACCAACCACACGCTCGACTACACCTGCAAACTTATCCCCCGCCGGGGGATTATAGGGGGATTATTGGGGGCCTATTTTAGACAGAGGCGGAAACCGTAGATGAAATCGCGGGAATTGGGATAGCTGGAAGTGCGGTACGTTACTTCGTGGAACGAGGAAGTGTTGTTATAGCAGCCTCCGCGCAGCACTCGCTCCGTGCCGGATGCGGGACCTGTCGGGTTAGTGACATCGCTGCTACCGTAGGAACCCATCCAGTCAGCAACCCACTCCACGAGATTGCCGCTCATGTCATAAAGTCCGAGTTCATTTGCCTTCAGGCTCGCTACAGGCTGCGAAGAATCTGTATTCCACACGTACCATGAAACTTCGCTTATGTCGTTGCTTCCGGCGTAGGTGTAGCCCTGACTCTTGTTGCCGCCGCGTGCCGCAAACTCCCACTCAGCCTCTGTCGGCAGTCGGAATCGCAGGCCCGTGCGCTCGTTCAAGGCGGTGATGAATGTCTGACAATCGTCCCAACTAACATTATCCACGGGGTTGTTCGCGCTCTGATATGTAGAAGGATTACTGCCCATGACAGTTTCCCAAAGAGCCTGCGTCACCTCAGTCTCACCGATGTAATAGGTGGATAGCGTCACGTTATGTGCGGGTCGCCGATTGTCGTTGGCCGCAACGTCGTTACTGCCCATCTGGAAAGTGCCTCCATCCACACGAATCAGTTTCAGCGGGGTATCGCCTATAGAATAGATGCGTTGCTGATGCCATTTGGCTTCTGAGATATTCTCTGTGGCTGGGAGGTTGAGCGCGTGGCTCTTGCCAGCTGTGAGCGTGGTGGCAGAGAAGGTTCGGAAATATGACGTACCGCCGACTTCTGCCTCAAGCTCGTATGTCTTTGTGTTGGCGAAACCGCCGTAGATGTAAGGCGTGTAACCGTCAGCTCCGACCGTGAGGCTCAAATCTGCCGAGGATGTGGTGTATGTCCAGTCGGCTCCCGTGAAAGTGCTGTTATGCTCCCATCCTCTCAGTGTAAGGGTTGTGCCGCTAATACCCTGAAAGCGCAGACGGGCCTGCTCTGGCTTCAGACTGGCATCCACGGTAATCTCGTTGCTCAGGAAGAGGTATTTGGCCGCAGTATCCACGTATGTGCAAGTTGTGGGCGCAAGGGTTGCCACATTAACGTCTGTGGCTGTAGCTCCCTCGAAGAACCACACTTGGCAGTGGGTGTCGCGCCCCGTAACAAGAGTGCCTGCAGTGCAGGTCAGTGTCCAGCTGCCAGCGGAATAAACGCCTGTGCCGTAAGCGCTGCCTCCGCCATCGGCATCGAACTTGAAGTAGATGCGGGAGCCTTCAGCCCAATTGTATCCGCTGCGGGTCGCCGTGCCGTCGAAGGTCGGTGCTGAGGCGTTCATCTTCATTGGAACCGTGATGCTCTTGCCTGATGTCCAAGCCGGCTCCGACTCATCCTGACTGCAACCCACAGTCAGGACGCTCGCCAGAATCAGTATTAACGCGGTGTAAACACTATACTTATTTTTGGTCATTGTTGGTCTTAATTCTTGTTTATTGTTGTTTATTGTTCTAACATATAATTACCATTAATTGACCATTAATAATTTTCCATCAATTATTATATGTTCAATTCGTGGCTAATTCATGTTCACTTATAAATTCGTTAGATTTGTGAGATTACTGCGTTCCTCGTGGGTCTGCGACAAATCTCGTGTTCGTTTTTAGTCAATACGGTCGTCATCCTCGTAACCATCGACATCGATATTGTTTTCGCGCTCTCGGGTGGTGAATGTCGCAGAGGAACCGTATGACGTGCCCTTCTCGTTTGTTGCGAAGGCACGCACGTGATAGGTTGTGCCGCTGGCGAATTGCGTCCACTCGGTTGAGAGTGACGTGGCTGTACCCAACGGGATCACAGTGCAGCCTGCGCCGCCTACGGTCGGGTTCTCCGAGGTGGAATAGACGAAGCCGGTGGCTGTCAGGGTGCCGTTCTTGAGTTCTGTCACGGATGCCGAGAGTCTTGCGCTGACATACGAGACTTCCGTCACGGTCGTGGACGAGAGCACAGCCTGCTCTACGAGTAGCGTTGTGAACTCACTTACAGCTCCGTAGGTTATGCCTTTGGCGTGACGCGCGTACGGACGGAAATAGTATTTATGATACCCTTGCAGACCGCTCAGCTGTGCCGTCATCGGGTTTGCGGCGGAGGCCGTGAGTTTCATCACATCTGCTCCCACGTCAGCGAGCATCGGCAGCGTATTCGTGTCACTCCATAGGAATCCGCACTCGCTAATCTGGCTGTTACGTTCCTGTAGGGCGGAATTCAGCTGTGCCGAGAACTCCAGAATATTCGTTGCTGCCTGAGTGGTTAGGGTGGGGAAGTCCGTTGCGTTATAGGTGAATGTGGGGCCGTAGCCCGTGCCGTCCTCGCTTGTGGCGTAAGAGCGTACATGTACGGGTCGGTCGTCTGAGAGGTTCGTGAGGGAGGCTGTGAATGCACCCTTCGCTCCCTGTCCCACAACTTTGTTATGACTCTCTATAACAGGCTCCTCTGTGTCAGTACTATATACGAAGCCCCACTCAGTAGCCGTCTTTGTGCCGTCGTTCGTAACTCCTGCTGCCACATAGAGTGTGCCCGCCGCATCAGTGGAATAGGCTGTGAGCGCAGTAAGAGTCGGCACATAGAGCGGAGCGGTTGTGACGTGTATAGTATCGCTGTATCCGGTAAACGTAGATCCGGCGTATGCACCTACAGCAAAAGCTCGAACGGTATATGTTGTGCCGGGCTTGATGCCATCTTCTATTGTGCTGGCGAAGGTGACGCCGTTCACGGTTCCGGCAGAGAACTCCCTGGCTTCGTTTCCTTCTTCGGGCAATTCGCATACTCGGAAGCCGCGCGAGGTAATCTGTATGTCGCCGTCATCAATGATCTCTGTGGAGATGTCGAAACTGTGCTGCCCAATATTGCTCACCTCCGGCTTCTTCATCACGGGCTCCTGTGCGGTAAGCGTCGTGAAGTTGCGCACCGTGCTTAAGACTGTGGTGTGACCGCTGCATGCGAAGGTCGCATAGTAGTATGTGTTGCCCGGCTCAAGACCTGAAAGCACCTGCGTGAAGCTGCCGTTGGGGAGGCTGGCGAAGTTGAACGTGATACTGTCAGCATTTGACAGAGCGGGGTTGTTTGCCACATAAATGCCGCAGCGTTCCACGACACTCTGTTCATTGCGCTTCTGGATAGAGCCCCTAATCGTAGCCCCACGACGATATATGTCCGTGGCCTCCTCTGCCGTCAGGTCAGGCGACAGATTGAACGGCACCGTATCATCGTTGCACGCGGACAAGCAGCCTATACAAGCAACTATAAAAACTATTCTGCGAAAAATCCTCATTTTAAGATATACGACTTAACTTCTTAAACTTTTAAACTTCTTAAACCCTTAAACTCTTTAAACTCTTCTCCCCCGCCGGGGGATAACAAGGGGCTTCTATTCTCTGGTTCTTACTTTGGCGGTTATGCCCTCGACTTCAACAACGTAGATGCCCTGCTTCAATGAGATAAATCCGTTACCATTCTGCGAAGCAACGGCCTTACCGTCGATGCTATAGACCTGAATCTCCTTGCCTTCAGCTCCACCTACTGCCAGACCGCCCTCACGGATAGCAATCAGCACACCCGTTTTCTCGGCCAAGGCTCCGATGCCGTCGAGATTACCACTTTCGTTCAGGATAAAGCGGTTATTGAATGTGCCAACATTCGTAGAGAATGTATAAGCGCCTTGAGTCAGGTCAACTACGACGCCTTCTTTGCAGTCAATGAGTTTCAGTGGTAATTCCATGCTTGTGGCCTCAATGGTCAGAGTCATAGCCTTCTTAGCTATGTAACCAAGATGGATGTTACCATTCTTCGGACGTTCGTTAATGGCCATCTGCACGTCTCCTTCGAGAGAGTATAGCTGTGCTTCTGCGCTCTCGGAGATGAACTTCGAGGCATCACACTCTAATTCGTAGCCCGCTGACGCTGCTTCATTGATAACTACGCGAGTGCGGTCAAGTTCGCGCTCTCCGTTCAGCAGCTGTAGGTTTACGAAGCGGCGCTCCGTGTTCACTCCTTTCAGTTTGCGCTGGCGCTTGGCCTCAGTCATAACAGACTTGCTCTCGCGGTAGGTGAGACGGCCATCAGGCTTAAAGGTCAGGACATCCTGATTGTCCGGTTTCTGTACGTAGAATGCTTGATAAGGCTCAAGATGGCAGTCGTCGTCGCCCGGGCGGAACGCCTCGTATGTGTTTGTAGCTGCGTTCCATACGGTGATGGGTTGAGTGAAATCTACTGTTGAGAAATCATAGTAGCAGGCGTAAGGATTGCCGACATAGTTCCAGCTGGCATCTTGAGCAACATCAGAGGTATATGCGCTAAGTGCTATTGGCCTCTCGCCGCCTAATGTCGGCTGATCTATCGTGATGACCAGTTCGCCGTCATTCTGTGCCATGAACACATAGCCCTGCAGCGCTTGCAGCGTCTCTCCCTTCAGAGATTCACGGCCGCTGCTGCCTGTTGTGGCACGTTTTGAGCCGTCATAGATCCACCATTTATGCTGTCCTTCGGGGTATTGGAAGGCTTCATTCACATTCAGGTCGTAAGGGAAGAAGAAGGTGTATTCGTGTTCAGCCAATACGGCGATCCGGAATCGCAGATGATCAACCACGATATTACCTTGCTCCTCTCCGTTGTCATCTCCTATAAGCGAGCCGCTGGCTCCGTTGCCGTCGCTTATTATCTCCACGGTACTGAAGTCCTGAGGCTCTTCGCCTATAACGGTTACGCTGCCCTCTTCTTGAATGTTGCAGTCAATGGGCTTGTCTTCCTCGTTGTGAGGGATGCGCTGATCGCCGTCGTCAATGACATTGTCGGTGTTTGTGGTCAGTTCGGTGTAGTCGCCTGCCGATATACGTGTGCGGTTCACCTTAAGGAACTGACCCCAGAATTCATCGTAATAGTATTTGCCATAGAGAAAATCCGGGATGTTAAGAATCTGATTCTTATAATCGTTGAAGGTGTTCTCCTTGATGTGAATCAGATCTGGCATAAAGGCATTGATAGTCTTCAGTTTGGAGCAATTTGCGAAAACGGAGTCGCCAATGGTCTTTAGGCTTGGCGGAAGGTTTATCTCTTCTATTTCGTTGCCGCTGAATGCTTTTTTGCCTATACTCTCAATACCATCAGGCATTTTGATTGATTTCAGACCAAAGTCGGCAAAGGCATAGTCGTTGATGGTTGAGATATCCTTTGGAATCACTAAATCACTTACCTCTTCCCCATTTACAAATAACGTGCCAGCAGGCTTAGCTTTAAAATTCCCGAAACTGATGTTACACCAAGATTCCAGGTTATCAATATACACATCAATATTAGGACTCTGTTTATCGAATGCATATTCTCCTATACTTGTCACGCTGCTCGGTATCGATACGGAATTGACACAATGACTTGAGAACATATACGGCTTTATACGTGTAGTGCCCTCTGGAATCACTAGGTCGCGGACAAGTATGCTGTCAACATAAAGGTTGAGAACTGGGTTGTTATTTAGGAATCCATTAGAGTTTGCTATAGGGTGAGAATACAATTTATCCTCATGGAAATTGATATCCATATACGACTTGATGTCTTCTACATATATATGTCCTAAGCTTTGGCAGTCATAATAAGCATCAAGTCCAATGTTTGTAATACTGGCAGGCAGGGATATAGAAGTCATGCTACGGCAGCTATAAAATGCTTTGTCGGCAATACTCTTCACTCCTTCTGCCAGTTGTACGCAGAGGACATCTGTATTCTTGAACCAGTCACCGCACTCCTGAGTTTCCACGCGCACGGTGCAATCTCTAAACTTGTTTCCAGTTGCAATGGCAGTGGAAGAGATGTTTCCCACTTCTGCCGGGATATTAAAGAATCTGAGGCTGGAACTTATCAGAGCGTTCTCCTCGATTACCGTGACGCCTTGGGGAAGAATCAAGGTATCTAAACAGGCGGGGGTGAAGTAAGGTGTAACGGTGTTATTCTTACTCGTGTAATCCAAATAGTACTTGAATTTGTTATATACGATACTGGCTTCGGACAAGTCCAGAGACCTAAGACCTGGCATCTTGTTACGTATTACAGAGATGTCGTAACCGTTTATCGTGCCATTAACTTTCAAACTGACCACATCTTGCTCATTGCCTTCGCCAATAGCCTGAAGCAACCCGGATGAACTTGCCTTGGCCGTAGTTTGCACTGATATCAGCCTATCGGAAGATACGGGGTAGATTATCTGAGCCAAATCCGTCCACGCTTTCCTATATGCCTCAACTGCATCATTTGGCACGAACAATCTTATACTCGTATTAGAATTATCAGGGTCTATACCGCCATTCAGCATAGGCGGCTCTGACGATTCGAAATAGATAGAGCTGAGACTACCGTATCCTTCAACATAAGAACTGAATCCAATGCTTGTCACACTTTTGGGGATAGAGATGGATTTAAGGTTGTAAAATACACCGATGTCTATACTCGCCAGATTTTCAGGGAGCATAACGGAGGTTAGGTATGGCAAATCCCCGAGATTGAAGTCCTCTAAATTTGTGAAGTACCTCAACTCATTGAATGAAGTAATCTGAGCTACAAGTTCTATATCTTCTGCTCCATCGGTAAAACCGTGTGTTACTTTTGCTGCCTCATAGGTCGAGAGTTCCCCGTCGCCGTCTAGGTCAAAATACTTAACACATAACTCTTTGGCCTTAGAATCCTCGAAAGAAATTATAGATCCCGTCGGATCTTCAGCTTCTCCTTCAAAACCGATTTCGCCAACGACAAGGTAATTGGCTATCCCTTGTGTAAACGTGATTCGGACACACTTAACTAATTCTCCAGTATAATCGCCGTCATAGAAGATAGTTCTTGAAGTGGAGAATTCCCCGATAGTCCGCCATTCGTTTTCAAATTCATCATTGGATGCTTCCAAAATATATTTTCTGGGACAATATAAAGAATAATTTGTAGCAGCAGAAACTTTTATTCCCTTCAACAAGAACCAACCATCATGCTTGAACGTGATGGAGTGAGGATACTTCGAATGTGCACTTTGCCAATAGGTACTTTCATCTCCATCAAGGACAAAGCTGGCATTCCCATTGCCTGTTTCTTCAACCCCATAAGGATTAACTGACGTTTCCTCCGAGGAAACATCCACTACAGTCCAACCGCTTTGGGTTACAGTCGCAACTGTAGCAACAGGCATAGACAGCATCAGAATGACTGCTAGTATGTAGATTCGTATTCTCATAGCCTTTTCTTTTCGCAAATAAATTCACTTTATTGTGCCAAAAAGTTTATTTTCTGATTCTTACTTTGGCGGTTATGCCATCAACACCTACAATGTAGATATTGGGTTTGAGTGAGATAAATCCGTTGCCACTCTGTGAAGCAACGGCCTTACCGTCGATGCTATAGACTTGAATCTCCTTGCCTTCGGCTCCGCCTACTGCCAGACCGCCCTCGCGGATAGCAATCAGCACACCCGTCTTCTCAGTCAAGGCTCCGATGCCGTCGTCACCCTGAGCGCGGATAAGGAAGCGGTCGTTGAAGGTACCTTCCGTCGTCGTAAACTCGTATGCATTCTCCGAGAGGTCGCAGGTGACTCCCGTCTGACGGTCCACAAGCACCAACGGGGCATCCATACGCGATGCGCCGATAGTCAGACGGCCGACCTTGGCAGCCGTATAGCCCAGAGGCAGGCTTCCACTAAGCGGACGCTCGTTGATAGCCATTTCAACACCAGACTCTAATGTATAAATCTGGGCTGCTGCTTTCTCAGACATAAACTTGGCGGCATCAACACCAATCTCATACTCCGCCTTGGCAGATGCATTTGCCACGAGGCGTGTGTGGTCAGCCTGCTGGCCAGAGGCTTCTATATATAGGTCTATAAACCTACGTTCCGGATTAACACCCTTGGCGCGACGCAGAGCACGGCGCTCTTCCTTTTCTTCTACGCTCTTGCGGTAGCTCTTGCGGCTTACAGCATCAAACTTGAGTCCCTGCACTTCATCCTGCTTCTGTACATAGAAGGCCTGATAGGGTTGTAGGTAGAAGTCGTCATCGCCTGGACGCAGAGCTTCATAGATAAGCTGAGCGGCATTCCAAACGGTTATCGGAGATATGTTCGTGCTCTCCGACATATCATAATAAGATGCGTATGGGTTTCCCATGAAGTTCCAACCCTGATTCTGGGCTTCTTCTGCGTCATTGTCCTGAAGGTATGTCGTGCGGTCTCCGCCTACGGCAGTCTTGCCCAAATGGATTACGAGAGTACCTGCACGTTGAGCCATGAACACATAGCCCTGATGTGCATGTAGAATCTTACCTTCAAGCGGTTTACGACCACTGCTGCCAAGTCTGGCTCGATCAGAACCGTCGAAGTACCACCACTTATATTGCCCCTCTGGATATTCAAAGTCTTCATCGATATTCAGATCAACTGGCGGAGTGTATTGGAATTCCGTCTCAGCCTCTACGCTGACACGATAGACGAGATCATCTACTACCACATTGCCCTGCTCCTCTCCGTCGTCATCTCCGATAAGCGAGCCGCTACGGCCCTCGCCGTCATTCACTATTTCCACGGTAGCGAAGTCCTGCGGCTCATCACCCTCAACAGTAAACGAACCCTCACGTTGTATCGTTGCATCAATAGCCTCTCCGTCTTCCTTATGCGGGATGCGCTGGTCGTCTTCTCCCATCTGGGTGTCGGTGTTAGTTGTGAATCGTTCATAATCTCCAGAATTGAGAGTCATAGTTTTTTTGTATCTGAACTGTCCCCAACGAGCATCCCAGTCATACTTGTCAAATAAGAAGTCTGGAACGTGAAGTGTTTGGTTGCGATAATTGTTAAACGTGTGCTGTCCTATTGGAATTATGTCAAACATCAGTGCATAGACATCCTTTAAGGCTGTGCATCCTTCAAAAGCATAATCACCGATTGTTTCCAAGTAAGACGGCAGATGTATTTCCGTCAATGCCTCGCAGCCCTTGAATGCATATTCGCCTATACTTACCACACTGGCAGGTATCTTAACATTATTCAATGAAGAGCATCCTTCAAAGGTGTTATCACCGATGCTTGTTATGCCTTCAGGAAGGGTTATGTCCGTCAAAGAGGAACAGTTACAGAACGCTTTACCATCAATTCCCTTAAGGCTCTTTGGCAGAATAATTCTTCTAATGCCCTCAGGCACAAAATAGGCAGTAAGGATATCGTCTTTAGTCTTGAAATTCTCATAGTATTTATATGAAGAGCTAACAATTTGAGCCTCTGATAAATCAAGTAGTTCCAGATTTGGTAATTTGTTTCTCATTGCGAACACATCGTATCCGTTTATTGTACCCTTAATTGTAAGGTTCATAACATCATCTGCATCATCATCGCCTATTTTCTCATACACGGCTGATGTGTTGTTCTTGGCTATCACTTCTATTTCTTTTTCATATACTGGAGGTATGACTACTACTTTGCAGGAATCCTTAGACTCTGGATTGTTCTTTGAAACAACTATAATCCAAGCCTCGCCTGTATTTATACCTGTTACATCACCATCCTCGGAAACTGTTGCGACTTCTTCATCAGAAGATTGCCAATAGACATCTTTATATCCTGAATACTCAGATATCACATTTGCTATCAGACGCTCGTTCCTACCCGCTTTAAGCGTTAGTTCACTCTTAATCAATTGTACTTCAATTGATATTTGTATATACCGCCCAGTAATGGTAAGATTTTCAGCTGGAACTGTTGTAGGATAATAATCCCATGCAAAGTTGTATCCATCACGTGTAGGAACACTTGGCGGGGTTATTATCGTACCGTAATCAATGCTCTCTGTCTTATAGAGTTCTCCTTCTACATAATACGTAATACCATATTGATTAACGACTAGTTCGCCAATTATAGACACATCACCCTCGGGCATGGTTGCTGGGATATCACTCCAACCGCTGAATGTATAACCCTCTTGTATTAGTTCTGCTTCTGGAGTAATGCTTGTTCCTGGCACAAGCTCAAAAACTTTATATTTCTCACCATTTAAGATATATGTCAGATTGTACTTAATGATTGTGAATGAACCAGTCACTATCACATCTTTATCCGGCATGGTTTCCGGTATTTCACTCCAACCGCTGAACGTGTAACCATGTTTTGTAGGTTCTGCTTCGGGTGTGATGCTCTTACCGTACTCGACTTCTATACTTTTGTATATCTCGTTATCAACTTTATAGGTTATGTTGTGCTTGTTTATTGTAAATGACCCTGTAACAACAATATCATTATCAGGCATAGTTCTTGGTATTTCACTCCATCCGCTGAACGTATAACCCTCTTTAGTCGGATTAGGTTCTTTTGTAATTTTGGTTCCGTACTCAACCGATGAAACTTTGTAAGCATTACCATCTAATATATAAGTTAATTTGTGACTGTTTATTGTGAATGAACCAGTCACTACCACATCTTTGGCAGGCATGGTTTCTGGAATCTCACTCCATCCGCTGAAGGTGTAGCCCTCCTTTTGTGGTGCAGGCTCTGGGGTAATACTATCTGTTGCTGATAACGCATATGACTTATATTCGTTTCCATCTATAATATAGGTCAATATGTGCATGTTATCAAATGTTATAATATATACATGCTGATTTAACGGTTCTTCATTGATATTACCACCCTTTACCGTTATCGTCAGCATCTTATACCCATCATAATAAGTTTCAATTGTTGCAGATTGACCACGGCTTTGAAGAGAAAGTTTTGATGCATCGTAGGTATCTGATAGATGTGCTTTTCCATCTGTGAAGTTAATGCTTTTACCATTATAACTCGCACTTGCAAGATCAGAATAGTATATGAATTGGATGCTGTCAGCATCCAGAATGTTGCCGTCCTTGATGTTATCTCTATTCCAGTAGTCGGCGCTGGAAATGATGATATTCATCTTCTCGGGAGTCTCGTCGGACTTATATGTGAACGGAACTGTTATTTCCTCCCAGCCGTTATTCTTGGTGGATTTAAACGTATAATCTACCGAGGCGATAAGCTGGCCGTTGCCGGTGCTCTCTTCGAGACCCATGATAGCGCGGTCGTTGTCTTCAGCATCCTCAGAGGTGTTGCGGTCTTTGCTTCCGATTGTGCTCTGGAATGTACCGCGCCACAGATAAGCTATGATGTGTGCCTGCTCAGCACCATTCTCGCCAGTTGTACGACGGAAAAAACCTCGAAGGGCGTCTGGTCGCTTGTTGAAGGCTATTCCACCGTAAACGCCCCCATCATAATTGCTGATGGTCATATCTGCATGTACCCAAGGAGTTCCGTATGTGATGAAAGCGGGAGCGGTACTTCTCAAAGAGCCGATGCCGACGAAGGTGTTTGTCATTCGGACGCCTTTACTTCCTGACCTAGCACCATTGACAGGTTCTATTAGTTCTTTCGATGAGGAAAATAAACTCACCTTCTGGTTGATGCTCGAACCATTCCAGTTTTCTGGCTCCGTGCCAGGGCGTTGACGCAGGCCTACGCCCCCTGTCTGATATGTGCTGCCACAGGTGCTCTTCCAATTCTCGAACGAACCACCAGGAACAAGGTTGTTCTCGCCGATGACACTTACGATAGGCTCAACAATATTTTCGCCGCCTTCTTCGTTCGGGACAAACGTGATTGTATAGATGTGCTTGTTGGTCGGGTCTTCGCTGATGTTGTCACCCTTCACGGTTACGGTCAGAGTCTTGTCACCGTCGAACTGCGTCTCAATCGTTGCGCCTTGGCCGTTGCTGGTGAGGGCGAGCTTTGAGGCGTCGTAAGTGGCTTTAACGGTAGCTGTGCCGTTGGCAAAACTGATGTTGTTGCCGTCGAAGGTGGCGGTGGCAATCTCAGAATAATATAGGAAGCGCACATCGTCTGCCTTCATGAAGTCGTTCTTGTTGCCCTTGCCTGCCTGTCCGCTGGTGGTGAGAGTCACGAGAGCGTAGGCGGGACGGGTGCCGTCGGTGATGCTGTAGGTGAAGGGGATAGTTACCAACTGCCACGTGTCGGTGTTGGATATGCTTGAGTTGTCTGCCTTGGCCACTAACTGAGCCGTGTTGGTGTTGGCTGAGGGGTCTTGGAAATAGCCCTCTGTGTGCAGATTACACGATGCGGCGGCCCCGAACTGGCAAGACGCCCAAACGTATAGCTGCATAGCATCGGGCAGACCATTGAACTTCTGGTTGAAGTTGGCGTTGCTGGTGTTCGTGTAGTTATAGTTGCCGCTTGCATCTGTGGCGTTGGTCGAGCCCATGTTGATCTGTCCGGTGGTCAGGTTGCCCTGAGCCACTACACCTAATGTGCTGGCGGCAAAAACGCGCACACAAGCGGAGCCGTTACTGCCGGGTGCATTCTCAGAGAGCTTCTCTATCTGCTTCTTGCCTAATGAGGTAAGAGTACCGCTGGCAGTCTTGAATGAATTCCAGTGGGCGGGTTCTTCGGTGGCAGAACCTACGTTCTCCCAATCCTCGAAGTTGCCGTTCTGAATCTGGTACTGAGCTGAAGTCGTGATGGCAAATCCAACAAATAGCAATAGCGAAGTAAATGTCTTTCTCATAATATTCTGATGTTATATTGGCAATGATGGAATATTTACAAAGAAAACGCAGACTTGTTACGTCATTATAGGTTCATGTTGAATAATGGTGCAGGGGTAATGGCTCATTATTTGTTATCATTTGGGATGTTGAACCCAATGATGGGACGACGGGGCTGTTTGCTGTCGGCTTGAAGCTGAGCCAGAACTACATTTATGGCATCAAGTTGTGCTTGTGTACCTTCGTTAATGTCATTTTGGTCTGAAAGGATGTCCTCTATATCCAGTTTTAGTTCTTCAAAGTCCTTCCGTAGCTGGGCTACATCTGCGGCGGTGGTAGTAGGCAGAGTAGCTGCCATTCGTCGGATTGCCACAAATGTGCGCATGATTGCAATGTTCATTTCAATGGCGATATCGCTATGTAAAATCCCTGAAAGCATTGCAATACCTTGTTCGGTAAAGGCATAAGGTAGCTTCCTGGTTCCTCCCCATCTTGAAATTCCAAATTGGAATATCAAGTCTTTATTCAACTTTTCAAATTCTTCCTTGGACAATTGGAACATAAAATCCTCAGGGAAACGTTTGATGTTTCTTTTGACTGATTTATTCAAATTTCCAGTTGTCACTTGATATAACTCAGCTAAATCACGATCAAGAATTACCCGTTGGCCGCGTATCTCATATATTTTCTGCTGTATTATTTTGATATCATTCATTATTTCTATTTTTAGGTTGCAGGAAGAGCATAACGCTTCGTTTTATTTCGATAAGAGAGCCGACCGCTGTCGGGTGAAAACCACCTCAAATCAGCCCTCGTTTTTGAACGAAAAGGCCAAAATGAGTGGTATCACGCCGCAAAAATACGATAATTAATTAAAAGAGAAGAAGATAAAAGAGAAAAATTAAAGAAAAAGTGCAAAAATAGTTGCAAAGCAACCTATTCAGGGATTTACGGATCTACGAATCCATGGAAATACGGAATTATGGAGTCACGGGTATAAGGAACTACGGAGTTACGAAAAAGCCCTCCAACGCGATGGTTGAAAGGCTTTTTCAAAATATAAAATGTAGAATTACTACGTTCCTCGTGTGTCTGCGACAAATCTCGTGTTCGATTATTAATAGTTCAAGAGTTATAGCTTCTCTATGTCTTCGGCACTAAGGCCTGTATATTTCTCAATCAGTTCTGCAGGCATACCGTCAGATTTCATGCGGCGAGCTGTATCGAATTTCTCTTCTGCACGTCCTTCTGCACGACCTTTCCTCTCAGCTGTGTTGACAACATTCGTTAGGTCACGGTATATTTTGACACTCTCCTCATACTCCCGGGCATCCTGAGGTGTGAATCGGGCTATCTCGGCCTGCTCAAACAATTTTGTGAAGATGCGTTCCTGAAGGGCGGCTGGGCGATCCATCAGACGTGAGAGGTTGCGAAGGACAAATAGCCATTTGTCAAACATCGTCTCCAATTCGTCCTCCGTCTTGTTGAACTTAGGCATCTCAAGATATACGAATGTCAGCTTGTCGTAGAATACGTGTTTGTCCTCTGTATCCATTAGTTTCACCTCGTGATGGTAACAGTCCGGACTGTATTCGTCGTCGGGGAAAACGAAATTGAGGATGCCGACAGTATATACGGCTTTAAGCTGAAAATCCCAGTCGCCACGCGGGGCCTGCTCCCGTATGGGGAAGGTGGCATAATAGACGCTGCGATCCTTGAAATAGTCCTGTTCCGCCTTCTGCATCTCAACGATGAACTTCTCGCCCTGTTCGTTTTCGCAATAGACATCAAAGATTGCCTTGCGGTCACGGTAACTATCTCCAAAATGCTCGCCGTTCAAGTACGTTACATTGCGAACTACTTCATGACCATTGAACAAGGCATTGAGGAAACTGATGAGCAAGTCTTTGTTCATCTCAGTACCGAACAGCTTTTTGAAGCCAAAGTCGGTATATGGGTTTATGTATCTTTCACTTCCTTCTGACATAACGCTACGTTTTAATTTGCCGCAAACTTACATAAAATATTTAAAAGAGAAGAAGAAAATAGAGAAAAAATGCAGAATTAGTCGTCTGACACTACAAAACAGCCATTTCTGCAAAAAGCCTTCACCCTACACGAAACGCTTGTATTTAGATGAGGCAAAAGGGGACAGGAACTTTTTGCCCTGAACAGCGTCCGCGGTCATTTTGGTCATTTTGGTCATTTGTCAAAATCGAAAATGGATTGTCAAAATCCGCCACTATAATATAAAAATTTATATATAGTGAACTTTGACCGCGTTTCCCAATCGATTTTGACCATTTTGACCTTGACCACTTTGACCACCGAAAATTGACCCTTTAAGGCTGCCTTAAAAATTTCGGTTTTCTTGCAAAATAGTTGCCGAAAAATATGTGGGAACCAATTATTTTTATTACCTTTGCTCAGATTTTAGAACCAACTACAAATGAATATACAAAAATACATACTCACCCTACTGTTTATGCTGCTTGCCACCGTGCAGATGGCCGCTCAGGGCCTCGTGGTCAAGCAGTTCTACCACGCCGAGCGCGACTTCACGGCCAACTCCGGCTCCACCATTGTCCTCGATGCCAACGAGCAGCCCTGCGCCCTGATCAAAGTGCGCACCAACGAGCACGGCTTTACCTTCGACTCCGGCCGCCTGCTGCCCATAGAGAAGACCGAGGAGCAGACCCAATCGCACCCGCTGGAGATCTATGTGTGGGTGCAGAGCGGTGCCAAGCGCCTGTCCATAGGTCATAAGCAGCTGGGCAACCTCTACGACTACGATCTCGGGCAGCACCTCCGCTCCAGCGCTCTCGAAGCAGGTCAGACATACATCCTGGAACTGGTCTCGGGCGAGGTGCAGACCATTGTCAAACAGGCGCGCACGTCGCAGTATGTTGTCTTTCAGCTCACGCCGCCCGATGCCGTTGTGAAACTCGACGGGCAGATGCTCAAGACCATCGACGGCACGGCGCAGAAGCTGATGCCCTTCGGCACGTACCAATACACCGTTGAGGCGCCCGACTACAAACTCGAGGTGGGCCGCATACAGGTCAACGATCCCGACAGCGCGCATACCGTGCGGGTGCAGCTGAAGCCCGACATCGCACAGATCACGATTTCAGTTCCCGACGGCGCAGAGATTTGGGTGAACGGCGAGAAGAAGGGCATTGGCTCGTGGGCAGGCAACCTCGGCGCAGGCATGTACATTTTAGAGGCGAAGAAAGCGGGCCACCGCGACACCCAACGCTCCGTGACCATTGACCCCGATGCCGGTGCGCAGACCATCACCCTCGACGCTCCCCGTCCCATCTACGGCGAGGCGGACATCACCAGCGAACCCGCTATGGCCGACATCTATATCGACGGGCAGCAGGTGGGCAAGACCCCGCGTATCGTCCCCAAACTCACCGTCGGCATCCACAGTGTAAAGCTCGTCCGCAGCGGCTATGCCGACTACACCGGCACCCTGACCATAAAAGAAGGGGAGACCGCATCGCTCGCGGCAAACATGAAGAAGGGGGCAGGCTCAGCAGGTGCAGCAGTCGCGGCCACAACAGCCGCCAAGCAGCCTAAGCAAAAGGAGAAGCAGCCCAAGGCAGAGAAACCCAAAACTGAAAAGTCAGCAGACACCACCCCGTCCAAGCCTCTGATGAAACCCACGGAGTTTTACGTCTCCATAGGTGCGCAGCCCATAAGCCTTCTGGGACTGACCGCAGACGTAGGCGTCTATCTCAAGAACATCAATATCGAGGGCTTCTACACCCTCGGACTCGCCTCAGAGACAGTCTATTGGGGCTCTGCAAACTCCACCGCCAAGTACGAGTACAAATACAAACCCATGGTCTTCGGCCTGCGGCTGGGCTACGGCATCCTGCTGGCAAACAGCCGACTGCGCATCACTCCGCAGGTAGGCATCGCCGCCGTTACGGTGACGGGCAAGGAGAACGGCGGGAACAACGGCTCCTCACACGCCAACTCAATGTCTGGCACAATCGGGGCGCGAGTGGATTTCGCTCTGGCCCGCCACATAGGAGTGTACCTCACGCCGGAATACGGCATCGCGCTCAGCAAATCCTCTGTCTATAAGGAGCTGCAGGCAGACTACAATAAGTTCGGCAAGTGGAATTCGGGCTTCAACGTCCGCCTCGGCCTCCGTGTTTCATTCTGATAAGACCACACCGTTATGAAAGCAAGACATATACTCCCGTTCGTGATTCTCTGTTCACTCCTTCTTTCCTGCAAGGACGACAGACCGTTTGAGGACGCCTATCTGTGGCAGAACAACGCCAGTTTGACAGCCTCCCTGACAACGTTGCTGTTCGAGGCCGACGCATCCACTCAGACTGTGGCCATAAACACCAACAGCGGCTATGGAATCACCGTAGATCAGACTTGGTTGACTGTGGAGCGCGCCGCTGACAATCAGACCCTTACCGTCTCCGTTCAGGCAAACACAACCTCCACAACCCGCAACGCAACCATCACGATAAATGCTTCTGGCAAGAGCCAGACAATAAGTGTCAGTCAAAGTGCATCCTCGCTTAAAGTCTCAGAATCAACGCTTGCATTTGAAGCGTCAGAATCCTCTCAGACTGTTTCAGTAACTGCGAGCGGAAATTACACATACTCCACAGACGCTTCGTGGCTCACCATAATAAAAGGCACTCCAACAACTCGCGCAGAGAGTGTAACTGAACTCACAATTACAGCTGCCGCAAACACAGAAGAGTCCGAAAGAACAGCAACAATAACTCTGACCTTAGGCTCAATTACAAAGACGATAGAGGTTACACAGGAAGGTGCAAACACACGCACTTTCACCATAACTGGCAACGGCAAGACCGTTACCTTCAAGATGAAGAAAGTACAGGGCGGAACTTTCCAGATGGGCCGTGAAAGTTCAACAAATGTAGCTATGCCGATCCATAGTGTGACTATCACAAGTGATTACTATATGGGCGAAACGGAGGTGACTCAGGCTCTGTGGTATGCTGTAATGGGGCAGTCACCTACATCCAGTGGAAATCAATGGCGCAGTTCATTTGGTCTTGGTGACAACTATCCCTCTTATTATATCAGCTATGAGGATTGCCAGTTATTCCTGTCAGCTTTGAATAGTAAGCTGTCCTCTCAACTGGGTAGCGGCGAGCAGTTCCGCTTCCCGACGGAGGCGGAGTGGGAGTTTGCAGCGAGGGGCGGAAACAAAAGCAATGATTACATCTATTCTGGCAGCAACACAATAGATGATGTTGCCTGGTATTGGGATAATAGTTATGCACTTGGTGCTGTAAATGCAGACTATGGTACTCATACAGTAAAGACTAAAGCAGCCAATGAACTTGGTCTTTATGATATGAGTGGCAATCTGTGGGAGCTGTGTTATGACTGGTATGGCACATATAGTGGCAGCGCACAGACAGACCCGTCAGGCCCCTACTCAGGCTCCAAACGCTTGATTCGTGGTGGTAGTTGGAGCCACGAAGCATTTACCTGCAGCGTAACTTACCGCACATGGTATGCACCGTCCGACAGAAATAATCTTGTGGGCTTCCGCTTGTGCCTCGGTGCTCCTATTTCAGAGCCAGAACCATCGCTCTCTGTATCACCAACCTCTCTGTCTTTCGATGCAAATGCATCATCTCAGCAAGTTTATGTTACAGCGAACGGAGATTATACATACTCCACTGATGCTCCGTGGCTCACAATAACCCAAAGCAGCGACAATACAACTCTCACGGTAGCAGCTACAGCAAACCCACAAACATCAGAAAGAACAGCAACTATAACTCTGACATTGGGCTCGCTCACTCAGACTATAAATGTTACCCAGGAAGCAAACGAAGATCGCACCTTCACCGTAACAGGCAACGGCAAAACCGTCACCTTCAAGATGATAAAGGTCGAAGGCGGAACGTTCCAGATGGGGTCTACAGATGGTTATAGCCGTGAACAACCAATTCATTCAGTAACTCTCACAAAGGATTACTATATGTGCGAAACGGAGGTGACTCAGGCCCTATGGTCTGCTGTAATGGGGCTGTCACCGACTTCAGATGGAGATAAGTGGAATAGCACATACGGTCTTGGTGACAATTATCCTGCATATTATATCAGCTACGAGGATTGCCGGAGTTTCTTGTCCACATTAAATAGCAAACTATCCTCCCAGCTTGGTAGCGGCGAACAGTTCCGTTTCCCGACGGAGGCGGAGTGGGAGTTCGCTGCAAAGGGCGGCAATAAGAGTAAGGGCTACACTTATGCCGGTAGTAATACTATAGACGATGTTGCTTGGTACACAGGTAATAGTAGTAGTACAACTCATCTGGTAAAAACTAAGGCCGCCAATGAACTTGGCTTGTATGATATGAGTGGCAACTTATACGAGTGGTGCTATGACTGGTTTGATTTATATAGCAGTAGTGCTCAGACTGACCCAACAGGTGCTACCTCGGGCTCTATCCGCGTGCTTCGTGGTGGCGGCTGGGGCAACTACGCCGGGGGCTGCCGTGTGTCGAACCGGAACGACTTCCCGCCTGGTAGCCGGCTCAGCAACCTTGGTCTGCGCCTGTGCCTCGGTGCTCCGATTGAGTAGCCCCCTGTAATCCCCGGCGGGTGATGAGGGTTTAAGGAGTTAAAGAGGTTCAAGGAGTTTAAGGGTTAAGAAGTTAAAGGGTGAATTACACCTAAATACTTGTGTTTTACGGGAAAGTGAGAAATTCCCGTAAGAAATTGTAGTTTGTGCGTGGGCATTTTGTTCTTATTTATGTTATTTAGCACAAAAATGCATTTATGATATAGAAATCCTTGGTTGTAAATAATAGTAAGCATCCGATAAACTACCCGTTGTAGCAGTTGTAGTTTCGCTGTACCTTTGCCGCCGCAATAGTGCAAAGAGTAAGAATTTCAAGCAATTCACAACTCATACCCGAAACGCTGCAAAAATCTGTTGATGTTTATGATAGTGCAAAGAGTAAGAATTTCAAGCCGCAAATATTTCTCTGCATTCCCAAAATGTCAAAGATCGTTCTTAGATCAGTGGCAAAGGTACAAAAAAGTAGTGAGTCAGAAAGAATTTTTAAAGAAA
>JAILPK010000070.1 GCA_024699495.1 Bacteroidaceae bacterium | reverse complement strand
TTGTTATTACAGCGCATCTGCGCTGCCGAAAGGTTGAGGAACCGCCGTATGCGGAACCGCTTGTACGGTGGTGTGAGAGGACAAGTGAACACGAAAAGAGGTGAACACCTCTGATTAGTGTTCACCTCCTACTCGATTTTCGGCTTATTCCGACAGTCGGGCTATCAGCCCCTCGTCGGCAGGCAACCACCTGACTGATTTTAGTTTGTCTTTCGCGAGCCATCGGGCATCCTCATGCTCATTCAGATGAAGAGAGTCTGAATTCATGGAGCACAGGAAACAGTGCATTGTCAGATGGAACTTGGGATAATCATATTCCACTGTGCAGAGGAACTCATCGATAAGAATCTCCGTGGACAGCTCCTCGCGGATCTCGCGCTGGAGAGCCTCCGTGGCGCTTTCACCTGCCTCAATCTTACCTCCGGGAAACTCCCACCAGTCTTTCCATTCGCCATACCCGCGCTGCGTGGCAAATATGCGGCCCGCTGCGTCGTGAATCACAGCTGCAACCACCTCTATTCGTCTCTTTTCCGATAAATCCATTTGGGAATCCGATAAATTCTGAGGAGAACTGCCCCTATCCGAAGATTTCCCTGACAGCGTCATGCACCTTCCGAACGGGGAGAATCTCTATATCGAAGAGCTTCGGATTGATTGACTTCAGATTGTAAGAAGGGATAATGATGCGGCGGAAGCCCAGTTTCTGAGCTTCGGCCACACGCTGCTCCATGCGTGATACAGGACGAATCTCACCGCTCAGTCCCACCTCTCCGCAGAGGCATGTGTCGGCGTCTATCGGAATCTCTACGGCACTGCTTTGGATGGCCGCAATCACAGCGAGGTCCATCGCAGGGTCTGTGACACGCAGTCCCCCGGCAATATTTACAAACACGTCTTTGGCGGCTATGCGGAAGCCCACACGCTTCTCAAGAACTGCCAGCAGCATATTCAGACGCCGGTAGTCAAAGCCCGTGGCCTGGCGTTGCGCTGTGCCGTAGGCGGCGGTGCTTACCAGAGCCTGCGTCTCGATGAGGAAGGGTCGGACGCCTTCGATGGCGGCGCAGATGGCTACGCCAGACAGGCCGTCGTGGTTGTCGGTCATCAGCAGCTCGCTCGGGTTGGAGACAGCCCGGAGCCCGTCCTGCCGCATCTCATATATCCCCAGTTCGGAAGTGCTGCCGAAGCGGTTCTTCTGCGAGCGCAGAATCCTGTAGGTGTAATGCTGGTCGCCTTCAAACTGCAATACCGTGTCAACTATATGCTCCAACACCTTCGGTCCGGCTATCGTTCCCTCCTTATTTATATGTCCGATAAGGATGATGCTTGGGCCTCCGCTCTTGGCGTATTTCAACAGCTGCTGTGCGCATTCGCGTATCTGAGCCAGAGAGCCGGATGAAGACTCCACCGTGGCCGTGTAAATCGTCTGGATGGAATCCACGATGACCAGGTCCGGCTGAATCTGTGATATGTGATTGAAGATATCTTCGAGCGATGTGTCACATACTACAAGAAGCGAGGAGTCGCTGTCGCCGTCACCTGATTCAGATGCGTGGGCTGCATCAATTCCATTCTTCGAAAGCCGCTCTGCCCTCATCTTCAGCTGTCTCGCACTCTCCTCGCCGCTGACATACAGCACTTTACGGCCTTTCAGCCGCAGTATGGTCTGCAGCACCAGAGTGCTCTTGCCTATGCCGGGCTCGCCACCCAGCAGCACCAAACTGCCGGGCACCAGACCGCCGCCGAGAACCCGGTTGAGCTCATCGTCGCCCATATCTATGCGCGCTTCGGCTTCGGTTCTGATTTCCGAGAGCGGGATGGGGCGTGAGGCGGCTCTCCCGCCTTCCGCCTTTGCATGCGCTGCCGGGTTGCGGGGAGAGGGTATTGAGGGGCTTACTTTTATCTCCTTGAAGGTATTCCACTGCCCACATGTGGGACATTTGCCCAACCATCTGGAACTCTCCTGTCCGCAGTTGTCGCAAACATACATTGTCTTGTCTTTGGCCATAGCTCAGAATTATTGTGGCGCAAAAATATAGTAAATCGGGCAAATGTCCAAGCAGAGGCTGATTTTTCGTCTGTTTTTGGATTATTTTGATTCCGGCAGCCTCTGTTTTATAATAAATAAGTACTTTTGCAGCCGAATTGAAATTTATTGGTATATGATAAAGGTTATTGCATTTGATTTTGGCGGGGTAATCGCCACGCTGTCTCCCCACCGCGCTGCAGAACGTCTGGGCGCATTGGGGCTGGAGAATCCGGAGTCACATCTGGACGCATTTACGCAGAGAGGCATCTTCGGGGACCTGGAGTGCGGACGCATCGGCGACGAGGAATTCCGCAAGGGGCTGAGCGAACTGTGCGGCCGCGAGCTGACTTGGAAGCAGTGTCAGTTTGTATTGCTCGGTTATATCCAGGCTGTTCCGGGGCGCAACATTGATTTCCTGCGCCAGCTGCGCAATGACGGTTACCGCGTGATTATCCTTTCCAATACCAACCCTTTCATGATGGAGTGGGCGATGAGTCCGCGATTCACCCCCGAAGGATGGAGCCTCAACGACATCGCCGACGAAGTCTATCTGTCGTATAAAATCGGGGCTATGAAACCGGACCCGTTGATATTCACCACTGTGCTCAGTTCTGAGAAGGTGAAGCCGGGCGATATGCTCTTCCTTGACGACGGCCAGCGCAATGTGGAGTCGGCTGCCGCCATGGGCATACAGACAATGCTGGTGGAAAACGGCTCCGACTGGACTCTGCTGCTGAAGAACAGGCTGAACCTCTAATCACGCATTCCCTGCCCCTGTCAGAAAATGGAATGCCGGCATCCGGCAGGGAGCGTTCATTCCCCTGCATTGATATCTTAACCCGATGCCGCGTGGCTGTTACAGATTTACATCCACCTCCACCGGGCAATGGTCTGAACCGAAGATGTCAGTATGGATGCGGGCATCTGTGACATTCGGCATCAGACGGTCGGACACCACAAAATAATCTATTCGCCATCCCGCGTTCTTCTCACGTGCCCTGAAGCGATAGCTCCACCAGGAATAGACATCGCGCACATCGGGATTCAGCGTCCGCCAGGTGTCAGAGAAGCCCTCTGAGAGCAGCAGCGAGAATTTCGCCCTCTCCTCATCGGTGAACCCCGCATTCTTGCGGTTGCTCTTCGGATTCTTCAGGTCTATCTCCTCGTGCGCCACATTCATGTCGCCGCACACTATAACCGGCTTTTTCGAATCCAGCGCCTTGAGATAATCGCGGAAAGCATCATCCCACACCATCCGGTAACTGAGACGCCTCAGCTCGTCCTGCGAGTTCGGGGTATAGACCGTTACGAGATAGAACTCGGGCATCTCGAGAGTAATCACCCGCCCTTCATGGTCGTGCTCTTCTATGCCGATGCCGTAGGCCACACTGAGCGGCTCATGACGGCTGAATATGGCTGTCCCGCTATATCCTTTCTTTTCAGCATAGTTCCAATAAGATGTATATCCCGGGAAGGCTATATCCAGCTGCCCGGCTTGCATTTTTGTCTCCTGCAGACAAAAGAAGTCAGCGTCAAGATGAGCGAAAGAGTCGCGGAAGCCCTTGCCGTCACAAGCACGCAGACCGTTGACATTCCAAGAAATGAATTTCATGATTCAAATATATTTTTGCGCCAAAAGTAAGCATAATTGAGGAATAATTACTACTTTCGCGCCGAAAAAATCGTAAAACATATGAAGATAGGAGAAAAAGTCCGCTTTCTCAACGAAGTAGGAGGCGGCACAATATCCGGATTCCAGGGCAAAGACATCGTTATGGTTCAAGACGATGACGGCTTTGACATCCCTATGC
Organism: Bacteroidaceae bacterium; assembly: GCA_024699495.1. Classification (GTDB taxonomy): domain Bacteria; phylum Bacteroidota; class Bacteroidia; order Bacteroidales; family Bacteroidaceae; genus Physcousia. The sequence goes on along the minus strand of JAILPK010000070.1, from coordinate 2,475 downwards.
TACGCTCACAAGTGGTAGTGATAGAAACCAACGAGAACAACTTCGAAAGACCGCAGGCCCCGACGTCCAAGCCCGGGAGCGCTCCCCACAGCCCCAAGGCGCCTGCCGCCGCTGACAAGCATCCGCATACCTCCCCGGCCAAGAGTGCTGCCGAAGGCGAACGTCCATATATGGATTTTGCGGATGATGAGGCTGAAGACGAGCGCCCAGTCACCTTCCGGCCGAAACCGAAAGAGCGCAAAAACGGCGAACAGCTCAACATCTTCCTGGCTTTCATCCCCGAAAACGCCCGCGAACTGACGTCCACACGATTCGAGGCCCACGTGATCAACGACTCCAACTATTTCCTCAGCCTGATTATCGCCTCCCGCAAGAATGCCTCGTGGCAGGCACGATGGCAAGCTACGTTGGAGCCCAACACCAAGATGCTCGTGGAGAGCTTCGAACGCTCGCAGCTCAACGATATGGAATACCTGTGCATTCAGGGATTCGCATGGAAACAGGACAAGACATATATGCTGCAACCCGCCGTAAACGTCCAGCTGCGCATAGACCTGCCCAAATTCTATAAGCTCCACGTATTCCAGAAATCGCCCTTCTTCCGCGAACCGGCACTCATCTACGACATCGTGCGCGACGGGAAGCCCATTCATCAGGTCTTTGTGGATGCAGAAGAGGTCCTCAGCGCCATCACACAGCCGAAAGAGGAGACTATGCCGAAGGAGACGCCAAAGCAGTCGAAACCCAACGCCCCGAGGGATAAGGATGTGCTGGAGGTGGACTTGCATATAAGTGCCCTCCTCGACAACACCGCCGGACTCTCCAACTCCGTGCTTCTCAACACCCAGCTCACCGAATTCCGCACCATCATGGAGCGCAACATAAAGAAGAAGGGGCAGCGGATTGTGTTTATCCACGGCAAGGGCGAAGGGGTCTTACGCAACGCCATCATCAAGGAGCTGCAGCATCGCTACCGCAACTGCACATACCAGGACGCCTCATTCCGAGAATACGGATTCGGGGCTACGCTCGTGACTATAGGGTAAAATTCTGACATTATGAATCCCCGAAACATAAAAATAGCCGATTACAACTACCCGCTGCCCGACTCCAGGATAGCCAAATATCCGCTTCCCGAGCGGGACAAGTCCAAATTGCTGATTTACAACCGTGGGCAAGTCAGCCACACCGAATTCCGTCAGTTGCCCGGACTCCTGCCTGAGAACTCTCTGCTGGTGATGAATAACACCAGAGTGATCCTGGCGCGCCTGCATTTCCGCAAGGCCACAGGGGCACTCATAGAGGTCTTCTGTCTCGAACCGGCCAAACCACGCGACTACGCCCTGATGTTCCAGCAGACAGGCTCCTGCATCTGGTGGTGCATAGTCGGTAATGCGAAGAAATGGAAAGAAGGCTCTCTGGTGCGCGACATCACGGTGGATGAAACTCCGCTGCGCCTCTCCTGCGAACGCGTCACCATAGAAGCCGCTTCCGAGTCCTCGGCTCCCGTGCCTACTACGGCTGTCGCAATCCGTTTCTCGTGGGACAACTCCTCTGTCACCTGGGCGCAGGTCCTGGATGCATGCGGCGAACTGCCTATTCCGCCATACCTCAACCGCAACACCGAAGAGAGCGATCTGCGCACCTATCAGACTGTCTATTCCAAAGTGAAAGGCAGCGTGGCCGCACCCACCGCCGGCCTCCATTTCACCGAGCGCGTGCTGGCCGACATCGACCGCAGGGGCATAGAACGCTGTGAACTCACCTTACACGTGGGGGCAGGCACATTCAAACCGGTGAAGAGCGAGCTTATCGAAGGCCATGAGATGCACTCCGAATGGATCAGTGTGCCACGCTCGGCCATCGAAGCCCTGCTGCGCCACGGAGCTGAATGTACAGCCGTAGGCACTACCAGCGTCAGAACCCTTGAAAGCCTCTATTACATAGGTCTGCGGATAATCAGAAACCCCAATGCCACAGCCGACGACCTCCACATTCATCAGTGGGAGCCGTACGAGGAAGCAACGGGCATATCACCGGATACCGGCAACTCATACACCTCCACCGAAGCTCTGCAGGCCATCCTCTCGTGGATGAACCGCAAAAACATCTCTACCCTCACAACCACAACTCAGATAATTATTGCCCCCGGCTACAACTATCATATTGTGAGAAGAATAATCACCAACTTCCATCAGCCGCAGAGCACTCTGCTCCTGCTGGTGGCTGCATTCGTCGGCGAACAGCGGTGGCGTGACATCTATTCCTACGCCCTCGCCAACGACTTCCGTTTCCTCTCTTACGGCGACTCATCCATCCTCATCCCATAGGATGTCAGCCTGCGGCTGGAACCGATGAAGATGAAAACGTCGCCATTGCGCACATCGCTCCTCATACGCTCATGCACTACACCGCACAGCGAACTGATGCCCTTGCGCATATCCGTACGCCCAGGACACAGGTAATACCGCATCG
>JAILPK010000069.1 GCA_024699495.1 Bacteroidaceae bacterium | reverse complement strand
TCAGGCCAGTGATTTGCCGCTGACTTCCTTCAGACCCAACGTCACCGTTGGCACCTTGTCATTGGCTGTGCGCTTGCCGCTATTAGGCCGCGCTCGGGACTTGCACCCGTTAGATTATGCCCATGTCGGGCGAACAAGAATTACCCCCAACCGGCGGGCAAGCCGATTGGGGGTATTTGTATGCCAGATTATTTGCATGCCGGATTATTCTACAAGCAATCCCTGCTGAACAACTGACGCTTCGTGGCGCAGAGTCTCCTCCCATATTTTCTGTGTGGGGACATCATAGAGACTCCATGCAGAGCCGGTGTAATAGACAAAGGGCTTGCCTGGCTTGTATGTGGAATGAATCAACACATGGCCTATGCCCGTGTCGCGCTTTTCCTTCAGAGCGAGGTATTCCACCTTGCCGCCGCCGGATATGAGCTTTGCACCCAGTTTCTTGATTTTCTTTGTTATGCTGGACGAACTGGCGTCGGGGGCTTCTTTCGGGACAAACACCCCAAGATAGTGCTCTCCGTTCATGGTCTCGGGATGATCCAGCGGTTCTGCGTAGGTGATGAAGCCCTCTTCCTTATTCATGGTATAAGCTTTTGGAGCGTTCTCATGAACAACGATGCCTGCGCATACGGGCGTCTCGCTGTCGAGACCTTCGTAAGTGATTTCAACGCGGGCGAAATGAGAGCCGCAGTCCTGAGTGATGAGACGTATCTCCCGGATGGAGTCAGAACCGATGCCGCTGATTTTCTGCTTGGGCAATGTCATCTTCACAGAGAAACGCAGCGGACCGTTTTCAAGAATCTCCACCTTCTCATAGTACTGAGGAAAGACCAGTTCCTTGCCGTTGACGATTGCTGCAGCGCCGGCTCCGAGAGTGGCACCTACGGTGTAGGCATCCATGCCCAGGCCGTGGTTCCGATGGTAGGTGTATCCGCGATGAACCTCGTTCCATGTGTTGCCGCGCCCTATCTTCTTCATCTGGTTGTTGACGCCGTAGGAAGTCAGTTCGTTGTGGTACAACTGGTCCTGGACAGGGTATGGGGAGTTCTTGACAAAGGTGTCAAAGCCGTAGGAACTCTTCTTCATATTCTTATGTCCGGCAGGGCCATAGAAACGCCATGCAGCGCGGTCGTTTTCCCATACCAGATCCTCCAGACGGTCGGGATAGACGCGTCCGTTTGCCGTGAGGATATAGTCTTGCGGCTGGCCTTGGTACAAGGAAAGAGTTATTGAGGATTCGGGGCGGACAGTGGCAAGCACCAGCACTTTCCCGTCGCGTGTAATCTGATAGGGGATTTCATTGCGGTCCTGGTCTAAGATGAAGAACTCGCGGGCCACAGCCTTCCCCGTAGCGCGAACGGCTTCCATCGTGGTTAGTTCTACTACCTGCTGAATGATTTCCTTTGTCGGATTCTTTACTTTTGCAGTGAGGAATCCCTCGTGGGAAGTGCAGCGCAGCAGCGGATTGGCAGCTGTGGGAGCGCCTGTGTAAACCGTTGTGCCGCCGCCGTTGATGGGAAATTCCACGGTGGCCGTTGTGGGAGTATGGTGGAAGATGCTGTTGCTGATAATGCTGGAATTGGGAACTACAGAGCCATTGATGTATCTGACCATCTCGCAGGCGGCCAGCAGCCATGCGCCGGTGCCGAAGGGAGCCTGTGAGCGGGCATCTACTGTCTTTGACGGATCGGGTCTCTCGCCTATCGGCTGCACAAATCCTATGCTGCCGTCGGCCTGCAGAGCTGTCTTCGAGAGGTAATTCCACGCCTTGTCAATCACCGGCTTGTACTGGTCGCGGTCGAGATAGCCGTGGTTGACACCCCACAACAGTCCGTAGGTGAAAAAGGCTGTGCCGGAGGTCTCCGGGCCCGGGGCATCATCCTCGCAGAGCATGGAGCGGCTCCAATAGCCGTCGGGGCGCTGCACGCGGGCTACCCCCTCGGCGAGTTCCCTGAATCTCTGCATAAAGATGCCCCTGTGGGCATAGTCCTGCGGCATGTCGGCCAGCACCTTGGCAAGTCCGGCCAGCACCCAGCCGTCGCCGCGTGCCCAGAAGCTCTTGCCCTCATTGCAGGCAGTCTTCACTTTCGGATAGATGTATTTGGCATCGCGGTAATACAACTGCTCTTTCGAGTCGTACATAAGACTGTCGCTCCAGAGGAAGTTCTCATAGAGTTTATCCAGATATTTAATTTCGCCGGTCAGCTTGTACATCTTTGTCATTACGGGCATCACCATGTAGAGGGCATCCGCCCACCACCAGAAATGAGTGTCTTCCATGGAACACTCGTGGCTCATCACCTCGATTGCCCGGGCCACTTTATACGGCGCAGGCACCAGATTATACATGTCTATATATGTCTGAAAACAGATTTGCCAATCGCCGAACAGGACAAAGTCGTCGCCCTCTCCGTAGGTCTTGTATCTCCACTTGCGAACGTCGTTGCTCTTGGCGCCTTTCCACTGGTTGTGGCGGCACCAGGTGTCTGTGTAGGCATACCATTCGGGACGTCCTGTCAGCCGATAGGCCTCCATGTTTCCTGTGTGGTAGGCCGCGTGGTCCCAAAACGCACGCACTTTAGGTGAGTGGTTGGCCTGCCAGTAGTTGTTCACCTTGACAATCATATCCAGGACTTCTGCTGATTTTTTTGTGTCGTTGACCGATTGGGCATCGGCATTCGTTGAAAATGCAAACAGAGCCGCAGAAAGGAATAAAATGTTAAATAATCTCATGTTTTGAGGGCTTAATTAGTTAGAATTGGTGGCAAAGGTATAAAAAATGAGTAGTTGGAAGGAAGGAAGGCTGTTAATAAATGTTATTTAAGATGATTGTGGTGAACTATTGTAAAAATTTGTTTACCTTTGCCGCCGTATCATACACATGAAGTTTTACAAACCTACAAATCAGAGAATCGAAAAAACTATGAAAAAATACCTTATTCTATTTGTGTTATGTCTGCTTGGAACATCTGTTCAGGCACAGAAGATGAATTCCAAAAAGTGGAAAGAACTGACTAAGTCGGACAAATATCTGTTCGGACAGGGAATCGGCAAGACACAGGTAGAGGCTGAGACCTCTGCTCAGAACAACCTGATGAGCCAGATATGCGTCTCTGTCTCTTCACAGTTCTCCAGCGTCTTGGCGGAAACGACCAAAGGCCAGAGCCGCACGTCGGAAGAGAAGGTCCAGTCGATAATGAAATCCTACAGTTCAGGAACGCTCAACGGCGCCGAATCATGGATTGAAAAGACGTCTCCCCAGTTCGTCATACATTATTATATTAAAAAGGAAGCGATCCAGAAGATGTTCAACGACCGCATAGAGGAGGCGAAAGGCTATGCCAAGCAGGGAATGCGCTCGTTGGAAAACGACAATGTCCAGGATGCTTTGCAGTGCTTCAGCTGGTCCATAGCTCTTATCCGCAGCTGCCCCGACGGGCACAAGGTGACGATTGGCTATGACAATACCCCTATGATTACAGACCTTGAGAATAAAATCAAGGACATAGCCAACAACCTGAAAATCGTTGCCCAGACCCGCGAAGAGGATGAGGAGGACAGCGAAATCATTGACCTCACACTCAACGTGACCTATAAGGACAAGCCGGTAAACAACCTCTATCTCTCATACAACTACATCCCCGCCACAGAAAAGGACGGCGACGAGTTCCATTCTCCCAAAGCCCCGATAGACAACGGAACGGGCATCCTGGAGATTCCGAAGAGCACGAAACTGAAATATCTCAACCGGATAAGCCTGGAGTACTGGGATGTCAACAACGCCAATATAAACCCGAACCTGCGCGATATCGTGGCCTATTCGGACATGCCGTCGTCACAGCTCGTGCCTATCGATGCCAGCAGAGTAAAGAAGCAGAAGAAGGGAGTGGAGCCTCAGTTTGCAGCCTCAATGGTCTCCACCGCTGCTCAGGCTGAATACGAGGAGGTGAAGGCAATCCGTAAAAACGAACTGCCCCAGTCTCTCACGGCTTCAGAGGCAAAGCCTTATATCCAGACGATGGTAGCTGTAGAAAAAGGCATCCGCGGCAAAAAATATGATGCTCTGAAATCTTATTTCACCGACGAGTGCTTCGACGTGTTCATCAAACTCATGCATTACGGCTCGGGCCGCATTGTCGGTACACCCTCGATATCCTACACCCCATTCATGGATGAAATCGTATGCCGCTCGATACCTATGGAATTTACTTTCAGAGGGCGCAACGGCCGCAAATTCATCGAGAACGTGGTGTTCCATATTGACAAGGAAAACAAAATATGCGAGGTAGCATTCGGACTCGAACAGGCCGCCTTGGACGATATCAACCTGAAGGCAGGAGAGGCCGCCAATCACCTATTTATTATCAATTTCCTTGAAAACTACAAAACGGCCTACGCGCTGAAACGTCTGGATTACATCTCAAGCATTTTCTCGGACAACGCGCTGATTATCACCGGTTCGAAGGTGCAGGAGACGAGTCAGAAGGAATTGGGCACGCGCAATCCCGCCCACATCAAATACACGACCCAGACCAAGGGCGAATATATGAACAGCCTGAAGAGATGCTTCACAGCCAACGAATATATCAATATCAAGTTCGCCAACAACACCGTAAAGACGGCTGGCGAAGGCTATGGCGAACTCTATGGCATTCAGATAAAACAGGATTATTTCTCCAGCAATTACGGCGATGAAGGCTATCTGTTCCTGCTTGTCGATCTCAACGACATCAAGAAGCCGATGATTCATGTACGCTCCTGGCAGCCCGACTTGGACAACAGCGCTGAAGACGGCCGTCTGCGTCTCAACGACTTCAAGCTGGAGCAGCTTTACGCAAAGACAAAAGGTAATTAAAATCAGATTAGGATATGTATAAAAGAATTGTTAATCTCGGACTGTTCCTCCTGCTTCTGTTTGTAGGTGGTGTCAGCGTTCAGGCCCAGGAACTGGTCTTGGAAGACTTCCACTATGACATGGGCGATATTACGGCTCGCGCTAATCCACACGTGGACCGGAACGGAGACAAGTGTGCTTTGATCAAGATAAGCACAGGTATCCCTAACGTGAAGATTCAAGGAGACCTCGGCGGAGCTGAGGTGGAGTACGACGCAGGCGCTATCTACATCTGGGTGCCGGGCGGCGCACGTTCTGTTAAATTCATTCACCCGCAGTTCCCGCAACTGGAGTTTGAGTTCCCCGTGGAAATCAAAGCTCTGAATGTGTATAAAGCCACCCTTAAGGGCATCTATCCTCCGGGCGAAACACGTATGGTATTCAATATCAACCCCTCGGAGGCAAAGGTAGTCATTGACGGCAAGGAAGTGGACAACAACGACGGCGTGGTCAGCGAGGTGGTCACCGCTGGCTCTCACTCATATATGATTACATGTGATGACTACGAGACTCAGCAGGGCACAGTGAGCATCAACGAGGGAAGCGTAGAGATGCGCAACATCAATCTTAAGGCTCTCTTCGGATACATGAAGATATTCACCCTGCCGGAGGATTCAATGAGTATATCCATCGAAGGCATTCCCGTAGGTCTCTCACAGTGGCCTACTACCGACGAAGAGAAGAAACTGGCACGCCGCAAGCCAGGCACTTATAACGTGCATATCGAGAAGGAATTCTTCTTCCCTCTGGACACAACGATAACAGTTCACTCCGGAGGACAGACCACCGAGGTGCAGTACACCCTCATTTCCACTATCAAACCCAAGGAGCAGCGCCGCACATTCATTCTCGCAAGTGCCGGACTGGCAAAGGGACAGACCTCCTACGGCGCGATGGTAGGTATGGGCACTGCCAACGGCGGTTACATACATTTCCTGAGCGACTTCGGCTCGTCATCTACAATAGCAGACTGCGACGACACCAATTACCTCAGCGACGGCTCATATCCTTATTACACGGGTAAGACAAAGAAAGCCCGACTCTCCATCACAGCCGGTTACCTGCGCCGTATCATCAGTCCTCTCTACGCATACGTCGGAGGCGGTTTCGGCCAGCGCACTTTGGCCTGGGAGATGAGCAACGGGGAATATGCAAAGAACACAGACCATTCAGCCAGCGGCATCGCAGCAGAAATAGGTCTTATTGGCAAGATCGGCCCCGTGGCCATTTCTGCCGGTTACCAGACAGTAGGCTTCAAATATCACGAGGTCAACGTCGGACTTGGTGTAATCTTCTAACAAAAAGAAAGGAACACAACTATGAAAATGCTAAATAGACTTCAATATCTGTTTCTGTCACTGTTAGCGACAGGAATCCTGTTCACCTCTTGTAAGGAAGATACGGTACCGTTCAATATCTCCCCAAGCCTCACCATCATGGAGCCCTCCGGTGAAGACATAACAAGAACGACAGTTCTGCTCGAAGGGACAGCATCCAAAGACATGCACAACTCCTTCATCCAGCAGGTGGGTGTGCAATGTGCCACCAACTCTGCCTTCACTGAAGACGGTGACTTGCGCACAATTCCCTGTAGCGAGTATTCAGAAAATACACTGAACAATCCGCTGCTCATTGAAAGTGGCTATGTTCTTCGCTTTAATGGAAAAATCTCAGGCCTTTCTCCGAACACACGTTATTGGGTGCGTTCGTACGCTATGAGTGACACTCTGCATCCCGATATTTCTACGGCCTACAGCCCGTCAATCGTGTTTAACACTCCGGCTACATCAGCACCGTCGTTCGGCGACGTCACCCTCGGTAACCCTGAGACAACGTCTGCTCCTATCGCAGTTCAACTGACTGACCTCGGCAGCGAGTTGCTCACCTATGACGATGTCGAGCCCGCCGGATATATCTACCGCCGTATCACCAACGCAGAGCAGGCACGTGACCTGAGAATGCGCACCCCAGGTGTTAAGACAGTGATTAAATACCCGGATGCCGAAGGGAGAATAGACACAGTATTGACCGACTTGGTGCCTGGTGCCATTTATGCAGTAAGAGCCTTTGCCGTTGCCGACGGAACGGGTTACAGCGAAATCAAGACCTTCCAGACGCAGAACACTTCTATGCCGGCTGTGTCTGTAGCACGCAACACCGGTTCGCAGGAGGTGGGTCAAGTGAATCTCGCTGCAGATGTCATCGCAAAAGGCAGTTCCAATATCACCGCTCGCGGATTCGTATATAGTAGCATCGTAACAGAGCCCGAACTTGTCGGAAGCACAGTAATTTCCTGTGATCTGAGCGGTGGCGATGCCTTCACTGCTTCTATCCAGAACCTCTCTGTAGGGACAACATACTACGTACGTGCGTATGCAACCAACAACGCCGGAACAGGATATAGCAGTGAGGTGCTTAAGATCACTCTGAGCGGCGAAATCAATGCGCCTACAGTCAGCACTATCAGCGTATCCCTGACCACAAGCGAGGACGAGACAGCTATGAATATGGCAGAGATGGTCGGCTTCCTGGCAAGCAACGGCGGCGGTTCGGTGGAAGAGGTCGGATTCGAACTCTCCCCAGAGCCGAATATGGAGAACGCCGAGAAATTCCATGCCGCTCTTGATGCAAACAATATGTTCCGCGCAATCTCATATCAGCTGTCTGCCGGTCAGACTTACTACATCCGTGCCTTTGCACAGAATGTGGCAGGCATCGCTTACGGAGAGGTGAAGAGCGTCTCAGTACCATACTTGCAAAACACCGTTCCCTATGTTGTTACGTCTCAGGTAGAAGTCGTAAGCAGCCAAATTGCAGCGTTTGGCGGTTATGTACGCAACGAGGGCGGTTCGCAGATTACAGCTGTCGGCTTCCAGGTGTCCAAGAATCAGAATATGTCTGACCCGACGGAATACGATGCTAACCTCGGTGAAGAATATGAGTTCTGGAGAGAAATACATGACCTCGAGCCCAACACCACTTATTACGTGCGTGCATTCGCTGTGAATGCCACCGGCACCGGCTATGGTTCAGTGCGCGCGTTTACAACGTCTTCCGAACAGAATGTTCCAGTCGTGGTTACGCAGATGGCAACTCCGGGCTCCACGACTGCAGAACTACTTGGCTTCGTAGAATATAGTGACGGGACGAACGTATCCAGCGTAGGCTTCGAAGTCTCTACCGATTCGACCATGAGTCAGAAAACAGTCTATCCAGGCTCGTTTGAAGACAACATGTATTTCTACACTACGGCAGGAAATCTTCAGGCCAGCACCAAATACTATGTACGTGCGTTCGCAGTGAATGCTGTAGGCACAGGCTATGGTGACATCATCTCCTTTACCACTCTTGAGCCGGAGACTTCAACCCCGTCGGAAGACGACAATCCCTATCCGACACAGGGCGTGAAGGGCCAGCGTAAGACCAAGACCGTAAAACGCAAATAAAGGCTGACAAACAGCTATGAAGTATAGGCACGCCCCCGTCCCATCGTTGGGGCGGGGGTGTGAGTTAAAAAAGCTCCTTACGGAGTGCTTGCGAATATCAATAATAATCTCTACCAATGAATAAAACCAATAAGATTCTTATTTGTCTGATGGCCGTGTTCGCCCTCTGCAGCAAGTCGTCATTCGCCGGTGGCCTGACTCTTGAAGACATCGTCCGCGGTCAGTATTCAGCGCGTTCCATCCAGGGGGTGCGTCCTATGCCCGATGGCGAGCGTTATTCCTCTCTTGTTGACGGACGTCGCATTGTCGCCTACTCTTTCAAGACTGGCAAGGAGACGGGTGTTCTTTTCGATGTAGCCAGCAGCAAGGGTGATGTGCGCCTCTCGTCAGTTGACGGCTATATCCTCAGCCCCGATGAGAAGAACATCCTGATTCAGACAAAGACAGAACGCATCTACCGCCATTCGTTCACTGCGGTCTATTATATATATAATGTGCAGAACCGCACACTTGTTCCACTCTCCGACGGAGGGCCGCAGGAGGTGCCGGCATTTTCGCCCGACGGAACAATGATTGCATTCGTCAGAGGCGGGAACCTGTTCCTCGTCCGCCTATTGTACAACAATGCGGAAACCCAGGTGACGAAAGACGGTGAGTTCAACAAGATAATCAATGGTAAACCAGACTGGGTGAATGAGGAGGAGTTTTCCTTCTCACGCGCGTTTGATTTCAATGCGGACAACTCCATGCTCGCCTGGATACGATATGACGAGTCGGCTGTAAAGCAGTTTAGCTTCCCCTGGTATAAAGGTCTTATGCCGGAGTTGGAACAATATGCCGACTACCCAGGCGAATACACCTACAAATACCCCATTGCCGGCGAGGTGAATTCCACGGTCTCCGTGCATACCTACGACCTGAAGAGCAGGGTAACGCGTAAGATTAAACTCCCGCTCGATGCCGACGGCTATGTGCCTCGGATTAAATTTACCAGCGATCCGCTAAAACTGTGTGTCCTCACCCAAAACAGGCATCAGGACCGCCTCGACATCTATATCGCCAACCCGCGCAGCACGGAATGTAAGCTCATCGTCCGTGACCAGGTATCGCCGTATATTACCGAAGAACCGTATAAGAACCTGTCATTCCACGACGGCGGATTTGTGCTTATGAGCGAGCGCAGCGGATTCAACCACCTCTATTTATATGACTTGAACGGCACTCTGAAGCGCCAACTCACAACGGGCGATTTCGTCGTTACTGATTATTACGGCTATGAACCGGCCACAGGCGAATGTTTCTATGCCTCAAATGCCGAAGGGCCTCAATACAAGGCTATATTCAAGAGCGACGCAAAGGGCCGGGTAACACGCCTCAGTTCGCAGAAGGGGATGAACACAGCTGTCTTCTCCTCCTCCCACAAATACTTCATGAATGTATACAGCAATATCAGCACGCCGCCTGTGACCACCCTCAATGATGCCAAGGGCAAAATGCTGACTACCATGGAGAGCAACGAGAGCCTGAAGCAGAAGATCGAAGGGCTGGGCCTCTCCAAGCCGGAGTTTTTCTCCTTCACCACTGGCGAGGGAGTCACCTTGAATGGTTATATGATTAAACCGGCTGACTTTGACGCCTCAAAACGCTATCCCGTAGTTATGTTCCAATACAGCGGTCCCGGCTCCCAGCAGGTTATTGACTCTTGGTGGGCAGGCAACTGCGGCGGCTGTCTCTTCGAACATTATCTGGCGGAGCAGGGCTTTATAAGCGTCTGCGTTGACGGCCGTGGCACTGGCGGCCGCGGAGCTGCATTTGAGAAGCAGACCTATCAGAAGCTTGGCCAGCTGGAGGCCCGCGACCAGGTTGAGACAGCCCTTTGGCTCGGCCAGCAGCCTTTTGTTGACAAGAACCACATCGGCATTTGGGGTTGGAGCTTCGGCGGATATATGACCCTTATGTCTATGATGGAGGGGCGGCAGGTCTTTTATGCCGGAGTGGCAGTGGCACCCGTAACATCCTACCGCTTCTACGACACTGTCTATACCGAGCGCTTCATGCGCACACCAAAGGAGAATGCGGCAGGTTATGAAGACAGCCCGCTGACCCGTGCGCCCAAACTTAGCGGCCGCTTGCTAATCTGTCACGGCTCTGCTGATGACAATGTGCACTGGCGCAACACAGCTGAACTCACCGAGGCGCTCGTTCAGGCAGACAAGCCCTTCTACCAGCTAGTATATACCAACCGCAACCATAGCATTTACGGGGGTAACACACGCCTGCACCTCTACCGCAGCATCGTGGCGTGGTTCAAGGGAAACTAAGACGAGCCTCAAAAGACAGCAGACAACTTACGGCCGTTCGAGAGCAAAGCCCCATAAACTATAGAATCTATTAAGTCTATAGAATCTATAAAAACTATAATGTCTATAGAAGCTATAAAGTCTATTAAGTCTATAGAAGCCTCAGAAGCTATTTAAGAGAAAACTAAAATACTCAAAAATATGGAAAAGATAGATTACAAAGAATTGAGCATCAATCCTATTACGCTCATCGGCAAGAGGCACATGCTTCTCACAGCCGGCAACGAAGAAATCGGTTATAACGTGATGACAGTATCCTGGGGACAAATCGGTGAATTGTGGGACAAGCCTGTGATGACTGTCTATGTCCGTCCTTCACGTTACACCAAGACATTCATCGACAAGCAGGATTATTTCACCCTCTCCGTACTTCCCGAGGACTATCGCCGTCAGGTAGCCTATTGCGGCACAGTAAGCGGCATGCGCCAGAACAAGTTCATGGAGACTGGTCTTACACCCGTATGCGAGGGCAAGACTGTGCATGTCGGAGAAGCAGAATTAGTGTTCAAATGCAGGAAAATCTACCAGCAGCCTATAGAGAAGAAGGGATTCTTGGATATGGAACCCTTCGAGGAGAACTACTCTCATGGTGACATCCATGTGATGTATGTAGGCGAGATTGTCGAAGTGCTCAAAAAATGATGAAAAGGCTTTGCCTCTTTCTTGCGGCACATTTCAGTCTGTGCCTCCTCTGCTTTCTGCTTATTCAAAAACCGCTTTTCCTCATCTTTAACTGGGGCTACCGCGATATTCCTGTCACTCCGGACGATATATGGGATATTTACGTTCACGGCTTCAGTATAGATGCGGCAACGGTTGCGTATTTGACCATAATCCCGATGCTTATTGTGTGGGGATATGTTTTGCGTCTATTCTCAAGCATCAAGACATGGATGAAAGCTTACGATGCGCTCATAGCCGTTGTCATCTCCCTAGCCACCGTTGCCGACGCTTCGCTCTACGGTTTCTGGGGCTTCAAACTCGACAAGGTAGTGTTCCAGTTTGTCGATGACCCCCGGAATGCCTTCGCAAGCGTCTCTGCCGGCTAACTCGCAGTCCGCCTGCTGCTTCTCATTCTCCTTGTAGCCCTGGTTTGCTATATCTTATTTCTGGCTACCCGCCTGCTGAAAAAAGAGAGGAAACGCCGCCTGACCACCATCAGAGCTGTAGGCGTATGTCTGGTTATGCTGCTGCTCTCCATTGGCGCATGGGTGATAATCCGGGGCACAGGCAAGAGGCCAAAGACACCGGCAACAGCCTACTACTCCTCAACCTATTACTTCAACCACGCTGCTCTCAACCCCCTCTACAACCTTTTCTATACCACATTCAAGAAGGACGATTTCGGCAAGCAGTTCCGATATATGCCCGACGGGCAGCGCCGGGAAGCCATAGCCCCGCTTTTCCCCACGCTATCCGATTCCACCGAGGTGATCATCAGAAGCAACAGGCCTAATATCCTGCTGATAGTCATGGAAGGCATGAGCGCACATTTCATCGACTCTCTGGTAGGTACCTGCCCCGTAGCGCGGAACATCAGTAACATAATGCAGCACCGCTCTTATTGGTTCTCAAATGCCTACGCCAGCAGTTTCCAGACCGACCGCGGCATTATATGCGCCATGAGCGGATTCCCTGGTCTCCCATCAGTCAGCATCATGGCATACTCACGCAAGATACGCTCTTTCCCGGGCCTTGCCAGAACGTTGAGAGCCGAAGGCTATAACACACAGATGTTGTATGCCGGCGATATGACTTATCTGAATTTTGCCGATTATTTCCTGGCTACAGGCTACGATAAACTGCTCAGTGAGACATCATTCACTGACGAGGAGCGCTCTGCCAAATGGGGCGTCCCCGACCATATTACCTTCCGTTGGCTCTATGACGATATCCAGCGTCGGCAGAGCAGTGGGCGGCCCTGGTTCACGGGGTTCCTCACACTCAGTTCGCACCATCCGTTCGATGTCCCCTACAATAAATATGCTACCCCTTTGGAAAACGGATTCGCATATACCGACAGCTGTTTCGGCGATTTCATACACCGGCTGGAGCAGACGCCTGCCTGGGACAATCTATTGATTGCCTGCGTGGCAGACCACGGATTCAACTATTCTACACTGGAAGATTCCAAATACCCGCATATCCCCCTGTTCTTCACTGGCGGAGCGGTCTCTCGCCTCTCTCGTGACGACCGTCTGATATGCCAGACCGACCTCCCTGCAACTATACTCGGGCAGTTGGGCATCAAGCATGATGACTTCACCTACAGCAGAGATGTCTTTAGCCGTAACTATCTGCATCCCTCTGCGTTGACCACATACCCCAACGGTTTTCAGTACAGGGATTCCACAGGCGTCACCGTATTTGATATCCTCACAGACAAGGCTGTAAGCGGCTCTGACCCAAAACGGGAGCATACTGCAAAAGCCATTCTCCAGACCTTGTACGACGATATCAGCCTACGATAGCGCACACCTCTGCCGGACTCTCCGCAAAGGTCGTGGCGCCGTGTGTCTCCAGAAAAGCCCGGTCACGGAAGCCCCAGAGAACAGATATGCAGGGCAGGCCGCTGTTGGCCGCTGTGGCCAGGTCCACGTCTGAATCGCCTATGTAAACAGCTTCGGACGCTCTCACTCCCAAGGCCTTCAGCGCCGTCTCAACCATGTCCGGAGCGGGCTTACGCGAAATGCCTTCCCGCTCGCCTATAGCCACCTCCACTGTATCCTTAAAATATAGTTCGTGGAGCTCATCCACACCAGCCTGCAGTTTGTTGCTTACGATGGCCAGTTTCAGTCCCCTCCCGTGCAGCGTATGGAGCATCTCCATGATGCCGTCATATAGCCGCGTCTTGTCCTGGCAGTGTCTTATGTAATAAGCCTTGAAGTCGGCAAATGTTCTCTCGAACACATCCCTGCCGGTGCCGTCTGCCACGGCCCGTTCTATAAGCCGCTTTACTCCGTTGCCCACGAACATCCGCACCTCTTCTACCGTGCGCTCAGGCATGCCGTTCTGCCGCAGAGCGTAGTTTGTGGCGTCGGCCAAATCATCCAGCGTGTCAAGCAGAGTGCCGTCAAGGTCGAAGACCACCGCCTTCACTTTTCTATGCAAAATATTCATCATATCTCCGTTTTGGGCGCAAAGATACATTTTTCTTTCCGTTTTCTTGCCTTGTTGAGCACTAAATCAAAATTCACTGTGATAAATCCGCAGATAAAGGATAAAGTGTGGCGAAGAATTATTTTTTGCCTGTTTCATGCATTGTGATTGAGAAATAATCACTACTTTTGCTACCGAAAAATGACAGAGTTGGCAAATCCGCTCTCATCATCTCACACAAAACATAAATTAAACAGCATAAGACACATGAAAAAAAGAATCCAATTCAGCCTCGTTTACCGAGATATGTGGCAGAGTTCAGGCAAGTTCCAACCCCGCAAAGACCAGCTGGAACGTATTGCTCCTGCTATCATTGACATGGGCGTATTTGACCGAGTGGAGACCAACGGCGGGGCCTTCGAGCAGGTCAACCTGCTTGCAGGCGAGAATCCCAATGCCGCCGTGAGGGCTTTCTGCAAGCCTTTCAATGAGGTGGGAATTAAGACTCACATGCTGGACCGCGGACTCAATGCCCTGCGCATGTATCCAGTTCCTGATGACGTGCGCGAGCTGCAGTATAAAGTAAAGCACGCCCAAGGAGTTGACATCCCTCGTATATTCTGCGGCCTTAACGATGTCCGCAACATCATCCCCAGCGTCAAATGGGCCAAGGCGGCTGGCATGACGCCACAGGCTACCCTGTGCATCACAACCTCGCCCGTGCACACCGTGGAGTACTATTCTGACATCGCTGACCAGGTCATTGCTGCCGGAGCAGAAGAAATCTGTCTGAAGGACATGGCTGGCATCGGGCAGCCGGCTCTTCTCGGCGCACTCACCAAAGCCATTAAGACAAAACACCCCGATATCATCATCCAATACCACGGACACAGCGGTCCCGGACTCTCCATGGCCAGCATTCTCGAGGTCTGCAACAACGGCGCCGACGTCATCGACACCGCCATCGAACCGCTTTCATGGGGTAAGGTTCATCCAGATATCATCTCTGTGCAGTCAATGCTGAAGAACGAGGGATTCGAGGTCAAGGAGATAAATATGAACGCCTACATGCGCGCCAGAGCGCTCACACAGGAGTTCATCGACGACTGGCTCGGATACTTCATCAACCCCGGTAACAAACTGATGTCATCCCTCCTCCTCGGCTGCGGCCTCCCAGGCGGTATGATGGGGTCTATGATGGCAGACTTGGCCGGCATACACGGAGTAATCAACCAGACTCTCAAAGCCAAAGGGCAGCCCGAACTCTCCACCGACGACATCCTCGTCAAACTCTTCGACGAAGTTGCCTACGTGTGGCCGCGTGTAGGATATCCCCCATTGGTGACACCTTTCTCTCAGTATGTCAAGAACATCGCTCTGATGAACCTCCTTACTCTCGCCCAGGGCAAGGGCCGATTCGTGATGATGGACGACTCCATGTGGGGTATGATTCTCGGCAAGAGCGGCAAAATCCCCGGCACAATCGACCCCGAACTCGTGGAACTGGCCAAGAAGCAAGGACGCGAATTTACCGATGCCGACCCACACACACTGCTCAAAAATGCGCTGCCAGACTTCATCAAGGAGATGGAAGAAAACGGATGGGAGCGCGGACAGGACGATGAAGAGCTCTACGAACTGGCCATGCACCCGGAGCAGTACCGCAATTATAAGAGCGGTCAGGCGAAGAAGAATTTCCTTGCCGATCTGGAAAAGGCAAAGCTCGCCAAGATACAGACAGCTGCCGGACCGAAGATGTCCATAGAAGAGCTGTCAGCATTCAAACACGCTAAGGCCGATGCCATCACAGCACCAGAAAACGGCCAGATCCTCTTCGAGGTGAGCGGCGATGCCGGAGTCACCCGTTGCATTGAGCCCGCCATGGGAACAGTATATAAGGAGGGCGACACTGTATGCTATCTACAGACACAATATGGTCAGCTCCTCCCCCTCACCGCCGGCCTCGGTGGCAAGCTGGTTGACATCACAGCCTTCCAAGGTAAAAAAGTAGTTAAGGGCCAGCCCATAGCATGGCTGGAGAGAGAGCAGTAAAACCAACTCGGGAGCATTCCTCTCTTTAGAACATTCCTCTTTGGGGCATTTCTTCTCTATAGAGCGCAATATCTCCTTTAGAGAGCAGCAATCTAACTCTCATCCATTAACTCTATTTCTTATCCCCTCTCTCCACTGTGAGAGAGGGGATTTTTGTGGCTGCGCTATCCGTTTAATTCGTTAGGACGGCGCAAGACTATAGGTTGAAGCTCTCCCGCCATAAGCCGTAAGCTGTAAGCAGCCGCTTGCGGCAATACGCCGACCTCTCTGTCTTCAGCCACCTGTTCAGTTTGGAGAAGCAATGCTTCACCTCCTCCGCCCTCTGCGGCTCACCTCGCAAGCCACTCAGTAAGCTTCAGAGCCCCCCATGACTACTGTGACTACTAAGATTACTAAGATTATTATGCAGGCTGGGGACTGGCCCCAACGGGCTCCGGCCTCTGCTCCTTCCCGTCTATTATCGATTGCCTCCTATCGTTTAGACTTGCCCAAACCATTCACCGCTACTTTGTGCACCGAATGTAGTTTTGGAAAACTTTCTTCAAATTTAAAAATTGTAACATATTGATAATCAGATATAATAAAATATATTTTGGAAAACAATCCAAAATATTGCTATCTTTTTCTTGTCTGTTTCGGAGAAGTTATATACCTTTGCAGCGCTTTTCAAAGGACAGCTTTGTCTTAGCAACATCTAACTAATTCATTTACAATCAGAACACACTTATTTACTTATTTTTTAGCCAAAAAGAAAATGATACAGACAGTTGTAAAACGTGATGGCCGCATCGTGGGATTCAACGAGCAGAAGATTTCCGCAGCCATACGTAAGGCAATGATTCAGACCCCTCAGGGCGAGGACGAACACCTCATACAGCAGATTAGCGACCATATATCCATGCGCGGCAAAAGCCAGATGACAGTGGAGGAGATACAGGATATGGTAGAGCTCGAACTCATGAAAAGCTCGCGCAAGGAAGTCGCAAAGATATATATCAGCTACCGCAACCAGCGAAGCATAGCCCGAAAAGCCAAAACCCGGGACATCTTCCTCGAAATCATCAACATAAAGAGCAACGACATCACGCGTGAGAACGCAAACATGAATGCCGACACCCCGGCCGGAATGATGATGAAATTCGCCTCCGAGAGTACCAAGCCCTTTGTTGACGACTACCTCCTCTCTGATGACGTGCGCGAGGCTGTGAAGAAAAACTACCTCCATATCCACGACAAAGACTATTACCCCACCAAATCCCTTACCTGCGTACAGCACCCTCTGGACCACGTCCTACGCGGAGGATATATGGCAGGCCATGGCGAGAGCCGTCCGGCCAAGCGCATAGAGACAGCCAGCGTGCTGGCATGTATCAGCATGGAGACAGCTCAGAATGAGATGCACGGCGGACAGGCCATTCCTGCCTTCGACTTCTATCTCGCACCCTACGTCCGCCTCACCTTCATCGAAGAGCTGAAGTATCTGGAGGAACTCTACGGCAAGGACTTCAGCCACCTCTACGACATTCACTTGGAAGACTACACTAAGAAGCCGGTGGACAGCCTCGAGGGAGAGGAGCGCATCATCCAGCATGCGGTGAACAAGACCGTGGGCCGGGTACACCAATCCATGGAAGCCTTCATCCACAACATGAACACCATCCACAGCCGCGGCGGCAATCAGGTGGTCTTCTCCTCAATAAACTACGGCACAGACACCAGCGCCGAAGGCCGTTGCATCATCCGAGAGATTCTCAACAGCACGTACGAGGGCGTCGGCAGCGGCGTTACAGCCATATTCCCCATACAGATATGGAAGAAGAAACGCGGAGTCAGTTACCTGCCCACAGACCCGAACTACGACCTCTACCGTCTAGCATGCAAAGTGACGGCGCGCCGGTTCTTCCCCAATTTCCTCAACCTCGACGCCACATTTAACCAAGACCCCGACTGGCGTGCTGACGACCCACAGCGGTATATCCACGAGGTGGCCACCATGGGCTGCCGCACACGAGTGTTCGAAAACCGCTTCGGACCGCGCACCAGCGTAGGCCGCGGAAACATCTCCTTCTCCACCATCAACATCGTCAAGCTCGCCATCGAATGTATGGAGATAAAAGACCGGGAAGAGCGGATTGCGGCCTTCTTCGCAAAGCTCGACAACCTGCTGGAACTCACAGCCAAGCAGCTACACGAGCGTTACCTCTTCCAGAAGACAGCCTTCGCCAAGCAGTTCCCGTTGCTGATGAAAAGCCTGTGGATCGGAGTAGAGAACCTCGGACCCAACGACACCATCGAGAGCGTCATCAACCAGGGCACTCTCGGCATAGGTTTCATCGGCCTGGCCGAATGCCTTGTGGCGCTCATCGGCAAACACCATGGAGAGAGCAGCGAAGCCCAGGAACTGGGACTGAAGATTGTCACATACATGCGCGACCGCATCAACGACTTCAGCGAGAGATACCAGCATAACTACTCCGTACTTGCCACACCCGCCGAAGGCCTCTCCGGACGTTTCACCCGCTCCGACAAGAAAGAGTTCGGATGTCTGCCGGGCATCACAGACCGCGAGTATTACACCAATTCCAACCACATACCAGTCTATTACCATTGTTCCGCACGCCACAAGGCTGAGGTCGAGGCACCATATCACAACCTCACACGCGGCGGACATATCTTCTATGTGGAAATCGACGGAGACGCCACACACAACCCCGAGGCCATAATGAATATCGTGGATATGATGGACCAGCTGAATATCGGCTACGGCAGCGTAAACCACACACGAAACCGCTGCATGGAATGCGGATTCGAGACTGCCGAAGACATCAAGGAATGTCCTCATTGCCACAGCACTAACATCGACCGTCTGCAGCGCATTACGGGCTACCTCGTAGGAACCACTGACCGATGGAATCGGGCAAAATTAGCCGAACTGAATGACCGTGTCATCCACAACACCGACACGCTGGAATTCAGAGAATAGCCTCCCACAATGCTACGAATCCTCTCTATCATCGAAGACACCACAGTAGATGGACCGGGCTTCCGCACCTCCATCTACTGTGCCGGATGCACACACCACTGCCCCGACTGCCACAACCGGCATTCGTGGGCGATGGACGGAGGCGATGAATACACCACAGACCAACTGATGGAAATAATAAAAGGAGACCCCTTTGCCAAAGGAGTTACCTTCAGCGGAGGAGACCCCATGCTGCAGGCAGACGGCTTTGCCGAATTGGCGGCAGCCATACGCAGTCAGACAGACAAAAATATATGGTGCTACACCGGCTTCACGTGGGAAGCACTCATGCGAATGCCATCAAAACAAAAACTCCTCTCCCTCATTGACGTCCTCGTTGACGGACCTTTTATCAAAGCGGAACGCGACACCGAACTTCTCTTCCGCGGCAGCCGCAATCAGCGCCTTATTGACGTCCCCGCCTCCCTCTCCGCACACAAAGTAATCCTCTGGGATTCGGGATGGTAATAAGCTGAAGGCCGTTTTTAGCTTACTGCTTACCATTTACTGCTTACTGTTTACGGCCTACAGTTTACTGCCTACAGTTTACTGCTTACCGTTTACGGCCTACAGTTTACTGCTTACTGTTTACTGCCTACCGTTTACTGCTTACCGTTTACTGCCTACAGTTTACTGCCTACAGTTTACTGCTTACCGCTTAATACTTACCGTTTACTGCTTACCGCTTACTACTTACCGTTTACTGCGGCTAGCATTTTAACAGTAAACAAACTACACATATATGCTTATTGATGACCCTATCAAACGAGGGTAAAGATGCGGAACATATAGGGACATTTAATCTGAGACGGCCGTCTCAGATTCAGGTGACGGCTGTCTCAGATTCAGGTGACGGCCGTCTCAGATTGAATTAATAAGCACGGACGATAAGAAATGCAGTTGCGAACTGCCTTATATCATAGCAATAAAACTGTCATAAAACAAGATAAATGACTACATGGAAGCACTTTCTTGTAACGGTTACAAGTTAGGAAAATGTCAACGAGCTTGTGATACATGCGCAGCCTTAGCATTGTCCCTCGAGAAGGGGGGGAGGAAAGAAGTTTCTGTCAGTCTAAGAACTACATTGCTTCCCTTTTCAGGAGTACAAAAGTGTAAACGATGTCCTGAGCTACGAGATTTTTTCTCGTACTTTATTTGTTTCAATTAGACATATCCCCATTATGTCAACAGCAGAAGTTGAGTAAATGACACAATACTATTGTTCCCGAATATCTGTTCCATCGTCTGCAAAGGTACTATATCTTTTTGAGAATGGTTATTTTGGAGAACATGTGTGTGGGGTGCGGTGGACACCCTTGCCTTTCTGGCTATAATATTCCCATTATCAGGGCTCATTGGGGAATTACAACCGTTAGACAAAGCTCTTGCCTAGAGTACTAACAAAACACCCCGAAGCCTAGTTTTACTGGCCTTCGGGGCAGGATTTTATTGCATTCTGAGTTTTACCGGACAGCAATATAATAAAATATTATTTCCCAAAAACTATCTTGTGCCCTTTTGTAATGTATAATCCTTTTTGAATCGGTGCGCCATGATTGGTGTATATACGGCGGCCGGAGAGGTCAAAGAAGTTGTTGGAAGAGGCATTATCCTCTGTTATAGAGTGTACTGGAAGAGCGTCTGAAATGTCATTCACAGTGTATTTATTTGTGGTGGATGCAATTTCATAGTATCTGTCGCTGTTTATCCCGGTTATATCAACCGTCTGTCCTTGGTTGGAGCCTTTGTCGAAGATAACATTCATGGTGTAATCCGATTCGGCAGAGACATTGAAAGTCCGATAGTAATAATCCGTACCGTCAATATTGCGCTTATCTGTCACCTGCACTCCAGGCCATGAGTCATTGATATAGAGGTTTCCGTCCCAGGCATAAAAATAAACCTTGTCCCACCCCGGGTCCTTCAGATAAATGGTGATGTCCTTGCGTTCCACCTTGTCCTCAGCAAATTCGGGCTTGGACAGTGAGTTCCACTGGCCGAAGAGTTTAGGCTGAATCCAATAACTGTAATTCTTTCCTTCGAGAATCTTAATGTAATCGGTGATGGTAGAGCTGGCATCAGTCTGGTCGCCGAGCCATACGAGGAGCCTGCCGTTGGAACCATTTACAATATATGAGTAATATGCAGAACTGCTACTGAAATCGGCAGTAGTGCTTGTGTTGAGAATGCCGCACAGTTTTCTTGCCTGAATCATACGTGCTATATCATACTTATATGCTTTCCAATGTTTCAGGAACACGCATGGCGTCCCGGGTGAGGCCAGCAGATGGGCGTTGGCAGCCAGAGTGTCGCGGCGAATGGGGTCTTGCTGTGATGCGGCAGAGCGGTATTCGGTGTCGTGGTTTTCGACGAAGGTTACAGCCCACTGGCGATAATTACCCTGGAGATAGTTGCTGGAGATGAGAGGCCAGTTGCCGTCGTTTGTCTCTCCGAGTTTTGACCAGTTGCCTGTATTCACCGCGTTGCGCACGGTATAGCGGAACTGGAAATCAAAGGCCGCACTGGTTTTCTCTGTAGCATCTATCCACTTGCGGATAGTGGTGGTGCCGTCCCAGCACTCTCCCACAGAGAAGTCAGGCTGTGAGGCCTCATTATACATCTTGGTGTAACTACCAGCATACCCCTTCACCATATCATATCTGAATCCGGCATATCCGAGGTCGTTCTTCAGAAAATCGAGGTAAGCCATCACTGTGTTCTGCACGTTCTGACTGGTATGATCCAAGTCGCGCATGCCACCCCACCCTTCACCAGTGTCGTAGGCCGAACTCAACTCATACCCGTTGGCCTTGGCCCAGGTCATGGTAGCGCCTCCGTCATCATTGGCGCAGATATCGGTAGAGGTCATGGTGTATGTCACTCCCTTGTATGTCTCTGTGGGGAAATCAACCCAGTTAGATACGTTCTTCCGGTGGTTGATGACAACGTCGGCAATAGTGCCGATGCCTGCGTTGCGGAAGGTGGTTATAAGCGAGCGCAGCTCAGCCTCGTTTCCAAATGAACTGTTATAGTTGTTAAACCAATAGAGGTCATCGTAGCCCATTGATGTACCGCCGCAATTGCCGCTCTGCGGAATCCACACGAGTGAGAAATAAGGTGCAAAGTCCTCAACCTGCGCTTCAAGGCGCTTCCATTGCGAGTCTCCAAAGCTGTCCCAGTAGAAGCCTTGCAACATCACACCTCCATAATCTGCGGGCCAGCCTTGAGCCTTGACTTCACCGATTGAAAAGCGTGAACTAAGAATTGAAAGATGGGTTGCACAGAGCAACAATATGAGTAAACGTTTCATGAGCTTGGTTTTAAGTAAAAGTGGCCGTGGCACAGAGGCCACGGCCACTTTGATTTAATAGTAAATTGCAAATTACTTTGCAACCTTCTTGCCGTTGATGATATAGAGACCGCGAACAGCCTTCTCTACACGCTGACCTGCGATGTTATAGATGGCGCCGTTAGTCTTCTCAGCAGCCACAGCCTGAACGCCGGAAGTGGTAAAGGTCCAGTCGTCATTCAGAGTGTAGGTGAGAGTAGCGTTGGCATTGATGCCATTAACTTCGATGTTGGCTGTCTGGCCGCCATTGTTGTCGTTGAAGATGAGCCACAGCTTCTCGCCTCTGGGAAGCAGCATGTCCTCGCTTACGAAGCCACCCACTTCTTTATCCCTCATATCCTCCAAAGGCTCACCAGGCCAGCTACCAGTCAGATTAGTCCAGTTGTCGCCGTAACAACCGTACATATACACGTTATCCTTCGTGCTCTTCACAATAACGTTAACGAAGTAAACGGAGCACTCTGTGGAATCAACAGTAATGGTCGGTTCGCCGGTGATGTCCAGAGTGATGGTGAGATCCACATCCTTGGAGAGGTGCAACTTGTAGTTCTCAGCGGGATAAGCCACAGCCCAGCTGTGATTCAGAGCGACCTTGAACTCATAATCGCCAGCCTTCAGAGGATGTGTGATGCTATACACGCCCTCGCTAACTTTTGTCAGCTCAGCGTGTTCGTCCTCGATATCCCAACCGTTGAACGAACCGGCAACAGAATAAACATCCTCCTCAATAGGAGCATCGCCAGCAGCCACCCACTCAGCTGTAACCATTGGGCTTGAGAAGTTTGTGATGTCCAGGGTCAGGGTCACATTATAGAGAGAGCCCTTCTCCAGAGTAATCTTGAAGTTCTTGCCATTGTCAGTTGTGGCAGACTTAGCTACACCTTGCTCCAGAGCTTCTTCGCCCTCAAAGGCACCCCACTGAGCAGCTGACCAAGAGCCGTTGGCCACGAACTTGAACTCGTATGTTCCGGCAGGAATATTCGCAAGTTCCAGAGTGTAGAAGCCTCTGTCCTCTGCAGTCATCTTGTTAGGCTCAGACTCTGTCGGGTCAATGTTCCACTCCAGTCCGTTCAGCAGAGCAGAAGAACCAGCAACAACGATATATTGCACATCGTCCAAGGTAAAGCCATAATCCTTCACCTTTGCACCACTGTATGTAGCGATGTTGGTTGTGGGATCAAAGGTGATATCTACATCACTGGGCTCCTCAACCTGGAACTTGAAGTTTGCGTCGCCGCCCTCCTTGCCGTACCAGTTGCCGTCGTAGACAACCTTGAACTCAATGGCATTGGTGTCCTTGGCTTTAAGCGTAATCTTCCAAAGCCCTGTCTCAGCATCGTAGGTCATGGCATCCTCTGAACTCCAATATCCTGAGCAGAGGTTATCTGTGCCGGAAACCACGCATGTGTGAGCGCTGGGATCGTATTCATCCTGCGCATAACCGATGGCACTTACGAGTGCCACACAAATAAGAGTAAATAATTTCCTCATAATTTTAAGATTTTAAAATGTTAATAATACAGTTAATTTACGATTTAACGATTTCTTGAAGTGTCAAGCGCGTAGCGAGTCCAAA
Source organism: Bacteroidaceae bacterium (assembly GCA_024699495.1). Lineage (GTDB taxonomy): Bacteria > Bacteroidota > Bacteroidia > Bacteroidales > Bacteroidaceae > Physcousia. The sequence continues at coordinate 20,900 of JAILPK010000069.1, read as the reverse complement.
TTACTATTTATTTACGATTTGCGGCTGCGCGATGATTTTTATTTTTAACATGTAATTACCATTAATTTCCCATTAATTTTTCGTTAATTATATTTGTGATAATTACTCCCAAGGTCGTGGGTCTGCGACAAATCTCGTGGGTCATTCGTGATAATTCGTGTTGAAGAATAATCCGTTTAATCCGTGTAATCCGTTGTTTCCAAAATCGCGGTGCGCAGCTAATTATGAATTTTGACGTATTGATGAGCGAAGTTGAATAATTTTGAATTAAGAATTAAATTCAGTGTTTGATGAATAGTGATTCACCTGTTATGTCGTTGAAATAGACATCGTATGTTCCTGAAGTCACAGCCTTTCCGGGCCAGTTGGTCTGGTCTGCAGCTGTGAACGTCGGAGTGCTCTCAGCTAAAGTGACATCCAAAAGGTACCAGCAATGGCTCTTCCATCCGTCGTTGTAGGTCTTCACCTGTGTCATGTCCTTGCCACCCACGCTGATAGAAGCGTATTCCGTGGGCGACTGATTGGCGAGACGTTCGAACGAGAACTGGTAGGTGGCGAAGTTGAACGTCAGTTTATACCAGCCGGACGAAGAGGGGCAGATATAGCCACCACCATCCTTAAACTCTCCGCTCAAAGCTTTCACATTGGTTCCTGCTGATGCTCCGAACGGCACTTCTCCAAAGGAGTCATCGCTAAACAGTTTGGTATCCAAAGAACCGGAGAAGTAGGTGGTGACGGTCTGCACAACCTTTGTTATAGGAATCAACGGTAAAGTCTTATTTTCGGCATCACGGTTGTTCTGTTTACCGTAAATCCAGTAGTTTATATCCGGAACGGCAGGCAACACGCGCACGACGAAGGGAGCGGAGACCACTTTCATAATGGATCCGTTCTGCTCATACAGAGCAGTCAGCACTGCATTCATGGAGCGCTCCTCCTGTTTCTTGCCGAAGAACTTCACGATGGTTTCTTCCAGAGCGGAACGGTTGATATATCCATTCGCATCCGTATCAAAATCCTGGCTGTTGCCCTTGTCGTCGCTCAACGTCACTACGTACTTCACCTCGACATTGCTTTCCACCTGCTGAGGTGTGAACACCTGAACGTCGGTGTTCTCACCCAAAGCCTCGATGTCAATTACGGCTGCAGGAGCCGTCACGTCAACAGAGACCTGCACGTTGGCAGGCTGCTGCTGTGTGTTGTGCTGAGGTTGTGCCCAGTCGTCGTACTCACCCTTACATGAGGCGCTGAGTACGCATAGAAGACAGATACCACTGATATATTTTATATACTTTTCCATATTCATAGTATTTATCAATTATTCAATTGTCAATTGTCAATTATCAACTGTCAACTATCACTTAACTTCTCCCGTCAGGTCGTCGAAGTTGACATACAACTTCTGACCCTCGCTGCAGGTCACTGAGTAGGCAGAACCAACATTATCGTTCCAGTTGGACGGGATATCTACAACGCGCCAATACAGGCTCCCCTTGTAAAGGGTGAATTCTGTCTTCCACCAATCGAGTCCAGGCACCTTGATGTAGGCGCGCAACTCGCCTCCCGCCGTGAATGCGGGCGACTCCCAGATTCCATCGGCAGCAGCAGGAGCGGTCATTTCCGAAGCCGCATCGCTGTCATCCCAGTTGCCTGTGGTAGCACCGATTATGTATGCATGTCCCGGATAGACGGTAAGGTCACTTACGAGGGCATTCTTGGCTTTGTCCACGACGGTTGCCATCTGCAGGACGTACCATCCGGCGTTGCCCACCTTGATACTGCCGTCCTCTGCCTCTGTGATGCCGGCACCAGCCTGATCGTCGATGGACGATGTGCGGCTGTATCCAGAACCCGTTTCTTCGCTATCACCCCAAAGGAAGGTGTCCCCGGCGCCGAAGTAAGCCATGGTATAGAAGTTGCCTGGAGCTCCATAGACAGGGGCCCACTCCTTAGAACCGTTACCGCCCTTCACCGACGTTCCGCTGAGGAAGATCGTCTTAGGCACGGCAGCCACATAGGCTACGATCAGGTTGGACATTCTTATTACATTAGAGTAACATTCGGTGCCCTGTGTGCGATAGACCTCTGCTTTCACACGGATATAAGCAGTGAGGTTCTGTCCGGTAGGATCAGCCCCGTTATGGGCCGACTGATACATCTTTATTATGGCGTTGTTCATCTCCATTGCATCTACATTCATAGAGGCAGATGTATAGGTCGTTGAGAGGGTTACATATTTGACTCCCGGGTCAGCCTCTGAGGGAGAAACATCCATGAAGGTAGAATCGATAGACACCTGCACAGAATATATGGTTACGGCAGGATAGCCGTAATTGGGTTGTTCCTGCACTTTCAGATTCACTGTCTCTGACTGTGACAAATCAACAACTAAAGATGTAGGATATTCAGACTCGAGCAAAGTCATCTGCAGGTTCTCGGTATTAAGATTGGGATTGCTGTCATTATCCTTCTCGCAGGATGCGCTAAGCAGGCATAATGCAAAGAGGAGACAGCCCCTACTGAAATGTTTCATATATTTTTCCATAATATTATGAATTATTATATCTGTTTGGCGAAGAGCCGGAGTTCAGAATCCGTCAGTTAGCATTAATAGCCTGGATTCTGGCTGCCGCTCAGGTTCTCGTTGTTATTGATGTCATCCTGCGGGATCGGGTAGAAGCGGAAATGGCTGTCCACGCTTTGGCCATTGGCCACGCCACCCTTCCAGGCCCAGATATACGAGCCTCCAACGAAGCGACCGAAACGATTCAAGTCACTGCGGCGGCGCCCCTCCATATAGAACTCGCGGCACCACTCGTCGAGCAGTTCGCTCTCTGTGAGTTCAGAAAGCTGTTGCGCATGGGCACGGGTTCGCAGGACATTGATGTCAGTAAGAGCCTCAGCCGTATTGCCGTCTCTGAAGTTCACCTCGGCCCGGATCATATAAGCCTCGGCAAAGCGGAGCAGAGGAATATCCATATCCGGCCATTCGGCATCTTTGGTGGCTGCGCCGTCTGAACGGTAGTTCTGGAATTTCACTATAGAGATGCCGTCAAGGAAATTATTCAGTTTGTCGGTGCGTATCTTGCGTATTCCACCGCCGAAACCAGAATAGAAGAGAGCACGGTCGTCTCCGGCAGCCTTCAGCACATCCTTAGTTGAGACCTTCATATACTCGTCGTAGGCAATCAGCTCTGACTCAGTAAAGTCGCGGACAACATATTCTCCGGTCAGCAAGGTTCCGTCGGCGGTTCTCGGTGTAATTTTATCTACCACAAACACCTCTGTTTCATCTGTTGTCTTGAACAGATAAAGAGTGTCTCCATTCTCAATCTTGAAGGAGAATATCTTGTGCAGTTTTTTGTATGTGTTCATTGCTGTCTCGTCATCCTTCGCCATCGGTATGTCGTCGTTGGGGAAGAATTTTTCTACGAGGTCCGGACGCGCGTAATTGCAGCTCCAGCAGTTGGAAGTGCCGGCATAGGGCATTCCGGATATGCGTGTGGAAGAAATCAGATAGTTGGCAGCCGAGTAGCATCTGGTGTGCACCCCGTCCTGACGTATCGGAAGGATTATCTCCTGAATGGCTTCCATGTTCTCGTCGTTGTCGGCCATGAAGAGCTGGGCATAACCGCTGTAACCACCTTTCTCTGCGGCAGCCAGTTTGTACTTGCCGCTGTCTATCAGTCTCGTAGCATAGGTCTTGGCCTTAGCCAGGTCATTGACCTGGTTGTCAGTATATATCTCCGAGTTCAGAGCCAGACGGGCGTGGAGCAGCCATGCAGCGCCCTGATCTACACGTCCGAAGTTGTCCAATGTGCAGAATGTGCCGACCGGAGCCAGCTCGCTTTCTATTGCCGTAAGTTCCTGGTCAATCCAGTTATACAGGTCGATGCCCTCCTTGGGGACAGGCAGGGCTGCAGCCTCATCGTTCTCATCCTTGAATGGAGCCTTGTGCCACAGGTCGAGGAAATACCAATAGTGCAGAGCACGCAGGAAACGGACCTCGGCCCGATAGTACTGATAATCCTGGCTTGTCTGCGAGGCCGTCTCCTTCAGATAGGTGTTGAAGAGAACTATATCGAAGCCCAAACGCTGATAACACCACTGGGTGCGCTGAGAGGAAGAGCTCCATGAAATGCCTGTAATCTGAGGAATGTCAGTATCGGTCTGCCATGCCCAGTTGCACTCATCGGTCGGGAGCACCTCAAGATTGAAGGTAGTGCGGTAGAAGCCGCTCTCACCCTCGTCGCTGCTGATATCTCCCTTACCAGCCGGTCCCTGCTGTCCAGTCAAGCCCAGCGTGCCATACGCTTTGGCAAGCAGCTGCATGTCATCGTAAGTCGGTGAGGACTGAGGGTCAATGGATGATATATCAAGATCGTTCCAACAGGACGTGAACATTACTGCTGCAAACGCAACAAACAAAGTCTTAAATATCTTTTTCATAGTAGTAATCAGTTAAAAGTCAGACTTACGCCCAGTTGGAAACTCATAGGACGCGGATAGGGGTTCTTGTCAACGCCGCTGGATACCTCGGGGTCGAGACCCTTGTACTTGGTTATGAAGAAGGGGTTCTGCGCCGTAAAGAAGATGCGTCCTCCTTCAATTATAGTGTTGCCCTTACGCTCCCATTTCGGGAATGAATATCCGAGAGTTATATTCGAACACTTCAGGTAAGAGGCATTGCGTACGAAATAGTCAGAGAGGTAGTACTCTGTTCCCTCACCGGTGAAGCCCAGAGCAACAGCCTCGGGGAAGGTGTTGGTGAAGGCGCTGTTGGAGTAGAGACCGGAAGCGCTTATGCTACCCTTGTCCGAAAGATAGTTATAGTAAACGTAGTTGCCGAGCGAGGCATGGAAGGCCATGCTCAGGTCCCAACGCTTGTATATGAATTTGGTAGTCAGGCCCATGATGACGTCAGCCGCCGGTTTTTTGTAATAGTAACGGTCTTTGTCGTTTATCTGTCCGTCAGCGTTGCGATCGACATAAACGCCCTCCAGCGGATTGCCGTCAGCGTCATATACCTGCTGATACACCCAGAAAGAACTGGCAGGATTGCCTACATGATGCGCCATGATGCTCGTGGCGTTACCGCGGCTGATTGTCTCTCCTGTAACAATGCGGTAGTCCTCATCACCGGTGCTGCCGGCCAAGGACGTGATTTCGTTGTGATTCCAGGCAAAGTTGTACTGAACGTCCCATGTGAAATTCTTGGTGACTACTGGTTTGACATCCAGATTGAACTCAACACCATAGTTCTTCAGCGAACCGATATTCATAGGCAGGATGCTGGCAGGAGCCGTCCCTACAGAAATAGTCTTGTATTGCAGCAGGTCTGTAGTCTTGCGGTAATAGGCATCAATGTTCCAAACGAAACGGCCGTTTTTGGCTGAGAAGTCGATACCAGCATTCCATGTGGTCGTTGTCTCCCATTTCAGGCTCTCGTTGACTGCCGAGGGACGAGCCGTATAATAATATGTGGAGCCGAAGGGATACATGGCGTAGTCGTTACTTACAGTATAGACAGTCTGATAGGCGAAGTCCTCACCTATGCCCTGCTGTCCTGTCTGGCCCCAGCCGAGACGCAGCTTGAGGTCGTCAAGCCAGTGGGCGTTCTTCATGAAGTTCTCGTTGCTGATACGCCAAGCCAACGCTGTCGATGGGAAGTATCCCCAGCGACTTGAGGCACCCTTCGGGAAACGTGAAGAACCGTCGGCGCGGAACGTGGCCGTAAGCATATATCTGTCGAGCAGAGTGTAGTTGAGACGGCTGAAATAAGAAACCAGACGGTTGTGGGTTGCCCAGGCGCTCTGCGAACGTGTGCTGGGGTTGTGCGGTTCAGGAGTCTCAAGCAGAGTACCGTCGGCTGCGTAACGTTCCCAGCCCTGACCTGCATTCCATCCTTCGCGGTGGTAGCGGCTCTCTTCAGCACCTGCCATGATGCTGAAATCATGCTTCTCGTTCCAGTTGTGAGCATACTGCGCATAGGCGTTGGCCGTTGCCGACCATTTCATATAGTGCGTTTCGCCCTCCCATCCGTAGTAGTTGTTGCCGAATGACTGAGGCGTACTCACATCGTCCTGTTTCGATTTTGTATATTGTCCGCCGATGCTGGCATGGATGGTCAGATCCTCCAGACCATGGATTTTGTATTCCACGTCAAGGTTACCCATGAAGTCATTGGAATTGGCTAATATAGACTGGTTCTCGAGCAGAGCCAGAGGGTTCTGCGGGGCGTTGGGATTCCTTGTATATATCCAATTCGGGTCATTGTAACTGGCATTCTGCGAAGGTTGCCAGAACCCACCGAAGAAGGTCCCTACTGCGCTGTCGTCATAGACGGGGCGTGTCGGGTCAATGCTCAGAGCAGCGCCGATGGCTCCTCCCGCATCTGCATAGCGGTCGTGTTCATGCATATACTTTGCGGTGATGCCGATATTCAGGTGCTTGTCCAAAAAACTTGGAGCCAGGTTCAAGGAGGCGTTGGTGCGCCGCATGAGCGAGGTCTTGACAATACCGTTAGCAACATTGTATCCAACACTCAGCCTATAGGGCATGTTCTTGAATCCTCCATTGAGGGAAATGCTGTGGTTTGTAGATAGCGCATTGCGGAAGATCTGATCCTGCCAGTCGGTGTCAGCTGAGCCCAATGCAGTCGCGTCCAGTCCGTCGATGCTGGACACCAGGCTACGGTAGGCGGGGGCATCGAGTGCATCATACTTCTTCTGAATCATGGAGACTGTGACGTCGCCGTTGTAGGACACCTTGGGTCGTGAGTTCTGCTTACCCTTCTTCGTGGTGATTATGATGACACCGTTTGAAGCCCGACTACCATAGATCGCCGTGGCTGAAGCATCCTTCAGCACAGTAAAAGTCTCAATATCACTTGGGTTGATGTTGGCTAAGATGTTGCTCATGCCGGAGGCTGTGTTGCCGTCTATGGTCAGACCGTCAATAACATACAGAGGGTCGTTGGTGGCATTCAGTGACGAGCCGCCGCGGATGCGGATCTGAGCTCCTGCGCCAGGCGTACCGCCGGATGTTACAACATCTACACCAGCGATCTTACCCACCAGCATATCGGTGGCGTTGTTGGTGACACCCTTCGACATGTCGTCAGGTTTCATGGCTGACACGCTTCCGGTCAGGTCATTCTTCTTCACCTTTCCGTAACCAATTACCACTACATCTTCCAATATCTTTGCGTTTTCATGCATAACGACGTTGACTCTGGGTGCTGCCTTTACGGTAACTGTTAGAAAGCCCATGAATGAAATGGTCAGATTGGCTCCGTTAGGGGCCTGAATCGAAAAGTTGCCGTCCATGTTGGACGTTGTACCGCCCTGCTGGCCTACGACACGAATTACGGCACCCATGACCGGTTCGCCGAATTCATCCTTGACGTTACCGTTTACCGTAATCTGAGCTAAGGCTCCAACTGAAAGGAAGAGTCCGCAAACAAGGACAAGAATACGCAAAGGGATTCTTATTTTTTCCTGCTTCATCATTCTTTAGTATTTTGATGTTTAGTTATAGTTGATTTGCTTTCACATGTATTCTCAATGGCAAATTTACAATGCTCTGTGAAAAATTGTAATCAATGATTGACACAAATCAATGATTTTAGTTGCGCAAACGTTTACGCAAACAAAAATATACTTTACGTTTGTTCTTTCTCGTTAAAGAAAGTGTAAAAAGGTAAGTTTGCGGTCAAAAGAGATTCAGATGAGCGTTAGTCCAGCCATTACTCTGAAGGATATAGCGCAGGCACTTGGTGTCAGCGTCACCACTGTTTCACGTGCTCTGAAAGGCAACGGCCGCATCAGTGCTGAGATGAGAGAGAGGGTGTTGGCCTATGCCCGCGAGCATAATTACACTCCTAATGAGCTAGCTGGTTCGCTGCGTCTCAGCCGTCAGACTCCACTGCATATAATTGGAGTTATTCTGCCGCAGATAGCACATTATTATTTCAGCACCATCCTCAGCGGCATTGAAGACGAGGCCAGCAAATATGGCTACCGCATTATGGTTGCCCAAAGCAATGAGAGCTACGAGCGCGAGGTGCAAATATGTAATACATTTCTGAAAAACAGAGTCTGCGGTGTAATAGTATCACAGGCCAAAGACACCGTGCGTTACGACCACTTTCTCCAACTTCAGCAAGCGGGTGTTCCCCTGGTCTTCTATGACCGTATCTGTACAGGTCTGAATACCAACCGTGTGGTTGTCGATGATTATCAGGGGGCGTTCGTGGCCGTATCCCATCTGCTCGACACAGGATGCAGGCGTATTGCATTCTTCGGCTCCACCATGCGTCTGCAGATATCCAAGAACAGGTACAACGGCTACCGGGATGCCATCCTGCAACACGGGCTGCAGATAGACAATAACCTTGTCTTCGTCTGCGACAATAGAAAGGATGCGGAGAATCTCACCCCAAAACTGCTTACCGACGAAAACCGTCCGGATGCCTTCTTTGCCGTAAATGACGACACCGCTATAGGTATACTCTACACAGCCAAACGCTTAGGCTTCCGTGTCCCCGACGATATATCCATCTGCGGTTTTACCGACGGCGAGCGGGCCGTGGCCTGCGATCCAATGCTTACCACAGTGGGACAGCGCGGTGACAAAGTGGGGCGCGAGGCTGTAAGTATCCTCATGGACCACGTCAACCAGCTCGTCCCTAATGACAAGGTGGTAAAGCGTGTGGTCAAGACGCGCCTAATGCTGAGAGGAACGTCGAGATAGATACAGACTATCCGCCATCGCCAGCAAGATTGTCAGCTGAAGAAGCCCTGCCTTAGAAGGCTATAATTAGAACATATTAAGTCCCAAAAGGTTATGTCAAGGCTATAAAAAGTCTGCTAACAAAAATCCTGAAAAGGTTATGCGGAAGTCTCTGTCGCCTAAGTCATTGCATTACAGCCGTTAGCAGCAGATTATATCATAAGACATCCGTAGCAGATTATATAAGGCCATTAGCAGCGGGGCTATTATCAAACATTCGCAGTCGATTGGAAATACATAAACAGAAAAATATAACAGAGAACAATAACACTTAAAATATTTGGATATGGAAAAACCGAATCTATCCTTTTGGAAACTATGGAATCTCAGTTTCGGATTCTTTGGCGTTCAGATTGCCTACGCGCTCCAAAGCGGAAACATCTCACGCATATTTCGCACCTTGGGTGCAGACCCCCACTCGCTGAGCTTTTTCTGGATCTTGCCCCCATTGATGGGCATCCTTGTACAGCCGGTAGTCGGAACGCTGAGCGACCGCACCTGGACACGCTTCGGACGCCGCATACCTTATCTTTTCATTGGTGCTGCCGTGGCTGTCGGCGTGATGTGTTTATTGCCCAATGCCGGTTCGCTGGGACTCACCGTTGCCCAGGCACTCATTTTCGGGCTTGTAGCGCTCATGCTTCTTGACACATCTATTAATATGGCCATGCAGCCATTCAAAATGCTGGTCGGCGATATGGTTAACGAACGCCAGAAAGCGAAGGCTTATAGCATCCAGTCATTCCTCTGCAATGCCGGTTCGGTGGTGGGATTCCTCTTTCCCTACATATTCACCGCTGTGGGCCTGAGCAATGTAGCCCCTGAGGGAGTCGTCCCAGAGTCTGTGGTATGGTCGTTCTACATCGGTGCCGCCATTCTGATCGGATGCGTTCTCTACACCACCATCAAGGTAAAGGAGTGGGATCCTGTCACTTACGAGCAGTATAACGGGGCCAAAGAGAGCAACGAGGGCGGAGCCAACTGGTTTACCCTGCTCCGCAATGCCCCCTCCACCTTTTGGAAGGTCGGGTTGGTGCAGTTCTTCTGCTGGGCCGCTCTCCTATATATGTGGACGTATGTCGTTGACGCCGTCTCAGAGACCGTATGGGGAACTATAGACCCGACCACCGAGGGCTACCAGACGGCAGCCAACTGGACAGGAGTCCTTTATGCCATCCAGGCAATGGGCAGCGTGGTATGGGCACTCCTACTCCCAAAATTCTCTAACACCAAGGTAGCCTACTCCGTAAGCTTACTCCTCGGCGGCATCGGATTCGCACTCATTCCCTTCTGCCCCGACCAATACCTGCAGATTGTACCATTCCTGCTCATCGGTTGCGCTTGGGCCGCCATGCTAGCCATGCCCTTCACCTTTGTAACCAACGCATTGCAGGGCTACGGACACATGGGAGCCTATTTGGGTCTGTTCAACTGCACTATATGCGTTCCGCAGATTGTGGCAGCGCTGTGTGGCGGGGCAATTCTCTCCCATGTGGGCAGTCACCCGAGCAACATGATGATTGTCTCCGGAGTATTGCTTGCCATGGGCTCTGTATGCGTGTTTATTATCCAAAACAACGGTAAAAAAGAATAAAATATGAAGGTTACATTCAACATAGAATATCGCACTCATTGGGGGGAAAACCTCTTCCTCATGTACTCTGCCGACGGGAGAGAGGGCATCAAAGAACCCATGACCACCACCGACGGCATCATCTGGACAGCAGAACCCGAATTGCCCGACGGCAACATCTCCTATTATTATCTGGTGGAAGAGAACGACCGAGTCACACGTCGCGAATATCCATTCGGACAGCATCAGCTCTCGGTGGATTCTACCAAACGGATGGATATGGCCACTGACGACACCTGGACGGACCTGCGCATAGCCGGCACCCTCGTCCCCGTCTTTTCCTTGCGCAGCCGACGTTCGTTCGGTGTGGGCGACTTCGGAGACCTGCGCCTGATGATCGACTGGGCAGCACTGACCGGTCAGCGACTGGTGCAAATCCTGCCCATCAACGACACCACCCTCACACACACATGGACGGACTCCTATCCCTATTCCTGCATTAGCGTATTTGCACTACATCCGCAATATATCAACCTGAGCGCACTGCCGCCACTCAAAGACGCAGAGGCACGTCGCCGATTCGAGACTATTCGCACCCAACTCAACGAACTGTCGCAAATTGACTACGAGGAGGTAAATCGCCACAAAACGGCCTACCTGCATCTGCTCTTCGAACAGGAAGGGAAGCACATCATGGGGTCACAGGAATTCAAGACATTCTTCGCCGAAACGAAGCAGTGGTTGGTGCCATACGCATATTACTGCCACCTGCGGGACAGCCTCGGCACTGCCGATTTCTCCCAGTGGCTCGGGCATGAAACATGGAATGAAGCCGACCGCAAGAGCCTTACAAACCCACGTTCCAAGGCATATAAAGATGTAGCATTCTGGTATTTCGTACAATTCCTGCTCGACGCTCAGATGAAGGAGGTACATGCCCATGCCAAACGCAAAGGCGTGCTGCTTAAGGGCGACATACCGATTGGAGTCAGTCGCCAGGGATGCGACGTGTGGATGGAACCGCGCTATTTCCACATGGACGGACAGGCAGGCGCCCCGCCCGACGACTTCGCCGAGGACGGCCAGAATTGGGGCTTCCCCACATACAACTGGGACGAGATGCTACGTGACGGCTGCCAGTGGTGGGAACGCCGCTTCCGCAATATGGCTCGCTATTTCGATGCCTACCGCATAGACCACGTGCTGGGATTCTTCCGTATTTGGGAGATTCCCATGCCCGTAAAGAGCGGACTGCTCGGACAGTTCTCCCCCGCGCTGGCACTCTCGGCAGGTGAGATTCTCCGCTCAGGATTGCCCTCTTCCGTGATTGAATCTGCACCAAAAGTGCTGGACAACGACCCGCATACAGCAGACACTCTCTTCGTGCGCGACCACCGCAATACCGACCTCTATCATCCCCGGATCTCCGCACAGAAGACTTACGCTTATACCCGCCTCAGCAACTGGCAGCAACAGGCATTCAACCGCCTCTACGAAGACTATTTCTATCGGCGCAACAACCAGTTCTGGTACGAGCAGGCCATGAAAAAACTGCCCAGGCTAGTCAGTGCCACAGACATGCTTTGCTGTGCAGAAGACCTCGGCATGGTGCCCAGTTGCGTAGCTTGGGTTATGGACGAGCTGCAGATTCTCAGTCTCGAATTGGAGTCAATGCCTAAAAATCCTGGTCTGCGGTTCGGCCGTATCAGTCAGAACCCCTACCGCAGCGTCTGCACCATATCCAGCCATGACACCCCCACCCTGCGTATGTGGTGGGATGAGAATCAAGAGCGCACCCAAGACTATTGGAACAACGTCCTGCACAGACCGGGTCCGGCTCCCCACCCCATGAGCGGCGACCTCGCCACCGACATCATCCGCCGACATCTCCAATGCCCGTCTATGATTTGTGTCATCAGCATTCAGGACTGGCTCGCAATCGACGAACAGCTCCGTCTGCCGGATGCTGGCGCCGAACGAGTCAATATCCCTGCCAACCCCCGCCACTACTGGCGTTACCGCATGCATGTGAACCTCGAGGACTTGGCAAAAAACGCCACCTTCACAGGGCGCGTACTCTCGTTAGTCCACGGCGGCAACAGATAAATCCTCCCGGTTATGAAAAAGATTCTTGCATCCCTTATCATGTCGCTTGCCTTAACGCCGACATCGGCACAAACCGTTTCCTCTCCCTCTGGAGCAGTGAAAGTAACCTTCTCTATGGACGGCACACGCCCACAATACGCCATGACGTACAAAGGGAAGACCGTGATAAAGCCTTCTCATCTCGGTCTTGAGTTAGCTCGTGACAAACATGCCTCCAAAGGCCTGAAGGAGACTGATCTGATGGACGGTTTCATAGTGGAGCAGGCTCTGACATCTTCCTTTGACGAGACTTGGGAGCCTGTATGGGGAGAGACACGAACCATACGCAACCACTATAACGAGATGGAAGTGCATCTCCGCCAATCGAAGGCAGGCATGACTGCCGGTAGCCAACCCACTGGCAGGCAGATGATTGTCCGCTTCCGCGTCTTCGATGACGGTGTGGGCTTCCGCTACGAGTTTCCCGCGCAGCCGGAACTCGTTTATTTTCTCATTCAGGACGAACGCACAGAATTCGCACTTACAGGCGACCACACAGCATGGTGGTTGCCCGGCGACTATGACACCCAAGAGCAGATGACCCAGCAGTCGCGCCTCTCCGAAATACGTGCGCGGTTCCACAACGCCGTGAACTGGGGCAACTCGTCTGTTGCCGTATTCTCCGAGACAGGCGTTCAGACATCCCTACAGATGAAGAGCGACGACGGACTATACATTAATATACATGAGGCCGCATGCATTGACTATTCCACAATGCACCTCGAACTGGTTGATGCCAAGACGAAAGCCCTCACCACAAAACTCGACGGGGCCTCCAACGCATATACTCCTAATCCGGCCCCGTCGCGATTCCCACTGCCCAAGCCCTTCACTCTGGTAAGCCACCTCACACCCGACGCCACCGGACTGAAAGGAGCCATGCAGACTCCGTGCCAAAGCCCATGGCGCACGGTCATCGTCTCCGACGACGCACGTGAGATGCTCTCCTCCAACCTCATTCTCAACCTCAACGAGCCCTGCGCTTTGGAGGATGTCAGTTGGATTCATCCCACAAAATACTGCGGCGTATGGTGGGAGATGATTGTAGGTAAGAGTGCATGGAACTACACCGATGACTACCCCTCCGTACAGCTCGCCTCAATCGACTATAACCTCACATCCCCAAATGGACGACATGCCGCCAACAACGAGAAGGTGCGCAGATACATAGACTTCGCCGCACGCAACGGTCTCGACCAGGTCCTCGTCGAGGGATGGAATATAGGATGGGAGGACTGGGCAAACATGTGGAAGCGCGACGTGTTCGATTTCGTGACCCCGTATCCCGACTTCGACATCCAGGCCCTGAACAGCTATGCGCACGCCAAAGGCGTCAAACTGCTCATGCACCATGAGACCAGTTCCAGCACTCAGAACTACGAGCGCCACCTCCAGCAGGCCTACTCACTGATGAATGAATACGGCTACGACGCCGTGAAGAGTGGCTACGTGGGAGACATCATACCCCGCGGAGACCACCACTTCTCGCAGTCAATGAACAACCACTACCTCTATTGTATCAAAGAGGCGGCAAAGCACCATATCATGGTCAATGCCCACGAAGCCGTGCGCCCTACCGGTCTCTGCCGCACCTATCCCAACCTCGTCGGCAATGAAAGCGCACGAGGCACCGAATATGAGGCCTTCGGAGGCAACCGCCCGGACCACACCTGCATACTGCCGTTCACACGGCTTCAGGGAGGACCGATGGACTATACTCCAGGAATCCTTGAGACACAGCTGTCCACATGGAGCGACAACACCTCATGGGTGCGCACTACGGTGGCCGGACAGTTGGCCCTCTATCTCACCATGTACAGTCCGCTGCAGATGGCGGCTGACCTCCCTGAGCACTACGAACGCGAAGACCTCGCCCCAGCATTCCAGTTCATCCGCGACGTGGCATGCGACTGGGATGACTCGAAGTATATTGAGGCCGAGCCCGCCGACTATATCACGGTGGCACGCAAGGCCAAAGGTACAGACAACTGGTTCGTGGGAGGCAAGTGCGATGAGAACGGGCATACCACCGACCTCTGCCTCGACTTCCTCGACCCGGGACGCTCCTACGAGGCCACAATCTATGCCGACGCCCCTGAAGCCCACTACCAAAACAACCCCAAAGCATACGTCATAACAAAGAAAAACGTGAAACGCGGAGACTCCATGAGACTCACCCAGGCTCCCGGCGGAGGCTTTGCCATCAGCATCATAGCATTATAGAATTATGAAACGACTAACACCTATCCTCCTGCTCCTGATTATGGTTACAACATCATGCAACCGGAAAAACAAAGTATTCCTCGACGAAGGCAACGGCGCTGTCGGGGTGTCACGCATAGACCCCACCGACTGGTATGTGGGACTGAAAGACCCGTCGCTGCAGCTGATGGTCTATGGTCCCGGCATACGCGATGCCGAGGTGTACGTTGATGGGGCGGAGGTGGATTCTGTGGTGAGGCTCGACTCTCCTAACTACCTCTTCATCTATCTCAACCTCCAGGGCGTGAAGGCCGGCGAACTGCCCATCGCCTTTTGCCGTCCGGGCAGCGATGACAAGACTATAATCAGATACCAGTTGCGTGAGCGGGAAAAAGCAGGTGACGAACGCGTCGGATTCGACTGCTCCGACGTTCTGTATATGCTTATGCCCGACCGTTTCGCACAGTCGCCCGACCATCCGTCTGGAATCCAGGGCCTCAATGCCTACACCGAGAACCGCGATGAGCCCTCTCTGCGCCACGGCGGCGACCTCGAGGGCATACGGTCCCATCTCTCCTACTTCAACGAACTTGGAGTAACCGCTCTCTGGTTCACCCCCGTCCTCGAGAACAACTCTCCCGATGACGGCACTGCTTCCACCTACCACGGCTATGCCACTACTGACTACTATCGCGTGGACCCGCGCTTCGGCACCAACGAGCAGTATCGACAGCTGATCGACGACGCACACTCCCATGGACTTAAAGTGGTGATGGATATGATATTCAACCACTGCGGATTTGAACACCCCTGGGTCAGTGACCGTCCTTCCAAGGACTGGCTGAACGTGTCCGAATGGCTCGAAGGCCACGAAAGACGCACTCCAAACGGCAGTGTGCAGACAGCCAGCGGCTACCTGCAGACATCTTATAAACTCACCCCGGTTCTGGACCCCTACGCCTCAGAGGTGGACCGACGTGAGACGGTGGACGGCTGGTTCGTACCCTCCATGCCCGACTTGAACCACCAAAACCCGCATGTTATGACCTACCTCATACAGAACTCCATCTGGTGGATAGAGACAGCCGGCATCGACGGCATCCGCATGGACACCTACCCCTACGCCGATGAGTCTGGCATGGCCCGATGGATGAAGCGTCTGGACGACGAATACCCCAACTTCAATGTCGTAGGTGAGACTTGGGTCACCGAACCCGCATACACCGCCGCGTGGCAAAAGAACTCACGGCTCACACCACGCAACTCCTACCTCAAGACCGTCATGGATTTCTCCTTCTTCGACAAATTGGCCAAAGCCAAAAACGAGGAAACCGACGGCTGGTTCGACGGCTACAACCGCCTTTACAACAACTTCGTATATGACTACCTCTACGAAGACCCGTCCCACGTGATGGCATTCATTGACAACCACGACACCGACCGCTTCCTCGGCACCATTCAAGACAAGGACGAGGCAACAGCTGCCACCGCGGTAGCCAAGCTGAAACAGGCACTCGCCCTTCTGCTCACAGCTCCACGCATACCACAGCTTTATTATGGCACAGAAATCCTAATGGACGGCACCAAGGAGATTACTGACGGCAACGTGCGCAAAGACTTCCCCGGAGGATTCCCCGGCGACACCCACAACTGTTTCACAGCGGCCGGACGCACCGAGGCACAGCAAGATATGTTCATGTGGCTGAGCAGACTTCTACATTGGCGACAGGGCAATGAGGCCGTAATCAGAGGCTACACCACTCAGTTCTGCCCCCTGAACGGCGTCTATGTGATGGCACGACGGCTACACCGCAACACGGTCATCACCGTCATCAACGGCACCTCACAGGCTGCCACTTTCGATGTCTCCCGCTATGCCGAGCTGCTCGACACAGAAACGACAGCTACCAGCCTCACCGCCACAGACATCCCCACCGGCAATACCTACGACCTCTCTCAAGATATACCCCTCTATCCCCGCCAGGCACTCGTACTCGAACTCGAGTGAAAGCATGCGGCGGCCATCATACCCCGGCTCTGAAGTCTGACACAAACCAAAGCCGAACTCCTTAAACCCGCCAAATCTATGAAACGCTCATTATCCCTTCTGCTCAGTCTGCTGGCAGCTATGGCACTATACGCCCAAACTGAATTTCTCAGCTACAAGATGGCCGGACCATACAGAATTGTCGCCCGTGATGGGCAGTACCGCGCCTCCAAAGCAGGCAGCGAACGCGACATGTGGACCGCCTACCAGTGCGCGCTACAGTACCAAAACGCCAGAGACAGGGTACAGAGCGAGGCATACGCAGCCAAAGCCAGGGAGATAATCGACGCCTATGCCGACAGCCTGCAGCAACTTGAAGGACATGACGGGCCGCTATGCACCATACAATGTTTCCATCTGGTGCGGGCCATGACCATACTCAAACCCGCTCAGGCAGAGGCCTGCCAGTCGTGGAGCGCAATGATTCGCCGCGCCATAATGCCTACAATAAATAAATTCGAGGCCGACAGCCCATACGCCAACGGCAACTGGGGAGCCATCGTCAACCGCTGCCGCATGGCCTGCGCCATATTCCTCGATGACGACTCCCTCTACAAAGCAGCCGTAGATTACTTCCTCTATGCCTACGACAACGGTGCCCTGCCACGATATGTGAGTCCTACAGGTCAATGTCAGGAGACAGGACGCGACCAAGGCCATGTACAGCTCGGGCTCGGTGCTCTCTGTGACATCTGCGAGATGGCATGGGATTATGGGAAAGCGCTCCGCTGCCAGACAGCCGGCTGCACATACCACGACCTCTGGGGCGCTCTCGACTGCCTTCTGATGCGCGGTCTGGAGTATTCCGCTCGCTACAACCTCGGCTATGACGTGCCCTTTGAGACATGGACCGACTGCACCGGCCTCTACAACAACTGGACAGAGCCTGGTTCCATGGGCCGCGGCCGCATCTGGGACATCTACCGCAAAGCCTACGACCACTACACTGGGGTGAAACACCTGAAGATGCCCTACACTCGCAAGCTGCTCGCCCAGCAGGACAAAGCAGCACGCCGCGGGCAGATCAGCACCAATACCGAAGGGCGAACATTCCAGGTGCCCGGAGTCAGCGATTCGCGAGCCCGAAGCGGCAAATCCCTCCATCAGCTCTTCACCTACCCCGCCCCGTCAGGAGCACCGCTGAAAGACGACTATGACGTATTCGTGCAGCCTCGCGGCAGCAAAGAGTGGACCAAAATCGACACCTATATGGCCCGCGTGAATGCCCCCACCAACCTTTCGGCGCCAGGCGTGACTGGGCATAAGATATCCGAAATCAGCTATTGCATGTTCGACTTCACCGGCAGCGTCTCCGTACGCGTCGTGGCCAGACACCGCAAATTCACTTCCGCACGCATCAGACCGGCCTACAGGGGCACCATAGCCAACATTCAGAACGACAGCACCGTCCAGTTCCACCTCTTCCAACCGGAGAACGTGAGCGTAGAGTTTGGAGTCAACAGCACCGGCTCCGCCACCGGCTACTCCCTGAGCGACAACCTCCTCGTCTTCACCTCTACGCCTCCTGCAGACAGGGTAGAAGCAGAAAAACAGGCAAAAGCCCAAGGTCGCCGCTTCATATACATCGCACCCGGATATTACGACAGCCGGTCGAACCTGCCCCTGCCGCAGAAAGACGGCAAGATATCCGTTCCAGCCAACTCCGTAATTTATATGGCAGGAGGCGCTTACCTGACCTCCACCCTCGCCATCGAGGACGTGAAAAACGTCAGCATCCTCGGGCGCGGCATCGCACGCCCCACCACAGGCTATGAGGGGGCACATATCTACCGCTCCTCACATATAGACATTGACGGACTCGTATGCTGCACATGCCCCATAGGCGAATCCAGCCACATCACACTCCACGACGTGCGGAGCATCTCACATCCCGGATGGGGCGACGGTCTCAACGTCTTCGGCGGCAGTTCGGACATCCTCTATGACCGCGTATTCTGCCGCAACAGCGACGACTGCACCACAGCCTATGCCACACGCAAGGGGTTCAGCGGCAGCACACGCCGAGTCACCATGCGCAACTCCATCCTATGGCCCGATGTGGCCCACCCCATCTTCATCGGCATCCACGGCGATGCTGAGCGGGGAGATACCATAGAGCACCTGCGCTATGAAAACATAGACATCCTCGGGCAGGCAGAGCCACAGGTGGATTATCAGGGATGTCTGGCTATCAACTGCGGCGACAACAACCTCGTGCGCGACGTACTCTTCGACAACATACGCATCGAACAAATCCTCCAGGGCTCACTCCTGCAGGTCAAAGTGGGATACAATCAGAAATACTGCGCCGCCCCTGGGCGCGGAGTCGAAGACATCACCTTCCGCAACATACGTTACTACAGCGATCCTAATGTGCCCCGCACTGAATCCCTCTCCGTCATTAACGGCTACAGCGAAGAGCGCCAAGTACGCAACGTCACCTTCGAAGGGATAAAAATCAACGGCCATCTCATCCACGACAAGATGGCTGGTAAGCCCGCATGGTATGCCGCTGCCGACTACATCCCAATGTATGTAGGCAACCACGTGCGCAACGTCGTATTCAGCGCCGACAGTCGCCACACCCTCGCTGCCAAAGCTCTATCCTACTGTTCTCTGCAGACCGACCGCGCCCTCGAAGCCCTGCGCCCCTACGACTTCACCATGATGCCGCGCAACATTTTGGATGGACAGCAGACTTGGAACCTGCGAAAAGCATCACCCGAAGAGTGGTGTTCCGGTTTCTGGCCGGGAATCCTATGGATGGACTTTGCTTATAACAAGAGCGAAGCCGTAAAGAAAGCAGCTCAAGGATACACTGACGCTATCCTGTCCGTAGTCTCCAAACCGGTCTATGACCACGACCTTGGATTCATCACTATCAACGCGTTGCTCAAAGGCTACGAAGCCACCAAGGAGCCGCGTTACCGGGCCGCCGCACTCCGAGCAGCAGACTCACTCGCGACCCTGTTCAACCCCACTGTCGGCACCATACTATCTTGGCCACGCCACGTGAAAGACTATGGGGGACACAACACCATCATGGACAACATGATGAATCTCGAGCTGCTCTTCTGGGCTGCAGCCAACGGCGGACAGGGCTATTCAGCCCAGCACCTTCGCGACATCGCTATATGTCACGCCGAAACGACCATGAAAAACCATTTCCGCAGCGACGGCAGCTGTTACCACGTCGCCGTTTACGACACCCTCACCGGCCGCTTCATCAAGGGCGTGACCCACCAGGGCTACAGCGACCGCTCCATGTGGAGCCGCGGACAGTCATGGGCCATCTATGGCTACACCATGGTCTATCGGTTTACACACGACCCGCGCTTCCTCGCATTCGCACAGAAAGTAGCCGACATCTATCTCAAGCGGCTGCGCCAGACCAGCGACGACTGCATCCCCTATTGGGATATGGACGACCCGCGAATCAGCAAGATAAAAGCTGGCGACAAAGACACCACCTGCCCCAAAGATGTCTCCGCCGCTTGTGTCGTAGCCTCAGCATTGCTTGAGCTCTCCTCCTACCTGCCAACAGCCAAAGGCGTAGCCTACCGGGACTTCGCCATAGAGACATTGACCCAACTCAGCACTCCAGCCTACCAGAGCGGCGAGCGAAACGTATCTTTCCTGCTACACTCCACTGGCCACCACCCTGCAGGCAGCGAGATAGACGCCAGTATCATCTACGCCGACTACTACTACATCGAAGCACTATCCAGAGCCGCCAAATAAATCTAAGCGCCACCAAATTTTTTTTGTCCCATAGCAGAGAATCGCTCATAACGTTTGATGAGCCACGCTCCTTTCTTTATGGCATCTGTTGCAGAGAAGGTGAGGCAGTGGGATGCTTCATGATGGTCGGGTCATGGCAGCTGGCTCATGGCCAAGGTTCTGGTCGGGTTTATAGCGCGTCTTCATGATGGTCGGCTCATGGCTGCTGGCTCATGGCCAAGGTTCAGGTCGGGTTTATAGCGCGTCAGGTCGCACAGACTCTCACGTCAGGTCGCGCAGGCTCTTACGACCCGTCGTTCATCGCTGTGCGACCTTATGTTGAAGACGGTTCAACGGCACCCGTCATACTGCGTGATGCTTTTCATCTCAGGTCATGACAAAAAGAGACGCCCCGTGTGT